>DATFRO010000086.1:0-9601 GCA_035263105.1 Steroidobacteraceae bacterium | reverse complement strand
GTTACCCAACGGGAGACTGAATGTATGCGCGCCGCGCTCGGTCTGTTGATCCTCACTCTGTCCGGATGCTCGTCCGTCAATAATTGGTCCTGTAATGAGCTGCGAAGGCAGCAAGCAGTCCGTCAGGAATGTCTCGACAGTGCCCCTGGTTGCCAGCTAACGATGGACGATATGAAGAAGTACCGGAACACGCGAGATTCGATTGCTCGTTACTGCACCTGAAAGGCCTTGAACGTTATCAGCTCCAGCGCCTTCCTCAGCCTGGACACATCCACCTTCTTCCCATAGCGGCCAGTGGTGATGCTGTCGTTCTCGTGGCCCACCAGCTCCGCTATGACGTACTCGGGGACATCGTGTCCCTTGAGCTTGGTCGCGATGGTGTGACGCCAGGAGTGAGCGACTTTCTTCGCGTCGTGGCCGATGGCCTTGTCAATGACACGGTTGAGCCACTTGGAGACGCGACCTGAGTCAGCGTCACGGACACCCTCACGAAGCCCCCACAGGTTCCCCTCACGGACACTCTCAATGTACTTGAGGAGGCACGCTTTCACGAGCTGCGTGTGAATCGGGACGAGCCTTGCGGTTGTCTCGTTCTTCAGCCCGCGCTGGTCATGCTCCTCGATGTTGAAGCACCAGATGCCGTCCACCTTCTTGATGTCCTGCTTGCGGAGACCACACGCCTCCTGGAGGCGCATCCCTGAGAAGGCCAGGACAGGGGCAATCCACTTGTGCCACTGCTCGCGGTGCTTGGTTCCCTCGACGGTCGAGAGAATCGCCAACACTTCTGTATCGCTGAAGGCGTCGCGGGCCTCGCGGCCTTTGCCTGTGCGAACGTCGGGAAGCACGTCTGCGGCGATGTTCTTCGCCACGATGTCCTGCTTCTCCATCCAGTTCCACAACGAACGGGCGAGCTGGAAGCGTTTGTTCACTGACTTGGGAGCCAGACGCGGGATGTCCATGTCCTTCGTCAGCTCAATCAGCTCAGCAGCGGACTTGCCCTTGAACTTCGTCCCGCCGCGCGAGGGGAGTTGCGGAACCTTCTGGTAGAAGTCGCTCAGGTCCGCCTTCGTGACCTCTGCCGCTGGCTTGTCGCCAACGAGTGAGACCAGCTCGGCGTAACAGGCGACGTTCGTACTGCGTGTCCGTGAGTCCCAAGACTTCTGCGCGTCCTTGAAGGCCAGGAAGCGCGTGATGCACTCGGAGAGCTGCGGACTTCCCTGCGACACCGCCTTAGGCTTCTCCTGCGTGACCGCAGAAGCGGCCGTGCGTAGGAGTGCGCTAGGGTCGCCACTGCTTGCGCGGATCTCCGCGACGGCGGCTGTGCGTTGCGCGTCCAGGAGACGGAGGCAGAACTGGCGGAACTCCAGGGAGGACTCGTCCAAGGACAGTCCAGCCATGTCCAGAAGGGACTTTGCACGGGGTGTTATGGGCGCGATGTCGGCTGACGAGAGGAGTTCGTCTGCCCGTTCAGCTCGATCATGAGCAAAGACGTTGCCGCCTTCAGTCTCCGGATGGTCAAGTCCCTTCGGTCCGTATATGGACAAGTAACGGGACTCGACTTGATCCAGCTCCGCGTCCAGGTATGAGCGGACAAGTGCGTCCATCTGCTCCTTGGACAGTGAGCGTTGCTTGCGAACTTCGTCGAACATCGTGCGGAGATGGTTTCCCACTGAGAGACCAACAGGGGCGTTGGCTTCCTCAGCGATTTTTGCAATCTCTCCGCGCCCAACCGGGTGACGTATGTCCACTGGAACCACGACCCGCGAGACAAATCTTTCACCTCTTCGCTGTGCCGGCATAGCCGCCTCCGCTGTACCACGCGGTACAATGCGGGGCGTGACCGGCTTTCAGCGGGCTTGCAAGTGCCGGTCAGTGGAGAAGTTTTTGTGAGGCACATTCTGTGTGTCCCACTCTACTCCGCCACTTGAGCCTTCAATGGCAGTCCGCATCGGCGTCGCCGCGACGATCCGCCGTGAACCCCGCCAGGCCCGGAAGGGAGCAACGGTAGCGGCACCGATCGGGTGCCGGAGAAGTGCTGGTGCGGGCTGCCACCCTCCGATTAGAGTGTGACTCATGAGTTATCTGGTGCTCGCCCGCAAGTGGCGTCCGCGGGACTTCAGCGAAATCGTCGGTCAGGAACACGTGGTGCGTGCGCTCAGCAACGCACTCGACAGTGGCCGCGTGCATCACGCTTTCCTGCTGACCGGAACCCGCGGCGTCGGCAAGACGACGCTCGCACGCATCCTGGCGAAGTGCCTGAACTGCGAAGCCGGTGTCTCCTCGAAGCCCGACGGCACCTGCGCCGCGTGTCGCGAGATCGACGAGGGCCGTTTCGTCGACCTGCTGGAAGTCGATGCGGCTTCCAGGACCAAGGTCGACGATACGCGTGAGCTCCTCGACAACGTGCAGTACGCGCCCTCGCGTGGACGCTTCAAGGTGTACCTCATCGACGAGGTGCACATGCTGTCGACGCATTCCTTCAATGCGTTGCTCAAGACGCTCGAGGAGCCGCCGCCGCACGTGAAGTTCCTGCTCGCGACCACCGATCCGCAGAAACTGCCGGTGACGGTGCTGTCGCGGTGCCTGCAGTTCAACCTGAAACGCCTGCCCGTGAGCCTGATCGGCGCGCGTCTCAAGCAGATCATCGCGGCGGAGAACCTGCAGGCGGAACCCGCGGCGATCGAGCTCCTGGCGCGGGCCGCCGACGGGAGCCTGCGCGATGCGCTCAGCCTGCTCGATCAGCTCATCGCTTTCGGTGGCGGCAAGCTGACCGAGAGCGAGGCCCGCGCCATGCTGGGCACCGTCGATCGCGCTCACACCGTGCGTTTGCTCGAGCAGATCGCGGCCGGTGACGCCGCTTCAGTCATGGAAAGCGTCGCGGCACTCGACGAGTTCGCCCCGGACTACGCAGCGGCGCTCGATGACCTCGCGACGCTGATTCAGAAGGTCGCCTTACGCCAGGCGATTCCGGGCTACACAGCCGGCGAGGCGTTCGCTCCGGAGACGCTCGACACCCTGGCCGGCAGGATCTCCGCCGCGGATCTGCAGCTCTATTATCAGCTTGCGATCGTCGGGCGGCGCGATCTCGACCTTGCGCCCGAGCAACGCAGCGGCTTCGAGATGGTGCTGCTGCGCATGCTCGCGTTCCGGCCGGCGGAAGCCACGGACATGCCGGCGCGCACACTGCGCACCGCTGCAGCCGCCGCAGCGCCTCCCGCGAAGACTTCGCATGCGCCTGCCGGCGCTACGCCTGCCGATTCCTGGCGCGCCATGATCGGTGCGCTCGACGTGCAGGGCGCGGCGCGCCAACTCGCCATCAATTGCACGCTGCTGGCGCGCGAGCAAAACCAGGTTCGCTTGCTGCTCGATCCAAGAGGTGTGCATTTCCGCACGCGCCAGACCGAGGAAACACTCGCCGGCGCGTTGGGGCGCGTGCTGGGCGGCGAGATCCAGCTGCAGATCGAGCTGGCCGAGGAGGCGACGCAAACGCCGGCGCGCGAGCTGGCACAGGCGGCCGAGGAACGACTGCAGGCCGCGCGGGTCGAACTCGAGGCGGATTCCACCGTGCGCGCGTTGCAGGAGCGACTGGGCGCGACGCTGATTCCCGACTCGATCAAGCCGCTCAATTGACAGCGCGCCAGGAGTGACCATGAAACCCGGTCTCGGCAACCTGATGAAGCAAGCCCAGCAGATGCAGGCGAACATGCAGAAGGCGCAGGCGGAGCTGGGCCAACTGGAAGTGCAGGGCGAGGCGGGCGGCGGCATGGTGCGCGTGACGATGAATGGCCGCCACGAAGTGCGTGGTGTGCAGATCGACGCTGCGACGCTCAAGGACGACAAGGACATGCTCGAAGACCTGATCGCCGCCGCGGTCAATGATGCGGTTCGCAAGGTCGAGGCGCGTGTCCAGGAGAAATTCTCCGGGCTGATGTCGGGAATGGCACTGCCGCCCGGGTTCAAACTGCCGCTGTAGATGAGATATTCCCCCGCCCTGGCACGGTTGATCGAGGCGCTGCGCATCCTGCCGGGAGTCGGTCCGAAGACCGCGCAACGCATGGCGTTCCACCTGCTCGAGCGCGATCGCGACGGCGGCCGTGAAATCGCCTCCGCACTCGCCGACGTGCTGGCGCGGGTCGGCCACTGCAAGCGGTGCCGCATGCTGACCGAAGAGGAGCTGTGTACGACGTGCGCCTCCGCGCAACGAGATCCCGCATTGTTGTGCGTCGTCGAATCGCCCGCTGACGTCGTGGCCATCGAACAGAGCGGGAGCTTCCGCGGACAATATTTCGTGCTGATGGGGCATCTCTCGCCGCTCGACGGCATCGGTCCCGAGCAGCTCGGCCTGGCGCATCTCGAAGCACGCCTCGCGCAGGGCGAGGTGACGGAAGTGATCCTGGCGACCAATCCCACGGTGGAGGGCGACGCTACGGCTCACGTGATCGGCGAGATCGCCTCACGCCGCGGCGTGCGCGCCTCGCGCATTGCACATGGCGTGCCGGTCGGTGGCGAACTCGAATATGTCGACGGCGGAACGCTGGCGCACGCGCTCGCGGGACGCCAGGTCATCGGCTGATCAACTACGTCCCGGCTTGCGCGGTCGTGTTTCGCGCACCTTCGCTTGCAATCGCGACAGGCGGCGGTAGCTCTCGTAGCGGCGTGGCGTGATCTCGCCCGACTCGACGGCGCTGCGTACCGCGCAATCCGGCTCGCGCAGGTGACGGCAATCCTGGAAGCGGCAATGCGCCGCAGGCGCGGTGAATTCACGGAACGCGTGCGCCGGGTCGGCAAGCAGCTCGACATCCGGTGCGTAGTCACGCACGCCGGGTGAATCAATCAGATCGCCGCCACCGGGCAAGTGGTGCAGCGTTGACACGCTCGTGATGTGCTGGCCCTCCAGGGTGCTGCGCGACAGCGCGGCCGTCTCGGCGTCGAGTCCGGGCAGCAGGCGATTCGCAAGCGTCGATTTGCCGACGCCGGACTGTCCCAGCAGCACGCTCACTTCGGACTGCAGGCGCGGGCGGAGCTCGGCGACCCCGGAACCGGTGGTTGCCGAACAGATCGCGACACCGTAACCGATCCGTGCATAGACCGAGAGTTCGTCCCTGGACACACCGGACTCGTCCGGCATTTCCTCCTTGTTGAGGACCACCAGCGCCTTCAGTCCGTAGAGTTCCGCGGCCGCCACATAGCGATCGATGATGAAGAAGTCGGGCACGGGCTCTGGTGCGAACACCACGATGAGCTGCGAAATGTTGGCGACCACCGCTTCGCTCTGGCCGGACGCGTTGAGGCGTGACAGGGCTGAGCGGCGCGGCAGGCGGTCGAGCACGATGCCGCGGCCTGCCGTATCGCTGCGCTCCCAGAGAACCTCATCGCCACAGACGACCTGCAGGCGACGCGCCGCGAGTGTGCAGGGAATGGTGGCGCGATCCGCAGCTTCGACCACGACATGCCGGCCATGGCTCGCGATGACCCTTCCCGGCTCGCCATGAGCCTGCGCCTGCGACATCGTCACACCGGCTCGGCGCCGGCATCGCGCAAGCGCGCGATGCGCACCGGCGCGGGCGGATGGGAGTCGAAGAACGCCGAATAGATCTTGTCCGGTGCCAGCGTCGTGGCGTTCTCGCGATAGAGCTTGACCAGGGCCGAGGCGAGCTGCGCTGCATTCGCCTGCGCGGTCGCATAGCGATCCGCGGCGAACTCGTGCCGGCGCGACCACGCGGCGCCGAGAGGCGAGAGCCAGAACGTCAGGATCGGCAACACCAGCACGAACAGCAGTAGTGCCATATGCGGCGAAGGCGTAGCGACGCCGAAGGCGGTGTAGAAGCGCGGCTGAGCACTCAGCCAGCCGAGCACGCTGAGCCCGCCGAGACCCAGCGCCAGCGTGATCACGAGCCGCCAGCGGATGTGGTGCAGCCGAAAGTGCCCCAGCTCATGCGCAACCACGGCCTCGATCTCTTCCGGGTCGAGCCGCTCGATCAGCGTGTCGAACAGGACGATCCGCTTGTTGGCGCCGAAGCCGGTGAAATACGCGTTACCATGCGCCGAGCGGCGCGAACCATCCATCACGTAGATGCCGCGGCTGCTGAAGCCGCAGCGCGCGATGAGCGCTTCGATGCGCTGCCTGAGCGAGGCGTCGCCCAGCGGCTGGAAGCGGTTGAAGAGCGGCGCAATGAACGCCGGATACGCCCAGGTCAATGCCAGGCTGAAGCCCGCCCAGGCGAGCCACGCGTACCACCACCAATAGCGGCCCGCGCTTTGCATGAGCCACAGGATGAATGCGAGCAGCGGCAACCCGAGCACCAGCATGAGCGCGAGGCTCTTCAGCACATCGAGCAGATACAAGCGCCAACCCATGCGATTGAAGCCGAAACGGGTCTCGATGCCGAAGACGCGGTAGAGCGAAAACGGCCAGCCGGCGAGGGCCGTGAGGAGCCACGTGCTCGCGATCACTGCGAGACCGAGCGCAACGCCGTCAAGGCCCCGGCCGCGCCACGACGTGTCGAGCCATGCCAGCACGCCGCCCCACGTCAGCAGTGCGAGCAGCACCGCATCGAGAATCGCCTCGCCGATCGCCAGTCGCGCATTGGCGGTCGTGTAGTCGCTGGCCTTGCGATGCGCGTCGAGCGGTATTGCGTCGCTGAACGCGTCGGGAACTCGCTCGCGGGCCGCGCGGGCGCTCGCAATCTGGCGGCTCAGCAGCCACGTGCGGCACGCCAACGCGAGAACCAGCAGGAGCGCGAATGATGCGGTGAGCGGACCCATGCAGCTGAAGTGGATGCAGGCGCGGCCAGCTTACCGTCTGCTAATATCCGGGCACAATCCGCTGCGCACACATGGCACGAGACCCGGACAACCTGATCTGGATCGATCTCGAGATGACCGGGCTCAGGCCCGACGTCGATCACATCATCGAGATCGCCACGCTCATCACCGACAAGCACCTGCGCATGCTCGCAGAAGGTCCCGTGCTCGCGCTGCATCAGCCGGAAGCGGTGCTGCAACTGATGGACGACTGGAACCAGCGTCAGCATGGCAGCTCCGGCCTGCTGGCGCGCGTGCGAGCGAGTGCCACGACGGTGCGCGAAGCCGAGCGCATGACCCTCGACTTCCTCGTGCAGCACGTCGACCCCGGCGTTTCACCGATGTGCGGCAACAGCATCTGCCAGGACCGCCGCTTCCTGGCGCGCTTCATGCCCGACCTGGAGCGCTACTTCCACTATCGCAATCTCGACGTGAGCACGCTCAAGGAGCTGGCGCGCCGCTGGGCGCCCGAGGTGGCGGCCGGCGTGACCAAGGCTGCCACGCACCTCGCGCTCGACGATATCCGCGACTCGGTGCGCGAGCTCCAGTATTACCGCGAGCGGCTGTTCGCTGCGTCCGTGGCGCTCCCGCCCGACAACTGATCGCCGCATGAGCAGCGAACGCGCGATGCCTCCGGAGCAGGAGCCGGACATTGCAGCCATCCGCGCTGCGGCCGCCCGCATCCAGCCGTTCGTGCGTCGTACACCGGTGCTGCGGGACGAATCGCTCGATGAGCAGTTCGGCGCGCAGCTCTTCTTCAAGAGCGAGAACCTGCAGCGCGGCGGTGCCTTCAAGCTGCGTGGCGCCTCGAACGCAGTGTTCTCCCTGAGCGAGGCGCAGGCTGCGCGTGGTGTGGCGACGCATTCCTCGGGCAATCACGGCGCGGCGCTCGCGCTTGCGGCGCGCCTGCGTGGCATCCCAGCGGTGGTGGTGATGCCGGAGAACTCGGCTGCGGTGAAGCTGGCCGCGGTGCGCGGCCATGGGGCCGAGGTGATCCTTTGCCCGCCGGGCCGCGTCGCGCGCGAGGCTGCACTTGCGGCACTGCTTGCCCGGCGCGATCTGCACCTCGTTCATCCCTACGATGACTACCGCGTCATCGCCGGGGCGGGCACAGCTTGCCTGGAACTGGCCGAAGACCAGCCGCAGCTCGACCTCGTGCTCGCACCCGTGGGCGGCGGCGGACTCCTCTCGGGAACGGCGACCGTCGTGCGCGCACTCCTGCCGCGTGCACGCGCGATCGGCGTCGAGCCAGAACAGGCGGACGATGCCTGGCGTTCCTTCACGAGTGGTGAGCGCGTGCTCATCGATGCACCCGATACCGTGGCGGACGGATTGCGCGCCTCGCTCGGCGCACGCAACTTCCCGATCATCCGGCGCAACGTCGCCGACATCGTGCGGGTCTCGGAGGCCGGGATCCTCGCCGCGGCGCGGCTGGTACTCGAGCGGTTGAAACTTCTCATCGAACCCTCTTCCGCCGTGGTGGTTGCGGCGCTCCTGGAAAAGCGGCTCGACGTTCAGGGCCTGCAGGTGGGACTCATCCTGTCCGGCGGCAACGTGGACCTGGATCGCGCGAGCTGGCTGAGAACTGCGACATGACGCGTGCCGACTGGTACTTCGATTTCATCTCTCCTTTTTCTTATCTGCAGTTTCACGAGCTGCGACAGCTGAGGGAACTGTTCGAGGTTCGCCTGCGTCCCGTCCTGCTGGCCGGGTTGCTGTCGCACTGGGGGCAACTCGGGCCCGCGGAGATTGCGCCCAAGCGCTCCTTCATTTACCGCCAGGTGCGGTGGCTCGCGCGCCGGCGTGGTGTGCCGCTCGCGCTGCCCAGGGCGCACCCATTCAATCCGTTGCCGTTGCTGAGGCTCGCCATACATCTCGGCGCGACCGAGGAAGCCGTCGAACGGCTGTTCGCATTCGTCTGGCGCGACGGCAAGCTTCCTGACGATCGCGCGGCCTGGGAGCAGCTGCTGGCGGAACTCGGCGTCGCGGACGCGGAGCGCGCGATCGGTGCGGAGCCCGTGAAACAGGAGCTGCGCGCCAACACGGAAGCGGCGATCTCGGCGGGGGTCTTCGGCGTGCCGACTCTCGTCGTCGGGGAGATGCTGTTCTGGGGCGACGACTCGACGCAGATGGCGTGTGACTACGCCGCAGATCCGGCGAAGTTCCTCGAAGACGAAGCGCGCGCCCGCGCCGTGCCTGTCGGAGTCATGCGTAAGCAGCCGGGCGCACGGCCGGGCTCATGAGCGCGGAGCACGTCGTACACCAGGGAGGGTGTCACTGTGGCGCAGTCTCCTTCAGGGTAGAGGCGCCCGCCGACCTCGAAGTCTGGGAATGCAACTGTTCGATGTGCACGATGACGGCATTCCTGCACTTGATCGTCCCCGCCAGTCGCTTCCACCTGGTGCGCGGGAAGGAAGCGCTCGTCACCTACACCTTCAACACGCGTATTGCCCAGCACCTGTTCTGTCGCCACTGCGGGGTCAAATCCTTTTACGTGCCGCGCTCCAATCCGGACGGCTACAGCGTGAACCTGCGGTGCCTGGAGCGCGACTCGGTGCGCTCGGTGACGGTGAAGCAATTCGATGATCACGACCGCGAGCGGTCGGAGGCTGCGGTTCGCGCGCTCAGCCGTCAGGAGTAAGAGCAGCCCGGTTGGGTCGTCGGCTGGGTGTGCCTGGGGAGGCTGGGTGAAATGCGCAGTGACGATTTTGAATGCAAGAACATTCAAAATCGCACGCGAACCCTCAGTCCGGGCGGCGCTCAGACGACGATCCGTTACCTGACCTGAAATGAAGCC
>DATFRO010000085.1:0-4380 GCA_035263105.1 Steroidobacteraceae bacterium | reverse complement strand
GAGACCGTTGGAGATGAGCTTGCGGCGGTTGAGACCGGGCATGCCTCAGTCTGGCACGGCACGCGCTACATCGAAATGACAGGCCCTACTGCCGGATCGTGATGCTCGGGTCGGCCTGCCGGATCGCGCCGGCGGCTGTCGTCTGGTGAGCGCGGGTGAGATCGCCGCTGGAGCGGCCCGGCTGCACACACTCACTCTTCTTAGGCTCGATGCGCGTGCCCGACTTCAGGCACTGACTGTTCGCGGTCGGCGCCGATTCCACGTAGCGAGGCCTGGTGGGTGTCGGCGCACAGCCCGCCAGCGTCGCCATCAACAGCACGATCAAAGTCGCTCGCCACATGATTTTGCTCGCCCGCTGCAACAGGTCACCCGATCGTACGCCCGGGTTTTGGCGCTGTCAGCGCGCTGGATTGCTGGGACGAACCTTCGATTGCGTGCGTCGGCCGGCACCCCGCCAGCGTGCCCTTGAGAACCGCAACGGCCCTTGCAACGGTCTGAGCCCGGCCTGCATCCAAGGTACGAGCCCAGGGAATGTCCGGGCTGAATCGAACCCGAGGAGCACTGTCATGACGACTTCAACCGCAGGCGCATTCCGGTATGCAGGACTCGCCGCTCTCCCCATCGTGCTGACGTTGGCTTTCGCAGGCAGCGAGAGCGCCCGCCGCGAAGCCCCTTCCCTCGGGCACGGCCCGCAGGTGCAGACCGAATGCCTCTCGGATGTCGCGCAGGCGGCCTGCCCGGATGCGATGCCGACCAACATTGCCGAGATTCCGCAGCTGGGCGAGCTCACGGTGACGGCGCCGCGCCGCGGCCTCTTTCTCTGAAGCCTCTCCGTCGCGATCAGGCGCACCAGGGCGTCTGATCGCGAGCCGCGGCCCGGGCGCGGTAACATGGCGGCCCCGCGCATCCAGGCAAGGTGGCCGCACATGCCGCAACTCCCCTTCTCTCGTTCAGGCTTCAGGCTGTCCCTGGCAATCGTTGGCCTGTTCCTGGTCCTGGTGACGCCGATCGGATGCGTGTCGACGACGAGCCAGCGCGACACCTCGGGCATGTCGTTCTCGCGCGATCCGCTGGTCGGCAAGATCATCTGGAACGACCTCATCACCGAAGATCTCGCGGCCTCGAAGCGCTTCTACGAAAACATGTTCGACTGGACCTTCCAGGACACAACCTCGTCCGACGGCCGGCCGTACGCGTTGGCGAAATCTGGCAACGTCTATGTCGCCGGGCTCCTCGGCGTCGAGCCGCGTCGTGATGGTCAGAAGGTGTCGCGTTGGCTGCCGTACGCGTCAGTGCAGGACGTCGATGCCGCCGTCGATCGCATGAAGGAAGCCAAGGGCAGCCTCCCGGTGCCGGCGCGCGATGTGCGCATCGGCCGCGTGGCGGTGATCGTCGACCGCGAAGGCGCCGTGATGGGCCTCTTGAGCAGCCGGATCGGTGACCCGGACGATGCGACGACGAAGGCGGCGCCGGGCCGCGTGGTCCTGACCGAGCTCCTCTCGAACAACCCGAGCGCAGCAGCGGACTTCTATCACTCCGTCATCGGCTACGACCCGCGCACGGTCGAGCGACGCGGTGGACAGTACACGCTGCTCACGCACGACGGCGTCGAGCGCGCGGGCATCCTCAAGAATCCCACCGAGAACTGGAGTCCCGACTGGCTGACCTACTTCGGCGTCAAGGATCCGGCGGCGGCCGCCGCGCGCGCTGAGATTCTCGGCGGCAAGATCCTGCTGCCCGTTTCGCCGCAGATTCGCGAAGGCACCATCGCCGTGGTCACCGACCCGACCGGCGCCGTGCTGGTGCTCCAGAAGGTATCGACATGAACACACGCGAGTGCACATCCATGCGCAAGTACCTCCGGATCGCGAGTGGCCTCCTGCTGGCGCTCGCGATGTTGTCGCTCAGCGGTTGCAGTGGCAGCGTCGGCGTCGGCGTCAGTGCCGGCGTACCGGTCGGCAGCCACGGCTCCGTGAGCGTCGGCGTCGGCGGCTGGTATTGAGGCGAGCGCGAGCCCCGAGCCGGGCAAGAACCCGCGAGCCGGTCACTTCCCGCCAGTTGACTGCTTGTGGATGTCGATCGCCGGGTTGAGGACCTTCAGCGCCTCCGCCGTCCCGCCCTTGCCCGTGCGTCCGATCTCATCGCTGGAGTGCGTGCGTCCCGGTGCCGGATTGCACGTGCCCTGGTTGGTGCGCACGTGGCTGCCGGTCATCATGCAGTTCTTCGGCGAGGCCGCCGTGTTCTCCACGTAGCGAGGCTTGTCGGGTGTTGATGAACAAGCCGCCGTCAGGGTTACCAAGGACACGATCAAAGCTGCTCGCTTCATGATCGTTCTCCCGCGCCGCTGGTGAGGTTGAGGAATACTGCGCGCGGTCGAGGCCCGACGCCACCTTCTGGGACGAGCGCGCCGGCTGATCCGCACGCCCGCCGCCCTGCACCATCGAGCGTCCTACAATATTCGCCCTTCTCATACGTCTATAGAGCCAGATGGCAGAGCTGGCCACCGCGCACATGAACCGAGAGTCGGCCGTCTCCGAAGTCGTGGGCCGTGAACGCCCGCGGCTGCGCAACTGGATCCGGCGCCAGCTCGCCGACCCGGGCGACGTCGAGGACGTGCTGCAGGACGTGTTCGTCGAGCTCGTCGTCGCGTACCGGGCGGTGAAGCCGATCGAGGATGTGAGCGCGTGGCTGTTTCGAGTGGCGCGCAACCGCATTACCGACCTCTTCAGGAAGAAGAGACCGAGCGCGCTGGCCGATGAGGTCAGGCCTTCGCAGGTCGATGAGCCGGGCGCGCTGGAAGACCTGTTGCCGGCGCTCGATGCGGGGCCTGAAGCAGCCTACACGCGCGCCGCGTTGATCGAGGAATTGCAGGAAGCGCTGGAAGAGATGCCGCGCGAGCAGCGCGAGGTGTTCCTGGCGCACGAGGTGGAAGGGTTGAGTTTCAAGGAAATCGCCGCGCGCACCGGCGTCGCCGTCAACACGCTGATCGCGCGCAAGCACTACGCGGTCCTGCAGCTTCGCGAGAAGCTGCAGGCCATCTACGCAGAACTCGAGGATAGCGAGGAGTTGCCATGAGACACAGAATGGGCGCTCGCCTTTTCGGAATTGCCGTCGTCGTCGTGATCGCGTTCGCCGCGTTCGGCTTCGGCGTGATGGCGCTGTGGAACTGGCTGATGCCGGTGATCTTCAAGTTGCCGACGCTCGGCTACTGGCAGGCGATCGGCCTGCTGGCGCTCAGCTGGGTGTTCTTCGGCAGCTGGCGCGGCTTTCACGGCCACCGCGGCTGGCGTCACCACCACATGCGCGAGCGCTGGGAGCAGATGACGCCTGAACAGCGCGACGAGTTTCGCAAGGCGATGGAAAACAAGTGGTGCGGCCGCGCTCGCACGGCTGCGCCGGCCACGGACCCGAAGGCTGAATGATGTGCACGGGGAACTTTCACAGCGAGGCTGCGTCAGTTCACGCTTCGGCCGCGGTTCATCGCAAGGAGTACGTCATGTCGATCGACGATCGCGATCCGTTGATGTCCACATGGGCCGCCGTGCTCGCCCGCTCGGTGGGCTGGGCGCCGCCGGCACAGTCAGGTGAGCCGAAGCCTGGCGACAAGACTTCGCATCACTGCTGCAGGAATGCCTCGATCAGTCGCGCGACTTCGTCCGGCCGCTCGTGATGCAGCATATGGCCCGCGCTCGGGACGGTCTCGATGCGCAGGTCGCGAAACACCCCGCGAAAGTGCTCATCGGTCCCGTCCGCGCCGAGGCGCGAGCGCAATTGCGAGTCACCGCCTAACAGCAGCAGCACCGGCGCCGTGATGCGCCGCCAGCACGCCTCCGCTTCCTCGCGTCGATACAACACCGGGTTGATCAGCTTGTGGCGCGGGTCGCCACGCACGCGAATCTGGCCGAGGCTGGTCTCCACACCCCAGCTGCGCGCGATGAACTCGGCGCGCTCGCGATCGAGGCGAGGATTGCGCCGCACGAGATTCCCGGCGAGTTCCTCGAAGGACGCGTAAGTCGAGAACTCCGGCGCGCCGCGCAGCTGCTCGAGCCACTCGCGATAGCGTTCCGGCGCCTGGTCCGGCGAGAGGCGCGGCAGTCCAAAGCCCTCGATGTCCACCAGCCGTCCGATGCGCTCGGGCCGCACGCCCGCATAGAGACTCGCAACGTTGCCGCCCATGCTGTGGCCGATGAGCCTCACCGGTCGCGCCGGGCTCACGATGTCGAGCAACGCGTCGAGATCCGCGAGGTAGTTGGGAAACCAGTAGCCGCCCGGCTCCCAGTCGCTGCGTCCGAAGCCGCGCCAGTCGAGCGCCACGCACGAGTGGTCCTCGCGCAAATGGTCGACGACAAACTGGAACGAGTCGGCCGTGTCCATCCAGCC
>DATFRO010000084.1:0-76256 GCA_035263105.1 Steroidobacteraceae bacterium | reverse complement strand
GTCCCGTTCGGATTTGATTGCATTGATGGCAAGACGAGGGACAGCGCGATCGCTCGGATGTCGGTGCCACGGCGTTTCATTCGTGTCGGGACGCCGAGGTCATCCGGGCACACCCAGCCGACGACACAACCGGACTGCTCTTAGCTCTAGATCTTGGTAACGCGCGCGGCGCCGTCGCCACGCCGCAGGATCTTCACGCGCTCACCCACGGCAAACTGCTGGTCGGCCGCCTGAACCACGGCAATCGATTCGCCCTTGTCGAGCGCCACGGTGATCTCGAGACCCTGCGCACGGGTGATGGCCTCTTCGGTGGCACCGCCGGCCACCGCGCCAGCCACGGCGCCCACAGCGCCGGCAACGTCGGTGGCGCGGCCGTTGACCGCATAGCGTCCGACCTCGTAGCCGACATAGCCGCCGCCGATCCGCCCGAGACCGGTGCGTTGACCCTCGATCTTGACCTCCCTGATCCCGGAGACCTTGCCTTCGTCGACGGTCCAGGCCGTGCGCGCCTGGTTGTGCGGGTAAACGTTGCCCGAATTGCTTTCGCAACCGCCGAGGACCAGCGCGCCGCTCAGCGCGAGCATGATGAACCGCGTCATGGTGGAAACCCCGAGTGTAAGTGGCCCAACCCAAGCAAAACGCGTGACTCCCGCGATTGTTGACAACACGCGGCCGTGAAAAGTTTTCAGGGATGGCCGCCACGGCAGGACGCATCGCTGTCCCAGGCCCTCTCGGCCTCGATCCACGAGCACGGAACTGCTTGAATCCACATTGCTGGACGATGCTGAACGCGACGCTTGCCGTGCCTGTCTGATATCAGCACTCTTACGCGACTTGCCGAGGGGTTGATCGACTCAACATGGCCGCTTCGAGCCGACGCGCCCGGCGCCTGCGACGCATCCTGCTGATCGCCGCTCTCGTCGCGATCCTGGCCGACGGCCTGCTCATTCTCTACCTGGATCGCATCGTCACGCCGCAATTCGAGGGACGGCGCTGGACGTTGCCGGCGCAGGTCTACGCGCAGCCGCTCGAGCTCTATGCGGGCCTGCCGTTCTCCGCGGATGCCGTCGAGCAGGAGTTGGTGCGCCTGCACTACGTGCCGGTCGACGCGTTGACGCGGCCCGGCACCTATCACCGGCGCGGCTCACGCATCGACATCGCGACGCGACGCGTGCAGTTCGCGGAGGAAGTGCGCGAAGCCGGCACGGTGAGCGTGCTCACCGGGGGCGGCGCGATCCAGCGACTCCTCGACAGTCACGGCGCCGAGGTGCCGTTGTTTCGGCTCGACCCGCTGCTCATCGGCAGCATCTTTCCGATCCACGGCGAGGACCGGATCGTGGTCGCGCCCGCCGAAGTGCCGCCGCTCCTGCCCCAGGCGCTCAAGGTGGTCGAGGATCGCAAGTTCGACCGGCACCATGGCGTCGATCCGGAAGCGATCGCGCGCGCCGCGTGGGTGAACCTGCGCTCTGGCTCGATCGAGCAGGGCGGCAGCACGCTCACCCAGCAGCTGGTGCGCAGCTACTTTCTCGACGACCGGCAGACGCTGTGGCGCAAGATCAAGGAAGCACTGATGGCGATCATTCTCGAGGCCCGCTTCGACAAGGCGGATCTCATGAATGCCTACATCAACGAGATCTACCTCGGGCAGGACGGCGAGCGCGCGATTCACGGCTTCGGTCTTGCGAGCCGCTTCTACTTCGGCAAGCCGCTCGACGAGCTCGATCTGCCCGAGATCGCGCTGTTGGTCGCCGTGGTGCGCGGTCCCTCGTACTACGACCCGCGACTGCATCCTGACCGGGCTCGTGCGCGTCGCGACCTGGTCCTGCGCCAGCTGGCGCAGTTCCAGGTGATCACCGAGCCAGAGGCTCACGCTGCAATCGCGCTGCCGCTCGGCGTCACCACGCGCGTTACCTCGGGCTACTATCCCGCTTACCTCGATTTCGTGCGCCGCACGCTGCGGCGCGACTATCACGAGGAAGATCTCACCGAGGCGGGCCTCAAGGTCTACACGAGTCTCGACCCGCGCGTGCAGGCGACGGGCGAACAGGCGCTCAACGATGAGCTCACGCGGCTCGACAAGCTGCGCAAGACCAAGGATGGAGTCCAGCTCGAAGGCGCCATCGTCGTCACGGCGCCGCAGAGTGGCGATGTCATCGCCGTGATCGGCGGAAGGCAAGTCGGGTTCGACGGCTTCAATCGCGCACTGGATGCGCGTCGCTCCATCGGTTCGCTCGCCAAGCCGATGGTGTACCTCGCCGCGCTCGAAACCGGCCGCTACAACGCCGCGACGATCGTGCTCGATGAGCCGATCGAGGTGAAACTCGCGCGCGGCAAGGTGTGGAAGCCGGAGAACTTCACGCAGGAAACCTACGGCCCCGTGCCGGTGACGCGCGCGCTCGCCGACTCGCTCAACCTCGCCACCGTGCACGTCGGTCTCGACGTCGGGGTGGACAAGATCGCCGATACCTTCGTGCGCCTCGGGCTCGAGCAGCGCCCGGATCCCAATCCCGCGCTGATTCTCGGTTCGCTGGACCTCGCGCCGCTCGAAGTCGCGCAACTCTTCAACAGCCTCGCCAACGGCGGCTTTCGCACGCCGTTGCGTGCGGTGCGCATCGTGATCGGAGCCGACGGCACGGCGCTCAAGGCGTTTCCGTTGCAGATCACACCGGTCGCCGATTCCGCGACGGTGTACCAGCTCAACCGCATGCTCACCAAGGTCACGCAGCGAGGCACCGGTCGCGCGGTCTACCAACGCCTGCCACCGAGTATCGTGGTCGCCGGGAAGACCGGCACGTCGTCGGAATTCCGTGACAGCTGGTTCGCGGGCTTCACCGGCAGCCACCTCGCCGTCGTGTGGGTGGGCTACGACGACAATCGACCCACGGGGCTCACCGGCGCCGCCGGCGCGCTCAGTATCTGGTCGAACCTGATGCGCAAGCTCCCGATCACCTCGTGGGATGAGGCGCTGCCCGAGTCGCTGCGGGATACATTCATCGAGTACGACACCGGGCTCGAGACCCGGCCGACCTGCTCGGAAGACGTCGTGTTGGTCGCCGTGCCGAGTGACGCGGTGCTCTCCGGCAAGCCGGGCTGCATGGAGGGCACGTTCAGTGACCTTGCGACCCGCGCGAAGCAGTGGCTGAAAGGTATCATTCGCTGATGCGAAGGCCGCTCCTCCCACTCGTCCTGCTGATCGTCCTGTCTGCCTGTCGACTGCCCAATCCGTATTCGCCGCCGCCCAAGCCACAACCGAGTCCACCGAGCGGCGGCGCCCCGACCGTGCCGTCTCCGCCGCCGGAGCAGCCGCCACCGATCGAGCGACAGCCGCAACCCGAGGCCGTGCCACCTCCCCAGCCGCCACGCACCTTCGAGCTGGGCGCCGCCGCGCGTTCGCTGGTCGACCAGGCGCACGCCGCGTCTGCGGCCGGCAATCTGCCCGTGGCCGCAAGCTCGATCGAGCGCGCGTTGCGCATCGAGCCCAACAACCCGTTGCTCTGGATCGAGCTCGGCCAGGTGCGACAGGCGGAGAACAACTACGTCCAGGCGGAGAACCTCGGGCGCAAGGCGCTGTCGCTCGCCACCGGCGACCCGAAGGCGCAGTCGTCGGCCTGGCGCCTGATTGCGAGCGCGTTGCAGGGCCGCGGACGCGGGCCGGAGGCGAAGGAGGCCGAGGCGCGCGCCGACGAGCTGGCGACGCGCTGATTCCCGATGCAGATCGATGTGACCCTCACGCGCGAGGATTGGCACGCCTACGCGCAGTTCGTCGCTGTGCGCATGCGCGTGCAGCGCCGGCGCTGGTGGCTGTCGGCGATCGCCATCTCCGCGGTCATCGGTATCGTGCTGGCACTGCAGAGCGCGCTGGGCGGATGGCATTTCGATGGGCCCACCGCGTTGATCGTGATCGTGCTCATCTACGCGGCCATCTGGGGCGCTGCGCAATTGCAGCGGCGCACCGGCCCGGTTCCCGAAGCGTGGCTGGGCCGCAAGACATACACGATCGAGGCCGATGCTCTCCTGATGCAGGGTGCAAAGAGCACGTACAGCTTCAACTGGAACGCGATTCGCAGCGTCGAGGAGACCGAGAGCTACTTGTTCCTGATGCTCGACGAGCTGAGCAGCCTGGTCATCCCGAAGCGTGAACTCACCGCGCCGAACGATGCCGAGGCGCTCAAGGCGGAGTTGCAGCGACGGGTCGCTTCGGCCAATGCGGCTGGGCCGGCAGCCGCAGAGCAAAGTGCTCCGCGGATTGCGGAAGGAGCGACGGAGGCGCCGGCCGCGGCGTTGCCGCCGCAACGCCCGCGGTTCGTCCGCAACTGCCTCGCCGGGTTGCGCCTGCTGACTTTTCGCAAGGTCGATGCCAGCCAGTTTGCGCCCTCGGCGCGACAGGTCTTGCTGTTCGGGCTCATCGCCCTCGCGATCTGGATCGCATTCGATCGCGTCGTGGCCGAAGAAGGCGCGGTGTTCACGAGTTTCAGCCTGCTCGAGGTCGCATGGATTGCACTGATCGCGCTCGCGGCTTTCATTTTCTTCACGCCGACGAGCTACGGTGTCGGGACGCTCGGCCGCTCGCTGATTGCGAGCGCCAGTGTGCTGCCGGTGCTGACGCTGCTCGCGCTGCTCCTCGACTGGCTGCTGCAGGATTCGCGGCTGGCCCGCTGGGTTGGCGTGATCGTGGCCCTGGGCGCGCTGGTCTACCTGGTGCGGGCGAAGCTTCGCGTCGGCGGTGAGCCCCGCGCGTTCGCCATCGCCAGTTCACTCGCCGTAGTCCTGATCACATCGTGGGTCTACGCCGAAACGGTGTATGAGCGCCCGCAGTTCTGGTACGTCGCGGACGCGGGGGATGACGACGAACCCACCGACTGGGCGGCTGCCGAGGAACAGATGTACCGGCAGCCGGAGCTGATCGAGCACGCGGTGGGCGTGCTCGCACCGCAGGATCCCGCGCGCATCGATGCGTATTTTCTCGGCTTCGCGGGTGATGGCGACCAGGAGGTCTTCGCCAGGGAAGTGAATTTTGCGCGCCGCGCGCTCGAGAAACGCTTCGCGCTCACCGGACACGAGATCGTGCTCGCCAATTCGCCGCATCCGAACCAGGACACGGTACTCGCGAGCGCGGAATCGCTGCGCCGCGCGCTCGCGGGACTCGGGCGCACGATGGATGTCGCCAATGACGTGCTGGTGCTCTACATCACTTCGCACGGCTCGGACGACGGCTCAGTCGCCGTGCGCCAGCAGGGGATGCCTTTCAGCGACCTGTACGCGGAAGATCTGAAGACTGCGCTTGATGCCGCGCACATCCAATGGCGGGTGCTCATCATCTCCGCGTGTTATTCGGGCACCTTCATCGAGCCGCTGGCGAATGCGCAGACCATCATATTCACCGCGGCGCGCGAGGATCGCACCTCGTTCGGTTGCAGCGACGAGCGCGACCTCACGTATTTCGGCGAGGCGCTGTTCCAGGATGCCCTGCCGGCGTCGAATACGCTGCTGGATGCGTTCGCACGCACGCAAACGATCATCGCCGGCCGTGAGAAGAGCGAAGGGCTTACACCCTCGGAGCCGCAGCTCTATGTCGGCTCGCGCATGCGCTCCAAGCTCAAGGTGCTCGACTTCAAGCCCGCCGTTGCGGGGAGCACGCTCTAGGTCCGGACGGACGTTCCCTATCCGGTGGCGGCGGCGGCTTCGCGCTGACTGGTCGTCAGCTCCCTGAGGCAGTCTTCGACGATCTGCAGGCCTTCATCGACGATCGCATCGCTCGCGGTGAGCGGCGCGAGGAAGCGAATCACGTTGCTGCGCACGCCGCAGGACAGGAGGATGAGTCCCTTGCGTCCGGCGGCCTGCGTGAGCGCCTTGGTGAGCTCGGCGTCCGGCGCGTTCGCATCGCGATTGCGCACCAGCTCCATCGAGACCATCGCGCCGAGCCCGCGCACGTCGCCGATGCACGGCAGGCGCAGTTGCATCGTCTTCAGACGCGCCACCATGCGATCACCGATCTGCCGGGCGCGCTCGAGCAGGTTCTCCTGGCGGATCACTTCGAGGATCGCGAGCCCGGCGGCGCAACCGAGCGGTGAACCCGCGAAGGTGCCGCCAAGGCCGCCCGGCGGTGGCGCATCCATGATCGGAGCCTTGCCGATTACGGCGGACAGTGGCACGCCGCCGGCGAGACTCTTCGCGACCGTCATCAGGTCCGGCTCGACACCCGAGTGCTCGATCGCGAACATCCGCCCGGTCCGTCCGAAACCGGTCTGGATCTCGTCGGCGATCAGCATGATGCCGTGGCTGTCGCACAGCTGGCGCAGCTTCTGCAGGAACGCGGGCGGTGCGATGTAGAAGCCGCCTTCGCCGAGCACCGGCTCGATGATGATTGCCGCCACTCGCGCCGGGTCGACGTCCGCCTTGAACAACTGGTCGAGGGCGCGAAAGGAATCTTCCGGCGTGACGCCGTGATAGCCGATCGGGAACGGCACGTGGAAGATTTCGGGCAGCATGGGGCCGAATCCCGCCTTGTAGGGCTGGACCTTGCCCGTCAGACCGATGCACATCAGCGTGCGTCCGTGAAAGCTGCCGCTGAAGGCGATCACCGCCGAGCGGTTGGTGTGATAGCGCGCGATCTTCACCGCGTTCTCCACCGCCTCGGCCCCGGTCGACAGGAAAATCGTCTTCTTCGCAGTCGAGCCGGGCGCGAGCGAATTCAGGCGCTCCGCCAGCGCGATATACGTCTCGTACGGGGTGACCTGGAAGCACGCGTGCGACAAGCGCGTGAGCTGCTGCGCAACCGCGGCCTGCATCTTCGGATGGATGTGCCCGGTGTTGAGCACGGCGATGCCGCTCGCAAAATCGATGTAGCGGCGTCCCTCCACATCCCACACCTCGGCGTTGCGAGCGTGATCCGCGTACACCGCGAGCAGATTCGAGACCCCGCGCGGCACGGCATTCGCCCTGCGGCGATGCAGCGCATCGTTGGTCGTGGCGGGGGTGGAAGCGGGATTCTCAGGGGTGGGTGTGCTCATGAGTGTGATCCATATCGCGGGATGCCCGCCGATCGGGGGCGCACATCCTACAATGCGCCGCAGGATTGGTCATAACGTAACCTCGGTAAGGTAAATGCTGAGACCTGCGGCGTGGCGGGAAAACCCTAGTCCTGACATGGTTCTGCAACTGTCAATGGCTCGCGGTCGTACATGGACCCAGGCATCCAGGACCACCGATCGACTGACGAAGAACCGGCACCGGAGGAGGAATCCGATCCGGAGCCGGCGCGCGGGCGCAGTTTTCGTTTTTCACTCGGAGCATGGCTGGCGTTGGGACTCATGGCCATCATGGTCGTGTGTCTCACCGGCAACGTGCTGGTCCAGCGCAGCACGCGGCTCGCGACGCAGAACGCGGCACGCGTGCAGGAAGAGCTCGAGCCCCTCGCACATCGCGCGCGCACGCTGGCCGATGCGATCGGCGGCTTCGACCGCGCCGTTCTCACGTACCTGAAGCCGGGCTCGCGCCCGGATCGCGCCGCGCTCGAAGGCGCGCGCGCGGAGTTGCAGTCCGCGCTCGACGAACACGAAAAGCACGTGCGCCCTGAAGCGGGCGTCGACCCCGGCCACGATCTGCCGAACGCCCTCGCCGAGCACGAGCACGCGGGCGTGGTCCTCATGGATCAGTTCGACCGTCGCGCCGAGCTGCTCGCATCCTGCTGGTCGCTGATGGATGCACTCGGCCAGCGCGTCGCCTCGGCGGGCGCCAGCGGCTTGCTGGTCGGCGACAACGTCATGGCGCGTCGCTCGCTCGCGGAGTTGAGCCAGGCACTCGACGCGGTGCGCGACAGTCTCACCGCACAGCTCGCACAGCCGACCACGCGCAACGCCACCGAGGGCGCCAAGCGCGAGGTCGCGTTCCGCCGCAAGCTCGCCGAGCATGCCGACGAGTTCAAGCGTTCGCCCGGTGTCGCGTGGTACGACCTGGTGCAGGGTGACTTCGAAGATGCGACCCGCCTGCACCGCGCGGCGCGCAAGCTCGACAGCGAGCTGGAATCGAGCCGCCGCAGCTTCGCGACCGCGGGCGCGGCGCTCGTCGAACAGGTGCGCGTGACCTTCGAAGAGCCCGCGCTGCGCGCGCTGGCCGCCTCCGCCGGCGAAGCGCGTGCGACCGCACAGGATGCGGAGCGCATGATCGCGATCGTGAGCATGGCGGTCCTCGGCGTGATCGTGCTGGTGACCGCCGCGACGCTCTACGGCATCACACTGCCGGTGAAACGCCTGACTGCCGCGACCCGGCGTCTCGCAGCCGGCGCGCTCACGACGCGCGTGCCCGAAGGCGGTGTGCGTGAGCTCGACGAGCTCGCCGGCGCCTTCAACCACATGGCTTCCGAACTTGCGACTGCCGAGCGCGCGGTGAAGTCCAACCAGGCGGAGCTCGAGGACCGGGTCGCGCGACGCACGCGCCAGCTCAAGCACCTCGCCAACCACGATCCGCTGACCTCGCTCCCCAACCGGCGGCACCTCTTCATGCATCTCAACGCGGCGCTCGCCGCGGCCACGGAGAAGAACCAGCAGCTCACGGTGCTGTTCGTCGACCTCGACAACTTCAAGATGATCAACGACAGCCTGGGCCACGAATTCGGCGACAAGGTGCTCAAGGTGATCGGCGATCGGTTGCGCGCGGCGGCAGGCGACACCGGCTTCGTCGCACGCCTCGGTGGCGATGAGTTCACGCTGCTGCTCGAAGGCGGCGGCACCCCCGAAGAGGTCGAGCACCGCACGCAACAGATGGTGGCGGAATTCCATCGCCCGGTGAGCGTCGGGCAGCGCGAACTGCTGATCGGGATGAGCCTGGGAGCGGCCATCTATCCCGACCACGCGCGCGATGTTCCGGCGCTGCTGCGCGCCGCCGACGCCGCGCTGTTCCGCGCCAAGGAGCTCGGACGCAACCGTGCCTGTGTCTACAGCCCCGACCTGTTGGTGTCCGCGAGCAGTCGCTTCCAGGTCGAGCAGGCTCTGCGCCGCGCGGTGGAGGAGAGCGACCTGACGCTGCACTTCCAGCCGCAGGTTTCACTGCTGACACTCGAGACCTCGGCCGTGGAGGCGCTGCTGCGCTGGCGGCAGGTGAACGGCAAGGTGGTTGCGGCGGCCGAATTCCTCGCGATCGCCGAGCAATCCGGTCTCATCGTGGAAATGAGCGGCTGGGTGATGCGCCAGGCCGCGCAGGCCGCACACCTGTGGCGCCGCAGCGGCTGGCCGAACGCCAAGGTCGCCCTCAATGTCTGTTCGCAGCAGTTCCTCGCCGGCGATTTCGTGAACGCGGTGGAGCGGCTGCTGGAGACGCACCGCCTGGATCCCGCGTGCCTGGAGCTCGAGCTCACCGAAACGATGCTGCAGACCGGAGCCGTCACGGTCGATGCGCTCAAAGGACTGCGCTCGCTCGGTGTCGGTATCGCGCTCGATGACTTCGGCACGGGCTACTCGTCGCTCACCTCGCTGGAAAAACTGCCGCTCAACCGCGTCAAGCTCGACCGCAGCCTGATAGCCGAAGTGGACACCAACACGCGCTCGGCCGCGATCGTGCGCTCGATCATCACGCTCTGCCGCAGCCTCGCGTTGCAAGTCACCGCGGAAGGTGTCGAGCGACCCGCCCAGCTCGATTTCCTCACCGGCTGCGGTGATGTGAGCGTGCAGGGCTACTACGTCGAGCGGCCGGTCGTGGCCTCCGAAGTTCTCAAGCTGGTCGCGGGGTCGCAGGAGCGCATGTCGCTGCTCCTCGGGCTCGCTGACGGCGCGCGCCTCGAGGCCGATGAGCCGGACGCTCCGGCGGTCGTTTCCCTGCGTCCGCGACGTCGCTAGAAAAGCTCCACGCAGCTTCCCCGGCATTCGCCCTGTAGAATAGCCGCCCCACCGGCTGTTCCGGGCGAGATTCACGTGTCCACAGGCACTCACGCCAGAATCCGGCGTTCACGAACGCCAGCGAGCCGACGCGAATGAGCGTGGCGGCGAAGAGCGCGCCCATCGAGTGCGAAGTCGTCATCGTCGGCGCCGGCCCGTGCGGCCTGTTCCAGGTATTCGAGCTCGGCCTGCTCGGCATCTCCGCGCACGTCGTCGACTCGCTCGCGCATCCCGGCGGGCAGTGCACCGAGCTCTATCCCGACAAGCCGATCTACGACATTCCCGCACTGCCGGTGTGTGGCGCGCAGGAACTGGTTGATCGCCTGCTGCAGCAGATCAAGCCGTTCAACGCGACTTTCCACCTCGGCCAGGAGGTGACCGAGGTGCGCAGGGAGACCGACAAGCGCTTCTGGGTTCGCACCGCCGCTGACACCACCTTCCACGCGCGCACGCTCGTGATCGCAGGTGGCGTTGGCTCATTCCAGCCGCGGCGCCTTGGTCTCGAGGGTGCGGAGGGCTTCGAGGGACAGCAGATTCACTACCGCATCAAGAGCGCCGCGGCTTTCCACGGCAAGGATCTCGTCATCTTCGGTGGCGGAGACTCGGCGCTCGACTGGACCCTGGACCTGTGCGGCAAGGCGCGCAGCCTCACGCTGGTGCATCGCCGTGCGGAATTTCGCGCGGCACCCGCCTCGGTCGCGAAGATGCAGCAGCTCGTGGCCGCGGGTCGCATGCGCTACATCGAGGGACTCGCCGAGCAGCTCCTGGTGCGCGACGGTACGCTCGCCGGCGTCATCATCACCGGCAAGGATGGCGCGCGTCACGAGCTCAACGCCGAGCAGCTGCTGGCGTTCTACGGTCTGCATCCGAAGCTCGGCCCGATCGCCGAATGGGGCCTGGAGCTCGACAAGCGCGCGATCCGCGTCGATACCGAGAAGTTTCAGACCAGCGTGCCGGGCATCTTCGCGGTGGGCGACATCAATTTTTATCCGGGCAAGAAGAAGCTGATCCTGAGCGGCTTCCATGAAGCGGCGCTGGCGGCCTTCGGCATTCAGCATCATCTGTACCCGGAGAAGAAGCAGTTTCTGCAGTACACGACCACGAGTCCGATCATGCAGAAACGGCTGGGCGTAACTGGCAACTAGAGGGGAATGTGATGATCAAGCAGTGGTTGGTAGGTGTGGCATTGGTGCTGTCAGCGGACCTGGCGATGGCCGCGAAGACCTGTCCGCTCAGCATCGAGGGCAACGACCTGATGAAGTTCAACGTCACTGAGCTGAAGGTGCCCGCGGATTGCACCGAAGTGGAGCTGACGCTGAAGCACGCGGGCAAGCTCCCGAAGCAGACCATGGGGCACAACTGGGTGCTCACCAAGACTTCGGACTACACCGCGGTCGCCAATGCCGGCATGGCTGCCGGGCTCGACAAGGACTACCTGCCGGCCGATGACAAACGCATCATCGCGCATACCAAGGTCGTGGGCGGCGGTGAATCGACATCGGTGAAGTTCCCGGTGTCGAAGCTCACCAAGGGCGGTGACTATACGTTCTTCTGCTCGTTCCCCGGCCACTACGGCCTGATGCACGGCAAGTTCGTCTACTGATGTGACCAGCGCGCCGCCGGCACTGCGAGCCGGCGTGCGCGCAGCACGTCGTAGACGTCACCGAGAACCGCGAGGGCGGTGGGCCAGCGGCCCGCGCCCTTGCCGCGCAATCGCACGCAGCGCCGGCCCGCCGTGCTGATCTCCACGCGATTCTCTTCGCCGCGCGCGCCACAGAGATAGTCTCCCGGCGCCACCGGCACTGCCTGCACTCGCGCGTGCACGCTTTCGCCGTCGCGCGTGCACTCGGCAACGAGGCGAATCCGGCGGTTGCCCGCGAGGGCGCGCTGCACCTGGTCGGTCGAGAGCTCTTCGATTCCGCTCGTCTGAACCTCGGCAGGCTGCAGCTGGATGCCGAACGCGGCATGAGTCACCAGGCAGAGCTTCTGGGCTGCGTCGGCGCCGCTGAGGTCCGCCTGCGGGTCGGTTTCCGCGAAGCCTCGCGCCTGCGCCTCCGCGACGGCGTGCGCGAGTGTCACACCGTGCTCCAGCTGGTCGAGCACGAAATTGCACGTGCCGTTGATCACGCCGCGCACCGAGCGGATGACGTGGCTGCGCCTGAGATCGGCGAGCGTCTCGAGCACCGGCACCGCTCCGCCGACCGCCGCCGCAAATCTGAGCCGCGCCGGCTCTTCCGCGAAACGTCGCAAGGTGGGCCAGCGCGAGGCGATGAGCAGCTTGTTCGCGGTCACCACGTCGCGCTCGCGAAGGAGTGCGGCATGCACGATGTCCGAGGCGGGCTCGAGGCCGCCGATCGCCTCGATGACGAGATCTGCGGGGACATTGACGGCATCCCACGCATTCGTGGACAGGAGTTCCCCGGGGACGCCGTCGTCGCGGTGCCGGGAGGGATCGCGTACCACCACACGCAGCACCTCGAACAGGTCCGGATGCTGCGCGAGGTGGCGATAGACGCCGAGGCCGACGGTGCCCAGCCCGAGCAGCACGATGCGCAATCGCTCTGATGCAGCGCGCGGCTCCGGTCGCCACTCGGTCCCGTTGGGCCATGCCGCCGCCAGGGTTTCGTGAGACGCGAGGAGCACCGCCTGCTCGTGAACCAGCTGCGGCGCGCGCTGCAGCTCGATCGGGGCAGTCCCGCGCTGGCCGGCGGCAGGCGCCGCCACCACACGCGTGGGCACGCCCGCCACATCGAGGGCCGCCACCAGCGGATTGCTGTCGGCGGCGGTGGCGGCGGGCAGCGCCACGACGACACGCCGTCGCGTGCGCAGCTCGCCGTAGACGTGGTGCAAAAAGGCATTCAAGCGCGCTTCGCTGTGCAGCGAAGCAGCATCGAGGCGCAATACCGTCAGGCTGGACATGGACACACTCCGGTCGGAAGAAACGACGCCGAAGTGCTGCGGGATGGGCCGAACGCCGGCCCGGGCGGGCATAAAAAAACCCGCTCGAGCTAAAGCCAGAGCAGGTCGTGCTTCGCTTTAGCTGTATTTCTAAGGCGCCCGCAAGCTGAAACTCAAATCGGCGCGAGTCGGGAGGCTAAGCGGCGTGTGTCGCGAAGTCAAGGCTGCGTGGCCGCCGCGGCGCCGATGAGTACAATCGCCGCATGGATCGTCGCCTCGCGGATCTGCTCAAACTCCTGGAGCTCGAGCGCCTGGAGATCAACCTGTTCCGCGGCGAAAGTCGCGACATCGGCGCGCCGCAGGTGTTTGGCGGCCAGGTGCTGGGGCAGGCGCTGGTCGCCGCTTCGGCGACCGTGGAAGGGCGCATCGTGCACTCGCTCCATGCCTATTTCCTGCGGCCGGGCGACTTCAACGCGCCGATCGTGTACGACGTCGACCGCAGCCGCGACGGTCTGAGCTTCTCGAGCCGGCGCGTCACCGCCATTCAGCACGGCCAGCAGATCTTCAACATGGCCGCATCGTTCCAGGTGCCACAGGCCGGCGTCGAGCACCAGCTGCCGATGCCGCAGGTGCCGCCGCCCGAAGACCTGCGCGACCTCGAAACGCATCATCGCGAGATGATTCCGCAGATACCGCAGAAGCTGCAGCGGCTGTTCGAGCACCAGCGACCCTTCGAATTCCGCCCGGTGCGCATGCCGGACTATTTCAGCCGCGAGAAGCTCGAGCCGATCAAGCACGTGTGGTTGCGGGCGGTGGACCAGTCGCCACGCGACCAGGTGCTGCAACGCTGCCTGCTCGCGTACGTCTCGGACTATCACCTGCTGGACACGGCGACGTTGCCGCACGGTGTGTCGTGGCTGAAGAGCGATGTGCGTCTTGCGAGCATCGACCATGCCATGTGGTTTCACGCCGATGTCGACGTGTCCGACTGGCTGCTCTATTCGATCGACAGCCCGAGCGCCTCGGGGGCGCGAGGCTTCGCACGCGGCAGTCTCTTCAGGCGCGACGGCAAGCTCGTAGCCAGCACGGCGCAGGAGGGTTTGATCCGCGTCCTGGCGCTTTCCTCGGGGAGCGAATGATGCTGCGCGCGCTCCTGGTGCTCGCGCTCCTCCTCGGCATCGTGATCGGCGGCCTGCTGCTCCTGCGCCGTACCGCGAACATGCAGCCGCCGATGCCGAAGCGCGACCCGAACGCCGCAAAGCAGGCGCCCGAGTCCGAGGAGGACGAGGACCGCGGCTGGTAGCCGCTCAGCGCAGCGCCAGGTCCATCCGCACCAGGCCCGCATCGCCGGGCGCGGGACCCGAGTTCACGATGAAGAGCCGGGACGGGTCGATTTCTCCGGAACCGAGCAACAGTCCCTGCACCTTCTGCGCGCGCTCCTTGCCGAGATCGTCGAGAACGGTCTCCGGGACCTCGATGGTGGGCATGGCGAGGTCCTCGAGTTTCTTGACCTCGGCCTCGAGTTCCTCCGCGGGCGGAGGCTTGTCTGACTTGAGTTCCTTGTCATCCGGCGGCAGCAGGCCCGCCTGCTTGACGTACTGGTGCAAGAGACGCCGGTACTCCTCGCGGTCCGCGAGTACGCTCGCATCCAGCGTATCGACGGGTTTGCGCTCGGCGAGCAGTTCACGCCGCTTCTCTCCAATCAACCGCTGCTCGAGCTCATGCTTTTGCAGGAACGGCCCATCGAGCGCGGGATTCACCGTGATCGGCACTTCTATCTGCAGGGAAGGCCGCTCGTGCAGCGCTTTGCCGACCGACTGGATGCGCGTCGCGCTATCGCCCTGCAAATCGCTGCTGCCGGCCGCGAAACTCAGCTGATTCACTTCATCGCCGCCACCGAAGAGACTGCCGATCCAGGCGAAAGGCGCCGTGACGATCTTGGTGAAGAGATTCACGACCGCCTTCCAGATCAGCGGACCGAGGCGGAACTGCGGATCGTCGAGGCTCCCGGTGATCGGCAGATCGATGTCGATCACGCCGTTGCGATCCTTCATCAGCGCCACCGCGAGCTTGACCGGGAGCGAGGTGGCGTCCTTGCTCTCGACGCGCTCGCCGAGTTGCAGCTGATCGAGCACGAACTTGTGCTGGGCGTTGAGTTGACGGTTTTCGACCTTGTAGTTGAGCCGCACCGAGAGCTTGCCCTTCTCGATGCGGTAGCCCGCGAACTTGCCCGCGTAGGGCGTGAAGGTCGTGAGCTCCATGTTGTCGAAGGCGAGCTTGAGATCGGTGTAGGACTCGGCGCTGAAGTAGTTCACCTCGCCGTCGATGGTCACCGGTGCATAAGCATCGACCTTGCCGTCGAGATCCACCTTGGCGCGTGAGTTCTTCCGCGACGAGAGACCCGTCACCGTCCCTGACAGCTCCTGGATGCCGGTGGCAAAGTTCGGTGTCAGCGAAAAGTCGGCGAAGTTTGCCGAGCCCTTGTCGATGCGCACGGTACCGATGCGCACATCGAGCGCAGGACTCTCCGCCTTCGCGTCCGTCGGCTTTGCGGGCGCGCTGGTCTCACCGGCCTCGCTCGGCCGCGTCGGCCTGAGGATCTCGCTGATGTTGACCGTGCCATTGGACGCGATGATGACGCGTGCATAGGGCTTGCGGGCCGCAACCTCCTTGATGGCGAGTTTCGACGCGGCCCCATCGTAGTCGATGCCCTTCGCATCGAGCTGCTCCCAGCGAATGAAGTCCTGCTCGAGGGCGTTGTCGATGGTGCGCAGCTTCGCGAGCGAGAGTGTGCCGACGTAGTGCGGTTGCAGGGCGTCCGCCTTGTCACGCGTGAATTCCAGCTTGCCCTTCGCGCCGAGGCGGCCGGACAGGAGCGTGAGATCGGTCACGCGCGCAATGTAGGGTTGTGTGCTGCGCAGATCGATGTCGTTGAGTTCCACATCGAGCGCGCTCACGAGCGTGTTCGGATCGAACGTGCCTTGCGCGCTCAGCTTGCCTCGCTCGTCGATGCCAATGTGCGCGTCGATGTTGATCGGACCGGGCTTGGCGCTGTCGTAGCCCGCGAGCTTGACGTCGATCGGTGCCACCTTGACGGGCACGATCGGCTTGAGGCTGCGATCCTCGAACGCGGCTTCGAGTCCGGAAGTCTCGATGAGCGGCAGCACGATCTGCCAGGCACGGCTGTTCGGTGCGCCGCCCGCAGCCGGTGCACCGGCAGTAGGAGACGTGGCCGCTGGCTGTGCGTTCGAAGCAGTCGCCGCGGGTTGAGCGTTTGGAGCAGGCGCCGTGGGCTGAGCGGCCGGTGGCGTGTCACCTGGCTTCGTCGCCGCAGCGGCGTTCGAGTCGGACGCGGGCTCGGACGGAGCCTCAGCAGGCGCGCCACTACCGGCAAGTCGCGAGAGATTGAACGTTCCGTCCGGTTCGAGCCAGGTGAGTATCTTGCCGCCGGTTTCCGCAATGCTGGCGACCTCTACGCGTCGATCGGCGACGCTCACCTGCGCATCGCGCAGCATCAGCTGACCGAGCGTCACATAGTCATCGGTCGATCCCTTGGGACGTACGGCGAGCCCGTCGACCTTGATCTCCTTGCCCACGATCTTGAGATCGACCGGGTCGCGCGCGAGCGAGAACGTGTAGCTGCCCGTGAGGTCCACCATGCCGGCAGGCACTTCGAAGCCGACGGAGTCGCGGATGTAGTCCCACACGGTCTGCGCGTGAACACCCGTGAAGGCGAATTCACCGCTCGAACTGAAGGGCGAAGCGTCGACCCGGCCGTTCCAGGACAGGCGCTCTCCCAGGACGGATTCCCCTTCGAGCCGGTAGGCGTTATCGCCGGTGCCGAACGTGCTGAAGTTGCGCAGCGTAAACGTGATCGGCTTGAGTGCGGTGGCAAAACGCGACGGTCGGCTCAGGTCCTCGAGATCGATCCGTCCGGCGTTCACGATGAAGGCCTCGATGAAGAGACGGGTTGGACCTTCTTCTTTCTTGGGCGCTGCCTCTGATGCCGGTTCCTTGGGCACGAGGTCGATGAGATTCAGCTTGCCGTCCGGCCGCATCACGAGGCGCGCGTTCGGGGCTTGGAGCGAAATCATCTTGAAGGAGAACGCGCGCCGCAGGATGGACATCAGCTCGAAGTCGATTTTGAGCTGGGCGAAGCCCAGCATGGGGCGCCCGTCGCTGTCGGGCATCGAGAAATCGTTGACCTCGAGGACGAACGTGAAGGGGTTGAAGCGGACCTTCCCGACCTGGGCGACGCGGTGATAGTCGTCGGCGATGGTGCTGCGAAGCTGTGACTGGACCACCCAGGGCACGAGGAAGAAGCCGCCAAGCGTGTACAGCAGCAGCACGCCGGCCACGACGAGCCAGAAGATCCAGCGGGTGAAGATGCGCGGCAAGTACTTCATAGGACAGTGCCTCGCGCGAGTGTCGCGTCCGACCGGGGGGTGACGCAATCGCCCTTTGGTGCCTTATCGGATCCCGGCGCTCCAGGCCTCGCGCGAGAGGGTGAACAGGTGGCAGTCGCGCCACTCGCCCCGGATCTTGCGCAGCTTGCGATAGGTCGCCTCCCACCGCAGGCCCGCTTTCTCGAGGACGCGAATCGAGGCGGCATTGCGCACATCGACCGTCGAGATGACGCGCGCCATGCGGAGCTGTTCGAAGGCGGCGTCGATCAGCGCGAGCGCCGCTTCGGTGCCCAGGCCGTGTCCCCAGGCGGCGCGCTTCAGCATGTAGCCAAGGTCCGCCTCGCCGGCTGACATCAAGGTGAGATTGCAGGAACCGAGCAAATCACCGTCCATGCGGGCGGTGAGCGCCAGTTCCCAGGTGGTGCGCGGCCGCTGCCGCTGGTAGCCGAGGACCCCTCGCACATAGCTCTCGGCGTCACAACGCGCACTGGGCACGTAGAACACGTAACGCGTGACGCGCCGATCGCAGATCAGCGAGCACAGGGCGTCGGCGTCCTGCGCCACGAACTCGCGCACCAGGAGCCGCTCGGTTGCGATCGGCAGCGTGAGGCGTCGCGCGTGCCGCTCAGGCGTCGCGGGCGTGAGATTCACTTGCCGATTCATGGCCTGGACCTTATCAGGATTTTCTGCGCGTGAACGCACGCCAGGCGTAGTACAGCGGAATCCCGCTAAGCGAGATGGCGACGTTCACCAGGAAAATCATGCGCTGCTCGATGAACGAGTTCACCAGCACGAGGACAGCCGCCGCTGCGACCACGAAGGGCACGATGGGATACCCCCAGGTGCGATAGGGACGCTCCAGCTGCGGTTGACGGACCCGGAGCACGACCACACCCAGCGCCGTGAGCGCGTAGAACGGGTAAAGACCGAGGATGAACACCGCGGTCAGTTGCTCGAAGGTCCGGGAGGAGACCCACAGAATGGCGAGCACTCCCGCGACTACGATGGCGATGTGCGGCGTCTCGAATCTCGGGTGTGCCTTGCCGAGCACGCGAAAGAAGAGTCCTTCCTGGGTCATCGAGTAGAACACCCTCGGGTCGGCGATGGACGTTGCAGCCACGGCTCCGAACGTCGACAGCACGACCAGTGCGGCGATCACGTTTGCGGCCACCGGCCCTGCCACACGCGCCATCGCGTCCGCAGCGACCAGCGCGGAGGAATTCCTCATGGCCTCGAGTGGCAGAACGTAGAGATAGGCCGCATTCACGAGCAGGTACAGCGCGGTCACCAGGCCCACGCCGTACATCAGCACTCTGCGCAGGTTGCGCGCCGGGTCGCGGACTTCGCCTGAGAGCGCAGTGAAGGCGGCGGCGCCCTCGTAAGTGAACAAGACTCCGATCAGTGCCACGCCGAACCCACCCCAATTCGACACTTCGAAACTGATCGGCGCGGCCAGCGCACCCTGGGAACTGCGACCGAAGGCAAAGATCAGCAGCGCGAGGGCGGCGAGTGCCAGCGCCTTGGCACTGGTGGCGAGGTTCTGCACACCCGCTGCCAGCGAGACCGAGCGGTAGTTGGCGAGCGTGATGAGCGCGATCATGACGGCCGCCGCGACGCGCCGGCCGTGATCCCCGAGCGGCATGAAGTGCGCCAGGTACTCCGCGAACACGATGGCGATCCCGGCCGTCGAAGCGGGATTGACGATGAGAAACGTCCAGCCGAAGACGAAGGCCACCACCGGGCCGTAGGTTTCACGCAGGAAGACGAATGCTCCGCCCGGACGCGGAAACATCGACGCCAGCTCGGCGAGCGACAGTGCGAGACATAGCGACAGGATGCCGCCGAGCACCCACAGCAGGGAGATCGCGCCGACGGAGTCGACGCTCTGCGCGACACTGCTCGGCACTTTGAAGATGCCGCTGCCGATCGTGATCCCCATCACGACCGCGACGGAAGTCCACAGCCCGAGGCGACGCGGCAGTTGTGAGGACGTCGACTGACTCACCCGCGACTCCGGCGCCAGCTATGAGGTGCCCTTGCGTTCGGCACGCCGGACCAGTTCCTGCACCGTCTCATCGAGCAGCGCATTGAACCGCACCGGGTCTTCAATCATCAGGAAATGCCCGGCACCCGGCATCAGCTTGAGATGAAACGTGGGTGCGTGCAGTCGAATGCGCTCGACATCCGTTGGCAGGCGATCCGAATTGATGGCGACGATCGGCACGCTGATATCGCCGAGCGCGGCGGAGAAGTTCATGTTGTTGAGCCCGATCAGGGAGCCGATGGCGATGCCCGGCGGCTCGGAAGCCATGTCATCGGCGATGCGGCGCACGAGATCGGGGTCCGATTTCGGCGTGAAGAAGCGGTGCGTGACGTAGTCGCGCATCGCGGTTGGAAAATCGCGCCGCAGTGGCGCGAGGCGGGTTTCGAGCTCCTGCGCAGAGGCGGGCGGCAGCCCGATATTGCCGAACGTATCCACGCCGACGATGCCGATCACGCGGCCCTTGAGCCGGCGCGCAGCCTCGAGCGCGACCGGCCCGCCCATCGAATGCCCGACCAGCACCAGCTGTCGATTGGGAACCTGCTGCGCGACCGCCACCACGTCATCGCCGAAGGCATCCATGGTCCACTCGGCGCGCGTCGTTCCCGAATTGCCATGGCCTGCGAGATCGAGCGTCACCACCGTGTAGCGCTGTGAGAACGGATCGAGCTGTGCGTCCCAGTAGGTGCTGTCGCCACTCCAGCCGTGAATGAAGATCAGCGCCGGCTCGCCTCGCCCGAGCACGCGGTAGCGGATTGCCACGCCATCGTCGGAAGCAACGGTGCGCTCCACGCCGCTGGAGCTGGTCGGTGCTGGCGCTGGTTTCGGCGGCTCTGCGGCGCGCCGCGTGCACCCGTTCACCGACAAGGTGACGGCGAGGAAGACGAAAAGGAGAGCGCACAGCCTCCCGGAAATGCACTGGCTTGCAGCGGTGCCCGGCATTTGTGGTTCTTTTCGCTCCGCTGTGTGCAAATCGCGGTTGGCGCGGATTCTTGCACAGGTGACCACGCAGCAGCCAGCAACGCGTCCGCCGCGCGTTGTGCAGGAGTTGTCAAAAACACCGACAGATCTGCGGCGCTGGAAGCTTCCCTAGCCGCTCGCGCGCCGGTTGGCGGCGACGAAGGCGGCGAATCCCTCCATGTACTTGATCAGGAGCTGTCGCACCTTGTCGTCGATGAGCTTGCCCTGGGCATCGAACGCCTGGCTGGCCTGTACGACGTACAGGATCGAGCCGCTCCACAGGTGCACGCCGAGCTGACGAAACGGCTGCAGCAAAGCCTGCTGCGAGAGTCGCGTGCCACCCAGCGTGATCGTCGCGCCGATGAGGCCGAGCGGCTGCTGCCGGTAGACGCGCGCGATATCCGTGGACGGTCGCGACATCCAGTCAATGGCGTTCTTCAACACGCCGGGGACGCTCCCGTTGTACTCCGGCGTGGAGATGAGGACACCGTCCGCGCTCGCGAATCGATCCTTGAGCTTGCTGACCGGCTCCGGGATACCGTGCTCTGCTTCGTAGTCGCCGTCGTACAGCGGTATGTCGTGGAGTGTCGTGAGCTCAATGGCGCACGTGCTCGGGGCGACTTCGATCGCCGCGCGCAACAGCGCCGTGTTGTACGAGCCGCGTCGCAGGCTTCCCGAGATCGCCAGGATTTTGACCATCGAGTGTTTCTTGTCGGCTTGCGCGGTCCGCCACCCGCGGACCGGCCGCGATCATCGCCGCGGCCCCATCTGGACGTCAAACCGTTGAGAAACGTCTCAGCCGCTGGAGCTGCGTGAGCCGAGTCCAAACTCGATCGGCACCAGCACGACGGCCTGTCGCGCGCGGCCATTTTCCATCCACGGCTTGAAGCGGGCGCGTTGCACGGCACTGCGGGCTTCCACGTCGAGGCGCTCGAATCCGCTCGACTCCTCGACCTCGACGTGCAGCGCCTGGCCATCCACATCGATCAGAACGCGCAGTAGCACCACGCCTTGCTCGTGCAGGCGCTTCGAGAGGCTGGGGTAGTGCGGAGCCGGTGCGCGCAGGTACTCGACCTGCGACACCTGTACGGGCGCACCCGCAGTCACCGTCGGCACCGAAGGCTGCGTGGCCAGCGCGAGCGTGATCGCGTTGTCCGGGTGGCGCGTTTCAGCGATCTCGATGTCGGGCAGCAGGGGAGGCGCGATGTCGGGATGGAAGGGCTCGAGCATCACTGCCGCGGGCGGCGGCGGTGTATCCGCGACGGCCTCGGCCAGCAGCACGACTTCAACCGGTCGCGCCGGCGAAGCATCGGGCGATGACGGACGCAGATGCGTGAGTCCGTAGATGACGGCGACATGCAGCACCGCGATCGTCGCAGCCACGACCCCGCGACCGGCCGGCGTCGGGCCGCGAAACCCTCGGTGTGTCACAGATGCGCTCACGCGGGTCGAAATACTCTTGCGAATAAGAATAATTCTCATTTATATTTTCGCCTAATCGGGAGGCAGAGGCAAGGGGAATCCCCGGCCTGACGGCAGCCAGCCGCCTTCCAGACGACAGGAGCCCTGGGATTATGTCGATTCGTCTCGAGTTGCCGCGCCGCCCGGTCACTATCGGTGTACTGGTCGCGCTTTACGGCTCGGCCGCCTGGGCCGACGAACCGGTCAAGCAGACCCAGGAACTCCCGAAGGTTTCCGTGACCTCGGAGGCCGACGGCTACAAGCCGGAGGAGCTGTCCTCACTCAAGTACGGCACTTCGCTCCGCGATACCCCGCAAAGCGTCACCGTGGTTCCGAGCGCGGTCATCGAGGCGCGTGGCGCGACGACGCTGAGCGACGTCATGCGCAATGTGTCGGGCATCAGCCTGGTGGCGGGCGAGGGCGGCGGTGCGCGCGGCGACAATTTCCGCATCCGTGGCTTCGCGGCCAACACCGACATATTCATCGACGGCATGCGCGACCTGGCGCAGTACTCGAACCGTGATCCCTTCAATCTCGAGCAGCTCGAAGTCGTGAAGGGACCCTCGGGCGCGTTTGCCGGTCGGGGCTCGACCGGCGGCGCCATCAACCAGGTGAGCAAGAGCCCGCAGCAGGAAGCCCTCATGGGCGGCACGCTGAGTCTCGGCACCGATGACACGCGCCGGGTCACGACCGACTGGAACCAGCCGATCGGCGAAGACTCCGCGCTGCGGCTCAACCTGATGTATCACGAGTCCGACATCGAGGGGCGCGACGTCGCGCACAACGAGCGCTGGGGTGTGGCCCCGGCTTTCACGTTCGGCCTCGGCACACCGACACGCACGACGTTCAGCTACTACCAGCTCGAGCAAGACAATATTCCCGACTACGGCTTGCCGCTCACGCAGGGCGAGCTGGTCGTCGATATCGATCATGCAAACTGGTACGGCTTCCGCGACCTGAACCAGGAGAAGGAGCGCGCACAGATCGGCACCGTGCGCGTCGAACATGATTTCGGCGCGGCGGCGCTGCTGCGCACCCAGTTCCGTTACATGGAGAACGATCTTTTCAGCGTTGTCACGCCACCGCGCAACGCCGATCCGGTTGCCAACACCGTGCAGCGCAATCCGAACGTGCGCGACACGCTCAATACGTTCGCGGCCAACCAGACGGATCTCAGCATCAATTTCGCCACCGGAGCGGTGCGCCACACCGTGGCGACGGGCTTCGAGTTCGCGCACGAGACCTATGACCAGCAGGCTTACACACTGACCCCGACAGCGCCGCTCGACAATCTCACCAATCCGGATCCGGATACGCCCTACGATCCCGTGTTCATCTCGGGCACGCTTACCGAGAACAGCGGCGACTCCATCGGCGTCTACGCTTTCGACACGCTGCAGATCGGCGAGAGGTGGCAGGTCATCGGCGGGCTGCGCTGGGATCGTTTCGATGCGGCGGCCGACATCCTGGCGCTCGGCGTTCCCGCCGCGCATGTGGAACGCACCGATGAAATGACCTCGTGGCGGGCGGCGGTGGTGTACAAGCCGGTGGAGAGCGCCAGCCTGTACGTGTCGGGCGGGACTTCGTTCAACCCTTCAGCGGAGGCGGGGTCTCTTACCGCGGCGCAGTCGCTGGTCGCGCCGGAAGAGACGCTGAGCTACGAGATCGGCGGCAAGTGGGACGTCATCGACGAGCGCCTGTCGCTCACGGCCGCAATCTTCCACACCGAAAAGACGAACGCGCGCACGCCCGGCCTTCCCGGCGAGCCGGTCACGGTGCTCGATGGCGAACAGCGCGTGAATGGCGTCGAGCTGAGCGCCACCGGTTCGATCACTGAGCGCTGGCAGGTGTTCGCCGGGTTCACCTACCTCGATAGCGAGATCACCGAGTCCAACAATCCGCTCGAGCAGGGCAACGAGATCGGCAACACGCCGCCGCAGACCTTCAACCTGTGGACCAGCTATCGACTGCCCGGGAATGTCGAGCTCGGATTCGGGGCGCAATACGTCTCGGAGCGGACCGTGAGCAATACCGTGACGACCGAGCTCGACCCGTACTGGCTGTTCGATGCGATGGCCGGATACACCTTCTCGAGGAGGCTCGACCTGCGCCTCAACATCTACAACCTGTCGGATGAGTTCTACTTCCAGAAGCTCAACGGCGGCGGCGCGCACGGCGTGCCGGGCCCCGGCCGCTCGGCGCTGCTGAGCGTGTCGATGCAGTTCTAGGCGCGCCATGCTGCTCGCCGTTCCCGAGGTCTTGAGCACCGAGCAGGTCGCACAGATGCGCCGCGCGCTCGATGCCGCCGAGTGGCAGGACGGACGCGTCACGGCCGGGCCGCAGTCGACGCTCGCCAAGGACAACCAGCAGCTGCCGGAAGACGCACCCGTGGCACGCGAACTCGGCAACTTGGTGCTGGCGGCCCTCGAGCGCAGCGCGTTGTTCGTGTCGGCGGCGCTCCCGGCCCGCGTCTTCCCGCCGCTCTTCAATCGCTACAGCGGCGGCCAATCGTTCGGTACGCACATCGATAACGCGATCCGGCAAGTGCGCGGCACGGCTTTTCGAGTGCGCACCGACCTGTCCGCGACACTGTTCCTGAGCGCGCCCGGGGAGTACGACGGCGGCGAGCTTGTCGTCGAAGATACTTTCGGCACTCACAGCATCAAGCTTCCGGCGGGGCACCTGGTGCTCTACCCGTCGAGCAGCCTGCACCACGTGCGCCCGGTCACGCGCGGCGCACGCGTCGCCTCGTTCTTCTGGATCCAGAGCATGGTGCGCGATGACGCTCAGCGCCGGCTCCTGCTGGAGCTCGACACCGCGATTCAACAACTCAACGCCGTGACTCCCAATCACCCTGCGTTGGTGCAACTCACGGGTCTCTACCACAACCTCCTGCGTCAGTGGGCGGACCCGTGAAGACCCACGCGGCGACGCAGGCGTAACGGATGCTTCGACAGGCGCTGTTCCAGGTGCACTGGATCCTGGGGATTACCGCGGGCGTCGTGCTCAGCGTCGTCGGCTTCACCGGCGCCATGCTGACCTTCGAAGACGAGCTGCTGCGGGGGCTGAATCGCGAGGTGATGGAGGTCGCACCGCAGGCCCAGGAGGCGTTGTCGCTGGGGGACCTGTTCACCCGATTGCAACAGGCGAATCCGGGCCAGCGCATCCTGGCGCTGGGACTGTCATCGGACCCGCGCGCCGCCGTGCGCGTCAGCTTCGAGCGTCGTGACAAGGCAGGCGCAGGCGAGCGAGGCCGCCGTGCCGACATTCGCTTCGCCGATCCGTACAGCGGCGCGCTGCTCGGCGCCGCGCATCGCGGCGAGAAGTTCTTCCAGGTGACGAGACAGGTGCACCGCTACCTGGCGGCGGGCGAGGTTGGCAAGCAGATCGTGGGCGCGGCGACGCTCGCGCTCCTCTTCTTCTGTGTCTCGGGCCTCTACCTGCGCTGGCCCGCGCGTGCGCGCGACTGGCGTGCGTGGCTCAAGCCAAATCTCGGCGCGAGCGGACGGCAGTTCCTGTGGCAGCTGCACGCCGTGATCGCCACCTGGGCGCTGCTCTTCTATCTTCTCGCCGGCTTCACCGGTCTCTACTGGTCGTACGACTGGTATCGCGACGCGCTCGTCTCGTGGAGCGGCGCGCCTCGCCCTGCTCAGCCCGCCAATCGCGAGAGTGGCGAAGTCGTCAAGGATCAGCCGCTGAGCGCCGCGATGCTCGAGCGGGACTGGCAGCTCTTTCAACGCGAGTCGGGTGGGGGCTTTCGCACCGCGACCGTCACGTTGCCATCGCGTGCCGGGCAGCCGCTCGAGATCCGCTACCTCGCTGCCGATGCTCCGCACGAGCGCGCCTTCAGCAGCCTGCGCATGGATGCGCAGACGGGTGCCGTCCTGCGCCACGATCGCTATGCAGAACGCGGCAGTGGCGCCCGACTCGTTGGCAGCATCTTTCCGCTGCACTCGGGCAGCTACTTCGGCTTGCCGGGTCAGGTCCTGATGATGGCGGCGAGTCTCACGATGCCGTTCTTCGCGATCACCGGCTGGCTGATGTACCTCAAGCGCCGGGCGCGGAAACGCCGAGCACTTTCCCCGGGTTCAATATCCCCTGCGGATCCAGAGCGCGCTTGAGCTGGCGCATCAGCGTCAAAGCCACCGGGTCCTTGTAGCGCGCGAGCTCGCCGATCTTGAGCTGCCCGATCCCGTGTTCGGCGCTGAAGCTGCCGCGGAATCCCGCCACCAGGTCGTGGATGGCGCGTTGAATGACCGGGGCGCGGGCGAGAAAGGCCTGCGCATCGGTGCCTGGCCGCTGCTGCACGTTGAAGTGCAGGTTACCGTCACCGAGGTGGCCGTAGGCGATCAGCTCGCCATCGGGCACGTGCGCGGCGATCCACTCGCCCCCGCGCGCCACGAACTGCGCGATGGCACTGATCGGCACCGAGATGTCGTGCTTGATGCTGGCTCCCGCGCTGCGCTGGGCTTCCGGCACGGACTCGCGCAAGCGCCAGAAGGCCTCGCGTTGGCGCAGGTTGGCGGCCAAGGTGGCATCCAGCACCAGGCCCGATTCGATGCCCTTGGCGAGCGTGGCCTCGAGAGCCCCACTCAACCCGCTGTCCGGACGCGACGACGTCAGCTCGATGAGCAGATACCAGTCGTGGCGCTGCGTGAAGGGATCACTGACTCCGGGAATATGGCGTGCAGCGAGCTCGACCGCGAGCCGCGGAACCAGCTCAAACGTGGTGACGGCATCGCCGCTGGCGCTGCGCGCAGCGGCCAGCAGCTCGACAGCCGCCGCGGGATCACGCACTGCGACGAACGCCGTGACGAAATCGGCGGGCTGCGGAAACAGCTTCACGCACGCAGCCGTGATGATGCCGAGCGTGCCTTCGCTGCCGATGAAGAGGTGCCGCAGGTCGTATCCGCTGTTGTCCTTGCGCAGACCCTTCAGGCCGTCGAGCACACTGCCATCGGCGAGGACGACCTCGAGCCCGAGCACCAGGTCGCGCATCATGCCGTAGCGCAGGACGGCCGTGCCTCCGGCATTGGTCGCGAGATTGCCGCCCACCTGGCACGAGCCCTCCGAGCCGAGGCTGAGCGGGAACAGCCGCTCGACGCTCGACGCCGCTTCCTGGACCTGGGCGAGGATGCAGCCCGCCTCCACGGTGATGGAGTAATCGAGCGGTCGGAGTTCGCGAATGCGGTTCAGACGCTTCAGTGCCAACACGATCTGCGAGGCGCTGTCATCCGGCGTAGCACCGCCGCAGTAACTGGTATTGCCGCCCTGCGGAACGATCCCGATGCAATGCTCGGCGCAAATCCGCACCACGCGTGCAACGCCCTCCGTGTTCGCGGGTAACGCAACGAGCGGCGTCGCGCCGGCAAAGAGGCCGCGAAAATCGTGCACGAACGGCGCCGTGTCCGCAGGGCGTTCGAGGAAACCGCCCGGACCGAGCGCTGCCTTGAGTTGCTCGAGTGCTGCCAGCGGAATCTGCGAGACGGGCATGAGCCGCTTCTTGCCTGTCAGCGTGGGGCGTGTCAACCGGCGATAAAAAAGCGCGCGGACCTTGCGGGCCCGCGCGCTCTTGGTTCAGCGATCAGCGGCTCAGGCCGGCTGCGTGCCGCGCAAAGCTGCGATGCGCTCGTCCAGCGGCGGGTGGCTCATGAACAGCCGCTTGAACCCGTGCGGGACACCGGCGGAGATGCCGAAGGCGGCGATCTGTTCCGGGAGGCCCTTCGGCTGGCGACGCTGCATCTCGAGCTTGAGGCGCTCGAGCGCGCCAATCATGTTGCCGGTGCCGGCGAGACGCGCGCCACCCGCATCGGCCCGGAATTCCCGCCGACGCGAAAACCACATGACGATCATGCTGGCAAAGAGCCCGAGCACGATCTCCGCGACGATGACTGTAAGGAAGTAGCCGATGCCGCGTCCCTGCTCGTTGCGCAGGAGCACGCGGTCGACGAAGTAGCCGATGACACGCGCGAGGAAGATGACAAAGGTGTTCACCACGCCCTGGATCAGCGTCAGCGTCACCATGTCGCCGTTGGCGACGTGCGTGATCTCGTGACCGAGGACGGCCTCGGCCTCTTCGCGCTGCATCCCGTTGAGCAGCCCCGTGCTCACCGCGACCAGCGCATTGTTGCGTCGCGCCCCGGTGGCGAACGCGTTCATCTCCGGAGAGTCGAACACGCCGACCTCCGGCATGCCGATGCCCGCGCGGTCCGCGTGCTGCTTCACCGTGTTGATGAGCCAGCTCTCGTCCGCGGTGCGTGGCTGCGCGATGACCTGCACGCCCATCAGCCGCTTCGCGGTCCACTTGGACAGCGCCAGCGATATCAGCGCGCCGCCAAAGCCGAACACGGCCGCGAAGGCGAGCAACCCGCCCACGCTGAAGCCCTGGGTGTAGAGATATCGATCCAGGCCGAGCGCGTGCACGACGAGCGTGAGCAGCACCATCACGGCAAGGTTGGTGGCGAGGAACAGGAAGATCCGCTTCATGAATTCACACCTTTGAGTGCATTAGACTGGCGGGAGCGAATAGTAGCAGGCACCCGGATGAGGCGTGGAAAGTTGCGGCGGGAGTCAAAAGTTTCAATACGCGCCGGCGATTTTATGTCGTGCGCGGGCTTGAAAGGCCGGGCCGGGACCCCGATCTGCGTTCGCTCGAAGATCCTCCCGTAGGGTGCACGTCGCTCTCGAGACGCTGAGCAGTGGAATACAAGGACTACTACAAGGTACTGGGTGTCGAACGCGCCGCGAGCGCGGACGAGATCAAGCGCACCTACCGCAAGCTCGCCCGCCGCTATCACCCCGACGTCAGCAAGGAGAAGAACGCCGAGGAGAAGTTCAAGGAAGTGCAGGAGGCGTATGAAGTCCTGCGCGATCCCGAGAAGCGCGCGGCCTACGACCAGCTCGGCGCCCAGTGGAAGTCCGGAGAGCAGTTCCGACCGCCGCCCGATTGGGGACAGGGGTTCGAGTTTTCCTACGGCGGCGGCGGCGCCGAGGATGCCGCGGGATTCAGCGACTTCTTCGCCAACCTGTTCGGTGCGCGCAGTCCCTTTGGACGCGCGGGGGCGGAGTCCTTCCGCCGTCGTGGTGGCGATCGGCACGCGCGCATCGAAATCAATCTCGAGGACGCCTACGAGGGCGGCGAGCGCACGATCCGCCTGCGCAACCCCGAGGTCACGCCGGATGGCCGTGTGACGTTGCGCGAAAAGGAAGTGCGCGTGACGATCCCCGCGGGTGTCACCGAGGGGCAGCAGATTCGCCTGCGTGGGCAAGGCGAGCCCGCGAGTGGCAACGGTACGCCCGGGGATCTCTACCTCGAGATCGCCATCCATCCGCATCCGCTCTACCAGCTCGAAGGCCGCGACATCGTCGTGACGCTTCCTGTCGCGCCCTGGGAAGCCGCTCTCGGCGGCGCGGTGGAAGTCCCCACGCTCGGCGGGCCGGTGGAAATGAAGATTCCGGCCGGCGCACGCTCGGGCCAACGCTTGCGACTCAAGGGCCGGGGGTTGCGAGGCCAGCCGCCGGGAGACGAGTTCGTCGTGCTCAAGGTTGTGCTGCCGCCCGCGGATTCGCCGGACGCACGCGCACTCTATGAGCAGATGCGGCGCGACCTCGCGTTCGATCCACGGGCCGAGCTCAAGCGGCATCCCGGTTATCGCGGCCGCCCGGTCCGGGAGACCTGAGCATGGGTTCGACGCCGCCGAACATCGATGTCGAGTTGCTCGACGACACCGCGCGCGTCAGTGCCAGCGAGTTGTGCCGGTTGTGCCAGGCCGAGCTCTCACACCTGGTCGAGATGGTCGAATGGGGGTTGCTCGATGCCGAAGGCGACCGGCCGGAGGAGTGGCGCTTTGGCGCCCGTGCCGTGCGACGCGCCCGCACCGCGTTTCGCCTGCAGAACGACCTCGGGGTCAACCTGGCGGGCGCGGCGGTGATCGTCGAACTGCTCGATGAGCGAGGCGTGTTGACGCGACGGCTGGCGCAACTCGAGGTCCTGCTCAAGGATGATACGCAAGGCCGCTAAGCCGCCCCGGGCGAAACAGGGCGATCTCGCGCGCGTCTTCGCCCAGCATCACCTGGCGTTACATTGTGTGCGGCCCGACGCGCATTTGAGCAAGCACGCTCACTCGCTCGCCCTGGGACGAGCGCGTGCAGAGAATGGAGCACTGCATCGGCGATTACCTCGATGCGCACATCGCGCGCGACTGGTTGCAGTCGCGGGGCGACGAGCTCGATCGTGCTCTGGTCAGGCAGGCGTCGAAGCACCTCCGCAAGGAGGGGCGCAAGGCGCTCAAGCAGGCGAAGCGCCGGCTCCGCAAGCTCTCGAACTGATGCGGCTCAGCCGATCATGACACCGACGCCGCGACCGATGAGCCAGGTCACGAGTGCGGCGCAGGCACCAATCAGCACCATGCGCACGCCACTGCGCCAGGCATTGCGGCCGGTGAACAGGCTGATCGCCATGCCCACCGCGAAAAGTCCCACCGCACTCGTCGTGCCCGCGATCACGAGGCCGCGCTCGAACGCCGCGCCCGCGAGGAACGGCACGAGCGGCAGCAGCGCACCCACGGCGAATGACACGAAGGAAGAAAGCGCCGCGCCCCAGGGTGAGGCGAGGTCGTCGGGATTGATGCCAAGCTCTTCGCGCGCCAGCGCCTGCAGCGCCTGCTGCGGATCGGCCATGATCTGACGACTCGCCTCGCGAGCCCGCGCGAGCTCCATGCCGCGCGCGTTGTAAATGAGCGCGAGCTCCTCGGCTTCCTCCTCGGGATATTCCTCGAGCTCATCGCGCTCGAGACCGATCTGGTATTCGTACATCTCGCGCTGCGAGCGCACGGACACGTACTCGCCTGCCGCCATCGACAACGCGCCTGCCAGCAGCCCGGCGACGCCGGCCGGCAGTACCAGTGCGCCGGCAACGCCGCTTCCCGCGACACCCATGATGAGACTCGTGTTCGAGACCAGCCCGTCATTCACGCCGAACACCGCGGCGCGCAGGTTGCTGCCCGAGATGCGCCGGTGCCTGAGCCCGATCTGGTCCACCGAGGTCGGCATCGGGTGGCCGGGCAGGGGAGCAGAGTCATACACCGAAAGTCCGCGCAGCTTCATCGCGGCCAATGCGGGTTTGAGGCGCCGCGGGCCGACGCGGCCGAGCAGCCAGGCGATGACTCGCGCGCGCAAGGTGGGCACGAAGGCGGGTGCAGCGCCCTCTTTGGTCCAGCGCAATGCCTGCCGCTCGGCGGCTGCCGCGAGTGAGTTGAACAGTTGTTGCTTGCGCGGATCCGGTTCGTGCCGGGCGAGATGCCGGTACAGCCAGGCCGACTCGCGCTCGTGAAACCAGTTCTCGTAGTGGGCTGTCATGCGCGAGCGTGCAGCCGTGTCAGGTGGTGGGCTCAGTAACTGTCGCGCTCGTCTTCGTCGTCGTCCCAGTCGTCATCGTCTTCGTCTTCGTCCTCATCCCAATCGTCGTCTTCGTCCTCGTCCTCTTCTTCCTCCTCGTCTTCGTCCGCGTCATCACCTTCCGAGCCGGACCAGCCTTCGGGCTCATCGACCTGCTCGAGATCCATTTCCGCCCAGGTCTCCAGATCGATCTCCTCGATATCGCCGTCCAGATACTGGATCTCGATCAGCTCGGAATCCTCGTCGACCTTCAGCACCTGGAATGTCTCCTCTTCCTCGGCATTCTCGTACCACTGGCCGGGAACGGGATCGTAATCTCTGCCCACGAAACAACACCTCTGATGCGCGGCACGCTCGGCCCGGGGAGTGTATGGTGTCCCGTGCGGTCAGGCAACGGAGCATCCGCGGTGGAGGATCTGAATCTGCAGGGCCTGGCGATCGCATTCGGTGTCGGACTGCTGATCGGCATCGAGCGCGAGAAGAGCAAGGGCACCGGGCCGCGCCGCGCGGCGGCGGGTGTGCGCACGTTTACGCTGGCGGCGCTGCTCGGGGCGGCGGGGCAGCTCGCCGCCGGCATGCCGGGCTTGCTGAGCGCGGTTCTTGCAAGCGTGGTGCTGGCCGTCGCCGCTTATTGGCGCGACCCGACGGACGATCGCGGCATCACTACTGAGGTCGCGCTGGTTCTCACCTGCGTCCTCGGCGGCCTGGCACAACGCTGGCCGATCCTCGCGGCCGGGCTCGGTGTCCTGACCGCATTGGTACTCGCCGCGCGCAGCCGCCTGCACGAATTCATCCAGGACAAGCTCACCGAGCGCGAGATCGCGGACGGCCTGTTACTTGCAGCAGCGGCGGTGATCGTGTTGCCGATCCTGCCCGACCATGCCATCGACCCGTACGGCGTATTGAATCCGCGCGTCGTGTGGACGTTGGTCGTGGTGGTCATGCTCATCAACGCCGGCGGCTATGTCGCGGTGCGTACGCTCGGTCCGACGCGCGGCCTGGCGCTGTCGGGTTTCGCCGGCGGCTTTGCCTCGAGCACGGCGACGATCGGCGTGATGGGCGCGCGCAGCAAGGCCGAGCCGTCACTCAGTCGCGCCGCAACGGCCGGCGCGGTGCTGTCCTCGATTGCCACGATCGTGCAGCTCGCGATCATCATCTTCGTGACCAATCGCAGGCTGCTCGTCTTGCTGTGGCCGCCACTGCTGGGTGCCGGCGTGGCCGCGGCCGCTTATGGGACCTTCTACTCGATACGCGCCGCCAAGAGCTCCAGGCCGCATGCCAAGGTTTCCTTCGGGCGCGCATTCGAGCCGCGCGTGGCATTCATTTTCACGGCGGCCGTTACCGTGATCTCGTTGCTCTCCGCCGTGCTGGCCGGTTTCTTTGGCGGCGCGGGCGCGATCGCGGGTGTGGCACTGGCCGGCTTTGCCGACACGCACGCCGCCGCTGCTTCCGCGGCGAACCTCGCGGTCAACGGCACGCTCAACGAAACGCTGGCGTGCTTCGCGATCCTCCTCGCGTTCTCCACCAACCAGGTGACCAAGGGCATGGTCGCGTGGACCACCGGCGACACGAAGTTCGCCGTGCGCATCATCATCGGCCTGCTGCTGATGTATGCCGGTGTGGGAATCGGCGCGTTCGCCGCGGGCCTGTTCCACGTATAGTGACCTCATGACTTCCCAGGAGCGCAAAGATGCAGCGCGCGCCTTGACCGGGGCGCGTCGCCTCGTGGTCAAGGTCGGTTCGGCGCTGCTCGTCGACCAGGCGAGCGGTCGCCTCAATCGCGCCTGGCTCGAATCACTCACCGAGGATGTCGCGCTTGCGCGGCGTCGCAACCAGGAGGTCGTGATCGTCTCCTCCGGCGCCATCGCACTGGGACGCAGGCACGTCGGATTGCCGAACGGGCGGCTGCGCCTCGAGGAGAGCCAGGCGGCGGCAGCGGTCGGCCAGATCCGCCTGGCACACGCCTGGAAGGAAGGCCTCGAGCGCCACGACCTGGTCGTGTCGCAAGTGCTGCTCACACTCGATGACACCGAGGTGAGGCGCCGCTATCTCAATGCGCGCAGCACCCTCAACACGCTCCTGCGCCTCGGCGCCGTGCCGGTCATCAACGAGAACGACACGGTGGCGACCGCCGAGATTCGCTACGGCGACAACGACCGGCTGGCCGCGCGCGTGGCACAGACGATCAGCGCCGACTGCCTGGTGCTGCTCTCCGACATCGACGGGCTCTACACCGCGGATCCACGCAAGAATCCGCGGGCCGAGTTCATCAGCAAGGTGCTGCAGGTCACGCCGCAGATCGAAGCGATGGCGGGCGGTGTCGGTTCGCAGGTCGGCACCGGCGGCATGGCGACCAAGCTCGCGGCGGCTCGCATCGCGCTCAACGCGGGCTGCACGATGTGCATCGCCAGCGGGCACGCAGTGCATCCGCTGCGGCGGATCGAAGAGGGTGAGCGCTGCACCTGGTTCGTGTCATCCGCCTCGCCGGTGCGGATGCGCAAGCAATGGATCGCGGGGACGCTGCGCCCGGCGGGCGCGCTCACGGTCGATGCGGGCGCGGTCGCGGCCCTCGCGGGCGGCAAGAGCCTGCTCCCGGCCGGGGTGATCAAGTCGCTCGGACGGTTCGAGCGTGGCGATACGGTCAGCGTGCTGGCGGCCGACGGACGCGAGATCGCGCGCGGCATCAGTGCCTATTCCGACGTCGACGCGGCGCGCATCATGGGGCGCCAGACCTCGGAGATCGAGGCGCTGCTCGGGTACCGCGGCCGCGACGAGATGATTCACCGCGATGACCTGGTGCTGCTGATCGAGACCAACGCAATGGAGCTGCGGGCTCCGCAGGAGCTCAACTCTTGAAGCTCCGGGCTGGTGCGCATGACGACCGAAGTGATCAATGCTGACGATCCGGTTCCGGAGCAGACGCTCGCCGAGTTGATGCAGGCGACCGGGCGCGCCGCGCTGGCGGCAGCGCAGGTGCTCGCGCACACACCATCCGCACAGAAAGACCGGGCGTTGCGCGCCGCGGCCGCGGCGCTCCGGCGCCGCCGCTCGGATCTCGTCATCGCCAACCGTCGCGACGTGGAGGAGGCGAGCCGCAAAGGGGTGCGCGACGCGTTCCTCGATCGCCTGAAGCTCACGGACGAAGGCATCGAGAGCATGGCGCTCGGCCTCGAGACCATCGCCGCACTGGCGGATCCGATCGGCACGGTCCTCGCGGAATGGAAGCGCCCGAACGGGCTCAGGATCCAGCGTGTGCGCGTGCCGCTCGGTGTGATCGGGATGATCTACGAGAGCCGGCCGAACGTGACGGCGGACGCCGGTGCGCTATGCCTGAAGTCGGGCAACGCGGTGATCCTGCGCGGTGGCTCCGAGAGCCAGCATTCGAGTCGCGCCGTGCACGCCTGCCTGATCGACGGGCTCGATGCCGCCGGCCTCCCCTCGAGCGCCATCCAGCTCGTCGGTACCACTGATCGCGCCGCGGTCGGCTACATGCTCGCGAACATGCGCGATTTTCTCGACGTGCTGGTGCCGCGCGGCGGCAAGGGCCTGGTCGCACGCGTACTGCAGGAGGCACGCGTGCCGGTCATCGGGCATCTCGAAGGCAACTGCCACGTGTACGTCGATCGTGATGCCGAGCTCGAGATGGCACGCAACATCGTGCTCAACGCGAAACTGCGACGCACGGGTGTGTGCGGCGCCGCCGAGACACTGCTGGTCGATCGTGCGGTGGCCGGCTCGCACCTGGAGCCGCTCGTCAGCGCGCTGCTCGACGCGAAGTGCGAGGTGCGTGGCGACAGCGCCGTGCAGCGCGTCGATCCGCGCGTGAAACCGGCGTCGGAGGAAGACTGGTACACCGAGTATCTCGACGCGATCATCGCGGTGAAGCTGGTGGAGGGCGTCGATGGTGCGATCGCCCACATCCACCGCTACGGCTCGGCACACACCGAGTCCATCGTCACTGCCAACGACGCCACCGCCGCGCGCTTCCTGTCATACGTCGACAGCGCCATCGTGCTGCACAACGCCTCGACCCAGTTCGCGGACGGCGGCGAGTTCGGCATGGGCGCGGAGATCGGCATTTCGACGGACAAGTTCCACGCGCGCGGCCCGGTCGGCATCGAACAGCTGACGAGCTACAAGTACCTCGTGCACGGCGACGGACAGGTGCGACGACCGTGATGGAGCAGGGTTGAATCGTTGCTGATGCAACGAGCCTGAAATCAGAGTGCGGCAATCCCGCCGCGCAGGGAGAACACTCTCGGTAGCCCGTGGTTGCGCAGCTCCACCGCAGCGGCGCGGCTGCGCGCTCCACGCGCGCAGAGCAACAGGTAGCGCCGTTCGGGATCGAGAGCGGCGTAATCGTGCAACAGGGCCTGCAGCGGAATGTGCCGGCAGCGCCGATCGGGTGCCGGCTCGCGTGCCACCTCGTTGGCGTCGCGAATATCGATGACTTCGTAACCGGCGCTCACCGCCTTGTCGAGCGAGCCGAACGTCAGCTCCAGGTCCGCGGGCAGCGCCTCGGCGGCGCGCGTCACATCGGTGATCAGCGTGCATGCCGTGCCGCGACAGCTGACGGCGCGCGCGGTGCGGATGCGGCGCGTCTCCAGCGTGGTGAGATCGAGGAGCAACAGCTCGCTGCGCAGCTGCCCGGGCAGATCAAGCAGCATCTTCAGCGCCTCGACCGCCTGCAGGCTCCCGAACACTCCGGGTACCGGGCCGAGCACACCCGCCTCCGCGCAGTTACCGACGATCCCATCGCGCGTGGCGTCCGGCCACAGGCAACGCAGACAGGCACTGTCCTCCCCGGGATGGTAGGTCTGGAGCTGCCCTTCGTACTGGTACACGCTCGCGAAGATCGCGCGCTTGCGCGCCAGCACGCACGCATCGTTCAACAGGAACTTGGTCGCGAAGTTGTCGCTGCAGTCGATCGCGAGGTCGTAACGCTCCACGAGTCGCCGCGCGTTGGCCGCTTCGAAGCGCTCCGCGTGAACCTCGTAGTGCACGTCCGGATTGAGCGCGTGCAGACGCTCGGCGGCGAGACGCGCCTTCGCCTGCCCCACATCGCTCAGTGCATAGAGCGGCTGGCGGTGCAGGTTGCTGGCCTCGAGCGCATCGCCGTCCACGATGCCGAGCGTACCGACGCCCGCGCCGGCGAGGTATGACAGCACGGGCACGCCGAGCCCGCCGGCGCCGATCACGAGTACGCGACTCGCGCGCAAGCGCGCCTGTCCCGCGGGCCCGACTTCCTTCAACGCCACCTGTCGCGAATAGTCCGGCTGGCGATCCGGCGGTGAGCGGTGACTGTGATCGTGTCGATGCACATGCCCTTCGCCCGGCGCTGCGCAGCGCTCGCAGTTGACCCAGCCCGAATCGCCGTTGAGGTAGTGCTCTTTTTTCCAGATCGGAACGCGCTGCTTCACCTCATCGATGATGAAGCGGCAGGCTGCAAAAGCCTCATCCCGATGAGGCGCGCTGACGCCGACCCAGACCGCGAGCTCACCGATCTGGAGCGCGCCGACGCGATGTACGCACGCGGCCCGCAGGATCGGGAACCGGCGCCGCGCTTCCTCGATGATGCGCTCGCCTTCCTTCACCGCGAGCGCCTCGAACGCTTCGTATTCCAGTCGTGCGACGACCTGGCCTTCGTTGTGATTGCGCACCCAGCCTTCGAACGCAGCGAACCCGCCCGCGGCCGGATCCTCGAGCGATTCGCGCAAGGCGGTGGTGTCGACGGGAACCGAGCTGAAGCGAAAGCCGCTCATCCGCCTGCCACCGGGGGAATGAAGACGACCGAGTCCCGGTCCCTGAGCGGCGCCGACCAGTCCGCAAACTCCGAATTGACGGCGACCTTGAGCTGCTCGCGCGTCAGCGCGAAGGGATAGCGACGGCTGAGCTCCGCGTAGAGCTCCGCGGGTGTGGCGGCAGCGGTGACCAGCTCTTCTTCGTTGCGACCCGCACGCTCGCGCATGACCGCGTAGTACTGAATGTGCAGCGTCCGCGTTGCGGGCGTCGGTTCGCTGTCGAGCGCGCCGCCGGCCGCGCGAAACTCATCCGGCGTGTTGGCGTTGTCGAGCCAGCGCCGGTCGAGCTGGTCGAGCAGCTTCGCGTCCGACTGGATCAGGAATTTCCGCGGGCACTGCTTGCCGGCCTGGATGTAACTCGCGATCGTCGCGCGGCTCGTGGGCTCGTAGATGGCGCACAGCGGTTCCGGCAGCCCGTCGTGGCTGCTGCGAAACGCCGTGGCGAGCCGGGACGGATCGCGGTTCGCGATGAGATAGGCGAGCGTCGCGCGGCTGAGATACGGAAGGTCACAGGCGAGCACCAGCCACGCCACGTCGGGATGCGCGGCCTGGGCTGCGGCGATGCCGGCAATCGGGCCCTTGCCTTCGAGCACATCGAGAATCTGCGGAAGTCCTGCGCGCACTGCCTCCGTCGCCTGGTCGGCGCGCACCGACACGAAGGCGCGTTCGCACACCTGGTCGAGCAATTCCCAGCTCCACTGCAGCTGCGGCTTGCCGTGATAGCTGAGCGCGGCCTTGTCGCGCAGCATGCGCGTGCTCGCGCCACCGGCGAGCACCAGGCCATAAATGGAAGGACTGACCATGGGCTAGACGCCGCGCGGCTCGTCGTCCTTGCCGCTCTTGCCGCCGTGCTTTTCCAGCAGGCGCGTTTCCGCAATCACGATGTCGTGCGACAGCGCCTTGCACATGTCGTAGATGGTCAGCGCGGCGACCGAGGCACCGGTCAGCGCTTCCATCTCGACGCCCGTCTTGTGATGCACGCTCACCGTGCAGCGGATCAGGACGTCTGAATCCTGCATGCGGATCTCGACACGGCAGTTCTCGATCCCCAGCGGGTGGCAGAACGGAATGAGCTCGTGGGTGCGCTTGGCTGCCATCACACCCGCAACAATGGCCGTGTCGAACACCGGTCCCTTGGCGGTACGAAAGCCCGAGCCCGCCAGCGCTTCCGCCACCACGGGCGGCAGGCGCACGATGCTCTGCGCGATCGCCGTGCGGCGCGTCGCGACCTTGTCGCTGACGTCGACCATCGTGGGTCGTCCGGCCGGATCGATGTGCGAGAGCTTGGCCATGCGTCACCCGCCGATATAGTACATCTCGACCTTGTGCTCGCCCCGCACCTTCGCGGAGGCGCGCAGTTCGCTGTAGCGATCGCCGCGCCGGCGCCACACGTTGCGAATCTGCTCGAGGAGCTCCGCGTCAGTTGCGCCCGCGCGCAACGGCGCGCGCAGGTCGTGACCGCGCGTCGCAAAGAGGCAGGTGTACAGCACGCCATCGGACGACAGCCGCGCGCGCGAACACGCGCCGCAGAACGGGTTGGTCACCGAGGAGATGAACCCGACCTCGCCGCCGCCGTCATCGAACACGTAGCGCTCCGCGACTTCACCGTGATAGTTGCCGGCGACCGGGCGCATCGGCCAGCGATCGTGGATGCGCTCGATCAGCTCGCGCGAAGGCACCACGCGATCGAGGCTCCAGTGATTGCGCGTGCCGACATCCATGTATTCGATGAAGCGCACGATGATGCCCGTGCCGCGGAAATGCTCGATGAGATCGAGCACGGTGTGATCGTTCAGCCCGCGTTGCACGACGGCGTTGATCTTCACCGGCGTGAGCCCCGCGCTCAGCGCCGCATGGATGCCCGCGAGCACCTCGTCCTTGCCGCCGAACCCGCCGCTCATCTTGCGGAACACCTCGTCATCGAGGCTGTCGAGGCTCACGGTCACACGCTGCAGCCCGTTCGCCTTGAGCTCCGCGGCATGCCGCGCCAGCAGGATGCCGTTGGTGGTGAGCGCCACATCGTCGACGCCGTCGATCGTGGTGAGCTCGCCGACGAGATCGGGAAGGTTCGCACGCAGCAACGGCTCGCCGCCCGTGAGGCGGATCTTGCGCACGCCGAGCCCGACGAACAGGCGCGCGAGACGCGTGATCTCCTCGAACGACAGTCGCTCGCTCGATTTGAGGAACTGGTAGTTCTCGTGGAAGGTCTCGCGCGGCATGCAGTACGGGCAGCGGAAGTTGCAGCGATCCATCACCGAGATGCGCAGGTCGTGCAGCGCGCGGCCGCGCGTATCGACAGGCACGGATGCGCCGCCGAGCGCGATGACTTGAGATTTGGAATCAACCTTTGCCATGTTCACCAACGATAGATGCGCGTCACGAATCCCTTAGGCCAGACATTGGGCCCGGGGGGAAGTTCGATGAAGCCGTCGGTGCCGGCGAGCGAGCTGAAGTCGCCCGAACCGTTGGTCGGTTTCGGCACCGCCCACGGCCGGCCCCAGTCGTCGTACTCGACAGCCACCGGGAGGAAAGAAGTGAGCGGCGCCTTGAATTCCACCGGTTCGGAGATTGCTATCTTTTCCGCGCGCGGCTCGCGCAGGCCCATCGCCTGGTTGAGCGCCGGCAGCACGTAACGTCCCAGGCACACGAGCGTCGACACCGGATTTCCGGGGAGCGCGAACACTGCGGGACCCGCTTCAGTCACGCCGAACCACATGGGTCTCCCCGGACGCTGCGCAATGCGGTGGAACACCAGCCGCACGCCGAGCTCCTCCAGCGCCTTGGGCACGAGGTCGTAGCGTCCCATCGAGACGCCGCCGCTCAGGATGAGGACGTCATGCGTGTGCAGGTGCACGCGCAGGCGTTCGAGGAGTGTCGCCATGTCGTCCGGCAGATGATCGTCGGCGACACGCAGGAAGCCGCGCTGGCGCAATGCCGCCGCGACACCGTAGGAGTTCGAGCGCCGGATCTGGTGATCGAGGATCGGCTCACCGGGCTCGATGAGTTCGTTACCGGTCGAGATGACGAGGAGCGTCGGCTGGCTGCTGACGCGGATGCGTGACATGCCGGCGGAGGCGGCGACCGCAATCTCCGGAGCGCGCAACAGCGCTCCCGCTTCGAGCAGCAAGTCGCCCTGCCGGCCGTCGGAGCCGCGCTTGTGGACGTTTTGCCCGGAGCGCACTTCGGGCGTGCGCACGTCGGCGATGCCATCGGCGAGCTCGATCTGCTCGCTCGGGATCACCGTATCGCAGCCCTGCGGCAGCACCGCACCCGTCATCACCTCGAGGCAGTCCTCCGAGGTCACGAGCCGGCGATGCGGATCGCCTGCCGCCTGCAGCCCTTCGACACGAAACTTGCGTCGACCGGACTTCCACGCGTCGCTGTCGATCGCGATGCCGTCCATGGCGACGCGGTCGAACGGCGGCTGGTCGCGTTCCGCGTACACGTTCTCGCGCAGCACCGCGCCCATGCACTGAGGCAGCGGCAACGACTCGATCGGCAGGCACACCAGGTGCTGGCCGATCAGGGTTTGCGCTTCTGCTGGAGTGATCACAGGCGGCCTCGCCGTCCCTGTGCGGGGCGCCGCTACTTCTTGGCGGCGGGCGGGTTCTTCTTGTTGTAGGCGCGCAGCTGCTCGTTGAAGCGCTCGACCACCGCGGTCACTTCGTCGAGCGCGGCGTTGTTCTTCTCGACCAGCTTGCGCTCGGCTTCCTTCTTCTGCTCTTCGAGCGCCTTCTTGTCGGCATCGCTCTTGCCGGCAGCCTGCTTGTCGAGCTCGGCGATGGAGTTGTCCGACTCGAGCTTGAGGCAGTTCTGGTACGCGGTGATGGCTTCGTTGTATTTGCCCACCTCGTTCTTGGCCGCGATCATTTCATCGCGCGTCGCCGTGTTGCCGTCCGGAATGTTGGTCGGTGCGGTCGGATACGTGCAGGCGGCCTTGGCGGCGCTGGCGAGCAGGGTCAGGGCGGCGAGGGCCGCGAGCTTGGAAGTCGTCATGGTCGATGGTCCCCCGGGGGATGGTTATGTCGAAGCGCCGGGCCGCGGCGCGGTCCGGCCATTCTATATTAAGGAGGCCCGGGGCCCGCTACCCGGCGCCGGCCGACTGGCCGGGGCCCGGGCGCGGTTCGGTACGGCGCTCGAAACGGCGCCCCTGCGCGGCCACCGCCTTGACCAGCGCGTAGCACTGCACGTCCTCCGCCAGTCCCAGCTCGCGAACTGCACTGTGGGTGACCCGGGCGAGGAGGGCGCGGCCCCTGACATCCAGGTGCAAGAGCACCGAACCTTCCAGTGGCTCGAGGTGGACGATTTCGACCGGGAGCACGTTGCGAGTGCTGACGTCCTTCACTTCGTTGAGGGCGATCACCACGTCACCTGCGGGCACAAAGATGCGCAGCCGTTCGCGCGGCGCGGCCGGCACTGCCACCCTCAGCATGAGCTCGCCGCACTTCACGGTGGCGAGCCCCTCGTCGATTTCGTAGCCGACGACGTCGCCTTCGAGCACGCTCCCCATCACACCTTCGCCCGCGATCGCGTGCAGCGCCGGCTCGAGGCAGATCTGCGCCACCGGCCCCGAGGCCAGCACGCCGCCGTGTTCGAGGAGCACCACGTGTTCGGCGAGCCGCAGCACCTCGTCGAACGCATGGCTCACGTACACGATCGGAATGCGGATCTCGTCGCGCAATCGCTCGAGGTAGGGCAGGACCTCCTCGCGCCGCGCGGCGTCGAGCGACGCCAGCGGTTCGTCGAGCAACAGCAGGCGCGGCTGCGCCAACAGCGCGCGACCGAGCGAGACACGCTGTTTCTCGCCACCCGAGAGCTGATGCGCACGCCGCTCGAGCAAGCGCGCGAGCCCGAGCATCTCGATCACTTCGTCTTCGTTGATCGGCGCCGGCCGGTCGCGCACGCGTTGACGTCCGTAGCGCAGGTTCCCGCGCACATCCAGGTGCGGGAACAGCCTTGCGTCCTGGAACACGCAGGCGATGGCACGCTCTTCGGTGGGCATGTTGATCCCGCGTGCCGAATCGAACAGCGTCTGATCCCCGATGACAATCCGCCCGCGTTCCGGGGTGAGGAGGCCGGCAAGCAGCGCGACGACCGTGGATTTTCCTGCGCCGGAACGCCCGAAGAGCGCCGTGACGCCGGGCGCGGGCGCGGAGAACTCGACGCTGAGGTCGAGCGTGCCACGCCGCACAGTTGCCTGGAATTCGAGCATCAGCGGCCGTAGCGGCGCCTGAGGACGCGCGCGATCCATTCCGAAGTCAGCAGTCCCGCGAGACCGAGCACGACCGACAGGACAGCGAGACGCGCCGCGGCGACATCGCCGTTCGGCGTCTGCAGCGCTGTGTAGAGCGCGAGCGGCAGTGTCTGCGTTTCGCCCGGGATGTTCGAGGCGAAGGTGATCACCGCGCCGAACTCGCCAAGGCTCGCGGAGAAGGCCACGACCGCGCCTACCAAAATACCCGGCGCCATCAACGGCAACGTCACGCTGAGGAATCGATCGAAGGCGCGCGCGCCGAGCGTCCGCGCGACATCTTCGAGTCCCGGGTCGATGTTCTCGATCGACAAGCGGATGGCTCGCACCACCAGCGGAAACGACATCACGGCCGTAGCGAGCGCGGCACCCGCCGTCGTGAACACGAGCTGCAGATCAAAAGTGCTCTTGAGCCAGCCGCCGATCGGCCCGCGTGTGCCGAAGAGGAGCAGCAGGAAATAGCCGACGACGACCGGCGGCAGCACCAGCGGCAGGTGCACGAACGCATCAACGAAAGTGCGGCCGAGGAAGCGGCGGCGCGCCAGCACCCACGCGACCAGGATCGCGACCGGGAGGCTGAAAAAAACGCTGCGCGCAGCGACGTCGAGGCTGAGCCAGAATGCCTGCCATTCCCCGGGGCTGAGCGCGTAAGGACTCACTGCACCTCGAATCCGCTCTTCCTGTAGATCTGCAGGGCTTGACCGGTGGTCATCTGCTTGAGCACTTCGCGCACGCGCGGGCTGTCCCTGCCGGCGATGGCCGCGAACGAGTAGAGAATAGGCTCATGGCTCGCCGCTGGAAACTCGGCGACGACGCGCACCGCCTGCGCTGAGCGCGCATCGGTCGTGTATACGATGCCGAGCGGCGTCTCGCCGCGCTCCACCAGCGCCAGGGCCGCGCGCACGTTCTCGGCGCGCGCGAGGCGCGGCTCGACCGCTTGCCACCAGCCGTAGTGCTCGAGTGCCTGCTGCGCATAGCGGCCCGCCGGAACATGGGCCGGATCGCCGACCGCGAGACGCCGTTCGCCGAGCAACGCCGCGAGGTCGAATTTCGGGTCGAGCTTCACCGACACGGCTTCGTCCCTGGGCGCGACGATGACCAGCTGGTTGCCGATCGGACGCACCCACGTGTCCTTCGCGATGCGCTTGCGCTCATCGAGATAGACCATCCATTCCTCGTCGGCCGACACGAAAATATCGGCGGCGGCGCCATTCTCGATCTGGCGCGCGAGCGTCGAGCTCGAGGCGAACGAGAGCTTGACCGGCACATCGTGCCCCTGCAGGGGAGCGACGATCTGCTGGAGCGCGTCGGTGAGGGACGCGGCCGCAAACACCGTGATGGGAGCGTTCTCGGCCGTGGGCTCCGCGGCACTGACGCTGAGCGGCCCGAAGGCGCACAGAACGAGAAGGAGGCACAAACGCAGGCGGCTGATCATGGTGCGGTCCTTGGGTCCGGGGGTCGCGTTATTCTGCCCCGTATATCACGGACCGCAAGCACGAAGTCGCTCAGCCGTAGTAGGCGTAGGCGCGGATTTCGACGCTGGCGCGCGGAGTCACGCCGGCCGGGCAGTTCGGATCGTTGAACGCGCTGTGCGGGCAGCCCTGTACGCGTTCGTGCTCCGAGTCGAACGCCTTGAACACCAGCGCCTCGGCCGGCTGCATGTTGGAGAAGTAGAACCAGCGATGCTCCGGGCTGAAGCGATAGAGCGAGGACTCGAAGCGCAACTCCGGAGCATCGGGCGGATCGATCACCGCGAGTCCCGTGACGACATCAGCCGGCCGGGCCGTAGGCGCCGCGCAGAGGCCGAGCGGCACGTCCTGCGGCGGCGGCGACAGGACGCGCCAGATGTTGAGCGCGACGTAGCGGCCCTTGAGCCAGCGGTCGCACTCGCCGATGCCGGCGTTAGTGAGGTGCATCAGCGCGAAATCGTCGAAGGACTTGCGGCTGTAGTCAACGTGCACGAAGCGCGCCGGACGCGAATTGAGGAGCGACCCGGAAGCGCTGGAGTTCTCGCTCCAGCGCAACACGACGCCGGTGGCGAGCACCAGCGGCGCGCCGGTGAGGGAGGCGATCAGGCGCTCGGTCTCCGGCCGATACACTTTCTGCACTGCGTCCGCATCGCGAAAGTCCTTCACGGCGGTCGGGCAGTCGACGAGGCGGAATCCTTCGTGCTCCAGCGACAAGCGCTCGCGCACCGAGCGCGCGTCGCGCACCGTGATCCGGTGCGTGCTGAGCTTCAGGTTGTTGTCGCGCTGCTTGTCGGCGTAGAACACCGGCAGCTCGTCCATCTCATCGAGATAATTGACGGTCGACTCGACCGTGGGACAGTGCGCGAAGGTTTCCAGATCGAGGGCGGACATGAGCCGCGATCATGGACTGGGCTTTGCGGCCTCGCAATGGGTAGAGTAGCGCGCGCAATCGCAGCGGCAAGACAACTCGGGGAGGACGGCCGTGGCAGTAGAACAAGCACAACATCCTGCGACCGATGCCGGCATCGATCGCGCACACCGGCGCATCATCCTGGCGAGCTCGGTGGGCACGGTCTTCGAGTGGTATGACTTCTATCTCTACGGCACGCTCGCCGTCTTCTTCGGCACCTTGTTCTTTCCGCCGGGCAACGACACGGCCGCTTTCCTCGCGAGTCTCGCGACCTTTGGCGCAGGGTTCGCGGTCCGTCCGCTCGGCGCGCTGATCTTCGGCCGCATCGGCGATCTGGTCGGGCGCAAGTACACCTTCCTCGTCACCATCGTCGTGATGGGCCTCGCGACGGCGCTGGTGGGCGTGCTGCCGACCTACGAGCGCATCGGGTTGTGGGCGCCGGTGCTCCTGGTGAGCCTGCGCCTGGCGCAGGGTCTTGCGCTCGGCGGTGAATATGGTGGTGCCGCGACCTACGTCGCCGAGCATGCGCCGCACGGCAAGCGCGGCTACTTCACCAGCTGGATCCAGACCACGGCGACCTTCGGGTTCTTCCTTTCGCTCGCGGTGATCCTCGGCTGTCGCGTCGGGTTCGGTGACGATGAGTTCAAGGCGTGGGGCTGGCGCGTGCCTTTCCTGCTGTCGGTGCTGCTGCTCGCGGTGTCCGTGTACATCCGCCTGAAGTTGAGCGAGTCGCCGCTGTTCGTCGAGATGCGCGCGCAGAACCGTCACTCGCGAGCGCCGCTCACCGAGAGCTTCGGGCACTGGCGCAACCTCAAGGTCGTGCTCCTCGCACTGTTCGGTGCGACCGCAGGGCAGGGCGTCGTCTGGTACACGGGGCAGTTCTACGCACTCTTCTTTCTTCAGAACACGCTCAAGGTGGACTTCCGCCTGTCCTATGTGCTGGTGGCGCTGGCACTGCTCATCGGCACGCCCTTCTTCATCTTCTTCGGGCGCCTCTCGGATCGCATCGGTCGCAAGCCCATCATGGTGCTCGGCTGCCTGCTCGCGGCCGTCACGTTCATTCCCATCTTCAAGGGCCTCACGCACTACGCGAACCCGGCGCTCGGTGACTACGAGGAGCGTGCCGCAGTCACCGTGGCGGCGCGCGATTGTCACTTCAACATCTTCGCCAAGCCGTCGACGCCGTGCGATCGGGCCAAGGACTTTCTGACCAAGGCGGGCTTGAGCTACACGACGCTGCCGCCCAAGGGCGATGCTGACGTCGTGACCACGATCGCCGGCCAGGAGCTCGCGGGATTCGACGAGGCGGCCTACAAGCAGGCGCTCGAGACGAGCGGTTACCCGGCGAAGGCGGACCCCGAGCGCATGAACAAGCCGATGACGGTGCTGCTGCTCGTGGTATTGATGCTCTACGTCACGATGGTCTACGGACCGATCGCGGCATTCCTGGTCGAGCTCTTCCCCACGCGCATCCGCTATTCATCGATGAGCCTGCCGTACCACATCGGCAACGGCTGGTTCGGCGGCTTCCTGCCGTTCATCGCGGCGGCGCTGGTGGTGCGCGCCGGCGACATCTACTACGGGCTGTGGTACCCGATCATCGTCGCGCTCGCGACCGGGATCGTGGGACTCTTGTTCATGCGCGAAACGCGCGGCGTGGACCTGCGCGGCTAGCCTCGGGATCTTGAAAGTTCGCGCGGGCAGCGGAGGCACGCCGCCCGCGCGATCCCACACTCAGGCGATCTCAGAACCGATAGGTGGCCCCCAGTGTGATCGGGAACGACCATCGATCACCGCCGTCGTGTGTGGTATCGAAGCCGAGCGATGCGAGCGTCGGGTCATCACCGGCCTTGGTCCCGGACGCATGCTCTGCGCCGACCGAGAACTGCAGGTCGACCATCGAAGGCGAGTGATAGTTGATGCCCGCCTCCAGGCTCTGCGCGAACACCGTGCTGGAGCGCGAGAACCTGAGGTCGTTCAGTGACAGCGATTCGTCCGGAATCTCCAGCGAACCGTTGATCTCCTGCAAGCGTGTCGCGCCGAGCGCAGCGCCGCCAAAGAGACGCCAGTCGTTTCCGGTCGGCACGTAGTAACGTGAGCCCAGCATCAGCGTGTACTCATGGGCGTCGCTGAAGTGCGCCATGATCGGCTCGGCCACGGTCTGATCCGACGAGGCGACGATGCCGAGGCTGCGGCTCTGGCCGTCGAGCGGGTTGTAGCTGAAGCGGCCGTAGGCCTCGAGGTTCTCGCTCGCGGCGTAGCTCACCTCCGCGCCGAGCACGTAACGCGACTTGTAGATGTCGTCATAGCTGATCGTGTCGAACGCGAGCGTCCCGCTCGTGCCCGAGAGGCCGGGGTTGATCACGCCGAGGTCCGGTACCGGCTGGGCGTGATGGTTCGAGAAGTCACCCGAGGTGCCGGCCGAATCACCGAGGAAAACCTGCAGGCCCCAGGGATTGTCATCGCTCGCGGCGTGCGCACTGGGAGCCGCGGTGGCGAGCAACAACGAGAGCACGCCGGGCCTGAGCTTGAGGATCTTGAACATGAGAAACACTCCTTGCTTGAAACACCACCGACCCGGCGCACCGCGAACGCGACGTTTGACGCACCAGTCCCCAAGTAGTTGACGGGATTAAATCTTCTTCATGTTCTTTGCATTTCTTGAGCATCCGCGCGGCAGTTCTCCTTTACTGCGCCATTGACACTACTTCTCTGGTTAGCATCGGCACTTCCGGCGATGGCCGGCCTCTAAGAAAGCCTCTACCGGCGGCGAAGCAGTTGCGGATGAAACGACTCGGAACATGGTGGGTCCTGCTCGGGGCGCTCGTGCTCGTCGCCTGCTCGAACGGCAGTGCGACCGAGCCGCGGCGCGTGCCTGCGATTCCCGTCGTGGTGGCCAACGTGGAACGGCGCGAAGTGCCGCTGACGCTGACTGCGATCGGCACCGTGGAGTCGAGCGGCAGCGTCAACGTGCAGACGCGCGTCGACGGGCAGATCGTCAAGGTGTTCGTCGCCGACGGCGCCGAAGTGAAAGCGGGTCAACCGCTGATCCAGATCGATCCCGCACCGTTCCAGATTCAATTGCGCATGGCGCAGGCGACGCTCGCGCGCGACCAGGCACGATTCGAGAACGCGCGCACCAAGGAGGCGCACGGGCGCGCGCTGGTGAAGCAGCGCTTCATCTCCGAGGACGATCACGCGCAACTGAAGTCGGATCTCGATGCGGCCGATGCCACCGTCGCGATGGATCGCGCGGCGGTCGACAACGCGCAGCTGCAGCTCGACTACGCGACCATCAAGGCGCCGGTGTCGGGCAAGCTCGGCGTCGTCAACCAGAAGGTCGGCAACACGGTGCATGCGACTGCGCAATCGACGACACAGACGCCGCTCACGACGCTCAACATTCTCGATCCGGTGGATGTCTCCTTCGCGATCCCCGAGCAACAACTCGGCGCGTTGCGCGCCACGCTGATGAGTGCGCCGCCGGAGGTCGATCTCGGCGTGAGCTCGAGCGCGGGCGCGCCCGCTCATCTCACCGGGAAGCTCAGCTTCGTCGACAACGCCGCGGATCCGACCACGGGCACGCTGCATTTGCGCGCACGCTTTCCCAACACGACGCGTGAACTGTGGCCGGGACAGTTCGTGACCGTCACTCTGCACATCGGCGGTGACGCTCAGGCGACCGTCGTTCCTGCGGTCTCGCTCGAGAACGGGCCGGAAGGCACCTACGTCTATGTCGTGAACGAACACGCCGTCGCCGAGCAGCGCGTGGTCAAGGTCGAGCGCATGGCCGACACCTGGGCGATCGTCTCGGGTGTCGAGCCCGGCGAGCAGGTCGTAGTCGACGGCCAGTCGCGCCTGCAACCCGGCAGTCCCGTCGCGCGCAAGAATCCGTCCAAGCCGGGATGAATCTCTCCGAGCTCTTCGTTCGCCGCCCGGTTGCGACAGCGCTCCTGACCGCGGGCCTCGCCTGCTTTGGCACGCTCGCGTACCTGACGCTGCCGGTCTCGGACCTGCCCGCGGTGGACTTTCCCACCATCACCGTGACCGCGGCGCTGCCCGGTGCGAGCCCCGAGACGATGGCTGCGTCCGTCGCGACGCCGCTCGAAAAGCAGCTCTCGACCATCGCCGCCATCGATTCGATGAATTCGACCAGCAGCGAAGGCACGACGCAGATCACGCTGCAGTTCGCGCTCGATCGCAACATCGACGCGGCGGCGCAGGACGTGCAGACCGCGATCGCCGCGGCGGCGCGCCAGTTGCCGCCCGACATGCCGGACCCGCCGTCATTTCGCAAGGTGAACCCGGCCGACTCCTCGGTCATCGTGCTCACGCTCACCTCGAAGACACTGCCGATGCCGAAGGTCGACGAATATGCGGAAGACCTGCTCGCGGAACGCATTTCGACGCTCGCCGGCGTCGCCCAGGTGCAGGTGTTCGGCCCGCAGAAATACGCGGTGCGGGTGCAGCTCGACCCGCGCCGCCTGGCCTCACGCGGGCTGGGTGTTGACGAGGTTGTAAGCGCGATCCAGAGCGGCAACGTCAACCTGCCGTCCGGCACCTTGAACGGCACGCAGCGCACGTTCGTGGTCGAGGCGAATGGGCAGCTGCAAGACGCCGCAGCCTACCGTCCGCTCGTCGTCGCCTACCGCAACGGCGCGCCGGTGCATCTCAACGAGCTCGGCAACATCCTCGACAGCACCGAGAACGACAAGGCCGGCGCCTGGATCGGCAAGGACCTGACGCGCGGCATCGTGCTCGGCGTGCAGCGCCAGCCGGGCGCGAATACGCTCGCGGTGGTCGACTCGATCAAGGCGCTGCTGCCGACGCTGCGCGACCAGATGCCGCCGGGCCTCGAGCTCACCCCGGTCTACGATCGCTCGCAGACGATTCGCGGCTCGGTGAATGACGTCAAGTTCACCCTGTTCCTCGCGCTCGCCCTGGTGGTGCTGGTGATCTTCCTGTTCCTGCGCAACGCGCGCGCCGCGATCATCCCGAGCATCGCGATCCCGATGTCGTTCGCGGGCACCTTCGTGGTGATGTACCTGCTGCACTTCAGCGTCGACAACCTCTCGCTGATGGCGCTGACGCTCTGCGTCGGGTTCGTGGTCGACGATGCGATCGTGGTGCTGGAGAACATCTCGCGCCATCTCGAGGCGGGGTTGCCGCCGCTCCAGGCGACGCTGCAGGGCACCCGCGAGATCGGCTTCACGATCGTGTCGATGACGATCTCGCTCGCGGCTGTGTTCATCCCGGTCCTCTTCATGGGCGGCATCGTCGGGCGACTGTTCCACGAGTTCGCGATTACGGTCGTCGCGGCGATCCTGCTTTCGGGAGTCGTGTCGCTGACGCTGACGCCGGTGCTGTGCAGCCGCATGCTGCGTCACACGATAGCGGTAGCGGAGCCGACGCACGGCCTCTTCGAGCGCATGCGAGCGCTCTACGAGAGGAGCCTGCACTGGACGCTGGCGCATCGGCGCACGATCGTGACGATCTTCGTGGCAAGCCTCGTCGGCACGGCGATCCTGTTCGTCGTGGTCCCGAAAGGCTTTACCTCTAACGACGACACGGGACTCCTCATCGGCTCGACGCAGGCGACGCCCAACATCGCATTCGATGCGATGGCGGAGAAGCAGAAGGAAGCGGTCAAGATCATCGCTGCCAACCCGAATGTCACGACGGCGATCGGGTTCGTCGGCGCCGGCGGCCCGAACGCCGGCTTGAGTGCCGGTCGGCTGATCGTGCCGTTGACCCCCGCCGACGAGCGGCCACTCGCGCAGCGGGTCCTCGAGGGACTGCGGCCGCACTTGAACGGAATCCCGGGGTTGAGCGTGTTCCTGCAGAACCAGCCGGCGCTGCGGATCGGCGGCCGGATCACCAACAGCGAGTTCCAGTATTCGCTCATGGATCCGAACATGGACGAGCTGGTGCTCTGGGTGCCGCGCCTGGTCGAGCGTCTCAAGGCGACGCGGATCCTCGAGGACGTCTCGAGCGATCTCATCCTCAACAACCCGAAGGTGGAAGTGCAGCTCGATCGCGAGCGCGCCGGCGCGCTCGGCATCACGGCGGACCAGGTCGAGCAGGCCCTGTTTACCGCCTACGGCCCGCGCCAGGTCTCGACCATCTACGGTGCCACCGATCAGTACCAGGTGATCGCGGAGCTGATGCCGCAGTTCCAGCGCGATCCGGGCGCGCTCTCACTTCTCTACGTACGCAGCACCAACGGCAACCTGATTCCGCTCGATGCCGTCGCCTCGCTCAAGGTCACGACCGGCCCGCTCAGCATCTCGCATGTCGGGCAGCTACCCGCGGCGACGATCTCCTTCAACCTCGCGCCCGGCAAATCGCTGAGCGACGCGGTGCGCGTCGTCGACCAGGCGCAGCGCGAGCTGCAGGCGCCCGACACCCTCCAGGGCCGCTTCCAGGGCACGGCGCAGGCCTTCACATCGTCGCTCGCGGGTCTCGGTGTGTTGCTGCTGCTCGCGGTGTTCACGATCTATCTGGTGCTCGGCGTGCTCTACGAGAGCGCGATCCACCCGCTCACGATTCTCTCGGGACTCCCGGCGGCGGGTTTCGGCGCGTTGATCACGCTCCTCGTGCTGCACAAGGATCTCGACCTGTTCGCGTTCCTGGGGCTCATCCTGCTGATCGGCGTCGTCAAGAAGAACGCGATCATGATGATCGACTTCGCGCTCGAGGCGCAGCGCTCGCGCCAGCTCGATCCGGCGGCGGCGATGCTCGAAGCGTGCGTGCTGCGTTTTCGCCCGATCATGATGACGACCGCCGCGGCGATTCTCGCGACCATGCCGATCGCGCTCGGCTGGGGCGCGAGCGGCGCCTCCCGCCAGTCGCTGGGCCTCGCCGTGGTGGGCGGGCTGGTCGTGTCGCAGCTCCTGACGCTCTACATCACGCCCGTGATCTACCTCGAGTTCGAGGGACTGATGACTCGCTGGCGCCACAAGCGCGCCGGGAAGAGGCAACCGCGCACCGAGCCGAAGAAATGGGTGAAAGCCTCTTAATGCAAGACTTTCAAGCTTGTCTGGCTGAATAGGGCTGCTTAAGATGGCGCCCCACCTGGAACCGACCCGTTGATGCAACGCCCACGCTCAGTTGTTGCCCATGCGCTGCTCGCGCTCATGCTCCTGCTGGGGCAGATCGCGGCGCAGGCGCACGCGTACTCGCATCTGCGGTTGACCGGCGATCCGGCGACGCCGGCGGGCCAGCACACGCCGTGCTCGGAATGCCTGTCGTTCGCGCCGCTCCTCTCGGCCACGCACAGCTCGCACGGCAGCGCCGACTTCCAGTTCGAAGATGTCACCACCAAGGTCGACATCGATTCGGTCTCGCTCACTTCCCGCTCCACCTCGCACAGTTTCCAGTCCCGCGCGCCTCCAGTCCTTCTCTAAAGCCGATTGACGCAGCGGCTCGCGCGATCGCGCGTGCACGCTGTTCGTTGACTGTGGAGGAGGACTTCCATGACGACGTCTCGTTCAATTGCCGCGTGGTTCCTGGCTGCATGCATCGTCTTGCCAGCTGCGGGCCAGGCAGATGATCTCAACTCGCTGAAGAGCGAGCTCAATTCGCTGAAGTCGGATTACGAAGCGCGCGTCGCGAAGCTCGAAGCGCGCATCAGCCAGCTCGAGAATCAGGTCGCCAGCACGGGCGCGCCGGCTGGAGCGGCAGGCTCGACAGACGCAGCGGCCGCGGCGGTTCCCGCTGACGTGCTGGCCGCAGCGGCGGCAGATACCGCGTCCGCAGGCGCGGCCGGCCCGGAGCAGGAAATGCCGGCTCCCGCCGCGGGGCGCAACGTCGCGGCGGCGTTCAACCCCGCCATGTCCGTGATCCTCGGCGGCAACTACGCGAGCACCTCGCAGGATCCGGATACCTGGCGGGTCGCTGGGTTCATCCCGAGTGGTGGCGACGTCGGCCCCGGCGATCGCAACTTCAACCTCGGCGAGTCCGAACTCACACTCTCCGCCAACATCGATCCTTACTTCTTCGGCAACCTCACCGCCTCGATCAACGGCGACAACGAGATCGAAGTCGAGGAGGCGTACTTCAAGACCATCGCGGTGCCTGATGGCTTCGTCATCAAGGGCGGGCGGTTCTTCTCCGGCTTCGGCTACCTCAACGAGCAGCACGCGCACGCCTGGGACTTCGTCGATCAGCCGCTCGTCTACCAGGCGTTCTTTGGCGGCCAGCTCTCGCAGAATGGCGTGCAGGTAAAGTGGGTCGCGCCCACCGTGCTTTTCATCGAGCTGGGCGCGGAGACCGGCAATGGTGAGGAGTTTCCGGGCACGCACCGCGACCGCAACGCTCTGAACGGCGCGACTCTCTTCGGGCATCTCGGCGGTGACATCGGTGATTCGACCAGCTGGCGCGCGGGCGTCTCGTGGGTCGACCTGCATGCGGAGGATCGCACTTACGATGACGTCGATGAGTTCGGCCTGCCGGTCGTCAATGCCTTCACCGGCCGCTCGCGCACCTGGGTGGGCGATGTGACCTTCAAGTGGTCGCCGCACGGCAACCCGATCCAGCACAACCTCAAGTTCCAGGCCGAGTACATGCGCCGCACCGAGGACGGCGATCTCGCCTTCGACGTGAACAATCTCGCGCTGAGCGACGACTACGACACGACGCAAACCGGCTGGTACGTGCAGAGCGTGTACCAGTTCGCGCCCCGCTGGCGCTTCGGCGCGCGCTACGACGCGCTCGATTCCGGCACGACGCACATCGGCCTGGTCGATGACGGGCTCCTGCCGCCGGGCGCGTTCCCGCTGCTCGAATCGGCCAACCCGACACGCGTCACGGTGATGCTGGACTTCAGCCCGAGTGAGTTCTCGCGCCTGCGCGCCCAGTACGCCTGGGACGACGCGCGCGATACCGACACCGACCGGCAGTTCCAGCTGCAGTACATCTACTCGATCGGTGCGCACGGCGCGCACAAGTTCTAGGAGTCGACCATGATGAGGCTATTTCACGGCGTTGCGCTGCTCGTACTCCTGATGAGTGCCATGCCCGCACATGCCGCGCTCAAGGTTCTCGCCACGACTGCGGATTGGGCTGCGCTCACGCAGGAACTTGGTGGCGACAAGGTGGACGTCTATGGCGCGACCACCGCATTCCAGGACGTGCACCGCGTCGATGCGAAGCCGAGCCTGGTGGCGCGCGCGCGTTCGGCGGATCTCGTGGTCCTGTCGGGCGCAGAACTCGAGATCGGCTGGCTGCCTGTGCTGCTGCAGGAGTCCGGCAACCCGCGCATCCAGGTGGGTCAACCCGGCTACTTCGAGTCGACCGCGTTCGTGCGGCTGCTGGAAGTGCCGTCGACTGTGGATCGCTCGATGGGCGATGTGCACCCGCAGGGCAATCCGCACATCCAGCTCGATCCGCGCAACATCGCCGCGGTCGCCAAGGCGCTCACGACGCGACTCGTGCAGCTCGATGGGAAAGACGCGCAGTACTTCGAGAGCCGCGGAGCCGACTTTCAGGCGCGCTGGCAGCAGGCGATGACCCGCTGGGAGTCGCAGGCCGCCCCGCTCAAGGGCACGAGCGTGGTCGTGATCCACAAGGACCAGTCCTATCTCTGCAACTGGTTGGGCCTCAAGGCGGTCGCATCTATCGAGCCCAAGCCCGGCCTGCCACCGAGTGCCGCGTATCTCGCGCAACTGGTCTCACAGCTCACCGCCGCGCCACCCAAGATGATCCTGCGCAATGCCTACAACGATCCCAAGGCCGCCGAGTGGCTCTCGGAGCGCGTGCACGCGCCGGTGATCCTGCTGCCGTACTCGGTGGGCGGGACGCCGGAAGCGAAGGATCTCTTCGGCCTCTTCGATGACTCGATCAACCGCTTGCTCAAGGCAGTGCAATGAACAACTTCTCGGCCTATTTCAGCATTCTGTGGCCGGCGATGATCGCCGGCGTCCTGGTGTTGCTGTCGCACGTTCCGCTCGGACAGCAGGTCTTGAAGCGCGGCATCGTGTTTATCGACCTGGCGATCGCGCAGGTCGCAGGGCTCGGTGTGATTGCCGCGCACTCGCTCGGCTTCGACATCGCGGGCTGGACCACGCAGATCGCCGCCGTCACGGCGGCGCTCCTCGGCTCGTTGCTCCTCACCTGGACCGAGAAGAAGCGCCCCGAAGCGCAGGAAGCGCTGATCGGCATCCTGTTCGTGCTGGCCTCCACCGCACAGCTCCTGATGCTCGCCAACGACCCGCATGGTGGCGAGGACCTCAAGGATCTGCTCGCGGGTCAGATTCTATGGGTGTCGCCCGAACAGCTGATCCGTGCCGGCGTGCTCACCGCGATCGTGCTCGTCGCCTGGTTCAAGTGGCGCGAACGGCTGGGGCGTATCGGCTTCTACGTGCTGTTCGCGCTGATGGTGACGGTCTCGGTGCAGCTGGTCGGCGTGTACCTGGTCTTCACCAGCCTCATCGTGCCCGCGGTGGCGACCTATCGTTACGCGCCGAACCGCCAGCTCGGGATCGGCTACGCGCTGGCGTTCGTGAGTTACGCCGTCGGACTCGCACTCTCCACCGTCACTGACTTACCGGCGAGCCCGGTGATCGTGTGGGCGATGGCGATGATCGGTCTCATCGTGCATCTCGCCAACGGGACCGCGAAGGCCGCGATCCCGGTGCATCAGAAGGCGAGGGAAGACGCGGCACTCGCCGGCAGCGGCTCATCGCGCGGGGCGCGCTCGCCCGACGATGCGTCCTGAACCGGCTTCGGCGGCACGTTGCCGAGCGGCGGGAGCTTGAGGAAGTTGCGCAGATCCGCGGTCGCGGCTGCGGCCGCGCCCTGGTAGCGCGGGCTCTCGAGCAAGTAGGCGGCGATCACGACGCCGGCGAGGCGTCCCGCGTCGATGTCGCTGCGATAGTGCACGCCACCGACCATGCGCTGACGCGCGAAGTCCTCCGCGCGCGCCCAGATCGCCGCACGACGTTCCGGAACCATGTCGGAGAGCAGCGCCGCCGTCACGAACACCCAGGTGGAATGGCCGCTCGGATACGCGGCGTTCACGATCGGCTCGAGCACCGGCCGGATACGCGAATCGAGCGCCACCGGCCGCGGGCGGTCGTAGTGCTTCTTGGCGGCATCGAGCACCGCCCGTTCGTCGCTGCGCACCGCCTCGAACAGCGACTTCACGCTGGGCGGTAACCCCTTGGTCACTTCCGCGGCGTCGCCGAGCGCGCCGGCGAACTGCTCGATGCCGATCGCGATGTTGGCGCGTGCGTATTCCACGTCCTTGGGGCTGCGATCGCGCTGCAGTTGCAGGAGCTCGTCCAGCTCGCGGCGCGTCTGCGCCGAGTCGTTGGCGGGCGGCGGCGGCAGCAGGCGGGCCAGGTCCGGCTCGTCACCCTCCAAGTAGTTGGCGGCCCCCGCCGCGGCGCCCAGGAAGGCGGCCGCCAGGAGCAGGAAGACGCGAAGCAGGCGCGGGCACGAGGACGGGCGCATGGCCGGGATCTCGGATCGGGGTGACGGACCGAGAGTACTCAACCCGGCCGAGCGCTGTCGACCTTGTGTCAGGTGCTTGACAGAGCTTGACCGGGCGCATCGCTAACCTCCCTCCCAATACCGCTGCAGCCACTGGACTCGCAGCCAATCGAGACGGGGAGGAGATGGACGATACACGGCAACTGACGCGCTTCGAACGGCTCCTGTCGCTGGTCACCAGCGTGCAGCCCGGCGAGGGGCGTTGTGTTGCCGCTCTGTGCACCCAGGCCCTGACATTGATGACGGCCTACTACCTGGTCCGCCCGGTGCGCGAAGCGCTGATCCTCACGCAAGGCGGCGCGGAGCTGCGGAGCTACGCGGTGGGCGCGCAGGCCCTCCTTCTCATCCTCATCATCCCGGCCTACGGCGCCCTGGTGCGCAACGTCGACACCAGCCGCGTCTTCCAGCGGGTCAACGGATTCTTCGCCCTCAACCTCCTCGTGTTCTTCCTCCTCGGGCGCGCCGGCGTGCATTTCGGCTTCGCGTTCTTTGTCTGGACCAGCATCTTCGGTGTGATGACGGTGACCCAGTTCTGGGCCTTTGCCACCGACCTCTTCAACGTGAAGAGTGGCCAGCGACTGTTCGGCGTGCTTGCAATTGGCATCTCGGCTGGCGCGTGGCTCGGCTCGAGGCTCGCGTCGGCCGGCTTCGAGACCGTGGGCCCGTATGGCCTGATGCTCGGCTCGGCGGCGGTCCTCATCGGCGCGATCGCGCTCAGCCGGTGGTCGCGAGCCAGCGTGCCCGCGGCCTCGCGCAGCGAGCCGGCACCCGAAGAGCAGCTGCACGCCACGCGTGACGGTGCGGCGCGCTGGCTCGGCGGTTTCGCGCTGATCGCGCGCAGCCGCTACCTGGTCGGTATCGCGGCGCTGGTGTTGCTCCTCAACTGGATCACCTCCACCGGCGAGTTCGTGCTGTCCGACTGGCTCGCGCAGACCGCGCGGGAAACGGCGCCCGGCGCGCCGACCGCCTTCATCGGCCACTTCATGAGCAACTACTGCGCGTCCATCACGCTGGTGGGCTTCTTCATCCAGTTGCTCCTCGTGTCGCGCATCATCGTGAAGGCGGGATTGACGCGGGCGCTCCTGGTCACACCGATCGCCTTCGTCGCCGGCTATCTCCTGATCGGGATCGTGCCGGTGTTCGCGCTCCTCCAGTCGGTGCTGGTGGTGCAGCGGAGCCTGGACTACTCGCTCCTCAACACCAGCCGCAGCGCGCTGCTCCTGCCAACCAGCCGCGAAGTGAAGTACCAGGCGAAGACGACGATCGACACCTTCTTCTACCGCCTGGGCGACCTGCTTTCGACGCTCACCGTGTTCATCGGCGTGCGGGTGTTCAGCGCGCCGCGCACGCAGCTCATCTGGCTCATCGTGGTGTTGAGCGCGACGATGACGCTGGTGGCGTGGCTGATCGGCCGGGAGTACGCGCGCCGCTTCTCAACGGAGCGCGAACCGTCAGTCGCCCGCCCCACCCGCGGCAGGGCGCGTGGTGTAGTTTTTCAGCAGTAGATCCCGCCGCTTGAGAATGGCGTCGATCTGGCGCCGCTGCAGGTACTGGCCGAGAGTCTTCGTCAGCGTTTCCTGGTTGAGCGTCGCCAGTCGTTTCGCCAGTGCCGGCGGCACGTAAGCCCCACCGCGATAGAGCAACGTCGGGTTCTGCACCTGCGCGCCGAACGCGCGCGTATGGTCGATCAGCACCAGCGTCCAGTCCTTGGTCCAGAGGGCGTTCCCCTGGTTGCGATCGGCGTTGTGGATCAGGACATCCCAGACGTTCATCAGGTTGTACTGCGAGCCGCTGTCGCACCAGCCGGACGGGCGCACTTTCGCATCGATCATGGCTTTCACGTTGATCGAGTCATCGATCCAGAACTGCAGTGCGCCGGGCTTGTCCTTGACCGAGCGCAGGATCGTCACCGGCACCATGTCGAGCCCGATCAGGCGATCGAGCTTGTAGGCCGCAAGCTCGTATTGGTAGCGGTCCGACTCGTTCATCGCCTGGAAGCGGTCCTGGATGCCGAAGTCGGTGGAGAGCTGCTTGAAGACCGCCCGCAACTCGACGCCGTCCTTGCGCAAGGTCACGCGCTGCGGCTTGGTGATGCCGGTGTCGATGTTGTCGACCTCGACGATCTCGGCCTGGGCGAGCCAGGACTCGAGGGCATCGTCATCGAGACCCGCGGGACGCGCGCCGACAGCACGAGGCAGCGCATCCGGCTGCACGCGCTGGCCGGGATTCTCGGCATACGCCACCGACCATTGGCCGTTCTCGAAAACGTACGCGGCCGGATGGCCCTTGTATTCCGCGCGCAGCATGCCGGTGTCGAGCAGGACCACGCGGCCATCGAAGCGGCTGAGGACGCGCCCGGTGGGCGAGGGCGTGTGCCCTTCGACGACGCGCGCGACGCCGAGCTTGGCGAGCGCGCCATCGAGGGTCTCCGCCTCGCTGTAGGGGTAGCAAAGGGCCTGGCCGCGAAACCAGGTGGGGCCCTTCGGCGTGAAGAGCTCCGAGTCCTGGAGCGTCGCGACCGTGGCTGAGAGCTCCGCCGCGCCGGCGGCTGCGAGCGCCTGGGGGCGCTCGGAAAAGGGCACGGGACGCGCCAGGTGCTGCTCGGTCTCGATCGTCTGCCACTTCTGCAGGTAGTCGGTGAGCTCGGCGTGCAACGTGCGGTTGGTCTCATCCAGCCCGCTGCGCGCGACCATGTCCGGCAGCCCGCCGTGCACAAACGCCGTGTCGTTGACCGTGATGAGGAAGGGCTTCTCCAGCAGCCAGCGACCGTACTGGCCCTCGGGCGAAAAGGCCTGGCGACGTCCGAAATAGCCCGCGGGAAACGCGCGATCGAACTCGGCGCGTGCGGCTGCCGGCTCCTGCGCCAGGACGCGTTGCCAGACCTCCTCGCGCAGCCTGGTGTCTTCCGGCCCGGCAAAGGCGGCAAATTCCGCCGCTGGGACATAACGCAGGTCACCCACCAGGTTCATGACCTCGTGATTGCCCAGGATGACGTGGACCGCCCCGCCGGCCTTGGGCGCCTCCTGTTCGAGGCGCATCAGCAGGTCCAGGACCTTGCGCGCATCCGGACCGCGATCGAGCAGGTCGCCCGTGCTGACGAGCTGCGTGGCGCCGCCATGCCAATGCTGGGCCGCATCGATGATCCCGGTCTCGTTGAGGACCGAGAGCAGCTCCGTATAGGCGCCGTGCACGTCCGCGAACACGACGATGCGCTGGGCGCCGGTGAACCGGTAGGGCGAATCGCCCCACGCGCTCGCACTGAGCAGCAGCAGCGCGCAGGCGACGGCCAGGAACCGGAACGCGATCGTTGCGTCGTTACCGCGGCGAAGGAGGGATGTGTAGCGATGCATGCCCCGTATCCTCACGCATTCTCGATGCGTGGACGATACCAGCGGGCGGGAATCGGCGAGGGGACTTTGCAACCCGGGCTCGGGCGAGCCGGGTGCCGGGGTTCAGAGCGGGGAACGGGAGTGAGCGGTTGGCACGAGCGGCGTGGCGTCTGTGGGAATCGAAGGAGCGAGATTCCTAGTGCGCCAGCGCCGCCGAGCCCTGCTTGCCGAACACGATGTCAACCGTTGCGCGTGGCGGTATCGAAACTCGTGCCAGTTGCGACCTGGGCCGTCTGCGTCTGCGGGGCGTTGCGCTCCATGTAGCCGATGTAGGCACCGAAGCTGCCGAGGATCAGCGACGTGATCGTCACGGCCGCGGCGGCTGCCACTGAGGAGCGGAGAATCGATGGGCTGGTATGGAAACTCATTGTCGTACTCCTGAAGTTGGTTCGTTACTCGTCTCTCTTGCGAACTGGCCGGTTTGCGCCAGCTGCGGGTTCATCGTGCTCCAGGACGTTCGGGTTCTCTGTCAACGCATTGACACAAAATCAACCTTTGCGTGACTCGAGATCGGACGCCTGGTGCGAATCGAGCTGCGCGGTGTGCACCGGCGCGGTGCGCTCCATGTACCCGACGTAGGCGTCGAAGCTCCAGAGAATCAGGCCGGTGATCGCCACCGCCGCCGTCGCACTCACCGATGACCGAAAACGCGAGGAAGTGAAGTTGCTCATGTGGGTAGCCCCCTGGTTGAGAAGAGAAGTCCGTCTGTCTGACCGTCTCGGCCGGGCGGCTCATTCAGCCGCCAGCCTCGAGTGAGAGAATGCGCCCGGTCGCTACAGACCTCTGTCAATGGGACGACACAATTCTTGACAGCAAGGGTTTTCCGCCGCTGAATAACGGCCGCGCTCGACTCGAACGAACAACGAGACCTACTTGATGCGCGCAACAACAACGCATGGATACGCGCGTTTCACGGCCTGTTTTCTGCTTCTGCTCGGTGTACTGACCGGCGGCGAGAGCCTGTCGGCCACCGACGTCCTCCAGCAATTGCCGCGACAATGGCTCGACGACCAGGGGCGCACCCTGGATCTCGCCGCGTTCAGCGGCCGGCGCGTCTACTTCACGATGGCCTATGCCTCGTGCCGGCGCATCTGCCCAATGACGATCGCGCGCCTGCAGGAGCTGCAGCGCGAGGTCGACAGGAACGGTGAGTCCGCCGAGTTCGTGATCGTCGGCTACGATCCGACCGAGGATGATCCCGGGACCTGGCAGCAGTATCGACGCAACCGCGGCCTCGACCGCGACAACTGGCACTTCCTGAGCGGCACTGCCGGGAACACGGAACAGTTCGCCCGCCGTCTCGGGTTTCCATTCTGGAAATACGACCGCCACGTGATGCACGAATACCGCATCGTCGTGGTCGATGAACACGGGCAGCTCGCGGCCGAATACACGGCCGCCAGCGCGCAGACGCACGTCTGGGCCGCCAGCGATTCACCGCAGAAAAACTCCAGCCAAGCCGAGTAACGAGGGAAATCGATCATGCCTAGTGCAAAGTCCACTGCCAGGTCGCTTTGCGGCCTGGCAGTACTCCTGTTGACCTGTGCCGCATCGGGCCCCGCGCACGCCGCGGCCGATGCGGACCAGGTCGCTCAGCTGCAGACTCGACTCGAAGAGAGTCTGAAGGCCATCGACCAGCTCACTGCGCGCGTTCGCGAGCTCGAGGCTCGCATGGACGCGGTACAGCCGGGTGGGACGGCCGCTGTCGCGGGCGCGGGCGGCGCGCCCGGCGCTGCGCCGGCGGCACCGACGGGCGCCGCTCCCCCCGCCACCTCCGCGCCAGGCGCCGCGCCGGAGCAGCGGCTCACCTCGCTGGAAAACGAGGTGGCTGCGATCACGGCGGCCAATGCGGCCCGGCACGAGGACATGGGCTTGCCGCTGCATGGCTTTGCGGATGTGGGAGCGGGGACTCGCAACCCGGTCAATCCCAACCTGCACGGCGCGGCGGTCGGCTCGGTCGACTTCTACCTGACGCCGCAGCTCGGCGAGCACACGCGCTCGCTGTTCGAGCTCAACTTCAAGATCGGCACCAACGGCGATCTCGTCACCGCTCTCGAGCGTGCGCAGCTCGGCTACCAGTTCGGCGACGCGGCGACAGTGTGGCTCGGCCGCTTCCACACCCCTTACGGCTACTACAACACCGCGTTCCATCACGGCCAGCAGATCTCCACGGCGCTCCGCCGTCCGGGCGTGGTGCAGTTCGAAACCACCGGCGGCGTGCTGCCGGCACATGCGGTGGGTCTGTGGCTGCAAGGGTCGAGCCGGCTCGACCTGGGCCGGGTCACCTATGACGCGTACGTTGCGAATGCGCCGCGCATCGTGGGCGGTGTGCTCGATTCCAACAATGCGGGCAACGCGCACGGCGACGCGCTCTACGGCGGCAACTTCGGGTACCTGCCAGGAGGCAGCCTCGACGGCTTGCGCTTCGGCGTGAGCGCCTTCGGCACCAAGGTCCAGGACGATCTCGTGGTGCGCAACCTCACGCGCGTCAACAACTACGGCGTGTACGCCGTCTACGACACCGATCGCTGGGAGAACATCGCCGAGTACTACTGGTTCGACAACAAGGACCTGTCGGGCGCCACCGGCAATCACAACAGCGACATGGGCTTCATCCAGCTCGCGTACCGCGCCGGCCTGTGGACGCCGTACGCGCGCTACGAACACTCGGATCTCGACCAGACGGACCACTACTTCTCGGCGCAGCGCTTCGGTAACTCCTATTACCGGACCGCGCTCGGCGTGCGCTACGACCTCGACTGGTCCTCCGCGCTCAAGCTCGAGATCGCGCAGACCCATGTCACCGACCGCAACATCGACACGTACGAAGAGGCCTTGATGCAATATGCGATACGCTTCTAGAAAAGATAGCGCGTGGTCCGTATTGCGTCGGGCGGTCTTGCCGCTCTTCGCTGCGCTCACGCTCGCGAACCTTCCGGTCGCGAGTCGTGCAGAGGACCTCTATATCATCTGCCACCCGTCGGTCACGCTGTCGCCAGCGGACCTGAGGGATGTGTTCCTCGGCGAGAAACAGTTCGCGGGCCAGGTGCGACTCCTGCCAGCGGATAACAGCGCCGCACGGGCCACGTTCCTCGAGAAGGTGCTGCGCATGGATTACGCGAAGTACCTGACGGCGTGGACCAAGAAGTCGTTCCGGGATGGAGTCAACCCGCCGACGGTGAGCGGCAGCGATGCGGAGGCGCTCGAGTATGTGCGGCGCGCGCCGGGTCGGTGCAGCTACATCACTTCGGCGCCGGGGCCCGGCGTGCTGGTGGTGGCGACGTTCTAGGGCGCGGGTGAGACCGCGCTCGCGCCGGCAGTCTCCGCAACCGGAGAGGCCCGCATGCGCAGCACGTTGTAGGTGGTGATCGGCCGGTGAAAGCCCTTGAGCTGCAACTCGCCGATCGGCTCGACCTCGACGATGTCTTCGACCGAGGCGAGCACGCGCTGTGAGATCAGCGTCTGCCCGGGCTTCGCCTCGCCGCACAGGCGCGCGGCGAGGTTCGTGACCGTGCCGATGGCGCCGTAGTCCATCCGGCCTTCGAAGCCGACGGCGCCGATGGTCGCGTAGCCCTGCGCGATGCCCGCGCCGAACTCGAGATCGTAGCCACGCTTGCGCCAGACCTGCGCGAGTGCCGCGAGCTTCTCGTGCATGGTCACCGCCATGCGCACCGCGCGCGCCGGCGCATCGGGCACCGGCACGGGGTCGTTGAAGAACACCATCATGCCGTCTCCCGCGAAGCGCTCGAGCGTGCCCTCGTGAGCGAGGATCACGCGTCCCATTTCGCCGTGATACTCACGCAGCACGCCCATGAGTTCCTCGGGTTCCGCGGTCTCGGCGAATGCGGTGAAGCCGCGCAGATCGAGGAACACGACGGTGACCTCGCGACGATGACTCTTGAGCGGATCTTCCGTACCGCCTTCCACGATCAGCTTCGCGAGCTGGGGTGAGAAGAAGCGCTTCAGCCGGCCGAGTCGTTCGAGCGCGGAAACCTGCGAGGCCACGCGCTCTTCGAGGTTCTTGTTCGCCGCCTGCAGTTCCTCGGTCTGCTGGCGGACCTGGTCCTGCAGCGCCTTGATGCGGAGCATCGACTTCACGCGCGCGACCAGCGCGCCGGGATCGACGGGTTTCGTCAGGTATTCATCGCCGCCGGCGTCGAGCGCGGTGACGATCTCGGCCGGCTCGGACTTCGCCGTGAGGAACACGATCGGGATGAAGGGCAGGGAGGTGTCCGCGCGCAGCCGCCGGCACACCTCGATGCCATCGATCCCGGGCATCATCACATCGAGCAGGATCAGGTCGGGAAGGATCTGCGGAACGGCCTCGAGCGCTTGCTTGCCGCCGCCCGCCGCCACGATCTCGTAGCCGTGCTTGGCGAGGCGCATGCGCAGGATGTCGATGTTCACCGGAACGTCATCGACCACGAGGATGCGCGGCGGATTGTGCACGGGAGCGCGTCTCTAGCGCAGGTATTCCCGGATCTTCGCCAGCAGCATCTTCGGGCTCACCGGCTTGGTGAGGTAGCCGTCGCAGCCCGCGGCAAAAGCCTTCTTGTCATCTCCGCTCAGCGCATACGAGGTGACCGCGATGATCGGGATGTGATTCAGCGCCGAGTTGCGCTTGATGCGGCGCGTGACCTCGTAGCCGTCCATCTCGGGCAACTGGATGTCCATGAGGATCAGGTCGGGATGCTCCTTTTCGGCGAGCGCGAGGCCCTCTTCGCCGGTGGTCGCTTCCACGGACTCGAAGCCGCTGGCCGACAGCACGTCGTGCATGATCTTCCGGTTGTCCTCCTGGTCTTCGATGATCAGGATGCGCTTGCTCACGGTGTGTCCTCCTGTCGCTCCGTCCGCATTGGAATGCTGAAGTAAAAGGTCGAGCCCTTGCCGAGCGCCGACTCGACCCACAATTCGCCGCCATGCATCTCGACGATGCGCCTCGCGATGGCCAGCCCGAGCCCGGTGCCACCCTTGGAACGCGTCGAGGAGCTGTCCACCTGCTGGAACTCCTCGAAGATGCGCTCCTGGTCGGAGGACGCGATCCCGGGGCCGGTGTCGGTGACCGACACCAGGAACTTGCCGTTGGCCTTGCTGGCGCCGATCCGCAGGTGCCCTTCCTCGGTGAACTTGATCGCGTTACCGACCAGGTTCAACAGGACCTGTGCGATGCGCCGTTCATCTCCCAGCGCGATCGGCAGGTTCGCCTCGATATCGACCGTGAGATTGAGGCCCTTTTCGGCCGCGAGGGCCTCCATCGAATTGGTGACAGTATGGACCATGTCGGGGAAGGAGTAATCCGTGAGCGCGAGCGACAGCTGCCCGGCCTCGATCTTGGACAGGTCCAGCACGTCGTTGATGAGATCGAGCAGGTGCCGCCCGCTCTTCTGCACCCGTTCCATGACCTCGCGGATCGTGTCGGGCATCTCGCCGTAGATCCCGTCGATGATGAGCTCGGTGTAGCCGAGGATCGCATTGAGCGGCGTGCGCAGCTCGTGGCTCATGTTGGCGAGGAACTGCGACTTGTGCTGGCTGGCGAGCTGGAGCTCGCGGCCCTTCTGCTCGATCTCGCGGAACAGGCGCGCGTTCTGGATTGCGAGGGTCGACTGTTCGGCCACCGTCTGCAGGAGCTCCACCACCTCGGGAGCGAAGCCGCCGGGGTTCCTGCGCGACAGGGTGAGTGCGCCGTATACGCGGCCCTCGCGCAGCAGTGGCAGGGCGAGCACCGCGCGCAGGCCATCCCGTAGCAACGGCTCCCGCAGCGGGCCAGCGTAGGAGGTCGTGGGATCGAGGATGTCGGGGATCTCGATCGGCGCGCGCAGCACGATGGCGCGTCCGGTGGCCCCGTCGCCCATGCGCACCGGCTGCGACCGCAGGTATTCCTGCAGCGCCGGCGCAACTCCTGACATGGCGCGCAGGCGCAGCTCCCACGATGCCTCGTCGTATTCGAAGATCGACCCGACATTGACCGCGGAAAGCTGCACGGCGCGCGCCAGGATCGTGTCGAGCACCTGCTGCAGGTCGAGCGTCGAGTTGACCGCCTGGCTCACGTCCGCCAGGGCCTCGAGTCTTTCGACCGAGCTCGCGAGCTCACGCGTGCGCTCCGCGATCTTGTCTTCGAGCGCGCGCTCCTGGTCCGAAACCTGGCGGCGATACTCGTGCAGGCTGGTGTTCATGCGGGCGAGCGAATACAGCAGGCCGCCGATGTCGTGGTCGGTGCGTACCGCGTCGGGCGCGACGAGTTCCCCGCTCGCAATGCGGTTGGCGACTTTGACCGCCTGCGAGAGCGGCCGCGTCAACCCGAGGATCATGCCGCGGACGAAGAACATGGCGAGCACCACGCTCAGCAGGGTCGCGTACAGCACGATCCAGCTCTGCCGGTTGGCGCCCTCGATCGCGTGCGACACCGAGAGCTCGTGCCGTTGCTGGTAGTAGAGGCGATTGGCCGTCAGGTCGCGCGTGACCTCACTCGCAACGGGGCGCAGCAGCAGGAGCGAGGGCAACGACGAATCGCTGTGTGCACTCTGCGAGAGCCGCGCCAGCAGGCGCGTCGTGGTCTCCATGTTGCGTGCCGGATCGAGGCGCCGTTGCTGGTCGAGGGCGACGATCACGGCGTCCAGCGAGTCGACCCGCGCCTTGCTGAGCGTGCCGGTATCCATCGCGTCGATCACGCCCTCGACGAACCGGTCGTAGTTGTCCTTGGCATCGAGGGAGATCTCGCGCAGTCGCAGGGAGCGCTCGAGCGCCGAGGCGCGCTGCAGATCGAGCAGCGCCAGGAACACCAGCACCGCGCCGAGCGGCAGGATGATGGTCAGGAACTGCAGGATTATGCGGTTGCGCAGCGACTGGACTTTGATCATGCGCTGCCCCCATCGTGCCGAGCGCTGTTATTGTCAATTGCTCGCGTTCAATCTCGCGGCGAGGTGGCGGCAGTATAAACGGGCTTTTTCCGCGAACTCAAAAAGGTCCGGCCGCGGGGCAGGAATGCCCCGCGGACAGGCGTACGGCGCCGTCTCAGGTGGCAGGCCGCGGTCTCAGGTGGCAGGTCGCCGTCTGAAGCGGACAGTCAGCGATGGGTTCGGGCCTTAGGCCGCGTCTGCCCCGTAGCGTTCGCTGGCGGCGGCACGATGAGCGCGAGATCCGGCCTCACGTCGTCCGGACAGGTCGTCGCGTTCGCTCGCGCGGATGGCCACACTGCGGCGGCGGGCGGCACGCTGAACCGCCGCGGGTTCAGAAGCATGCTGCGCATGTCGAAACGCCGCGGACGCGAGGCGAGACGAATGGTCGTCCACGGTGCTCAACAGCAGTCCTACGGGAAATCCCACCAGCATCATCGTGATGACGACATCAAACATCAGCTCCATTGTCGACTCCTCGCTTCGCATTGTGAGCAGCAGCGTGAGCCCTTGACTGCGCGCGCGAAGCGCAGGTTCCATGAAGTTTGTGTGACGTCGGAAAAGAAGTGTGACGAACGCAGTTTGCTAACATGAATCGATGACGCCTGACATCGCATCGCGCTCCGAGAGCGTGCGCGTCTCGACCATCGAGCTGTTCTTCGACCTGGTGTTCGTGTTCACGATCACGCAGGTCACGCACCTGGTCGCGCACGTCGCGAACTTCTGGGAGCTCGGGCGCGCGTTCCTCGTGCTCGCGCTGATCTGGTGGATGTTCTCGGCGTATGCCTGGCTCACCAACAGCACGCGACCCGGGCATTTCATCCGCTTCGTGATGATCGCCGCGATGGGCGGCTTCCTGGTGATGGCGCTCGCGGTGCCGAAAGTCTTTGGCGAGAGCGGCGTCATGTTCGCGCTTGCCTACCTGTTCGTGATCCTGCTGCACACGGTGGCGTTCGTCGTGACCGGTGGTCGCGCCGCGTGGAAAGGCATGCTCGAGGTCGGGCCCTTCAACCTCGGCGCGGGACTGCTCGTGTTCCTGGCGGGGGTCAGCGTCACGGAATGGAAGTGGGCGTTATTCCTGTGCGCCGTGCTGCTGCTCGTGACCGCCACGGTGTTCCGGCGCGAGCGACGTTTCACGTTGCGGCCGGATCACTTCGCGGAGCGTCACGGGGCCGTGATGCTGATCGCGCTCGGCGAAAGCGTCGTCGCCATCGGCAATGGTGCAGCGGATCTCGCTCTCGATGCGCACACGGTGGGAGCGGTCCTGCTTTCCCTGGTTCTCATCGCAGCGCTGTGGTGGAGCTACTTCGATCGCGACGACGAGCGTGCGGAGCATTCGATGCGCACGCTGAGCGGCGCAGCGCGGGCGCGCGTCGGCGTCATCGGCTATTGGTACTCGCACCTCGTGATGCTCGCGGGAATCGTGCTGCTGGCGGCGGCACTCAAGGAACTCGTCGCGGAAGGTCTGGATGCGCCGCTCTGGTCGGCGTGGGTGCTGGCGAGTGGCGCGGCGTGCTATCTCGCAGGCGACGTACTCTTCCGCGGCGTGTTGGGAATCCGTCCGCTGCTCTACCGCGCGGCCGCAGCTGTGCTCGCGATTCCGCTCGGCGCGATCGGTGGCGTTCCGGAACTGGCGCTGCTCGCGCTCCTGCTGGTCGCGATGCTGAGCGTCGAGCACTTCACGGCGCCGGCACGCTAGGCGTCTCATCCGCTTCGGCAAGCGCCTGTTTCATGCCGTCGAACAAGTCCCCGCGCGGCGGTTTCTTGCCGAGCTTGCAGGCGGGAAAGATGAAGTTGACGAGCGCGCACTGATCGCTCAGCCAGAGAAGGTAAGCGCCCTCGACCTTCTCGATGCGCTTGATGTGCGAGTGCGACCAGGCGAATGGCTTCCTCTTCTCCTCGAGCGGCGGCAAGGGATGGGCCTGGGCCTCACGGTGCGCCGCATCGATGCCTTCGCGCTGCCAGTCGACCAGCGGCGCTGCGCTCGGCGCGTTGGATCCTTCCGCCGGCACACCTTCGCTCGGTGCGGCGCGCTCCGGTGGCACCAGGGGCTGAATCTCAGCCGGTTCGCGCGTCCTCGGCGATGGCGTGGGCCGCTCGACCGGGCTCGGGAGCAGCAGAACGATCTGCATCGCGGGGGCCGGCTCCGCCGTGCGCACGGCGATCGTGCTGCGCCAGAGCAGTGCGATCAGCGCCAGGTGCAGCGCGAAGATCGCGAGGAGGGCGAGCACACGGGCGCGATCCCAACGGAATACATCGCTCCTCATGGCGCGCACACGGACCGCAAACCCCCTGGTTCAGGCAGCAGAAACCGGTTGGACCGGAGCGGCCAGGTCGAGTTCGTGGGCGAGGCTGAACGCCCGGGCGGGGCATCAAGGCTCTAGAGGAGCTTCGCCTCGAGGGTGATCGTGGTCCCGGCAAGCGCCTTCGACACCGGGCAGTTGCGCTTGGCCTCGTCCGCCTGTTTCGCAAAGTTCGCCGCATCGATGCGCGGCACCTCGGCCTCGGTGTTGAGCTCGATGCGCGTGATGGCAAAGCCGCCGCCACTTTGCTCGAGATGGACCTGCGCCGTGGTCGCGATGCGCCTGGGCGTGAAGCCGGCGCGCCCGAGTCCGGCGGCGAGCGCCATCGAAAAGCAGCCCGCGTGCGCGCCGCCGATCAGCTCCTCCGGGTTCGTGCCCTGGCCGTTCTCGAAGCGCGACGGAAAGGAATAACGTCCTTCGAAGGCGCCGCTTCCCAGCTTGATGTTGCCCTGTCCATCGCGCAGTCCGCCCTGCCAAACCGCTTCCGCCTTGCGCACCGCCATGAAACTCACTCCTTATGGATCCTGCGTCCGCGAGTGGGCAACGATACGCCCGCTCGGGCGCTGCGTCGCGTGCAAGATTTTCAGTTCCTGTCAGCCGGCGGCGACGACGCACGTAGGCGACATCCGCGGCGTCGAACTTCCCACGCGCCGGTGAGTCACGCGACTAGGAGGGCAGTGTGATGGCCGCAGTCACCGCCGCAAGGAGGCGCACGTGGACCTGGACCTGGCGATGAAGAACCCCGGTGCGACGTTTGGCACGCCCGAAGTGCTGGAGGCGTCGACCGACCTCAACACCGAGCAGAAGCGCGCGATCCTGATGCAGTGGAAGGATCAGCTGCAGCAGTTGCAGACCGCGGACGACGAAAACATGGCGGGGCCCGATGAGGAGCCGCATGCCGAGCTGGCGGAACTCCTGAAGCGGGTCACGACGGTGCTGGCCCGGCTCAACTAGAAAGCGTTCGGCCCAAAAAAAGCGCCCGGACGTCGGGAGTCCGTACGGGCGCAGTTGGGGATGTTCAGTCAGTGGCCTTGTTGCAGTTCACGTTGCTGTTCCAGTCGGCGAAGAAGCCGTCCGGGTTGTCCTGCCAGGCCCACACGTGCAGCTCGTAGAACGCGTGCAGCGTGTAGCGATTCGGCTCCGTGACCAGGTTCAGCAATTGACCTTCGAGCGTCGGCTGCTTGCCGCCGCCGTTGCCGATGCTGTCCCACACGTCCTTGAGCTCGATGAACTCGACGCCGACGAGACGCATCGCACCGTTCGCCATCGGCTGGAAGATCAGCGCTTCGGGCTCATCGGGCTTGAGGATCCCGTCACCGACGCGCCCATCCTTGAGGAAGTGCACACCCATCGCGCCCGAGTTCGGACCGCTGACGCACGGTGTGGCGGCTTTCCAGCCGCCCTCGGCGAACATCACGTTGATGTCGCGGTACTTGGCGGTCGCACGGCGCACCTTGTCGACCAGCGGCGAGAAGGAATTGTTGCTGTTGATCGAATGGTTCTGGGCCGTCAGCTGCGCCAGGGTGGTGGCGGGCTCGGTCGCGAACGCCGCGAGCGGCAGCGCCAGCGGCACCAGGAAAGAGGCAATGCGGTGGGACGTCTTCATCGGGGTGCTCTCCTCACTTGTAGAAGTACGGATCGAGGACGCGCACTTCGGTGATGCACTCCACCGGCAACTTGTTGCGGTTCGCGGTGCGGCGGATCGCTTCGGGCGACGGCGCGTCGTAGACGCAGAAGCTCTTGCGCTTGTCGGTGCTCACGTAGGAATGGAGCCAGGTCACCTGGTCGGCCATGTTGCTGTCGACGACCGCGAGGCACGCCTTGGCACCTGCCGCGTCGATCGGAACATTGAGACCGTCCGGGAAATCTCTTTGGACGACATACCGGGGCATGACGCCAACTCCTCTCTGCTGCTTGTTGGGCGGAATCCTCGGGGGAGGAGCGTAGAGAGGCGCGCCGCTCGGCAAATCGGGCGATGTACCCAATTTGCGAGGCCGGTATCCCCAGATTACGAGCGTCGCGTTATGTCGCGCGTGGACCGCAAAATCAGCCGCGAGAGCGCGGCGTTTTCTCTGTTATTGTGCGCGCGCTCATGGAACTCCTCGAACGACAGCAGCACCTCGATGAGCTCGCGCGGCAGCTGCGCGAAGCGGAAGCGGGCCGCGGCAAGGTCGCGTTCGTCGGAGGCGAGGCGGGCGCCGGCAAGAGCGCGCTGATCGAGGCGTTCACCAGCGGCGTACGTCGCGGTGTGCGCATCGCGTGGGGCGCGTGCGATGCCTTGCAGACGCCGCGCACGCTCGGCCCGATCCACGAGGTCGCCGCTGCCCTCTCGGTCGCGAGTCCCGATGCGGCGCAGGGCGAGCAGCGTCCGGAATTCTTCGCGCGCCTGGTCGACACGCTGGCGCAGCCGACCCAGGTGACGGTGGTGGTGCTCGAAGACCTGCACTGGGCGGATGAGGCCACCCTCGACTTCGTGCACTTCCTCGGCCGTCGCATCCAGCGCACGCGCTGTGTGCTGATCGGCAGCTATCGTGACGACGAGCTCGCGACGATCCATCCGCTGCGTCGGGTGCTCGGCGAGATCACGGGACAGCACGCGGCACGGCTGCGCATTCCCGCGCTCTCCGCCGCCGCGGTGGCGCAGCTCGCGCACAGCGCGCATCGCGACGCGGCGCGGATCTACGAGCTGACCGGCGGCAACGCCTTCTTCGTGCGGGAGCTCCTGACGGCGCCGAGCGACTCGCTCCCGGAATCGGCGCGCGATGCGGTGATCGCGCGTTTCATGCAGTGCTCACCCGCCGCGCGCGAACTCGCCGAGCTCGTGGCGGTCTCGCCCGGCCGCACCGAGATGTGGCTCGCGCGCTCGCTCCTCGGCCAGGTGCATCGGTCGGCGGACGAGGGCATCGAGCGCGGGCTCCTGCGCCTCGGCGATGACTGCATGGCGTATCGGCACGAACTGGGGCGCCTCGCAGTCGAGAGCACGCTGTCCTCGGCGCGCAGCCAGGAGTTGCACCAGAGAATTCTCGATGCGCTCATCGCGCACGGTGCGGATCTGTCGCAGCTCGTCCATCACGCGCAGCTCGCCGGGAACGTGCGCGCCATCATCGACTTTGCGCCGCGTGCGGCACGGCAGGCGTCGCAACTCGGCGCGCATGCGGAGGCGGCGGCGCATCTCGCCGCGGCGCTGCGCCACGCGCACGCGGTGCCGGCGGTCGAGCGCGCGCGCTGGTTCGAATCGCACTGCTGGGAGTGCAACCTCACCAACCAGGCATTGCAGGCGGCGCAGTCCGGTGAGCAGGCGCTGGAGCTCTATCGCGAAGTGTCCGATACCGAGGCGCAGGCGCGCGTGCTGCGTGTGCTGGCGCGCGTCTACTGGCAACTCGGACGCCGGCCGCAAGCGGATCGGAGCGTTGCCGATGCGATCGCCCTGCTCGAAGCGTTGAAGCCCGGCCACGAGATGGCGATGGCGTACGGCACGCGCTCGATGCTGGCGATGCTCGGTGGACGGGTGGAGGAGGCGATCGGGTACGGCGAGCGCACGCTGGAACTCGCCCGGCAACTCGGCGACGTCGAGCCGCAGGTGCAGGCGCTCAATACGATCGGCTCCTCGCGCCTGGGATCGGGTGACACGTCCGGGTTTCCGCTGGTCGAGGAAGCGCTGGCGCTCGGCGTCAAGCACAGCCTGCACGATGGCGCGGGGCGCGCGTTCACCAATCTCGCCACGTGCTCGATGCTGCATTTCGACCTGCCGCGCGCTGAAGGGCACCTGCGACGCGGCCTCGCGTACTGCGAGGAGCACGAGGTGTATACGCACGCTTACTACCTGCGCGCATACGAAACCCGCCTCGAGCTGCTGCGTGGACGCTGGAACGATGCGGCGAATCTCGCGACGCAGCTGCTCGAAGCCTTCTATCTCACGACCAACCAGCGCATCCCGACGCTCATCACGCTGGCGCTGGTGCGTGCGCGCCGCGGCGACCCGGGCGCGGAGCCGTTGCTCGACGAAGCCTTGATCCTCGCGATGCCGACGGCGGAATTGCAGCGCATCGGTCGCGTGGCCGCGGCGCGGGCCGAAGTGGCGTGGTATCGGGACGACCTCGAAGCGGTCGCGCGTGAAGTCGCGATCGGGCTCGAAGTCGCGCGCGGGCATCGCGATCCGGGCATCTGCGGCGAGCTCGCGTTCTGGGCGCGGCGCGCCGACCCGGCTCTCACGATCGACTGCGAAATCGCCGAGCCCTACCGACTGATGGTCGAAGGGAAGTGGCGCGCCGCCGCCGACACCTGGGAAAAGCTCGGCATGCCGTACGAACGCACGCTTGCGCTCGCTGAGGGGTCCGAGGAGGACCTGCTCGAGGCGCTCCCGGTCCTCGAGGCGCTGGGGGCGGGACCCCTCGCCGCGAAAGTGCGCCAGCGCTTGCGCGATCGCGGCGTCAAAGGCATTCCACGCGGCCCGCGCGCCTCAACGCGCGGCAATCCCGCCGGGCTCACGACGCGGGAAGTCGACGTGCTGCGGCTGCTCGTCGGCGGCCACACCAATGCCGAGCTCGCCCGCCGGCTGCACCTCTCGGCGAAGACCGTCGATCATCACGTGTCGTCGATCCTCGACAAGCTCGAAGTGCACTCGCGCACCGAGGCGGTTGCGGCCGCCTTCGGCCTCGGCATCGTCAAGGCCGAGCACTGACGCGACTGCGCCGCCGCACGAACGTCGCACGCCGGCGACGATTGAATTGCGCTCACGCCGCGGTCTCACGCAACGCCGGAAGCCGAAAAATTGCGCTGCGGCCGGGACAGCCGTGTCGCAACCCGGTTTCGTGCTTCCGGCACCACCGTTGCAGGAGGCACGCAATGGCTACTCAACTTCTCCGGACGCAAACGCTCCTGTGTCTACTCGCGACGCTCCTCGTGCGGCCCGGGATCGCCGCGGCGAGTGACGTCGACGATCTCGCGGCGCAGGGATTGTTCTGCTCGGCGACCGCGCTCGCGCAATCGCACGCCTGCCAGAGCTCGGTGCTCGACGACTATTGGACCGCCGTCGGCATCTGCACCAACGAATCCGATGCCAAAGATCGTGCGCAATGTTTCGCGGACGCCCGCGCGGCGCGCGCCGAAGCCAAGACGCTGTGCACCGACCAGCACGAGGGCCGTCTCGCAGCCTGCGCCGCGCTCGGCGAGCATCGTTACGACCCGGAGTTCGAGGCGGCGGACTTCGACAAGAACTTTGCGAGTCTCAGCAATCCCAATCGCTACTTTCCGCTCGCGATCGGCAGCCAGTGGGAGTTTCACACCGCCACCCAGGTCGACAAGATACAAGTAATGAACCAGACCAAGCTGATCGACGACGTGCGCTGCATCGTGGTGCACGATGAAGTGAGCGAGGGCGGCACGCTCCTCGAGAGCACCAACGATTGGTTCGCGCAGGCGAAGGACGGCACCGTCTGGTATTGCGGGGAGGAGACGAGCGAGTTCGAGTCCTTCAAGGGCGACAAGCCCATGCTGCCCGAGCGCGTGAGCATCGATGGCTCGTTCAAGGCAGGCCGCGACGGCGACAAACCCGGCATCATCTTCCAGGCGAACCCGGCCGTCGGCGAGTTCTACGTCGAGGAGTCCTCGCTCGGGAATGCCGAGGATGCGACCGAGGTGCTCTCCACCAGTTACGCGTTCGGCAAGACGCCGGAGCTCGACAAGCTGGTGCCGCCGAAGCTCGCCAAGCTCCTGTGCGCGGGTGATTGCGTGGTCACACGCAACTTCTCGTTGCTCGAGCCCGGGACTTTCGAGCGCAAATACTATGCGCCGGGGATCGGCGTGTTCCTCGAGGTCGAGCTCGACTCGGGCGAGGTGAACCGGCTCGTGAAGTGCAACGTCGACCCGCGCTGCGCCTCACTGCCGCAGTAACGCACCCCGCGCGTTGCCGTCCGGGCGCGCAACGCGTGGTAGCCTCTCTTCAGCGGCGTGTGGTGACCCGACTCAGAACGGCGCGCCGAACACGAGCCGCCACACGCCGAGATCGTGCGCGAAGCGATAGCCGACGCCGAGCCGCGGCACCGGGATGTGCCACACCGTCATCTTCGACTGTGGGCCGAGCGTGAGCCCGACCTCGAACTGGTAGGGATCGGCGCTCTCGGTGGCGTTCGCGACCGGCTCGTCGGCGCGATTCACGAAGTATTCGTTGAGCAGGTACGCGCCCCAGTCGAGCGGGTGACCCGCGAGGTTGAGGCCGAGCGCATGGCGGGCTTCGAGGTCGACCTCGAGGAGCGTCAGATGATCGGAACGCACCGCGCCGTTCGGGTCCACCGCCGCGTAGGTGAGCCCCACATCGACGCGCAGATCGTAGGAGCCGGGCTTGAAGAGCCCGGCGAGGTGACCGCCGACCGAATACACGGTCGCATCGCCTGCACCATCGAGGTCCCAGCTGCGCCCAAGCTCGGCGAACGGCAGCACGTGCCACTGCGGTGAGAGCGCGAAGTCGAACTGGACGCCGGGCACGAAGCTCAACGTATCGAGGTTGTTCGGCAGGCCGGTGTGCAGCACGTCCTGCGGCTCGAAGTCGAGAAACCCGATCGTGAGCGGCAAGGTCAGGCGAATCCCGGGACGCGCGCCATCCGGCTGCGAGAACGTGTAACCGAAGGGCAGTCGGTAGATCTGCAGCGTGCGGCCGGAGATGTCATACACGCCCGAGCCGAGCTGCGTCGCGTAGGCGTAGTTGACCAGTTGCTCCTCGCTCGCACGGAGCGGTGACTGGGCCGCGACCAGCCCGGGCGCGCAGGACGCCGCGATCAGTAGAGGAAGATATAGAAAGGACTTCAGAAGATTCCGGACAGCTCGATCGATACGGCGGTCAGGCAACCGGGTGCGTTGGCCGGATGGTAGAGGATGCGAATCGCGCAGCCAAGGTCGAGAAGCAAGCGCATTCGCACGCTATGATCGGCGCGGAGGTATCCCATGATCACTGGCACCTGTCATTGCGGCGCGCTGCGGGTCGAAGTGCCGAGCAAGCCCAGCACCATCACCGACTGCAACTGTTCGGTTTGCCGGCGATACGGCACGTTGTGGGCGTACTACAAGGCGAACACGGTGCGCGTCGTCGGCACTGGCAAACGCAGTTACTCCTGGGGCCGCAAGCACCTGCGCTTCGTGAGGTGCGGCACTTGTGGCTGCATCACGCACTGGGAAGGCGTCCATCCACCCAAAGGTGCCCGCGTCGGCGTCAACTGGCGCAATTTCGAGCCGGGGCTCCTCAAGAAGGTGCGCGTCCGGCAGCTCGACGGCGCCCACAATTGGAAAGCGCGCTATCTCAACCGCGTTCCACACGCTATCGCTTAAGATCCGCCTTCCTCAGCGGCGAGAAGGAAACTCCGATGTTCAAGAAAGTGGCCTTCACGATGTACCCGATCCGGGATGTGGCCCGCGCGCGCAAGTTCTACGAGGAGACGTTCGGTCTCAAGCGCGGCTCGATGGGCAACCAGGGCGATCACTACTGGATCGAATACGACCTGCCGGGCGGCGGGTGTTTCGCACTCACCAACTTCGTTCCGGACGAGCCGAGCGCCAAGGCCGGCGGCACGGTCGCGTTCGAAGTCGAGGATCTCGACAAGCTGATGGCGGATCTCAAGGGCAAGGGCGTCACCTTCACGAGCGACGTGATCCAGAGCCCCGTGTGCCGCATGGCCGTGTGCCTCGACACCGAGGGCAACTCGATCCTGCTGCATCAGCTCAAGC
>DATFRO010000083.1:0-75249 GCA_035263105.1 Steroidobacteraceae bacterium | reverse complement strand
GAGCTGCCAGGCCTCTAGCCGATCACGTCGTACAGGTTCCGGTGACATGCGCGTTGCAAGCACGGGCGGCCTTCTCGTTCTCCTGGCGTATCTTGCGGGTTGCACGGCGACGATTTCCGCGAGCGAGACCACGATGAATGGCGGCAGTGATGCGGAGCGACCCGCGCCGCGCAAGGGTCCGCCGCCAACCCTCGTGCCCGTGCTCTTCGATGACTTCAACTACACCTCGCCGCGCGAGTTCGAGCGCAACGGCTGGATCATGCGCACCGCGCCCGGCTGGCCCGGCGTCGAAGGCGCGTTGTGGAGCGGGAACGTCACGCTCGGCGTCGAAGATCCCGAGCATCCCGGCAATTACGTGCTGCGCATGACCGCGACCACCGATGGCACGACCACGCGGCAAGCGCAGTTCTGTCACCAGCGCAAATACTACGAAGGCACCTTTGCGGCGCGCGCGCGGTTTCACGACGCACCGGCGTCAGGACCGGACGGCGACCAGGTGGTGGAAACCTTCTATTTCATCAGTCCGCTCAAGGCGCCGCTCGATCCCGACTACAGCGAGATCGACTTCGAGTACCTGCCGAACGGCGGCTGGGGCGGCGGACCGCTCACTCTCTATGTCACGACATGGGAAACGTTCCGGCCGGAACCCGAGTGGCTGCAGATCAACACCAGCCGTGCAGTGCAGGGCAGTCGCGAGGGCTGGCACACCGTCGTGGCGCAGGTCGCGGCGCACACCGTGAACTACTACGTCGATGGCGAGCTCCTGGCGACGCACGGCGAGCCGTACTATCCGGAAGTGCCGATGTCGATCAACTTCAACCTCTGGTTCATCAAAGGTGGACTGGCGGCGAGCGGCGAGTCGCGCCGCTACGTCGAGGACATCGACTGGGTATTTCACCAGAAGGACGCGGTGGTGGCGCCGGCGCGCGTTGAAGAGCTCGTCAAGGAAATGCGCCACGCGGGGGTGACGTTCCGCGACACTGTGCCCGCGATGAATCCGCCGCTCAGCTCACCCTGCAATTTCTAGCGCGCAGCCGCACGCGTCAGTGGCGCGTCGTCGAATCCGGCACGCGTTGCTCGAGCCGGCGCTCGATGCGCTGCTGCAGGCGCCGCTGCCAGTCGGACGTCATCTGCACCGGCGCTGCAATTTCGCCCGCATTCTCGCCAGTCTGCGCGCTCTCGGCGTGCGCCGCCGCCAGCATCCTGCCGAAGCCGATGAACACATCGGTGCGATTGCCGACGCCGCCCGCGTTGGTCTGCACGAAGAAAGGCAGGAAATCCCCGCCCGAACTGGTGAGCGCCTGGTAGTCGCCGAGAAACGCGCCGCCCGCGTCCGGAGCGAGGTCGAGATCAAACGGTCCACTCAAGTGCGCTTCGCGGAAGGTGAGCGCGTCGGTCGAGGTCGCGATCCAGTAGTCGGTCGGGAGGGTTGCGGAGTCGGAGGTGTTGTTGCGGAAGTCGTAGTAGGTGACACCGATGACGCCGTCGCTGCGCACGTGCACGGTTGGTGTGAAGGCCGCGGTGGCCGGAATGGAATTGACGCGCACCGGCGTGCTCCACGTCGCTCCGCCATCCGTCGAGCGCGAAAGCGCGATCGCGTCGCGCTGTCCGCTGGAAAAGCGCGCGTCCTGCCAGGCGACGTAAACCACGCCGCTCGCATCGACCGCGAGCGCCGGCACATCGGAACCGTCGCGGACCGGCACGCCGGTGTCGGGATTCAGTGTGCCGACCGCCAGCAGGTCCGCAACCGTTACTGGTGCAGCCCAGGTGTCGCCGTGATCCGTGGACCGGATCGCGCGGATGGTCGAAGTCACGCGACCGCCGCCGACGTCGATCTCGGTGAACACATTGAGAATCGCACCACCCGGGAGCGCGACGATCTGGTTGCCGATGGTCTGGTTGCCGGCACCCGGATCGTAAATGCCGCGCGCCGGCTGCCATGAGGCGCCCCCGTCGATCGTGCGTGCGAACCACGAAGGTCCGTTGTTGGCCGCATCCAGTCGATCCCAGACCGCATAGACGAAGTGCGCATCATTGCTGTCGGCAGTGATGGAACCCTTGTCGTTGAAGAACTGAGCGCCATCGCGAATCAGCGTGATCGGCGTGCTCCAGGTGAGCCCGCCATCCGCGGAACGCGACACGATCATCGCGCTCGCCGAGCCGGGCATCAGCGTCGCGCCGGAAAACGACAGCGACAATGCATACGCGATGCCGTCCGGTGACATGCTGACCCAGGGATCGGTCGCGCGATCGAGATCACCGCCGTTGCCGGTGTTGCCGCCGGTACACCGCGAGAACGGCACGCTCGCCCGCGTCCAGTTCTGCCCGCCATCGAAAGTCGCGGCAAGCATCAACCCCTGTGCGCCGCCATTCGACCAGCGATCCTGCTGCCACGCTCCGATGATATTGGCTGGGCTGACGGGGTTGGCGATGACGGAGGGCTCGACTTCCGCATTGATGAAGAGCGTGCCGGTCTGCGCGCCGTTGCAGCCGGCCGTCAACGTTGAGGCTGCCGAGACGCGCACGAGTGGCACGGAAGTGAACGGTGGCGGAGCGGGCGTCGAACTGCCGTGATGACCGCCGCCTCCACAGGCAGCGAGCGCCAGGCTCAGCGCAGTGGGGGCAAGCTGTAGAGATTTGTTGCGCACTTTCGCACGTACTATCGCGGCGCGCCGCAGACGTCGCAGTGCGCATCATCGGATATTTTTCGTAGAGCGGCGAGTGGCAACGCGCGGCTTCTAACCCGCGCCGTGGCCGGTTACACTACGCGCCCCCAAAAGGGCGGTTAGCTCAGCGGTAGAGCACTGCTTTCACACGGCAGGGGTCGCTGGTTCGATCCCAGCACCGCCCACCAATTCGATGCGGAAGGGACCGGGAACGGGACGGTTTCAGGCATGGCAGAGAACGAACTACTACAGCCATCCCTCGACAGCGACAAAGGCGCGGCCACTTCGATCTATTCCACGACCACCGGCTACATGGCGGCGTTCTTCGGCGGGCCACTGGGCGGCGCCGTGATCGCACTGTTGAACTCGCACCGGCTGAGGAGATTGGCGGTCGACTGGCCACTGGGCGTGGTTGCATTGGCCATCACCACGGGCACCCTCTGGTGGGAGGTGCGCTCCGGCGGTACGCGCTGGCTGGTCGAGAACCTTGGCCCCAGTGGTCCGCGCGTCGCGGTAAGAATCATGGGGCTTGCGATGTTCGGCATCGTCTACCTCGCGCACGGCAAGTACTATCGCAACATGAGCCTGTTCGGACTTAAGCCGCCCTCGGGGTGGGTACCTGGTATCGCCGCGATTGTCGGTGGCACGCTCGCGATGATGGGAATCGCGATGCTTCTCGCGCCGTGAACGAATCGAGCGGCAGCAAGCCCGACCTGGCCAGCGTTCTGCACGAGGCGCATGCGCTCGTCGAGCGCCGCCGCTATGCGCAGGCGCGCTCCGTCGTGGCGCGCGGGCTTTCCCACTTTCCCGACGACTCGGAACTGCAGTACCTGGGCGCGTTCGTCGATTACGCCGAGGATCGGCACGCCGAGGCGATGCAATCGATTCGCAGGGTGCTGGCGCAGAACCCGCAGCACTACGGCGCGCGCATGTTGTGCGCTCACCTGCACGACGAGGCGCAGGAATTCCCGCAGGCCGAACAGTTGTGGATCGAACTGCTGCGCGAATATCCGGAGGACCCGGATTGCTACGCGGCCTACGCGGAGCTGATGCTCAAGACGCTGAACCTCGACAAGGCCGAGCGGCTCGCGCGCGAGGGACTGCGGCACGCGCCGGAGCATCACGGATGCCTCTTTGTCGCAACGATGATCGACCTGATCCGCGGCGGTGGCAGTCGCCAGCGCCGCAGTGAAAACCTGGAGAGGCTGCTGAGGGAGCACCCCGAGCACGTGCGTTCGTCCATCGCGCTGGCGGTGGCGCTCAACGAGCGGGGTGAACACGGCAACGCGCTGCGTGTCGCACAGGAGTTGGTGCGCAACCAGCCGGACTCGGAGCATCTCGTGACGTTCGCGCGCGAGCTGAAGCTGCGCAATCACTGGAGCATGCTGCCGCTCTATCCGATGCTGCGCTGGGGCTGGGGCGGCGCCGCGTTCGTGACCCTGGGCGGGATTTTCGCGCTGCGTGCAGCGCGCGGTGTGTTGCCGGAGTCCGTGGTTGTCATGCTGGGTTTTGTGTGGCTCGCGTACGTGATCTACAGCTGGACCTGGCCCGCGATCCTGCGCAAGCTCCTGTGAGTGTTTCCCGCCCATGAGCCAGTCGCGCGAAGAGCTCGAGCGAGCGCTGCTGGCACAGCCCTTCAACGCGCAGTTGCGAGCGCAGTACGCGCATCTGCTGCTGACGAATGACGAGCTGGCGGCAGCCCTGCAGCAGTTCGAGCTCCTGGTGCAGCAGGCGCCGGCCGATTCGGCGGCGCGCATCGGCATGGCGCTGGCGCTCCTTGGGCTGGGACGCGACGCCGACGCCTTGCAGTGCTACGCGAAGGCGCGCGATCTGCCGGGCTTCGTCGCCAACGATGTTCTCGAGAGCCATGCCGCGAAGGTGCAGCGCGTGCAGCCGACGCGACTCTCGGTGGTACAGGGCGGGCGCGCGGACAACGTGGTGCCGATCACCGCCGCGAACCCGGATCGCATCCGGTTCGAGGATATCGCCGGCCTCGACGATCTCAAGCGCACCGTGCGCCTGCAGATCATCGAGCCTTTCCTGCGCCCCGGACTGTTCGCGAAGTTCAAGAAGCGCGCGGGCGGGGGAGTGCTGTTGTACGGGCCACCCGGCTGCGGCAAGACCATGATCGCGCGTGCCGTCGCCACCGAATGTCGCGCGGAATTCATCTCCGTCGGTATCGCCGACGTTCTCAACATGTACATCGGTGAGAGCGAGCGCAACCTCGCAGCGATGTTCGACAAGGCGCGGCACTCGCGGCCCTGCGTGCTGTTCTTCGACGAGATCGATGCGCTCGCGTTCGCGCGCTCCAAGGCGCAGTCGGAGCATACGCGCCAGGTTGTCAACGAATTCCTGTCGCAGCTCGACGGCTTCAGCACCGACAACAAGGACGTGCTCATCCTGTCGGCGACGAACATGCCGTGGGATGTCGACTCGGCGATGAAGCGCCCGGGGCGTTTCAGTCGGCAGGTGTTCGTGCCGCCGCCGGATGAGGCGGCCCGCGCTCACATCGTCGAGCTCAAGCTCCGCGGCGTGCCGCACGAGGGCATTGACGGCGCGGCGATTGCGAAGATCACGCCACATTTCTCCGGAGCCGACATCGAGGGACTGGTGGAGCTGGCGAAGGACTACGTGCTCGAAGATCACGTGGCGCGCAACGTGGAGCGCGCGATCCTGCAGGCGGATCTGCTGCGCGCCGCGCGCTCCATGCATGCCTCGACAGTTGACTGGCTGCGCACCGCGCGCAATCTCGTCAAGTATGCCGGCGCCGACGACTCCTACGGCGAAGTCGACGCTTACCTGAAGGCAAACAAGCTGGTCTAGACAGGTAGAGCGCGCGCGAGCCGGCGGCGCTCAGCGTTCGCCTTTCTTCAGCACGGTCTGCCAGAAGAATCCGTTCTGGAACGCGAGCAGCGCGAGCACCAGGAAAGTCTGGCGTGCGCCGGAGAATTCGCCGGCATTGAGAAAGCCGAGAAACACGATCGGCGAGACGAGAATCGCGATCGCGCCGTTGCGCAGGTGCGTGCGCAGGCGCGAATGGTCGCGTGCGGGCTCACCCCAGGTGTCGACGAGATCGACCGCGACCTTGATGATCATCCCGATCAGCATGGCGATGAAAAGCGGTCCGTAGAGCGCGCTCAAGTCTGCCCAGGACAACGATGCGCGCGATTCGCGCATCGCAGGGCCCGCCGGCGTGTCGGCGGGAAGAGGAGGCGGCGGCCCCCAGCGCTCATCGGTATCCACCGTTTCGGCACTGGCTGGGGGTACGAGTGCCAGGAGCGCCAGGAGCAGCCGCGGTCCGTTGGTGCGCATCGCGGTGCGCAGCGTGTCCTTGGGAATCCAGCCGTAGCGAAAACCGTTGGCGACGGCGTAGCCGATCTGCACCCAGGTCCGGGTGGAGAAGCCGAATTCCAGGTTGATCTCACGGCAGACGTAGATCGGCCTGCCCGAAGACAGGTGCTCGATCTGTGTGCCTTGCCAGCCGACGCCGGTGGTGAAACGCGGCGGGCTCTCGAACACATCGACATCGGATGAAGTCGTCGCGCGCTCGCTGCAGCTCTGTGCCGAAGCGGAGTCGGATGCGAAGAGCGCCGCGGCGCTGAGCAGCGCCAGCAACGTTGCGGCCCTGAAGCTCGATCCCATGATCCCCCTCCTGCGCCCGTGCGGTCGATGGGCGCCGGCCGCTGTCCGGCACGGGCGTCCTGCCTTTGTTCTGTCGGCAGCGGCGCGGTTATCGCAGGGGAGGTGTCGTTTTCGGCGAGATCACCCGGCCCGAGCCGCCGAGTGGCGGTCGGGCCGGGCGCGTATCAGGCGCAATTCAGCGCATCACATGCGATGCGGATCCTTCTTGTCGATGTCGTCCTTCTTCCAGTGCTTCTTGCCGTGCGGCCGTTGCAGATCGGTGCCGCTGGTATGGTCGTCCGTGATGTTCGGCGAGAAGGTCGGCACGTTGTCGCGACGCACGTGCGTCACCGCCTCGAAGCCCGACGCCAGCTTGATCAACGTCGGCTCGCTGAAGGCTGTGCCGATGAAGCTGATACCGACCGGCAATCCCAGCACCGCGCCGGACGGCACTTGCACGATCGGGTAGCCGGCGGGCGCGGCGAGACCGGAGCTGGCGAACAGGAAGTGATCGCTCAGCACCAGGTCGGTGGTCCACGCCGGGCTGTCGGTCGGCGCGATCACCGCATCGAGCGTGAAATCCGCGAGCGCCTTGTCGATGCCGTTGATTCCGGCCTGGCGGTCGATCTCGAGCGCCTGGTTGTACGTCATGCCGCCGAAGGCCGGCTGTGGATCATCCGGTCCCGGGGCGAGACTGTCGGCGAGCTCGAAGATTTCCTGCCCGAAGTAGGGCATTTCGGCCTCCGCATTGGCGTTGTTGAAGGCGATCGCATCCGTCAGCGTCTTGCCCGCCATCGGCACGCCGCTGCGCGTCGCGAAGTAGGCCTTCACGTCGTTGCGGAAATCGAACAGCAACACCAGGAACTCGCCATCAGCAGACGGGAAGGTAAAACCTCCACCATCCAGGTCGACGACGGTCGCGCCCGCAGCCTTGATCGCATCGATCGCCGCATCGAAGGCAGCGATCACCTGCGGCGGAGCGTTGTCGATGCCCTGTCGCGTGACACCGAGGCGCGCGCCCTGCAGACCATTCGGATTCAGGAACTGCGTGTAGTCGGTCGGGATGTTCGTCGGGCGGGTCTTGCCCGTATTCGTCCATCCGAGTGGCACACCGCCCGTCGCCGGGTCGCGGCCATCCGAAGTGATGCTCTGTATGACGCCGAGCACGGCGGCAGCGTCAGCGACGGTGCGTCCGTGCGGGCCAATCGTGTCCTGGACGTGCGAGATCGGCACCACACCCGCGCGACTCGTAAGACCCACGGTCGGCTTGATGCCGACGATGCCATTCACGTTCGCCGGGCACACGATGCTGCCGTCGGTTTCTGACCCCAACGCGACCGCTGCAAAGTTCGCGGACACGGCAGCTCCCGAGCCCGAGCTCGAGCCGCAGGCGTTGCGATCAGTGGAGAAGGGGTTGTGTGTCAGACCACCGACGCCGGACCAGCCGCTGGTCGAGAAGAAGGAGCGGAAGTTGGCCCACTCGGAGAGGTTCGTCTTGCCGAGGATCACGGCGCCTGCGGCGCGGAGCTTGCCGGCGACCGTGGAGTCGCTGGTTGCCGGTGCGCCGTTGAGCGCGAACGAACCCGCATCGGTCTGCATGCGGTCGCCCGTGTCGATGTTGTCCTTGAGCAGGATCGGGATGCCGAGCAGCGGGCCGGTCTTGCCGTGACGGCGCGCAGAGTCGGCATTGCGGGCCTGCGTGATCGCGTCGGGGTTGAGCTCGATCACCGAGTTCACGCCGGGGCCGCCCTGGTCGAGCTTCAGGATGCGCTGGATGTATTCGCGCGTGAGCTGTTCGGAGCTCAGGCGCCCGGACGACATTTCCGCCTGCAGCTGCGCGATGGTCGCTTCGTTGTGCCGCGAGGGAGGCCGGTCGTTGCCGTTGTCGTGATCGGCCGTGGCCGCCAGGGGCGCGAGCAGCACGGCCGCCATAAGGATGAGTCGAATCGATGGGCGCGTCATTGTGGTTCCTCCTGCGAGCGCGCGCTCGCCGACGCTTCGAGCTGAAATGAGCGGGCGCTCGCGCGCATGCGAAGCCGCTTCCTCTGCGGAAGCGCGCGTCGCGCCGCGAGCAGCACAGTCATGAGATCCTTCCCGCCAGAAATTCTTATTGGTGCAGCCGGCGATGCATCGCCGCCATTCACTACCGGTTGCGCACGGTGATGCTACTCGCGCGCACGCGAGGTCTCAATTTCGAAATGATGACGGTGCGGCTCGGCGCAGCTGTCGTTTTTACAAGTAATGGATCAAAAGGATCACCCGGCCGCGAGCAAAGTGGATCACCCGACTGCGAGCGAGCAGCTCAGCCCGACTGCGTGACAGGTGCCGCGCGCAAGCCGCGGGCGAGGAGGGCAATACTCACCAACACGAGCGCGGCCGCCGCCGCGAAGGGCGCGCCCGGAAAGGGATACTGCGTCCGCTCGCTGGTGAAGTGCTCGAACAGTTCCGTCATCAGCGGCGGACCGAGGATGGAGCTCAGTCCGTACAGGCTCGCGACACCGCCCTGCAACTCGCCCTGGGCGCTCGCCGGGATCTCGCGCGACATGAGCGCGTTGAGAGACGGATAGGCGACGGCCGCGGGCAGCCAGACGAGCAAGGACGCATACATCATCCAGCCCTGCGTGGCGAACGCGTAGCCGAGATAGGTGATCGCCCCGCACAGCATGCCGAGCAGAGCCGCGGAGCGATCTCCACCGACCCGCGGGATCAGCCAGCGAATCAAAACGCCTTGCCCGATCACCATGACGATGCCGGCGAACGCGAGCGAGTAGCCGACGTCCGCGGTCGACCAGTTGAACTTCAGGATGGTGTAGAACGACCACACGTTGGGCAGTACCTGGTGCCCCAGCTGCCAGAAGAAGGCAGCGCCGATCATCCACAGCACTGCCGGGTACTTCGACAACTGCAGCAACGTGCCGAGCGGATTGGCGCGGCGCCAGTCGAACGGCCGGCGCGCGGCGAGCGGCAGGGATTCGGGAAGCGCGACGAGGCCGAACCCGGTGTTGAGCAATGCCATCGCGGCCGCGGCGTAGAAGGGCGCTCGCGGCCCGAGGGTGCCGACCAACCCGCCGATGGCAGGGCCGATGATGAAGCCCATGCCGAATCCCGCGCCGATCAGTCCGAAGTTCTGCGCGCGCTTCTCGGGCGTGCTCACATCGGCCAGGTACGCGTAGGCGGTGGTGAAGGATGCGCCCGCTATTCCCGCCACGATCCGGCCGAGGAACAGCCAGCCGATGGTCGGCGCGACCGCCATGACCAGGTAGTCGAGGCCGAGGGCGAAGAGCGAGGCGAGCAGAACCGGGCGTCTGCCGAAGCGATCACTCAGATTGCCGAGCACCGGGCCGCAGAAGAACTGCATCAGCGCGTAGGAGAAGGCGAGCCAGCCGCCATAGGCGGCGGCGCCGCCCAGGCTGCGGCCGGTCAGCTCGACGATCAGCTGCGGCAGCACCGGCAGGATGAGGCCGAAGCCGATCGAGTCGATCAGCACCGTGATGAAGATGAAGACGACGGCGCGCCTGCCGGCGGCGGGTTCGGGCACGGGCGGGTCTCCCAAGGCTCGCGCGATATTAGTTGACGGGCGTGACACCGAAAAGGTGACGTCAGAGACGGGGACGCCAGAGACGGCGCCAGGTCTGAAGCGCAGACGCTACAGTCGCTGCCAGCCCTCGATGCCGGTGAGCATCGCGGCCAGGATCAACATCGCGCCGACACCGCGCGCGATCAGGAGACTGGCTGTGCTGCTGCTCTCGATCCAGTTCCGCGCCTGTGCGGCGAGCAAAGCCACGCCGCCATAGATCACGAGTTGCGTCACCGCGATGATCAGCCACAGCACGCAGGCCTGCGTCCACAGCGGACCGTACTCGGAGCGAAAGAACTGCGGGAACACCGCGAGCGTGAACACATATGCCTTCGGGTTGAGAAGGCTCGTGATCACGCCTTGCCGGAAGACTGCGGCCGCGGAACGTGGCGTGGTACGCGCGCTCACGCTGAGCGCAGCGCCGCCGCGCAGGAGCGAGAGCCCGATCCAGGCGATGTAGAGCGCGCCGAGCAGCAGGACGGCGTTGAACGCCGGTGGAAACAGCTTCAGGAGTAGGGCGATTCCGGTCGCACCCAGAGCGACGTGGCACACGCCTCCGGCCATGACTCCGGCCACGGCGGCGAAACCCGACTTTCGTCCGCCGGAGAGAGCGCTCGCGAGGATGAAAGCCATGTCGAGCCCGGGCAGCAGCACGGTCCCGAACACGAGCACGAAGAAGAGCCAGAGGTGTGCCGTCTGATCCACTGCCGATTCCCCACGAGGCGCTGCGCGATCCGGTCCATGCGCGCAGGCTAGCGTACATATAGGGCGTAAACCGCCCTGTTTCCGCGTATGCTTGGCTGGATGTATCACCCGACGACGCGCGTGCTCGGCGTGCTCGAGCTCCTGCAAACCCACGGGCGCATGACCGGCGCCGAGCTCGCCCGGCGCATGAAGGTCGACGGCCGCACCCTGCGTCGCTACATCACGCGGCTCGAGGAAATCGGCGTGCCGATCACCACCGAACGCGGCCGGCACGGCGCCTACATGCTGGTCGCCGGTTACAAGCTGCCGCCGATGATGTTCACCGGCGAGGAGGCCCTCGCGATCTCGGTGGGTTTGCTCGCGGCACGGAGCCTGGCGCTCTCGGATGCGGCGCCTGCGGTGGCGAGTGCGCAGGCGAAGCTCGAGCGCGTGATGCCCGCGAACCTGAAGCGGCGTGTCAGCGCCATCGACGAAACCGTAGCGCTCGATCTCACGTCTTACCCCGCTCCCCCGGCCAACGACGCGCTGCTCGCGCTCAGCACCGCGGCGCAGGCCCGCAAGCGTGTCTCGATGCGCTACCGTGCCGCGCAGCGCGACGAAACCGAACGCAACTTCGATCCGTATGGGCTGGCGTATCGCGGCGGCCGCTGGTATGTCGTCGGCATGTGCCACCTGCGAAACGGCCTGCGCTCCTTCCGGCTCGACCGCGTGCTGTCGGTGCAGCCGCTCGAAGTCGAGTTCATCCGGCCGAAGGAGTTCGATGCTCTCGGCCATCTCGCGTTCTCGATCGCCACGATGCCGCGCGCGCACCTCATCGAGGTTCTCCTCAAGACCGAGCTGCACAAAGCCCAGCGTGAGCTGTTTCCTTCGCTCGGCCTGCTCGAGCCGCTCGAGGAAGGCGTGCTGCTGCGCGCGCAGGCGGACAATCTCGACTGGTTCGCCCGCGAGCTGTCGCGCCTGCCCTTCGAGTTCGAGATCCGCCGGCCGAAGGAACTGCGCACGGCGCTGCTCAAGTGTGCCGAACGCATGCAGCGAATGGCGCAGGGAGAGCCTGCGTGATGGCGCGCGTGCTCCGCGAGCCGCTGCTGCATTTCCTGGTTCTTGGACTGCTGCTGTTCGTCGGCTATCGCTTCGTGTCCCAGGGAAGAGACGCAGAGCGTGGACAGATCGTCGTCACCCAGGAGCGCATCGCCGCGATGCGCGAGCAGTTCGAGCGCGCCTGGCAGCGTGCGCCGACGGCGCAGGAGCTCGACGGGCTGGTGCAGGGCTACATCCGTGAGGAAGTGCTCTATCGTGAGGGCGTCGCGCTCGGGCTCGACCGCGATGACCCGGTGATTCGCAACCGCGTGCGCGCCCGGATGGAGGTCCTGAGCGAGGGTGCGGACGTCGAGGAACCCACCGAGGCCGAATTGCAGGCGTGGCTCGATTCGCATCGCTCCGACTTCGAGATCGCACCGACGTTCACCTTTCGGCAGGTGTACTTCGATCCCAAGCGGCACGGCTCGCGCATGCAGCGCGACGCGGAGGCGGTCCTCACGACGTTGCGCCGCTCCGATCCGGACGCGGTCGCGTTTCACCTCGGCGATGTAACGCTCTTGCCCTCCGCGATGAGTGAGGCGACGGCCGGCCAGATCGCCGACACCTTCGGCAAGGACTTCGCCTCGGCGATGCCGGGCCTGAGCATCAACGCGTGGTCCGGACCGCTGCAGTCGGCCTACGGTCTGCACCTGGTGCAACTCGTGCGCCGCACCGAGGCGCGCATGCCGGCACTCGCCGAAGTGCGTGAGCGGGTGCAGCGCGACTGGACCAGCGCCAATACACGCGAGGCGAGCGAGCGCCACTACGACGAGCTGCGGCGACGATACACGGTGGTGATCGAGCCGCCGGCCGCGGAGCGTGTCTCCGCCGCGTCGCGCTGAGCCGTGTCCCTGACGCGCATCGCGACTGCCGGCAATGCGCGATCGACACGGTCGCGATGTTCCGGGTGATCCAGCGCGTTGTCGATTTTTCGACATATTGAGGATGGAATTTTCTGCAACGAACTGTCGCCATGCGCCGACGTCTGGCGCACTTTCAATACCCATGACACGATCCTGAACACGAACATTTGACGGCGGCTGTTTTTCGCGTGATGCGTGAGGCAGTTCAGGGTGGGTCGTTGATCATCAACACTTCGCGTACGCGTCTTGGTGCGCTCGCCGTTTGCTGTTTCCTGTCCGCCTGCGATCTCGTCGGCGTCGACAACCACAATGCTGACAACACGCCGCCGGCTGCACCCACCGGATTGCAGCTGACCGCGCCGGATCCGCAGCACGTGCAGTTGCAGTGGACCGCATCGCCGGACGCCGATACCGCGGGCTATCGCGTCTTCCGCAGCGATCTGTCCACCATGCTCGCCTCGGTCACCACCACGACCTATACCGACGCGACCGTCGCACCCGCGACCATGTACGGCTACTTCGTCGTCGCTTTCGACGATGCTTCACCGCCCAACCAATCCGATCCGACGCCGGTGGTGCAGATACGAACGCCATCGGCGGCAGACACAGTCGCGCCGGCCGTGCCCGCCAACGTGAAGGCGGTGGCGAGCGGACCAACCCAGGTCAACCTCACGTGGGATGCATCCGCCGACACGGGCGGCTCGGGACTCGCGGGTTACCGTATTTTCCGCAACGGCAACGCGACACCGGTCGCGACGGTTGCGGTCGCGAACTATTCCGATATCAATCTGACGGCGGGCACCGCGTATATGTATGTCGTGCGTGCCTTCGACGGCGCAGGAAATGTCTCCGCCCCGTCGACGCCGGTCAGCGTGACGACACCGGTTCCGCAGGACACGACGCCACCGACGGTGCCGGGCGGTCTCACGGCGACCGCGCAGGGCGCCGCCACGATAACGCTGAACTGGATGGCCTCCACCGACGCTTCCGGAATTCAGCGCTACGAGATTCAGCGCGACGGCGTGAAGATCAGCGACGCACCCGGCAATGCGACGAGCTTCATCGATTCGACGGTGAGCCCGTCCACGACCTATACCTACGCGGTGCGCGCGATCGACGGCGCGAACAATGCCTCGGCCTTCTCGAATACCGCGACCGCGACGACAGGTGCCGCTTCCGATACGACGCCTCCCACGGTTCCCCTGGGTGTCGCGGCCACCGCGAACACGTCGCAGAGCATCGTCGTCACCTGGCTGCCTTCCACCGACAGCGGCGGCTCGGGACTCGCCGGCTATCGCATCTTCCGCGACGGCAGCGCCAACCCGCTCACCACGGTCGCCGCCACGGTGCTCACCTTCACCGACACCGGTCTCGCGCCGACCTCGACGCACAGCTACGTCGTGCGTGCGTTCGATGGCGATGGGAACGTGTCGGCCCCATCGAACTCGGCTTCGGCGACGACGCCACAGGATTCCACACCGCCGTCGGTGCCCGGCAACGTGGTTGCCACCGCGCTCACCTCCACTTCGGTGCGCATCAACTGGAGTGCTTCGGCGGACACGGGTGGCTCGGGACTCAACGGCTATCGCATCTATCGCGATGGCGTCCTCAAGACGACGGCGGCCGCGAGCGCGACCAGCTTCACCGATTCGACTGTGGCGCCCAGCACCACGTACGCCTACCGCGTTTCCGCGATCGACAACGCGAACAACGAGTCTGCGCAGTCGCCAGCGGCGAACGTGACCACACCCGCCGATTCGACGGCGCCCACGGTGCCGGCGAATGTCAGAGCCGTCGCGGCCGGGCCCACACAAGTCAACGTCACCTGGGATGCGTCCACCGACACCGGTGGCTCAGGTCTCGCGGGCTACCGAATTTTCCGCGATGGCGGCGCGACGCCCATTGCCACAGTCACGGTGGCGAGCTATTCGGATATCAACCTGACAGCAGGCACTACGTATACCTACGTCATTCGTGCCTTCGACGGCGCCGGCAATGTCTCGGCCCCGTCGACACCGGTCAGCGCGACGACACCCGTGCCTGCGGATACAACGCCGCCGACGGTGCCCGGCTCGTTGACCGTGACCAGTGTCACCGAGACCCAGGTGGGACTCAGCTGGAGCGCCTCGACCGATACCGGCGGCTCGGGACTCCAGGGTTATCGGGTCATTCGCAACGGCGCGCAGATTGGCACCCCGACGGCGACCAACTTCACCGACACGACGGTCAGCGTTGGCGTCACCTACACGTACACGGTGCGGGCCGCCGATAACGCGGGCAATGTGTCCGCGGATTCCAACTCCGTGCAGGCGACGCCGCAGGCTTCCGCGGGATCGGGCCTCGACTCGCGCCCGAGCAACACGACTTGTCTCGCGCCCAACCAGCCGACCACGAATACCTCGGTGACGACGCAGCGTGTGTTCCCGACGCTTTCGTTCACCGAACCGATCGCCATGCGGCAGGCGCCGGGCGAGCCGAACAACTGGTACATCGTCGAGCAGCCCGGCACCATCCAGCGCTTCGATGCGACCGCGGCGAATCCGACCAAGACGCAGTGGGCCGATCTGCAGGGCATCGTCAACGACACCTCGCAGGAGGCGGGCCTGCTCGGGATCGCTTTCCATCCGAACTACGCTTCCAACGGTCGCGTGTTCCTGTCGTACACGGGCGCCGGCGCGAGTCCGTTCCAGTCGCACATCTCCGAATTCCGTCGCGGCGCGAACGGCCTGCTCGATCCGACGACGGAGCGCATCTTCCTCAGGCTCGATCAGCCGTTCGACAACCACAACGGCGGCAACATCCTGTTCGGTCCCGACGGGAATCTGTACATCGGGTTCGGTGACGGCGGCTCGGGCGGCGACCCGGGGAATCGCTCGCAGAACCGCAATCTCCTGTTTGGCAAGATCCTGCGCATCAACGTCGATGGCGCGACGCCGTACACGATTCCATCGGACAACCCGTACGCCGGCAATCCGCTGTGCAGCGCGGGCTCGGGGTCGGCTTCTTGTCCGGAGATCTATGCGTACGGCTTGCGCAACCCGTGGCGCTGGAGTTTCGATCGCGCTGCGACCGAGCCCGACCTGTGGCTCGCCGATGTCGGCCAGGACATGTGGGAGGAAGTGGATCGCATCGTCAACGGTGGCAATTACGGCTGGCACATTCGCGAGGGCCGGCATTGCTTCAGTCCCGCGAGCAACTGTCCGCTGACCGCGAACGGCGCGCCGCTGATCGACCCCATCGCCGAGTACGATCACAGCATCGGAGCGTCGGTGACCGGTGGCTACGTCTACCGGGGCAGCGCGATTCCATCGCTGATCGGCCGCTACGTGTTCGCCGACTTCGAAACCGGGCGGCTGATGTACCTGGCGACCAATGCGTCGGGCGGTTACGACCGCCGCGACCTCATCGTTTCGACGGGCTTCAACATCGCAACGTTCGCCGAGGATGCGAGCGGCGAGCTCTACTTCACGGACTACGGTGGTGGGCTCTACAAGATCGTTCCTGGCACGGGCACGATCACCGACACGATCCCGCTCGACTTGATCAATACCGGCTGCGTCAGCCTGGTGGACCCGAAGCAGCCCGCCCTCGGCCTCATTCCATACGCGCCGAACGCGCCGTTCTGGTCGGACGGCGCGGCCAAGGATCGCTGGATGGCGCTGCCGAACGGCCAGCAGATCACGATCGGCGCGGACGGCGACTGGGCGTTCCCGAACGGCACCGTGCTGATGAAGAACTTCAAGCTCGGCAACCAGCTCATCGAGACGCGTCTCTTCATGCGTCATCCGGATACCGGCAACTGGGGCGGGTACACGTATCAGTGGAATGCGGCGCAAACTGTCGCGACGCTCATCAAGGGCGGCCTGATCACGCACATCCCGTCACCGGTGAACCAGGACTGGATCTACCCGAGCGAGGCGCAGTGCCTGCAATGTCATACAAATGCGGCAGGACGCAGCCTCGGCCTGGAAACCGCACAGCTCAACGGCAGCATCACCTATCCGCAGACGGGTCGCACCGCGAATCAGCTCACTACACTGAATGCGATCGGCATGTTCACGACGCCGCTGACGCAGCCGCCGAGTGCGTTGCCTGCGTATCCGAACCCCTACGGCACCACCGGCACGGTGGCTGACCGTGCGCGCGCGTGGCTGCATACCAACTGCTCGCAGTGCCATCGACCCACGGGCGGCACGCCGTCCAACATGGACCTGCGCTTCAGCACGGCCATCGGCTCGACCAATACGTGCAACGCGGCGCCGAACAGCGGCGATCTCGGCCTCGGCGGCGCGGCGCGCCTCATCGTCCCGGGCAACGCGGCAAACTCGCTGATCTACGTGCGCCTGAGCCGGCGCGACCTGTTCCAGATGCCGCCGCTCGCCACCAACCAGGTCGACACGGCCGGCGCCGCGCTCATCCAGAGCTGGATCAACTCGATGAGCGCCACCTGCCAGTGATCTGAGCGCCGGCGCCGCGAGCGCAGCCTTGCGCGGGGTCGCCCGGCGGCTATCATCGACGGCACATCCGCTTCACGATCGAGACGGCCGCAGATGTCCGCCGGTCAGCACTATCGCTTCGGTCCTTTCACGTTCGACGGCCACGGTCGCGTGCTGTTGCGCGACTCGAAAGACCTGGGGCTGCCGCCCAAGGCGGCCGACACGTTGAACCTGCTGCTGGAGCACGCCGGCAGTGTCGTCGACAAGGGCACGCTCCTCGACAGCGTCTGGCCCGGCGTGGTGGTGGGCGAGGGGAGCCTCACGCGCACGGTGTCGATCCTGCGCAAGGCGCTCGGCGGGAACGATGCGAGCCGGGCGTATATCGCCACCGTGTCGAAGCGCGGCTATCGCTTCGTCGCGCCGCTCGACCGGGGTGCGGCAGAGGAGCCTGCGCAGAGTCGCACGATGCTCGCGGTGCTGCCGATCGAAAACCTGAGCAGCTCGCGCCGCCACGATTACTTCAGCGACGGTCTCACCGAGGAAATGATTGCGCAGCTCAGCACGCTGAACCCCGAACGGCTCGGCGTGATCGCGCGCACCTCCAGCATGATGTTCAAGGGCACGGCGAAGCGCATCGGGGAGATCGGGCGCGACCTCGGCGCGCACTACATCGTGCAGGGCAGCGTGCGCCGCGAGCGCGGACGCGTGCGCATTGCCGCGCAACTGATCCAGGTGCGCGATGAGACACACGTGTGGGCGGACACCTACGAGCGCGAAGCCGGCGACATGCTGCGCCTGCAGTGCGAGGTCGCGCAGGCGATTGCACGCGAGATCCAGATCAAGCTCACGCCACGCGTGGCGCGGCGCTTCACCGATACCTCGGATATACCGGCTGCGACCTACCAGGCATTCCTGCGCGGCCGGCACTTCCTCAACCAGCGCACCGAGAGCGGGATGCGCGACAGCATCGCGCAGTTCGAGGCCGCGCTCGAGCATTGTCCGACCCATGCGCCGGCTTACGCGGGCATCGCGGATGCCAATGTGATGCTCGCGTGCCGCGGCATGGTGCCTGCACGCGAGACGTTTCGGCGCGCGCGCTCAGCGGCGCGTCGTGCACTGGATCTCGATGCCGAATCAGGCGATGCGCGCGCCTCGCTCGCGCACGTGCGATTGCACGACTGGGACTGGGAGGGACTCGACCAGGATTTCCGGCGCGCGACCGAGCTCAGCCCCTCGCACGCCATCGCCTACTACTGGTACGGCGAGTACCTGATGTGCCAGGGGAGGCCCGAGGAGGCGATCGCAACGACGGAAGCGGCCGTGCGGCTCGATCCGCTGTCGCCGGTGATTCGCTCCGCCCTCGGAATGATCCTCTACCTCGCGCGCCGCTACGATCGCGCGAGCGAGGTGCTGGTGGATGCGGTCGAGACCACGCCGGAGCACTTCCTGCCGCACCTGCGGCTCGGCCTGGTGCGCATTCAACAGCAGCGCTTCGCGGACGCGATTCGCTGCCTGAAACTTTCGACCGCGCTCGCCAGTCGCAGCACCGAAACGCAGGCGGCACTGGCGATGGCGTATGCCGCGAGCGGCGAGCGCGCGAAGGCCGCCCGGATCGTGAAGCAGTTCGAGCGCCAGCGCGGCAAGCGCTACGTCCTGCCGTACAACATCGCGAAGATCCACGCGGCCGCGAAGGACCGGACGCGCGCCTTCGAGTGGCTCGAGACCGCCTACGAGGGCGGTAATCCCGACCTTATCGAGCTCAACTCGGAGCCCCTGTTCGACCCGATCCGCGACGACAAGCGCTTCACGCACCTCATGCGGCGCATCGGCTGGAGCGTCTGAGCTACCACTTCCAGACGCGCTCGTACTGAGCGAAGAGCCCGCCGAGCGACTTGCGGCTCAACACTTCGATACCCGCAAGCATCGACTCGGTGGTGATGCCGCGCTCCGCGAGATCTTCCGCGAGCGCCGCGACCCGCGCGCCGCTCTCGATCAGCTTGGTGATCTCGTGCTCGATCGCGGGCGGATGACGCTGCGCCCAGCTGCCGACGCTGAATCCCGCCGCGCTCTGTCCGCGCACGGAGTAGTTGACGGCCGTGCCGCACAGGAGCACGTCCGCGGGCGCGCCGGCACCGCGTATCGCGCGCGTGAACCACAACACGGTGTCGTCCTGCTCTTCGAGGGTGGCTCGATAGGCCGGTTCGATGATCTGCAGTACTCGCATGCGAATTCTCCTAGCGGGTCGGTATGACGAGCGTGTTGACGCTCTCGAGGTTCATCTTCCAGAAGTCCGCGGGCGAGCCGCGCCGCACGCCGGGGATGGTCTCGCTCGCGCCGCGCTCATCGACGCAGAGGCCGCAGTTCACCCAGTCGAACGGTAGCCCCTTTGCCTTTGCCAGCTCGATCAGCGCGCTGACCCAGGTCCGCGGGGTCGGGTGCGATTCCTCTTCGACGGTGCGGCCGTGAATCGCGTTGGCGTGCGGCTGCTGGTGCATCAGCGGCAGGCAGACGGCGCCTTCGTAGGCGAACACGCGCACGCCGTGTCCGGCTTGCAACGCGAGGTCGATGAGGCGGAACGCGGTCGACGTGCGCGACTGCTCGTACGGTGCGTCCATGAGGAGAAAGGTCAGTGTCTTGGACATGGTCGGGCTCCTAGTTCCAGAGAGTCTTGGCGCCGTCGGCGAGGTGTGCGAGCAGGGCGTTGAGCTCCGCGGGTTCGACGGCGGCGATGACCTGGCGCGCGTCGATGCCGCGCTCGTGCAGCGCGAACTTGTCGGCGAGGACCCGCACGCCGGCCTTGGCGAGCTTGTCCAGGTCGCGCGCCTTCGCGGCGGCTCGCGCGGCGAGCACGGCATTCTCGACCAGGAACAGCGTGACGCTGTTGCCTTCGCCGAGCAGCGTCAGCGCGAGTTCGCAGTGCTGGGCGAAGCCCTTCGATTCGAAGGGGTCGCGGGATTCGATCAAAAGGTATCCGGACATGGTGGGCTCCTCTGCGAGAGGGTTGATGGTTTGTGTCGATGCCTGGGCTATCCGCCGGGCGTTTCGATCGCACTGAACTGGGCTGCGCAGCTGAGCGAACCCGTCAGGGTCACGGTGATCGTGCCCTCGGCCCCGAAGCTGTCGCAGTCGCCGCTCCAGTCCGCGAGGTGAGATCCGGAGTCGGCTGTCGCGTGCAGGATTACGTGCGTGCCAACGGCGTAATCGTGGGAGCACTGCTCAAGAGGGCTGCCTTCGCGGCAATCGAGGCCGCCACCAGCGACACTCCCGGCGCCGTGAACCGTGATCAGCAACGCGAACGTTGTCGGCGTCTCCGGCGGTGGCGGTGGAGGCGGCGGTGGAGGTGGCGGCGGGGTTTCCGGCGGCGGTGGCGGCGGAATCTCGTGCGGCGGCGCCGGTGCGGCGGGCGTCGCACTCCCGAGACATTGGCGAGCCGTCTCGGATTCTTCGCGTGCACGCGTCGTAGCCAAAGTGACGGCTGTCACCGGCGCGGCCTCCGCACCCGATGCCAGTGTCAGCTCGGAGACAGCCACCTCGACCCGGCGCACTACGATCGAGCGAACGTCCACCGATCCCAGGAAAGCATTGCAGCCGGACCCGCCGATCAGGCCATCGGAACCCAGCTTGAGGAGCCAGGCGTCCTGCGGACCGAAGGAGTTGGAGTTCCCCGCGATCAGCAGTTCACCGTCGGGCCCGATGGCGAGATCGTGCACGAATTCGTCATACCCGGCGCCATAGATCCTCAGCCACAGGGGCTCGCCCGCGGCGTCGAGCTTGAGCACCGCGAGGTCCGCCTGGCCGAGTGCGCTCTCGCTCGGGTCGATGGCCGCGGGGAGCACGCCCCGTTCGCCGGTGAGCACGACGAAACCGCCATCGGCGGTCTGACGCACTTTGAATGTGGCACCCGAGTGAGTGAACGCGAAGGTCGTCGCCAGATCATAGGCCTTTGCCCACACGACCCGGCCGCGGGCATCGAGCCTGGTGACGGTGACCAGGGCTTCGAACTGTGATCCCTCGCTGGCGATCACGTAACCGTCATTGCGGGAACCATTTCCATCGGCATCGACGGGATCGATCGAGCCCGCTCGCTGCAGTCCGATATCGAACGCCGACCGCACGGCGCCGTTGGAGGCGAGCAACGTGAGGGTGGTCGCGACGGAGCGGAGCTGGCCTGCGCTCAACAACGCGACGAAGCCGTCCGCCGTGGCGTGGAGTTCGCGCACGGTTTGCACGTCGTCATGCAGGGCGGGTGCGTTCAAGGGCGCCGATTGCCAGACGCCCTGGCCATTGGCATCGAGCTCGATCGCGCGCGCGATGCCGTTGAACAGTCCACCGATTACGACGCGCCCAGCTCCCGCCGGCGCCAAGGCCTCGATCTCACCCGTCTGTCCGGGCGCAATCCGGCGCTGCCAGGCGACGCTGCCTGCGGTTGCGTTGTAATTGAGGATCCACGCTTCCGTCCGCTTCTCGCCATCGAGCTCGGCAAACGAAGTGGAGTCTCCGGCGACCAGGAACTGTCCCGGCTCGATTTCCACAACAGCGCGCCCACGGTCGATGCGATCGCCGGAGGGCGACAGCACGAAGCGCGACCTCACCTCGCCGGAGAATCCGATTCGCGTCACCGTGTACGCCCCGGCCGGCTCGAACGCGATCACGTTGCTGTCAGGAAGCTCCTCGACTGTCGCGGCAGCGCTGACCGTCGCGGCGACTGGCGTGGAGCTGAGCAGTTCAAGCGTGTCACCGTGCAGGCGCAGCAGTTGCGCGAAGCCGGAGGCTCCGCGGGCGACTGCGTGCAGCGGCTCAGCGCGCTCACCGCGACTCACGTGTGCGATATCGCGGATCGGCTCCGAGAAGAACGCAGGCTCCTGGTCCGCTCCTTCCTCCGTGACGCGCCGGAGCAGGCCGCGATCTTCGCCGCGTACTGCGTTGGGATTGCCGCTGCCTCCGAAGAACACCGCGCACGGAGGTGTCTGCGGACACAGGTCGTAGACGGTCGAGATCGTCGTGTGCGGATACGCGTTCGACCAGGCGATCTCACCCGCGGCGCTCAGCCTGACGAGTTGCGCGGCGGAGCTACCGCTCGCTTCGTTGCCCGCGAAGAGAAAGCCGGCGCCGTCGTGCATTTCAGCGAGGTCCGCCGGCCTGAGTGGCACCTCGATGCGCTGAGTCCACTCCACCGACGCGTCGGTGCGCAGCCGCTGGATCAGCGTGAAGCGGTGAGCTTCGGAGGAGCCGCCTTGTGGAGGGGTCTGTCGGAAATCCTTGTGGCGCGCAACGAGGGCGCCGCCATCGGCAAGCGCGTGGATGATGGGCTCATCGGCGCTCGCACCGTCGTAGGTGCCGAATGCGCTGTCCGTTAGACGTCGCGTCCGCACCGGGTCGCCCTGTGCGTTCAGCAGCATCACGACCACGGAGCGTGCTCCGACGAACAGCGACCCCCGGTTGGTCTGGCCGTCAAAGCCGCTGTGGTCCACATCGCGCAGGTCCGCCGAGCTCTCAGCCACGACCCAGAACCCGGCATCAGTGGGCGAGATGTCCGTCCCGGAATCCGCAGCCGAGCGGCCGCCATCCAGCTCATAGGGGAGCCAGTTGCCCGAGTCGTAGGTGCGAGCCCAGAGCGCGGTGCCCGCAGCATCGAAGCGGGCCACGGCGATATCCTTCTCACCGAGCCCCTGGCTGGTGCCCACCGCGACATAGCCGCCCTCCGGCAGCCCGCGGACGCGCGTAAAGGAGACGATCACATTCGGGCTTCCCGAGGTCGGCAGATGCCCGACGAGCCGTTGTTGCTCCACGTTGCCGTTCGCGTCGACCTTGTTGAACCAGAGATCGCCGCCGGCGTCCCGCGCCGAGCTGCCGGCGCTTCCGACCAGGACGATGCCACCGTCGCTCGTGCTGCTGACTGCGGCAGGCAAGTCTTCGCCCGGGGCGCCATAGCTCTTCGAGAACGTCGTGATGGAGGGTCCGCTGTGCTCACCACCGGGCGTGCCCGCCGGACAACCCTGCAGCAGTCCCGCGATCACGAGCACGAAGTACAGCCGGCGCGGAAACTGATCGGTGCTTTTCATCGCTCTGGCCCTCCCTCGATCCTTGCGCGGGTCCTGGTGCGCGAGTGCCGCGCCGGTTGCGCCACGTGCGCATTTCGCGGCAGGGGAAGGGCAAAGTCCTTCGCCTCCAACGATCTATTTCTTACCGATTCCTGATCGCGACACGTCATCGGCCACTCGCCCGGCGCGAACGGCGATGAGCAGCTCATCGATGCGTTGCGCCTGTACCGGGAGCGTGCGATGCGTCGGACGGCTGCGTCCTGAAACGGCCTGAAACGATCTGAAGGAAATGCCGGCGCGCGGACGGCGCCGCGGGACAACGCGGGGGTGCGCGCTTACTCGAGACCCGAGAGTGCGAAGGCGGCGCGCTCGTCCAGGCGAGCGCCTTCGGCGGTGAGTCGGTCGAAGTCTTCTGGGTTCAACGCGCCACGAAGCCGTGCCTGCGCGCGGTCACTGACCGTGCGCTCGGCAGGCTCCAGCGGCAGCCCGTTGCTCGCGTACACGGAATGGCCGTGACCGAAGAGGCGCGCGGCGTCCTCGAAGCGTCCTCGCTCGGCGAGCAGGAGCGCGAGACACACGGTCATGCCCACCAGCAGGGGCGGGCGCCACGCGAGCAGCTGGCGCGCGGTCCGTTCCGCCTCGTCCGTCTCTCCGGCGAACAGCAATGCCTCAACCAGGTTGAGCAGTGCGATGCCATAGAGGTCGTGGCGGCTCGCGCCCGGCTCATCGCGCAACTCGCGGCCCAGGCGCACCGCTTCGAGGTAGCGAGCCATCGTGAAGGTGACATTCGCGATGTAGAGACGGGTGCGAAACTCGCCGCGCAGGTCGCCGGCGGCGCGGTAGATCTGCGCCATGCGCGTGGCCGTGTCGATCGTCTCCTGGTAGCGGCCGGACATGTAAGTCGTGTGTGCGCGGGCTTCCAGCCCGTAGACCTTCAGGGACGCCGGCCAGTCAGCGTGTTCGAGCGCGTCGAGCTCGCGCAGTGCTTCGCCCGCCGCGTCTTCCTCGCCGCGATGCGCGGCATGACTGGCCGCGAACGAAAGCGCACGGTAGAGCCGCCGGTCGTCCTTGAGCTGGCGGGCAAGAGTGATCGCGCGTTCGCCCGCCGTGCGCCCGTCGCTCCACCAGCGGAAGTAGGCGGTGCCCGCCAGCCAGTAGCGCAGCTGGACTGCCGGCACTGCGTGCGCCACGCACGAGTCGGCGCGCCGCCAGCGCCGCAGACCTTCGTGAATCAGGCCGGTCGACAACCAGATTTCGGTCGAGTCGGCCGCAAGCGCCACCGCCGTCTCGGCATCGCCCGACGGGCTCGACGCCCAATCGCTCGCGGCCCGCACATTGTCGAGCTCGCGCGCGTAGCGCGTTCGCGTTTCGTCTGCAGGGTGACGGTGCCAGTCGGCGTCCATCTTCTCGAACAGGGCACGCACCGCGCTCGCGTGGCGCCGCTCGACGAGCTCACGCTCGCCGTGCAGCTGCAGTTGCTCGAGCGCGTAGGAACGCATGGTCTCGAGCAGGCGGTAACGCGGTCGCGGTTCGCTCCCGGCGACCACCAGCGACCGATCGATCAGGCTCGCGAGATGTTCAACCACCGCCCATTCATCCAGGCGCGCATCGCTCGCCACCGCCCGCGCGAGCGGCAGGCTGAAGTCACCGGCGAAGACCCCGAGGCGCCGAAACACGGTCTGCTCGTTTGCGGACAGTAGTTCGTGACTCCAGCCGAGCGCCGAGCGCAGTGTCTGGTGACGATCCAGCCCGGCGCGCATTCCGCCGCCCAGCACCTTGAAGCGATCGTCGAGGTGCGCTTCGAGACCCTCCAGACCCAGCAGCGGCAGGCGCGCGGCCGCGAGCTCGAGCGCGAGCGCAATGCCATCGAGTCGCTGACAGATACGGATGGCCGCGCGCAAGTTGCCGGGAGCGAGCTGAAAGCCCGGCAGCGCCGCGCTCGCCCGGGCCGCGAAGAGCGCCAGCGCACCCGACTCGGTCAGAGAGGAGAGCTCCTCGCCCGCCGGGAGCGCGAGGCCTGCGAGCCGAGTGATGCGCTCATCGGGCAGGCGCAGCGGCGCCTGGCTCGTGACCAGGATGCGGATGCCGGGCGCGCGTTCGAGCAACGCACGCACGAAAGTGGCCACGGGCTCGAGCAGGTGTTCGCAATTGTCGAGCACCAGCAGCATCCAGCGCCGGCGCAGTCCGTCGAGGAGCGCAACCTCGGGTGGCTTGCGCGGATCGAGTGTGACGCCGAGCGTCTTCGCGATCGTGGAGTGCACGGCCTCGGCAGTGCGTGCGCCGGCGAGCTCGATGAGCCACGCGCCGTCTGGCGACTCACCGGCGATGTGGCAAGCGACTGATAGCGACAGCCGCGTCTTGCCGATTCCCGGCGGTCCGACGATCGAGACGAGCCGGTGCTCAGCGAGGAGCCCGGTGATCGCGCCGATCTCCGGATCGCGACCGAAGAGGGTGGGGAGGTGCTCAGGGAGATTGGTCGGAGTGCGCGCGGGCTGGGGAGCGGCGGGCGGCGTGGACTCCGCGAAGCCCTGTGCCGTGAGCGTGAACTGGTAACCACGTCCGGGTACGGTCGCGATGGCATCTCGACCGAGCACCTTGCGAATCGTCGCGACCTGCGCGTGCAGGTTGCCGTCTTCGACGATGACGCCGGGCCAGACCGCCTCGAGCAGTTCATCCTTCGTCACCAGCCGGCCGCGACGGCTCACCAGCGCGAGCAGCACGTCATAGGCGCGCGGTCCGAGCGATACCGGTGCGCCCTCGTCAAGCAGGACGCGCTCGGCCGCCAGCAATTCAAAACGACCGAAGCACAGGCGCCGCGGCTCCATGCACGGGTCCTTCAATCGCGGTTCGTGCGGCAAGTATGCCATCCGGCCCGTTGGGGCGAGTTGAAACCCCGGGCACTCCTCTATATCGTTGCGCCTCTTTTTTTCAGGCCCGCCATGACCGTCCGCACCCGCTTCGCGCCCAGCCCGACCGGCCTGCTGCACATCGGCGGCGTGCGCACCGCGCTCTTCTGCTGGCTGTACGCGCGCCGTCATCACGGTACGTTCATCCTGCGAGTCGAGGATACCGATCGCGAGCGCTCCACCGACGAAGCGGTGCAGGTGATCCTCGATGGCATGGACTGGCTGGGGCTCAAGCCCGACGAGGGTCCCTTCTTCCAGACGCGGCGCATGGACCGCTACCGCGAGGTGATCGATCAGCTGCTGCGTGCGGGCAAGGCGTATCGCTGCTACTGCACCAAGGAGGAGCTCGAGGCGCTGCGTGCGGAGCAGACCGCGCGCAAGGAAAAGCCGCGCTACGACGGACGCTGGCGCGAGCGCACCGATGCACGGCCGGGTGTGGACCCGGTGATCCGCTTCAAGAATCCGCTGGACGGCAACGTCATCGTCGACGATGTGATTCACGGGCGCGTGGTGTTCGACAACCGCGAGCTCGACGATCTCATCATCGCGCGCTCGGACGGCTCGCCGACCTATAACTTCTGCGTGGTCGTCGACGACATGGACATGAAGGTCACGCACGTGATCCGCGGTGACGACCACCTCAACAACACGCCGCGCCAGATGAACATGCTCCAGGCGCTGGGCGCCACGCTTCCTGTCTATGCGCACGTGCCGATGATCCTCGGGCCGGACGGTGCGAAGCTGTCGAAGCGTCATGGCGCGGTGAGCGTGCTGCAGTATCGCGAGGAGGGGTTTCTGCCGGAAGCACTCCTCAACTACCTGGTGCGTCTCGGCTGGTCGCACGGCGACCAGGAAGTGTTCACGCTCGCGGAGATGGCGCAGCACTTCGACATCAAGGATGTGAACAAGGCGGCTTCGGCGTTCAATCCCGACAAGCTCCTGTGGCTCAACCAGCAGCACATGATGCGTGCGCCGCTGCGCGAGCTCGCCGTGCAGTTGCAATGGCATCTCGGCCGGCTCGGCGTGGAGGCACAGGATCTCGGGCAGCTCGAGGGCATCGTCGCCGCGCAGCGCGAGCGCGCGAAGACGCTCAAGGAGATGGCGCAGGCGAGCCTCTTCTTCTTCCGTGAGTTCGAGCACTACGACGAGAAGGCGGCGCGCAAGAACCTGACGGCGGAAAGCGCCCCGCTCCTCGCCGCGGTGCGCGAGAAGCTCGCCCAGCTTTCGCCCTGGAGTGCCCAGGGGGTGCACGCGACACTCGAGGCGATCTGCGCCCAGGCCGGGGTCGGGCTCGGGAAAGTGGCGCAGCCGCTGCGGGTTGCGGTCTCGGGCGGCGCGGTCTCACCGCCGATCGACGCCACCGTGGCGCTGCTCGGCCGGGAACTGGCCGCAAAACGCATCGATCGGGCCCTGGATCAGATCCGCGCCGGGGCACGTAACCCTCAGTAGCGGCTGGAATTGTTGACACACCGGCGGGCGCTCCGTACAGTCGCGCCCCTCGCGTGGGGCTGTAGCTCAGCTGGGAGAGCGCCTGAATGGCATTCAGGAGGTCGTCGGTTCGATCCCGATCAGCTCCACCAACTCCGCGCGACCGATCACTCGAGGTCCCCATCGTCTAGAGGCCCAGGACACCGCCCTTTCACGGCGGCAACGGGGGTTCGAATCCCCCTGGGGACGCCACCGGCCCGAGCTAGCGCACAGCCGCACAATTGCGCTGCAACTCTCTAAGAACCTTTGTGATTCGCCTCACGCGTGCGGTAACGTGCGTCCACTAGACTGCGGACCCGTCTAGAAGAGCCATAACTACAACGTGCGGATCCTTAGCTATTACGTAGCCATGCCGATCGTGGCGCTGGCGCTCGTCGAGACGCTGGTGATCCTGTTCGTGCCCTACCTGGCCGCAGTCATCCTGTTCGCCGCCAGCGTGCGAGAGATCGAGCAGGACATCCTCAAGCATCCGATCTGGCCCGACGCGATCGCCATGGCGGCCGCCATGCTGACCTGCATGGTGGCGACCGGCCTCTACAGCACCCGGCTGCGCGCGACGCGCATGGGCGTCCTGGTTCGCATCGCGGCGAGCGCGGGCGCGGCCTGCGTGCTGATGATGCTCTTCAATTACGTCGCCCTGAAATTCGACCGCAGCCTGGACCTCGGCGGCAAGCTCACGATCGTGACGGCACTGCTGGCGTTCGTCGCCGTGGCCCTGGTCCGGCTTTTTTTTTCCCAGCTGATCGATGAAGACGTCTTCAAGCGCCGCGTCCTGGTCTACGGCTGCGGCCGCCAGGCCTCGAGCATCGCGCAGTTGCGGCGCCGCTCCGACCAGCGCGGCTTCCTCATCGTCGGCTATCTCACCGGCCCCGGCGACCGTGTATTGGTGCCACCCGAGCGCGTGCTGACGCCGGACGGGAGCCTGTTGCATTTTGCGCGCCTGCATCGCATCGATGAGATCGTGGTGGCGATGGACGACCGGCGCCGCGCGTTCCCGGTACAGGAGTTGCTCGAGTGCCGCCTGAGCGGCGTCGACGTCGTGGACCTCGTGAGCTTCCTCGAGCGCGAAACCGGACGCGTGCGCCTCGACGTGCTCAACCCGAGCTGGATGATCTTTTCGGAAGGCTTTCGCCGCGATCCGCTGCGCCTGCTGTCGGAGCGCGCGTTCGACGTGATCGCGAGCTTCGTGCTCCTCCTGCTCACCTGGCCGCTGATGCTGCTGACCGCGCTCGCCATCAAGCTCGAGGACGGCATCACCGCGCCGGTGTTCTACCGCCAGGCGCGCGTCGGTTTCGAGGGCCGCGTGTTCCAGGTGCTCAAGTTCCGCAGCATGCGCACCGATGCGGAGATCGACGGCCAGGCGCGCTGGGCCGACAAGGACGATCCGCGCATCACCCATGTCGGGAAGCTGTTGCGCAAGACGCGCATCGACGAGTTGCCGCAGATGATCAATGTGCTGCGGGGCGACATGAGTTTCGTCGGCCCGCGTCCCGAGCGCCCGGAGTTCGTCGCGGCGCTCAACGAAAAGATTCCTTATTACCGGGAGCGGCACTGCGTGAAGCCGGGAATCACCGGCTGGGCGCAGCTCTGCTATCCGTATGGTTCGTCGGAGCACGATGCGATGGAGAAGCTCCAGTACGACCTCTACTACGTGAAGAATCACAGCCTGATTTTCGACATCGTCATCCTGCTGCAGACCGCGGAGGTCGTGTTGTGGCGCAAGGGCGGACGTTGAGGAGCGGGCCCGCCGCGGTCGGCGTGGCCCGGTAGTCGCACGTGGCCAGCATCGGCTTGTACAGCTACGGCGCCGCGGCGGCGGCCTTCGGCGTGTTCGCGTTCCTGCAGCTGACGCGCTGGCGCAATCGCGTCCACGGATCACTCCTGCTGCCGGCGACGCTTACCAGTTGCGTGTGGGCGGCGGCGCTCGCGTTGCGCGAGTTCATTCCGAGCGTGTCGCTGACCGTCATCTTCGCGCTGGAGATGTCGCGCGACGCGCTCTGGCTCGCGTTCCTGTTGCGCGCGTTTCGCCTGGTGGGCGGCCGGGCCGTGCCGGCCTGGCTGGTGTATGCGGTCTACGGGTCGATACTGCTGATCCTCTCCGCCGGCCTCGGCTTCGGCGTCCTGCACGACCTGGGGTACCCGATCGACTCCGCCGGGGCGGTCCTGATCCCGGGCGGACTGCTCTTGTCGATTCTCGGCATCGTGCTGGTGGAGCAGGTGTACCGCAACACGCACGCGAGTCACGAATGGTCCGTCAAGTTCCTCTGGCTCGGCACTGGCGCGCTGGTCATCTACGACTTCTGCCTGTATTCGAGCTCGCTCCTGCTGCGGCAGATCCCGCTGACGATGTGGGAAGCGCGCGGCGCAGCGAATGCGCTCTGCATCCCGCTCTTCCTGATCGGTCTCGCGCGAACACCCAACTGGTCCTCCGGCGTGTTCCTGTCCCGCAACCCGGCGTTCTACACGCTCAGCTTCATCGCGGCCGGCGTCTACCTCATGGGCATGGCCGTCGCGGGGTACTACCTGCGCGTTTTCGGCGGGACGTGGGGCGGGGCAGCCCAGATGCTGTTCCTGTTCGGAGCAGCGTTGCTCCTGGTGATCGTGTTGTTCTCCGGGCAGGCGCGCGCCTGGCTGCGCGTGTTCGTGACCAAGCATTTCCTGCCCTATCGCTACGACTATCGCGCGGAGTGGCTGCGCCTCACACGAACGCTCGTGTCGTCGCCGGATACGCGCCTGCCGGAACGCGTGCTGCAGGCGATCGGCCAGGTCGTCCACAGCGATGCGGGCGGGATCTGGATTGCCGCAGAGGATGGCACGTTCGTGCCGTCGGGCGGCGACCTGGCCGGCCGGGATTCGCCGGTCGAGCGAGCCGACAGCGAGTACCTCAACGCGATCGCCGCGCGCGAATGGATCACTGACCTGGATACGCTGCGCGTCGCCGGCGCGGCGAATCAGCCGGATCGCGAGATTCCCGCCTGGCTGCTGAACAACGAACGCGCCTGGCTGGTCGTTCCATTGCTGCAGGAGAGCCAGCTCGTTGCCTTCGTGGTGGTGGCGAAGCCGCTGGCCCCGCAGACACTGACTTGGGAGGATCTGGACCTGCTGCGCACCGTCGCACGCCACGCTGCGAGTCACATCGCGCTCGAGCAGGCGGCGCATCGCCTGGCCCAGTCGCAGCAGTTCGAGGCCTACAACCGCTTCGCGGCGTTCATGATGCACGACCTCAAGAACCTGATCGCGCAGCAGACGCTGGTCGTGCAAAATGCCGCGCGCCACCGCGGCAATCCACAATTCTTCGACGACGCCATCTCCACGATCGACAACTCGGTCAGGCGCATGAGTCGCCTGATGGAACAACTGCGCCGAGGCGAGACCGCGGGCCAGGTACGGCGTGTGGACCTGGCGGAAGCCTGCGTCGAAGCTGTGCGCCGCTGCGGTGACCGGCGCCCGGTGCCGCTGGTCACCGTCGTGCAGCGGCCACTCGAAGTCCTGGCAAGCACTGAACGGCTGACGCTGGTCCTCGAGCACGTCATCCGCAATGCCCAGGATGCGACCGACCCGAACGGGACGGTGTCGGTCGAAGTGCGACGCAACACCGAGCATGCCGAAGCCGAAGTCGTGGATACTGGCGCCGGGATGGACGAGGCGTTCATCCGCGATCGGCTGTTCCGGCCGTTTGACTCGACAAAGGGGAGCCAGGGAATGGGGATCGGAGCCTTCCAGACGCGTGAGTTCGTGCGAATGTGCGGCGGTTACGTCAGCGTGCAGAGTACCGTGGGGCGCGGCACCCGTTTCCTGATTGCGCTGCCGCTCGCTGCGGTGGGCTGAGAAGCAGGGAACCGATGCGCGACGCGGTACGCAAACTCCTGGTCGTCGAGGATGATCCCGGCCTGCAGAGCCAGCTGCGCTGGTGCTTCGAGCAGTACGAGGTCGTGCAGGCCACGACGCGCACCGAGGCCATCGCGGCGCTGCGCAAGCACGAACCCGCTGTCGTCCTGCAGGATCTCGGCTTGCCGCCCGAGCCCGAAGGCGTGCGCGAGGGTTTGCAGACGCTGAGCGAGATCATTGCGCTCGCACCTCATACCAAGGTGATCGTCGTCACCGGCAATGACGACCGCGAGAACGCGTTGCGTGCCGTCGCCATGGGCGCATACGACTTCTACGAGAAACCGATCAACACCGACATCCTCGGCCTGATCGTGCAACGAGCGTTTCGCATGCACGAGCTGGAGCAGGAAAACCAGCGCCTCATCGCCCGGCAGAGCAGCTCGCCGCTCGATGGCGTCATCGCCATCAGCGAAGGCATGCGGCGCGTGTGTCGCATGATCGAGAAGGTCGCGCCGACCCTGGCCACGACGCTGCTCCTCGGCGAGAGCGGCACCGGCAAGGAACTGCTGGCCCGGGCCGTGCACGCGTTGAGCGAGCGTCGCCGTCAGCCATTCGTCGCGATCAATTGCGCTGCCATTCCCGACTCGCTCCTCGAGAGCGAGCTGTTCGGCTACGAGAAAGGCGCGTTCACCGGGGCGCTGAAGCAGACCCCGGGCAAGCTCGAGTCGGCGCACAGCGGCACGCTGTTCCTCGACGAGATCGGCGACATGCCGCTGGCGCTGCAGGCGAAGCTCCTGCGATTCCTGCAGGAACGGGTGATCGAACGCGTAGGCGGTCGCGAAACCATCCCGGTCGACGTGCGCGTCATCTGTGCCACCAACCGCGATCTCAATGCCAGCATCGCCGCCGGGCAGTTCCGGCAGGACCTGTATTTCCGCATCAGCGAGGTCACGGTGCAGATACCGCCCTTGCGTGAACGCGAAGGCGACGTGCTGGTCATCGCGCAACACCTGCTCGCCGACCGCGCGCGCCGTCACGGGCGTGCTCTGCGCGGCTTCAGCGAGGACGCGGTTCGCGCCCTGCAGGCCTACGCGTGGCCCGGCAACATCCGCGAGCTCGAGAACAAGGTCAACGGTGCGGTGATCATGGCGGAGGGCAAGCAGGTGAGCGCGGCCGACCTCGGCCTGAGCGACAACGATCAGCGCAGCGAGTATCTCAACCTGCGCATCGCGCGCCAGCGCGCGGAAACCCAGGCCATCCGGCGCGCGCTCGCGGTGGCCGCGGGCAATGTATCGAAGGCTGCGGAGCTGCTGGGGATCACGCGGCCGACGCTCTACGACCTGATGGAAAAGAACGACCTCGGCACCGATAGCGGCGAAGTCGCGCCGCGCGGAACCTGACACTCGCATGCACGCCCTCACCGCAGCTCGCTGTTCGCGGCCTGGCCGCGGCCCACGAACCGCAACCTGGATTGCGTCGTTCCTGCTCGTCGCCGGGTGTCTCGCTCGCCAGGATCCCAGCGCGTTGATGGCGGCTGCACAGGCCAGCATCGCAAAGGGCGACTACGCGACGGCGGTGATTCATCTCAAGAACCTGCTGCAGCAGGACACCAGTAACGGCCAGGCCCGGTTGTTGCTCGGCGAGGCCCTGCTCGAGAGTGGCGACCTCGAGGGCGCGGGAGCGCAGCTCAAACTGGCGACCGCGAGTGGTGTTGCGCCTGCCGACGTCGCCATGCCGTTGGCAAGGGTGGCAGTCGGCAAGAAGGACTATGAGTCCGCCCTGAAGCTCCTCGCTCCGACCGCGGCATCCGGACCGGTGGATCCCATGCGGCAGCGGCTGATCGGCGAGGCGTACCTGGGACTCGGCCGATATCAGGAAGCCTACGATTCCTTCGCCAGTGGACGAACCGCGGCACCGAGTGATCTTCGGATGCTGCGCGGTCTCGCCACCGCTGCGCTTGCGGTCAAGGGGTTGGACGAATCGCGCCGGATCATCGATGAAGCTTTGGCGATCGATCGCCAGGACGCAGGCGTCTGGCAGACGCTCGGCAGCATCTACCTGCGCGAGCGTCAATACGACGCGGCGATTCAGAGCTTCGGCGAGGCCGAGACCATCGCCGAGCGGCGGGGCGCGGTCGCGGAGCAGGCCTCCGCACTGGCGGGAATCGCCGGCGCGCAGCTCGAGTCGGGCCGCACCAAGGAGGCGCTCGCGACCACCGAGCGACTCGCGAGGATTGCTCCTGCCGCGGCGGTGACGCGCTCGCTGCAAGCGCGCGCCAAGTTTTCGAGCGGCGACCTGGATGCCGCGCGGCTCCTCCTCGAGCAACTCGCGGCAGAGTCTCCGGAAGACCGACAGACCAAGCTGCTGCTGGGCGCTGTCAACTTTGCGCAGGGGAATCTCGGCCAAGCGGACATGTACCTGTCGAGTGTGGTCGCCGCGGATCCGGCCAATGTGTTTGCGCGCGGTCTGCTCGCTGAAGCCCGCCTGCGCCAGGATCAACCCGATGCCGCGCTGGAAGCGCTCGACGCATCGAAGCCCCAGGTGATGGAGTACCCCGAGTTGCTCGCGCTCGCGGCACGCGCGGACGCCCAGGCGGGACGGGCCGACTCGGGCCTCGAGTTACTGGAGGCCGGGGTCCGTGCGCACCCCGACGATCCTCAGTATCAGCTCAAGCTCGCCGCCGGCTATATCAGCAGCGGTCGCCTGGCGGAAGCCAACGCTCTGCTCGAGAAACTGCCCGAGAGCACTTCAGGAGTGTGGGAACGGGAGCGACTGCTGTTGCTCGCGAGGCTTCGTACCAGCCTGGATGAGGGCATCGCGCTGGGACGCCAACTCGTGGCGAAGAATCCCAAGGACCCCGTGCTGCATACGCTCCTCGGATCGGGACTGGCCCGACGTCATGACTACCGGGCGGCGATCGAGCAGTACCAACAAGCGGCGCAACTCGAACCGAGGAATCCCGCCGCACTGATCAACCTCGCGCAGGTGCAATTCTTCGCCGGCGAAGCCAGCGCCGCGGAAACCACGTTGCAGCAGGCGCTCAAGATCGATCCGGCCAATGCGGCCACCAAGACCGCACTGGCGCGCGCATCGATGGCGCAAGGCGATGTGAAACGCGGCATCGGCATGCTCGAAGACGTGCGCAAAGGCCAGCCGAAGGATGTGGACGCCAGGATCCTGCTCGCGCAGGCCTACCTGACACAGAAGAACTCCAAGCAGGCGGTCGCGGTGGCGGGAGAGGCCGTGCGTGCCGCACCGGACAACGCCGCAGCCCTGCACATGCTCGGCGTCGCCTTGCTGGTGGACGGCGATCGTGCGGCCGGGCTCGAGAACCTGCGCATCGCGGCGTCGAAAGCTCCGGCATCGACGGTCTATCGGTTCGACCTGGCGCGCGCCTATGCCGCGACCGGTGAGATGGGTAAGGCGATCGCGGAGATCGACGCCGTCCTCAAGACCGATCCTGACAATCGGACCGCGCTGCTGACCAAAGCAACGCTCGCGTTGCAGGCGAAGGACATCTCGACGGCGCAACAGATCGCCCGGCGTATACAGAAGGCCGATCCATCGAGCCCGCAGCCGTGGTTGCTGCTCGGCGAGATCGACATGCGCCAGAACCGGTTCGCCGAGGCCGGACAGTCGTTCGAGGCGGCGATCGAACGAGGCGGCCCGCGCATCAGCGCCATTCGTGCGTATCAGGCGCATCGTGCTGCCAAGGCCGAGCAGCCGGTCAAGCCGATCGAGCGCTGGGTCGATGCGCATCCGGATGATCTCTTCATGCAGTTCCTGCTGGCGCAGGCGTGGCAGGAAAGCGGCGATAGCGTGCGTGCGCGCACTGCATACGAGCGCTACCTGCAGCACAAGCCGGACGATGCGATCGCGCTCAACAATCTCGCCTGGCTGTACGCCGACCACGACAGCGGGCGCGCGCTGACGCTGGCGCGCAAGGCGATCGACGCCAAGCCGGACTCCGGCGCCATTCTCGACACCTACGGATGGTTGCTGGTGCGGGCCAGCCGGGCGAGCGAGGGCGTCCCGTACCTGCGCCAGGCGGTCGAGCGCATGCCGACGCCCGAGACCCGCTATCACCTCGCCTATGGCCTTTCAGAGTCCGGGGCCACTGCCGAGGCGCTCACCCTGGTGCGTCAGATCCTGAGCGAGAGCGAGGACTCACCGGTGCGGCGCGATGCGCAGACGCTCCTGCAACGCCTGACCGTGGCGAGCTGAAATGTTACGACGCTACCTTGCTAGAATGCGCCGCGTCGCGGCCGAAGGGAGAGAAGAAGGAATGGTGTCCGGAAAACCAGGGTTGGCGCTGGTGGCGACGGCCCTGATCGGTTGCCTCGCCGCATGCGGTGGCTCCAGTAACACAACGCCCGTGGCCGCCGCCACGCCCGTCGAGAACTCCGAATACCGCATCGGACCGGGTGATCAGCTCAATGTCTTCGTGTTCAACCACACTGAGCTGAGCGGTCCGGTTCCGGTACGGCCGGACGGCAAGATCTCGACCCCGCTGGTCGAGGACATGCAGGCCGCGGGCAAGACACCGAGTCAGCTGGCGCGTGACATGGAGGAAAGGCTCTCCGAGTACGTCCGCTCGCCCAAAGTCAATGTGATTGTTACGGGCTTTGTCGGCGGCGATCAGGTCCGGGTCGTCGGCCAGGCGGCCAAGCCGCAGGCGCTGCCGTATCGAGCCAACATGACCTTGCTCGACGTGATGATCCAGGTCGGCGGGCTGGGACAGTTTGCCGCCGGCAATCGCGCCCGGATCGTGCGCCGCACCGGCGACAAGCAGGTGGAGATCCCGGTCAAGCTGAAGGACCTGCTGAACGACGGCGACATGACCGCCAACGTGGTGATGCAACCCGGAGACGTCCTGATCATTCCGGAGACACGGTTCTAGGGTTGTCCTTTTGCCAACTCATTCACGCCGCCGGGTGATGGGATAGGGTAAAAAGGGCAATCGCGTACGCACCTGGTCAAATAAGTAACAACGCGCGATGGTCGAATTCATATCTCAGTTGCTGTTGCACGCGCGCGGAGTGTGGCGCTTTCGCTGGCACGCGCTCGCCGTGGCCTGGGCCGTGGCATTGATCGGCTGGGCCGTGGTGCTGCGCCTGCCCAACATCTATCTCGCCCGCGCGAAGGTCTATGTCGACACCGAAACGGTGTTGAAGCCGCTGCTGAGCGGCCTCGCGGTGGGCTCGGATGTGACCACGCAGGTCAACATGATGTCGACCGTGCTGATGAGCCGGCCGCACCTCGAGAAGGTCGCGCACGAAACCGATCTGTACATGCGCGCCAAGACACCCCAGGAATACGAGAACCTGGTCGAGGACCTGCCGCATCGCATCGGCCTCGAGGCGGGCACACCCAAGAATACGTACACGATCACCTACGCCGATCGCGATCGCCAGATTGCGCAGCGCGTGGTGCAGACGTTGCTCACGGCTTTCGTGGAAGACACGATCGGCATCAAGCGCGCCGATTCGAGCAGCGCGCAACGCTTCCTGGAGGCGCAGATCAGCGACTACGAGAAGAAGCTGCGCGATGCCGAACAGCGGCTCGCCGACTTCAAGAAGCAGAATGTGGGCCTGATTCCCGGCCAGACCGGCGACTACTACACGCGTTTGCAGACCGAGATGGCGAACCTGGAAAAGGTCCGTGCGAGCTACCAGCTGGCCGGTGAGAAGCGCGCCGAGTTGCAGCGTCAGCTCGAGGGCGAGGAGCCGACCTTCGGTCTCGTTACGCCAAACCAGAAGAGCGGCACCGGCGCGATCGATGCGCGGCTGGCTGAATTGAGGGCGAAGCTCGACAACCTCCTGCTGCAGTACACGGAGAAGCATCCCGATGTGATCGCCCTGCGCGCGACCATCGCGCAGCTGGAGGCCGAAAAGAAGCGCATCCGTGACGGTCAGGCCGCGCCTGAGCAGGCCCCTCCGAGCTCTGGCACGATCGATCCGAACAAGATGGCGCTGCACGCGCTCGACATCAACCCGGTGTACCAGGCGACGAAGATTGCCCTGGGACAGACGGAGGTCGAGTTGGTGGAGCTGCGCAGCCAGCTCGCGGATGCGGAAGCGCGGGTCCGTGACCTCAAGGCCAAGGTCAACACGATTCCCGAGGTGGAGGCCGAGCTTGCACAGCTCAATCGCGACTACGACGTCAACCGAAAGGAGCACACCGAACTCTTGCAGCGGCTTGAAGCCGCGCGGCTGTCCCAGGAAGCCGAGCAGAGCAGCCAGGACGTGAAATTCAAGGTCATCGAGCCTGCACTGGCGTTGCTGCACCCGGTTGCCCCGAACCGGCCACTGCTCCTGACCGCCGTCCTGCTCCTCGCACTGGCTGCCGGGATCGGCTTTGCCAGCTCTCTGAACATGTCGCGCCCGGTGTTCAGCGCCCGCGGGATGCTGCAGGCCATAACCGGCCTCAAGGTCATCGGCTCCATTTCGCTCACGCGCTGGGAAGGCAAGCGCTGGGCGACCCGGCAATCCTTCGTGTTCGTCAGCAGCTTTGTGTTGCTGGTCTTCTGTTATGCCGCGACCCTGGTGGTCGCACAGTACGTTTCCGGCCATGCGTAGTCGCCGTTGCACAACCGAGGTCTGCGCATGAGCATTGTCGAGAAGGCACTCAGCAAACTGCATGCGGCGAAGCCGCGTGGGTCCGAGACCGCCCCGCGTGACATCGGCGCGCCGGCTCACGCCGCGCCCACCGCCCCTGCCGCAGAGCCTGCCCCGATCCGCTCGCGCGCCAGGATCGCGCCTCGCGAGCGTATCCAGGTGGACTCGGAGAGCTTGCGCCGGCAACGCGTGCTGCCGCCGGTCGAGTCGCTGGATCACATCGCCGACGAGTTTCGTCGTATCAAGTGGCCGCTGCTTGGCGCAGCGTTCGGCAAGGGAACCGCGCCGGTGCCGCGCGGCAATCTCATTCTCGTCACCAGCAGCGTTGCCGACGAAGGCAAGTCGTTCACCTCCATCAACCTCGCGCTCTCGATCGCGGTCGAGCGCGACTGTCGCGTGTTGCTGATCGACACCGACAACATCAAGGCGCGAGTGACGAATGTATTCGGCCTGCAGAATCGTCCCGGCCTGATCGACTGCCTGAAGGATGGCACCTCGAAGCTGGGCGACATGGTGGTCGAGACCGATATCGAGGGACTGGCGGTGCTTCCCGCCGGCCGGCAGGACTCCGCCGCACCGGAACTGTTCGCGAGCCGGCGCATGGAGTACCTGCTCACCGAGCTCGCCGAGCAGGACCCGAGCGAGATCCTGCTGCTCGACTGCTCACCGCTCCTCGCCAAGAACGAGCCACAAGTGCTGTCGCGCATCGTCGGCCAGGTGCTCATGGTGGTGCGCGCGGACTACACGCCGCGCCCGCTGGTGCTCGACGCGCTCGCGCTGCTCGAACGCAACAAGCCGATACACCTGGTGCTCAACCAGACCAACGCCGACCTGCTGGCGAAGTACTACGGCTACCACCAGTACGAATCGTACGAGGGTCGCAATGGCTAGCAGTCGCGCCCGCCGTCAACTGCGGCTGTCGATGCGGGCGCTGCAGTTGCGCCTGGCGTCGTGCTCGGCTGTGTTCCTCGGCATCGCGACGGCGGCCGTGGCACAGGAGCTCCCGCAGTCGGCGGATGCCAATACGCAATCGGGATTCGAGCCGCGACTGTTCATCGGCGAGACCTACGTCGACAACCTCGCGCTGGTCGACCCGAATGCCAGCAAGCAGGATGACTTCGTCACCCAGGTGAATCCGGGCTTCAACTGGCGGGTCAAGCGCCCACGCTTCTACAGCTATGTCGACTACACGTTGCAGTCGCTGTTCTACGCCGACAACAGCGATCTGAACCAGGTGTACAACCAGCTGCTCGCGACGGCGACCGGCGAGGTCGCGGAGAACCTGTTCTTCCTGGAAGGATCGGCGGTAGCGGTGCAGCAGGTGGTCGATCCGACGCAGCCCGTCAACATTCCCGAGAAGATCTTCGACACCAGCGGCAACCTGACCGACTCATACACGGCCCACCTGACACCGTACCTGCGCCACCGGTTCGGCAGCGGACTCGTGGTCGACGCGCGTTACACCTATGGCTTCGTCAAGTACCACGAGCTCGATAACACGGAAGACTTGAACGATTCCGTCGATCAGCAGGCCCTGTTCAGCCTGGGCACGGACGAGGAATCGCCGCCGCGGCTGTCCTGGAAGGTGGCATACGACCACGAAAATGCGGACTACGAGAACTCCCTGCCGTTTCGCTACGACCAGGCGAGCGTTGAGCTGGGCTACGCGGCGACCCGCGAGCTGCGCTTGATTGCCAGGGCCGGCTACGAGAGCGACCTCACGGTGGACACCACCGATGGCGGTCTCGACGAAAGTTACTGGCTCGCCGGATTTGAATACGAAGCGGGGCACGGCAATCGCCTGCGCGCGATGGGTGGACAGAGATTCTTCGGGACCACCTACGACGTGGCGTACGAGTATTCCGGGCGCCAGCTGATGGTGAACCTGCACTATGTCGATGGACCGGAGACCGCGGCCCACGAATTGATGATCCGGCCGGTCACGGAGCAGGCGCAGACACCGGTGCCGATCTCCGGCACCGATCTCACGGTGGTGAGCTCGGACCTGTACGTGCGCAAGGACTTCGAAGGGTCCATGACGCTCACCGGGCGCAGGACCAAGATCGAAGTGCACCTGAGGGACTATCGCCGCCGTTACCTGACGCGCGACCTGGCCGACGAGTTTCGCGAAGCCGGCGCGGGTCTGGTGCGCCAGTTGACCGCTCGCACCGACCTCGCCCTGGGCGCCAACTGGAGCGACTACGAGATCGAGGACGGCGGCGGTGCGGTGGACGATCTGAACCTGTCCGTGGACCTGCGTCGACGGATCACGGAAACGTTGCGCGGGAGCCTCTCGCTGGGCCGCCAGGAGCGCAGCGGCGACTTCTCGCAGTACGACGCCAACTGGATCACGCTATCGGTGACGAAGACCTTCTGATCCACGCCGGTCGCAGCGAGCGTTTGTCGCCCAGCTACAGGTCCACCGGCCAACGAGTCCGATTTTCCGCATGATCCACGATCACGAGCGTCTCGCCCATGACCGGCCGACCAACGCGATGTCGGTCGACGTCGAGGACTACTTCCAGGTCTCGGCGTTCGAGCCGGTATTTGCGGGCCGCGACTGGAACTCGATCGAGTGCCGCATCCCGCGCAACGTGGAGCGCATCCTCGACCTCTTTGGCCGTCACGGGATACAGGCCACCTTCTTCACGCTCGGCTGGGTGGCCGAGCGCTACCCGCAGCTGGTGCGGCGCATTGTCGACAGCGGGCACGAGATCGCCAGCCACGGCATGCAGCACACCCGCGTGACGCAGCAATCGCGCGAGCAGTTCCAGTCCGACGTCCAGCGCACCAAGCGGCTCCTCGAAGATGTGACCGGCCGCGCCGTACCCGGTTATCGCGCCGCGAGCTATTCCATCGGTGCCGACAACCTGTGGGCTCTCGATGTGCTGCGCGAAGCCGGGCATCTCTACAGTTCCAGCATCTACCCGATCCGGCACGACCTGTATGGCATGCCGGAGGCGCCACGCTTCGCGTTTCGCACCCATGACAACGGCATCCTGGAGGTCCCCGTCACCACGGTGCAGGTCGGTGATCTCAGGCTGCCGTGCGGCGGCGGCGGCTATTTCCGCCTGTTTCCCTATGCCGTGTCGCGCTGGGCCATGCAGCGCGTGAATCTCACCGACCGCCAGCCGTGCGTGTTCTATTTCCATCCCTGGGAGATCGACGACGAGCAGCCGCGCGTCGCCGCGCCATGGAAATCGCGTTTCCGGCACTACCTGAATCTCTCTCGCATGTACGGCCGGCTGCAACGGCTGCTCGCCGATTTTCGCTGGGGCCGCATGGACCAGATCTTCCTGCGGCACAGCTCGTGAATTCGGCGCTGCGCGTCCGTCAATTCGCGCCTGCAGACGCGAAACCGTGGGACGATTTCGTCCTCGCACAGGCCGAGGGGACTTTCTTCCATCTCTGCGGCTGGCGGACGGTGCTCGAGCGCGCGTTCCGGCACACCGCGCATTACCTCGTGGCCGAGGATGCGGCAGGCATCCAGGGCGTACTACCACTCGCCCACGTTCGCAGCCGGCTGTTCGGCGATTCGCTGGTCTCGACGCCGTTCTGTGTCTACGGCGGCGTGCTGGCCGCAAACGCCGACGCACAACAGCAGCTCCTGGACGCTGCCTGCGACCTGGCACGCCGACTGGACGTCGAATGCCTGGAGCTGCGCAGCCGTCAGCGGTCGCGCCCCGATTGGCCGTGCAAGGATCTGTACGTCACGTTCCGCAAGCCCATCGCCACTGATCCCGAGGTGAACCTCAAGGCGATTCCGCGCAAGCAACGCGCTGTCGTACGCAAGTCGCTGGAGCGCGAGCTCGCGTGGGACATCGATGGCGACAGCGGACGCCTGTACCCGCTGTACTCGGAGAGCCTGCGCAATCTCGGCACGCCGGTATTCGGCCGCGATTACCTGGACCTGCTGCAGCAGGTGTTCGGTGATGCCTGCGAGATCCAGACCGTCACCCATCGCGGCACCCCCGTGGCGAGCGTGCTCAGCTTCTACTTTCGCGACGAAGTGCTGCCGTACTACGGAGGCGGCACGACCGCGGCCCGCCAGCTGGGTGCCAACGACTTCATGTACTGGAAGCTGATGGAGCGCGCCGGCGGACGCGGCCTCAGGATCTTTGATTACGGGCGCAGCAAGCGCGGCACCGGGGCCTGCCATTTCAAGGAGAACTGGGGATTTGAGGCGATACCGCTGTACTACGAGTACTACCTGGTGCGGGCACGCGACGTGCCGAATCTGAGTCCGACGAATCCCCGATACCAGTTGATGATCGCCACCTGGAAGCGTCTGCCGCTGTGGCTCACTCGCCTGATCGGTCCGCCGATTGCCAGGGCGCTCGGATGAGCGGCGTTCTTTTCCTCACACATCGCATTCCGTTGCCGCCAAACAAGGGCGACAAGATCCGCTCCTACCATTGGCTGCAGGCGTTGCGGCGCGATCATGAGGTCTACGTCGCGACTTTTGTCGACGCGCACGAGGACCAGGCCTTCGTCCCCGAATTGCGCAGCCAGTGTGCGGACGCCTATGTCGCTCGCTTGCGGCCGACGCTGCGCCGCCTCTGGAGTGCTCGCGGTCTGCTGACGGGCGACCCGCTGACGCTCGCCTATTACTCCGACCGCGGCCTGCGCGGCTGGGTCGAGAAGATCCTGCGCTCCGGCCGGGTCGATCGCGTCGTGGTGTTTTCTTCGTCGATGGCTCAGTTCGTCGACCGTGCTGCGGCTGACGGCATGCGTTGCATCATCGACTTCTGCGACGTCGATTCCGACAAGTGGGCGCAATACGCGGCGCGCCGGGGCTGGCCCCTGGACTGGATCTATCGTCGCGAGTCCGCACGACTGTGTCGCAGCGAACAGGATCTCGCTCAACGATTCGATGCGAGCGTATTCGTTTCGGCCCAGGAAGCCGGGTTGTTCCAGCGCCTGACGCGGCTCGCCGGTGAGCGGATCGGCAGCGTGGGAAACGGCGTGGATATCCGCTACTTCGATCCCGCTGCTGCGCTGGCGAGCCCCTTCGCTCCGGAGCAGCGCGCCATCGTGTTCACGGGCGCGATGGACTACTGGGCCAACATCGAGGCGGTGACCTGGTTCGCGCACGAGATCCTGCCGCTGATCCGCAAGACCCAGGCGGACAGCTGGTTCTATATCGTCGGTTCGAATCCTCCGCCCGCGGTCCAGCGCCTCGCGCGCCTGGAAGGCATCCGCGTAACGGGACGAGTGCCTGATGTGCGACCCTATCTGCAGCACGCGTGCGCGGCGGTAGCGCCGCTGCGCATCGCGCGTGGCGTGCAGAACAAGGTTCTCGAGGCGATGGCCATGGGCAGGCACATCGTTGCGACCAGCGCAGCCGTTGCCGGGCTGGATATTCCGCCGCCCGAGCACGTGTACGTGGAGGACGGTCCGGCGGGTTTCGCCGCGCGCGTCGCAGCCTTGCTGCAACGCCGGCCGCCACCCTTCTCGCAAGCCAATCGCAACTTCGTGCTCGAACATTTCGATTGGGCCCGCCAACAGGAGAGCTTCCTGCGGATCGTGGCAGGCGCGGCGGCCGAACCCCGCACCGTCAGTTCACGTTCGATGTGAGCTCATGCACGACGAAGCATCGACACGTCCCTTCGCCACCGTGCGGTTCTCGCGCCGGCTCGCGATCGCCCTGGCCGTGGTGGTGGCCTGGGGAATCCTCATGTGGCCCACACTGCTGTCGCTGGCGCGCCTGTGGTCCGCAGGGGGTACCTATGCGCATGGATGGCTGATCGGGCCGATCAGCGCCTGGCTGGTCTGGCGTCAGCGCGCTCATCTGCGGCGGATCCCGATCAAGCCAGACGCCCTGGCGATCGCAGGTGTAATCCCCTGTTGCGCCACCTGGATGCTCGCGCGCGCAGTGGATGTGGCGGTGGTCGAGCAGGCCGCGGCCGTGTTGCTGCTGCCGCTGCTGGTGTGGGGCGTGCTGGGTCGCAAGCTGGCGCGCGCTATTGCCTTTCCGCTGGCATTCCTGGTGTTCGCCGTACCGTTCGGCGAAGCGCTGGTGCCGTGGCTGACGCAGTTCACCGCGGACTTCACCGTGCATGCGCTGCGGCTGTCAGGCGTACCTGTGTTCCGCGAAGGGTTTTACTTCACGACCTCCGGTGGGCAATTCCTGGTCGCGAAAGCGTGCAGCGGAGTGCGCTACCTGTCGGCATCGCTTGCGACCGGCACCTTGTTCGCGTGGCTCGCGTATCACAGCTGGCGCCGGCGTGCGGCATTCATCGCCTGCGCGTTCGTCGTGCCGATCATCGCGAACGGCATACGGGCCTACGGCATCGTCATGATCGCGCACCTCAGCAACATGCGCATTGCGGTTGGGATCGATCACATCATCTACGGGTGGCTGTTCTTCGGGCTCGTGATGCTGCTCATGTTCTATGTCGGGAACAAGTTCCGGGATCCGGCCCCGGTCACGGGTGGAGCCGGCGAGGAGCGGGACAGCGAAGCGGCAGCTCCGGTGCACCGCTCATGGCAACCCGCGATCTCGCTGCTCCTGTATGTCGCGCTGGTGAGCCTGTTCGTGGCAGTTGACCAGCGTGACTCGCGAGCCCAGCTCGCACTGTCGAACGATGCCGGCGCCCGGTGCCTGCCGGCCGGGATCGCTTCCTGGAGTGGACCCGAAGCCATCGCTGACCCGTGGGAGCCCGCTTACCAGGGCGCCGTCGCGAGGATGCGGGGCCGCTATGTCGACGGCCCACGCGGTGTGGACCTGCACGTTGCGGTCTACGGACGTCGGCCGCGCCCCGGCAGTGAACTCATCAGTGATGAGAACCGCATCTTCGGCGGCAACACACAGCTCGTGCCGCAGGAACGCGTGGTCGAGGTCGGCGCGGGCAACTCCTCGATGACTGCGCGGCTGGCGGGCGCCCCGCCGAGCGTGGGTCCGCGCTGGGTGCTCTATTGGTTTCTCATCGACGGCGTGTCGGTCGCGAACCCCTACGAGGGCAAAGCCCGCCAGGCCTGGGCGCTGCTGCACGGTGTGACCACGAACTCCGCGCTGGTCGCAGTCAGTGCCAACGAACGTTCCGAGGAAGTTGCGCTTCAGACGCTGAGTGATTTCGTCAGCGTGCAGCGCGATGCCGTGGTGCGCGCGGCCGCCGACAACTTTGGCTGCGGCCCGGGTGGCAGATGAGCACGTCGCGCCGGCCGTTGATCGCCCACATCATTCATCGCCTGGATGTCGGTGGGCTGGAGAACGGGCTGATCAACCTGATCAACCATATGCCGGCGGAGCGCTTCCAGCACGCGATCATCTGCCTGACGACGGCCTCGGAATTTCGCAATCGCATTGCGCGCAGCGATGTCGAGGTCTGTTCACTCAACAAGCGCGCCGGCCAGGACCCGGCCGTGCACTGGCGCCTTTGGCGCCTGCTGCGACGCCTGGAGCCGGATATTGTTCACACCCGTAACCTCGGGACTCTCGAGAGCCAGTGGGTGGCAGCTTTGGCCGGGGTGCGAGGGCGCGTCCATGGCGAGCACGGCTGGGACGTGATCGACCTCGACGGCAGCAACCGTCGCTACAACGCATTGCGCCGTGCGACACGTCACGTGGTATCGCACTACATTACGATGTCGCAGGACCTGACGCGCTGGCTCGAGGCGAGTATCGGCGTGCGACCGGCCAAGACAACGCAGATCTACAGCGGCGTGGACGCGCAGCGCTTCCGGCCCGGCCAATCAGGACGCGCGGCGCTGCCCGTCCCCGGCTTTGCGGGGCCTGATGACATCATCATCGGGACCGTGGGTCGCATGGAGCCGGTCAAGAATCCGATGTTGCTGCTCGAGGCATTCGAACGGCTCCTGGGGAGCGAACCCGCTATCGCGGGACGCCTCAGGCTGGTGATGATCGGCGATGGATCACAGCGCCAAGCCTGTGAGGAGCGGGTGAGCCGGGCGGGGCTGTCGAAGCAGGTGTGGCTGAGCGGTGGACGCGCCGACATCGACCGGCTGCTGCAGGGACTGGACGTGTTCGTGTTGCCATCGTTGAACGAAGGCATTTCCAACACGATCCTCGAAGCCATGGCGAGCGGTTTGCCGGTGGTCGCCACCGCGGTCGGGGGCAACCCGGAACTGGTACAGCATGAGGTCACCGGGCTGTTGAGTGCGCCGAATGACGCGCTGTCGATGTGCGAGCAGTTGCGACGCTACGTGACCGACGCGTCGCTGCGTCGACGTCACGGCAGCGCCGGCCGGCAACGGGTGGAACGGGAATTCAGCCTGGGCAACATGGTGCAGCGCTATCTCGAGGTCTACGAGCGAGTCCTGGGTCAACAGGCATAAGGTATGTGTGGAATAGCCGGAATCTTTGATACCCGCGGTCGCGGCGAACCCGATCGTCAACTGTTGCGCAACATGATGCAGGCGCTGCTGCATCGTGGACCGGACGAGGGCGGCGAGCACTTCGAGCCCGGCGTCGCGCTCGGCCACCGGCGGCTCGCCATCATCGATCTGTCGACCGGCCAGCAGCCGCTCGCCAACGAAGACGGCTCGGTGATCATCATTTTCAACGGCGAGATCTACAACTATCCGCCGCTGGTGCGCGAACTGAGCGATGCGGGTCATCGCTTTCGCACTCACTCGGACACCGAAGTCATCGTGCATGCCTGGGAGGAGTGGGGCGAGCGCTGCGTCGATCGGCTCAATGGCATGTTCGCATTCGCGATCTGGGATCGGAATCGCGAGACGCTGTTCCTGGCGCGCGATCGCCTGGGCAAGAAACCGCTCTACTACTCACTCCTGCCTGGCGGCGAGCTGTTGTTCGCCTCCGAGCTCAAGGCGCTCCTGGTCGACCCGCGGGTATCGCGCCGCCTGGACCCAACAGCGGTCGAGGACTACCTGGCGTTGGGCTATGTGCCCGATCCGAAGTGCATCCTCGCGAACGTGTCGAAGCTCGCCCCGGGGCACACGCTCATGATCAAGCGTGGCGAGCCCCTCGCCACCCCGCGACGCTACTGGAACCTGAGCTTCAATGGGCACGCACCGCGCGATGAGGGCGCGGTCGCGGAAGAATTGGTGGCGCGATTGCGCGAGGCCACGCGCATCCGCCTGATGTCGGAAGTGCCGCTCGGAGCATTCCTGTCGGGTGGCGTCGACTCGAGCGCCGTCGTGGCGATGATGGCGGGGCTCTCGGCGGATCCGGTCAACACGTGCTCGATCTCCTTCGGCGATCCGGAATACAACGAGGCCGCGTACGCCAAGGTCGTGGCCGACCAGTACCACACGCGCCATCACGTCGAGCAGGTCGAGGTCGATGACTACGATCTGCTCGATACGCTGGTGAAGGTCTACGACGAACCCTTCGCCGACAGTTCGGCGATCCCGACCTACCGCGTGTGCCAGTTGGCGCGCAAGCGCGTCACGGTGGCCCTGTCGGGCGATGGCGGTGACGAAACGTTCGCCGGCTATCGACGCTATCGCTGGCACATGCGCGAAGAGCATCTGCGCCGGCTCCTGCCGCAAGCATTGCGCGGGCCGCTGTTCGGCGCGTTGGGTGCGGTCTATCCCAAGCTCGACTGGGCGCCGCGGCCGCTGCGCGCCAAGTCGACGTTCCAGGCGCTGGCGCGGGACTCGATGGCGGCGTACTTCCACTCGGTTTCCTTCACACCGGACTACCTGCGACTCGGGCTCTACAGCGCCGACTTCCTGCGCCAGCTCAACGGATACCGGGCGCTCGATACGTTCGCGCGTCATTGCGCCGATGCGCCCACCGATCATCCGCTGTCGTTCGTGCAGTACCTGGACTTCATGACCTACCTGCCGGGAGACATCCTGGTCAAGGTGGACCGCGCGAGCATGGCGCATTCGCTCGAAGTGCGCGGCCCGATACTCGACTACACCCTGGTCGAGTGGGCGGCCTCGCTCCCGGCCGACCTGAAGCTGCGGGCGGGAGAGGGCAAGGCGATCTTCAAGGACAGCCTGCGTGGTTTTCTGCCGACGGACATCATGTATCGGCCCAAGATGGGATTTGCGGTGCCGCTTGCTCGCTGGCTGCGCGGGCCGCTGCGAGAGCGCATGCAGCGGGCGTTGCTCGAGGGGAGCCTCGCCGAAGCGGGCATTTTCGAGCCCGCGCCGTTGCGTCGGCTGGTCAGTCAGCACATCAACGGCACGCGCGATCACAGCGCGTCACTCTGGGCGCTGCTGATGTTCGAGGGGTTTCTGCGCCTGCGGCTGGCAGGCTGAGCTGCCACCAGGGCCGCGGCACGTGGTGAAGATCCTGACTTTCAGCAGCCTGTATCCCAACGCAGAAATGCCGCAGCACGGCCTGTTCGTCGAGCAAAGGCTGCGTCGATTGGTGGCTGCGGGAGGCGTGGGCGCGACCGTGGTGGCGCCCGTGCCCTGGTTTCCCGCGCGCCATCGCATGTTCGGGAAGTACGCGCGCTTTGCACGCGTCCCGCAGCACGAGGAGCGCAATGGACTCGATGTGTGGCATCCGCGTTACCCGATGCTGCCAAAGGTCGGCATGTCGATTCAGCCGCTGGCGCTGGCGCAGGCGACGCTCGGCACGGTACGGGCGATCGGCCGCGCGCCGGGATTTTCGGTGATCGATGCGCACTATGTTTATCCCGACGGAGTCGCGGCGGCGATCCTGGCGCAACGCACCCGGCGTCCGCTCGTCATCACCGCGCGCGGCAGCGACATCAACGTGATCGGCAACCTGCCCTGGCCGAGACGCATGATCCTCTGGGCGGTGCGCCAGAGTGCCGTGGTCATCACGGTGAGCGAGGCGCTGCGTCGTCGATTGCTGGAGCTGGGCGCTCCCGCGGACAAGGTACGCACCCTTCGCAATGGAGTGGACCTGGATTTTTTCTCGCCGGCCGACCGCGAGGCGGCCCGGCGGGCCATCGGCTGCGAGCGCTTCACACTGCTGTCAGTCGGCCGCCTGGTCGCCGGCAAGGGACATGAACTCGTGATCCGCGCGCTGGCGCTGATGCCCGATGCGGGACTGATCATCGTCGGCGAAGGCCCGCTGCGCGGCCAGCTGGAAACAGTCGCCCGCGAATGCGGCGTTACGGATCGAGTGCGGTTTACCGGCGCCCTGGCGCCGCCGATGGTGCGCGAACACTACCGCGCTGCCGACGTCCTGATTCTCGCCTCGCAGTCGGAGGGAATGCCCAACGTGGTGCTGGAAGCGCTCGCTTGTGGCACGCCGGTGATTGCGACTGACGTGGGCGGAGTTTCCGAGATCCTGGTGAACGGCGTGTCGGGCACTCTTCTCACGGAGCGCACGCCGCAGGCAATATGCAGCGCGGTCGCGGCCCTGCGAGCGAACCACGTCGATAGCATGAGCCTGCGCAAGCACGTCGAAGCATTCTCATGGGACGCCACCGTCGGCGCCCTCGGCGATCTGTTTCGCGGCCTGGCCGCCCAGGGCACCTGATGCGCGTTCTCTACCATCACCGCATCGCCTCGAACGACGGCCAGGCCGTGCACATCGAGGAGATCATTGCCGCACTGCGCGCCCGGGGTCACGACGTGAAGGTCGTGGGACCGAGCGGACTGCATGCGCAGCAGTTTGGATTCGAGGGCGGCGTGGTGGCGCGCCTCAAGCGCCTGGTGCCGCACTTCGCGTACGAGTTGCTCGAGTTTTCCTACAACGCCATCGCGCTCGTGCGCATCCTCTGGGCCGCGTGGCGCTGGCGCCCGGATTTCATCTACGAGCGCTACAACCTCTACTTCGTCGCTGGCCTGTGGGCCAGCAAGCTCCTGCGCCTGCCGATCCTGCTGGAGGTGAATGCGCCGCTCCTCGAGGAACGCAGCGCCTATGGCGGCATTCGTCTGCACCGCCTGGCGCGCTGGAGCGAGCGCTTCGCCTGGCGTAACGCGGACGCGGTGCTCGCCGTAACGCGAGTGTTGGCGGAGCGGATCGTGGCCGCGGGCGTATCAGCCGATCGTCTCCACGTCGTGCCGAACGGCATCGACCTCGACAAGTTCGGCGAAATCGAGCCCACGGAACGGGCGCAGCAGCGGCTGGGTGTGGACGGCCACACGGTGCTCGGGTTCACCGGATTCATGCGCGGCTGGCACGGACTCAACGACCTCGTCACCGTGGTCGCCCGCAGTCCCGATCGCTTCCTGCTGCTCGTCGGCGATGGCCCGGCGCGAAGCGAAGTGGAGCGTCGGGCCGAGGAGGCCGGGGTCGTCGCGCGCGTGCGTGTCACCGGTATCGTGCCGCGTGCACAGGTTGCCTCGCACGTCGCCGCTTTCGACGTCGCGCTGCAGCCGGAAGTGGTGGAATACGCATCGCCCCTGAAGCTGTTCGAGTACCTGGCGATGGGGCGTGCGATCGTCGCTCCGGACCGACCCAACATCCGGGAGATCCTCACTCATGAGGACAACGCGCTGCTGTTCGCTCCCGGCGATGCGCCTGCAATGATCGCCGCGGTGGAGCGCCTGTGTCGCGATCCCGCGTTACGTGAGCGAATCGGGCGGCGCGCGCGGGCGACGATCGCCGAGCGAGACCTGACCTGGTCCGCCAACGCGGCGAGAATCGAGACGCTCGCCGGCAAGCTGATCAGCGCTCGCGCCAGCGGCGGACGGGCGTGGCGGCGGCGAGCGATGCACGAGTGAGCGGTCGCAGTGCGTGACATCCTCCTGACCATCCTGGTTTTCGGCGCGATACCGTTCATGATCGCGCGGCCGAGCATCGGCCTGCTGGTCTGGTCGTGGCTCGGCTACATGAATCCGCATCGCATGACCTGGGGCTTCGCCTACGCGTTTCCCTTCGTGCAGGTCGCGGCCGGAGCGACCTTTGTGGGCCTGCTGTTCAGCAGGGAGAAGGTGCGCTTTCCCTGGACCCCGGTGACCGTCGTCTGGTTGATGTGGGCGCTGTGGACCTGCGTCACGACCTTCTTTGCGCTCAATCCCGTAAGTGCGGAGCTCGGATGGGAACGCAGCATCAAGGTGCAGGCCATGATCCTGGCGACGCTGCTCCTGATGGGTTCGCGCGAGAAGCTGAATCAGCTCACGTGGGTGATCGTCGCCTCGATCGGCTTCTTCGGCATCAAGGGCGGACTGTTCACCGCGGCAACCGGCGGTGTGTACCGCGTGTGGGGTCCGCCGGGCAGTTTCATCGAAGGCAACAACGAGCTCGCGCTCGCCCTCCTGATGATCGTTCCGCTGATGCGCTACCTGCAAACGCAGTCGCGTAACCGCTGGGTGCGCGGCGGCCTGATTGTCGGCATGGTGCTTTCGGCGTTCGCGATCGTCGGCTCCTATTCGCGCGGCGCGCTGGTCGGCGGCGCGGTGATGGTGTTGATGCTGTGGCTGAAGAGCCGTCACAAGTTGATGTTCGGGATCCCGCTGTTTCTCACCGCCGTGCTGGCGACCTCGTTCATGCCCGAGAAGTGGATGGAACGCATGGGCACCATCGGCGAGTACACCGAAGACTCCTCCGCCATGGGACGCATCAACGCCTGGCATTTTGCGTGGAACCTCGCCAGCGATCACCCGGTGGTGGGCGGTGGATTCAATACGTTCACCCGCGACCTGTTCCACCGCTATGCGCCAGACCCGGAAGCCTTCCACGACGCGCACAGCATCTACTTCCAGGTGCTGGCCGAGCACGGCTTCGTGGGACTCATTCTCTTTGTGCTGCTGGGCTTCCTCACGCTGCGGACCGCCGGCTGGGTGATCCGCGCAGCGCGTGATCGTCCCGATTTGTTATGGGCGCGCGATCTCGCGGCCATGATGCAGGTCGGATTCGTCGGCTACGCCGTGGGCGGCATATTCCTCGGACTCGCCTACTTCGATCTGCCGTATCACCTCATGACGATTGCGGTGCTCGCGAAGGTCGCCGTGCAGGATGCCCTGCGCGCACCGGTGCCACAGACGAACGGTGCGCTCGACACCCAGGCCGCCTCGCCGGCCGCCCCGGGAATGCATCGCTGATGCGACGTGACAACTCATGATGCGCAAGATCACTGCGCTCCTGTCGCGCGCGGCCTCGGCATTCGGGCGCGACCGCCTGCTGGTGCTCACGTTTCATCGCGTGCTGGCGCAGCGCGATCCGCTGCTGCCGGACGTGCCGGATCGCGAGCAGTTCGATTGGCAGATGCGCGTGCTGCGCGAATGGTTCACGCCGCTCGCGCTGCGGACTGCGATCTCATTGATGCAGGAAAATGCACTGCCCGCGGGCGCGGTGGCGGTCACCTTCGACGACGGCTACGCGGACAATCAGCAGGTCGCCTGGCCGATCCTGAGCCGCTTCAGTGTTCCGGCGACGTTCTTCATCTCCACCGGCTTCCTCGACGGCGGGCGGATGTTCAACGATTCGGTGATCGAAGCCGTGCGCCTCGCGCCGGGCGAGCAGCTGAGTGCGCCCTGGCTGGACCTCGAGCCGCTGCCCATCGCGACGCTCGAGCAACGTCGCCAGGCGATCAACCTTCTCATCGATCGGCTGAAGTACCAGCCGCCGCAGCGCAGGCAGGAATGGTGTGTGCGCCTTGCGGAACTCGCGCGCGCCGACCTGCCGCGCGACCTGATGATGACTTCTGCGCAGGTGCAGGCGCTGGCAGCCGCCGGTGCCGAAATCGGTGCGCACACGTGTCAGCACTACATCCTGGCCGAAGTGGATGAGCGGGTGGCACGCGATGAGATCAATGCGAGCAAGGAGCGGCTGGAATCGCTCGTGGGAGAACAGGTGAAGGCGTTTGCGTACCCGAACGGGCGGCCCGGGCGAGACTATCGCTCCGAGCACGTCCACATGGTGCGCGATGCCGGCTTCGAACTGGCGGTGTCCACCGCGTGGGGGCGGGCGGATCGGCACAGCGACATCCTGCAGATACCACGCGTCGCCGCTCTCGGCGCCTCGCCGGTCGAGTTCGCGCTGCGACTCGCCAAGAGTTTCGGCGCGCGAGCCAGCGAGGCCGTCGCCCCGCAGCCGGGCTAGAGGTCGAGGCGCTGAGCGCTCAGCCACGCTTCCAGCATGGCGAGGATCCAGACCATGGACCCGTAGTAGGCCGCGTGGCCGCCGCGATGTTGCTCGATGAGCGTGTCGAGGAACCGCGGTTGCACGATGCCGCGCCGCTTCAGGTCGCGCAGCAACGCGTACACGTTGTTCTGTAGTTCCGGGGAGATCTTCAGCCACTCACCGAACGGCAGGCCGAAGCCATGCTTGGGCTTGCGAATGACCTCGTCCGGCAGGAATCCGCTCAGCGCCTGCTTGGCGAAGTGGCGCAGCTCGCGGCCGTGCATCTTCCACTGCGCGGGAAGCGTGGCGGAGAATTCCACCACCTCGTCGTCGAGCCACGGGTATTGCACCTCGACCCCCGCGAGCGCGCACATGCGTCCGACCTTGCGCAGGTCGTTGTCGGCCAGCGTGAACTTCCAGTCCAGGTACAGCATGCGATCCAGCAGCGTTGCGGCGGGAGCGTCCGCATAGCGCTGGCGCAACAGCTCGAGGGGCAGGCGCGGGTCGATGAGGCTGAGGAAGTCAGGCTCGAACACCTCTGCCAGCCCCGTGCGCGTGAGAAAGTTGTAACTCTCGGTTCGCTCCGGCATGGGAATGCGCGCCTGGCGCACATAGCTCGCGAGCTTCGACAACGGCCACACCCGATCCAGGCCCGCGCCGCCGCGCTCGACAACAGGCTCGACCACGCGTTCGCGCAGCATTCGCGGCAGGTGCTGATAGAACTCGAAGGTCCGCTGCTTCGCGTAACGAGTGTTGCCCGCGAAGAGCTCGTCCCCGCCATCGCCGGCGAGCATGTGTGTGATGCCGTCGGCGTGCGCCGCGCGAGCGCACACCAGTGTGGGAATGGCCGAAGAGTTGCCGAAGGGTTCATCGTAGGCGGCGGCGACCAGGGGCAGCTCGCGCGTGATGTCCTCGGGCTGCACATAGAACTGGCGCAACTGCGCTCCGAAGTGCTGCGCGCTGGTGCGCGCGTAGTGCGCCTCGTCATATCCGGCCGCGGCGAACCCCATCGAGTAGACGCGCGGTGCAGCCGGTTGCGAGCGCGTCAACAGGCCCGTCACCGTCGAGCTGTCGATGCCACCGCTGAGAAACGCGCCCGTCGCTGCGTGCGGTTCGCAGCGTTGCACGCCGTGACCCAACACCTCGAGGAGCCGCTCGCGGGTTTCGCCGACGGAGGCGGGCGGTGAGCTGGCGAACTGCGGCTGCCAATAGCGCTGCGCGTCGGCGCGACCGTTGCGGACGCGCAGCAGATGCGCGGGTTCCAGCTTGTGGATGTCGGTGAAGACCGTTCCGGGACTGGGCACCATGTGGAAGTAGACGTAATGGAACAGGTGTTGCGCGGACAACCGGGCGCGCACCGCGGCCAGCGCTCGCAGCACGGTCGTGGAAGTTGCGAACGCGAACGTGCCGTCCGCCGCGATGGCGTAGCTGAGCGGCACGATGCCCATGCGGTCGATCGCAATGACGATCTCGCCGCGCGTGCGATCGAGAACGATCGCGAGGAACGCTCCGCGCAGCTGCGACAAGACTGCGCTGCCGCTCGTGATCCAGCGCTCGGCAAACTCGGCGGCAAAGCCCTGGTCGCGGTGCGACCGCCAGGCGCGATCTTCCCCCCAGCGCACCGTACCCGCGATGGCGACGCTGACCTGCGGGCTGACATATTCACGCAGTCCCGCCCCTCCACAGTGCCGGATCGAGGAGCGAGCGGGTAGGGCAGGACGGGCGAGCTCGCCCGCGTCCGCAACCTCGACCGCGGCGGACGGTGACTCCTGTTGCCACTCCTGCAGCACAATGCCTGCCAGCTGAACTGGCGTGCCCGAGGGCCTGGAACTGGCTACGGACACTGGTTCAGCTGGCGGTGCAGCGGGCAGGCGGAGTGTGGAGACTCGTCACAATTTGGAGAAGGGGAGCTTTGCCAGCTCACCTTACTTCTTATAGCGTTGCAGAGTCGATCGGATACCAATACCAACATCATATCAGCCCGGTTTGAGGACGACGGCGGATGCCGTTCACAGTCGCATTCTTCGACAGCCTGTCACGCATTCCGACGGAAGTTCGGCGGCGGATCGAGACCTGTTCGACCAATCGCTACGACCAGACGTGGGCGTGGCACGAGGCCTACGTCGAACACCTGCTCGGCGGCAAGGATCAATTGAAGCTGGCCGTCGTGTCTGACGGCGCCACGCAGCAGCCCGTGGGCTGGCTGCCGCTGCAGCGCATGCCCGGACGCTTCCCGCTCGCGCCGCACATCACGCGCAGCCTGTCGAACTACTACTGCGTCAACAGCGCTCCCCTGTGGTTCGAGCCGGTCGATGAGGTCGAGGCCTCACGTGCACTGGCTGCCGCACTGGCCACGGATCCGCGGCTCGACCTCGCACCGCTCGACAAGCAGTCGGGATTCTTTGCGACCGTGTGCGAGACACTGGAGCGCGCCGGCTATGTCGTCGAACCTTATTTTCGTTTCGGCAACTGGTATCGGCCCATCACGGAAAGCGGCTTCGCCGAATACGAGAAACAGCTGCCCGGCGCCGTGCGCAACACCGTCATCCGCAAGCGCAAGCGGCTCGAGAAGACCGGGCGCCTCGACATCCACATCGTGCAGCAACCGCACGAAGTCGATGCAGCGCTGAATCAGTTCGAGGCGGTGTACGCGCGCAGCTGGCAACGTCACGAAGCGTATCCGCGCTTCATCCGCGAGGTGGCCCGACGCTACGCGGCCAACGGGTGGCTGCGCCTCGGCGTACTGCGGCTCAACGACCAGCCGCTCGCGGCGCAGATCTGGTTCAAGGTTGGCGATACTGCCGCCATCTTCAAGCTTGTGTATGACGAGCAATATGCCGAATATTCGCCCGGCTCGGTGCTGACGCGAGAGTTGCTGCGCCAGGCGATCGATGTCGATCGGGTGAAGACCGTCGACTACCTGTCCGGCGACGACGAGTACAAGCGCCAGTGGATGAGTGACCGGCGCGAAATGTGGGGGATCCGTGCGCAGCGCCTGGCGAGCGTCGGCGGAATCATTTCGTGGCTGAGACTGCGCGCCAAGCAGGCCGTCCGCTCCACGCCGCGCGCGGTTGATTCGCAGGCGCCGGCGGCCACGGCGCCTTCTCGAGATTTTGGAACATGAAGGTATGCGCATGATTGCTATCCGGACCTCATTGCTGCTCGCGGGAATCATGCTCAGCGGCGCTGCCAGCGCTGAACTGTGCGGTGGACCGCTCGACGCCAACAACTTCAGCCGGCCCGTCGACTACACCGACACGGCGCGCGATGCGAACAACGTCAACCTGGTCGAGCGCTACCACTTTTCGTCCAAGGTCGAAGGGCTGGTCGCCGGTGATACGGCGCCGCTGCCGATGGATATCGACTACGTTCTGCGCCAGGTGCCGAACCATTACCGCGCACTGAGCGCGATGGCCAAGTGGCAGCTGCGCAATGCCCGGCCGCCAACCGCTGCCTATCAGACCGTCGATTGCTACTTCGAGCGCGCCTTCTCGTTCCGCCCGGAGGACGGCAACCTGTACCTGCTCTACGCAATCTACCTGCACCAGAAGAAGGACTTTTCCCACGCCCTGGAAAACTACAAGCGTGCCGAAACGCTGCAGGGAGGCGGCGCCGAGCTCTACTACAACGTGGGACTCCTGTACTTCGATACGGGGGACTACTCGCAGGCTCGAGCGTATGCGCAAAAGGCCTACGAGCTGGGTTATCCGCTGCCCGGGCTGCGCAACAAGCTGGTGCGCGCGGGTGAATGGAGTGACAGCCAGGCACGTCCGCAGTCCGCGCCGCCGCCCGCGTCGCCGCAACCAGAGAAGTAGACCATGCACCCCATCGACGACGTTCTTTCGGTACTCAATCAGTCGCTGCAACTCGGAGATCGCACGCGCGACTTCTCGGCGCAGACGCGGCTGCTCGGCAACCTGCCTGAACTGGACTCGATGGCGATCATCAACCTGATCACGGGGCTCGAAGAGCACTTTGGCTTCCGAGTCGACGATGATGAGATCTCGGCCGATACCTTCGAGACGGTCGGGACCCTGTGCGAGTTCGTGACTCGCAAACTGGCTGGTTGAAACTTGGTATCGCCGCAAGCTCCGAGCGAAGCCTTCTTCCTGCCGGGTGATCATGGCGACCTGCACGCGGTGCTCTACCGTCCGCCCGCGCGAGCGCGCGGAGGCGTGCTCTTTTTCCCGCCCTTTGCCGAGGAGATGAACCGCTCGCGGCGGATGATCACGCTGCAGGCGCGCGAGATGGCCGCGGCCGGGTTCGAGGTGCTCATCGTCGATCCATCCGGTACCGGTGACAGCGCAGGCGACTTCGGCGGCGCGCTGTGGGAATCCTGGCTCGACGACATGGAGCGCGCCTGGCGTTGGCTGGACGCGCGCACTGCGGGCAACGTCGTGGCCTGGAGCCTGAGGCTCGGCACAGTGCTCGCCGCGGAAACGGTGAGTCGAGTGCGGCCGGCGCCGGGACCCCGCCATCTCGCGTGGCAGCCGGTGGTCAACGGCTCGACGTTTCTCGATCAGGTCCTGCGCCTGCGGATTGCCGGCGGGCTGACGAGTTCCAGGACGCGCGAGACCACCGCGTCCCTGCGAGCCGTGCTGCAGTCCGGGCTGAGCCTGGAAATTGCGGGCTACGAAATTGCGCCGCGGCTCGCCGCGGCGCTCGATGAGCGCCGACTGGCCACCTCGTTGGGCGACAGCCACGCCAGGTTCCATTGGTTCAGCGTCGCGCAAACTGCGCAGCCGGGGCCTCCGCCCGCGGTTCAGCGCGACATCGGAGAACTGCGGGCGCGCGGTCACCACGTGGAGTTCGCGTCGGTCTCGGGAGACTCGTTCTGGACCACGATTGAGACCACGGTGGCGAATGAGCTGCTGCGCCCAACGACGCAGGGCCTTCTCGCATTGCAGGATTCCGCTTGAGCACCCGGTGCATCAGCTTCGAGTGTGACGGCGAGCAGCTGCGGGGCGTGGTCGAGCTGCCGGAGGTGCCGCGCCCGACCGGCGTGCTGATCGTCGTCGGCGGCCCGCAATACCGCGTCGGGAGTCACCGGCAGTTCGTGCTCATCGCGCGCGCGCTGGCCCGCGCCGGATACGCCAGCCTGCGTTTCGACTCTCGCGGCATGGGCGACAGCGAAGGTCCGCCGCGCGATTTCGAAGCCATCGAACGGGACCTGCAGCACGCGATTGAGGCACTGTGCCGCGAAGCGCCTTCTGTTCGGCAGGTCGTCGTCTGGGGACTGTGCGATGCCGCCTCGGCAGCGTTGCTACACCTGCATTCACACCCGCGCATCTCGGGCATGGTGCTGCTGAATCCCTGGGTGCGTACGCTGCAAGGGCAGTCGCGATCCTTGCTGAGTCATTACTACGCCAGGCGAATGCTCGAATGGAGTACGTGGCGTGAAGTGCTGCGCGGCCGGATTCGCTGGCGCGAGTCCCTGAGCTCGCTCATCGCGACGCTGCGCGAGGCCACGCGCATGAAGCCGGCTCCGGCTCCGCAATCGACGACGAGCGGGCGACCGGGCGACTCGCGGACCTTGCCGCAACGGATGGCGGAAGGCCTGGCCCGGTTCAAGGGGCCGGTGCTGCTGATCCTGAGCGGCGATGACCTGACGGCGACCGAGTTCAAGCAGACGGCGGGCGCCTCGCGACAGTGGCGCAAGCAGCTGCGGCGGCGGAATGTGGCGCGCAGAGATCTCGCTGAGGCAAACCATACGTTTTCCACGCGCGTGTGGCGCGAGCAGGTGGAGCGTTGGACGATCGAGTGGCTGGACGCATTGGCATGAAGCGCGTGCTGATGATTGCGTTTCAGTACCCGCCGTTCGCGGGCAGCAGCGGCGTGCAGCGCACACTGAAGTTCTCTCGCTACCTGCCGGAGAACGGCTGGCTGCCCACCGTGCTTTCCGTGCACCCGCGGGCTTACTCGGAGCGCAGGGACGACCTGCTCGGGGAAGTCCCGCGCGAAATTGCCGTGTACCGGACGTTCGGCCTGGATGCCGCTCGGCATCTATCGATTGCGGGGCGCTACGCGGCAGTCACGGCGTTGCCGGATCGATGGGTCAGCTGGTGCCTGAGCGCTGTGCCTGCGGCATTGCGCCTGATCCGCCGGCACGCGATTGACGTTGTCTGGTCGACCTATCCCATCGCTACTGCGCACCAGATCGGCCTCACCGTGCAGCGATGGTCCAAGGTGCCCTGGGTGGCGGACTTTCGCGACCCGATGTTCGATGAGAGTCATCCCCGCGACCCGCGGCAACGTCGCGCTTACGAGCGCATAGAGCAGCGAACGGTCCAGCGCGCGGCTCGCGTCGTGGTTACCACGGACGGTACAGCGCGCCTCTACGCACGCCGCTATCCCGACATTGATCGCGGACACGTCCGGTGCATTCCCAACGGCTACGACGAGGAGAGCTTTGCAGGACTGAGTGCCGTCGCGACGCCGAGCGCGGAAGGGCCCATCAGTCTCCTGCACAGTGGCGTCCTCTATCCGCTGGAGCGCGATCCGACGCAACTCTTCGCCGCGCTCGCCGAACTCAGGGACGAGGGAAAGATCGAGGCACGACGCTTGACGGTGCGCCTGCGAGCCACTGCGCATGATGCGATCGTCAGGTCTCTCATCGAGCAGCACGGCGTCGGTGATTTGGTGGCGATCCTGCCGGCGACTGCGCACCGGGAAGCACTCGCTGAAATGATGTCGGCGCACGGCCTCCTGCTCATCCAGGCAGCCAACTGCAATGAGCAGATCCCCGCGAAACTCTATGAGTACCTGCGCGCCGGCAGACCGGTGCTGACCCTCGCGGATCCGGCAGGCGATACGGCCCGCACCATGGCGAGTGTCGGTGCCAGGCACATCGCTCGTCTTGAATCGAAGGATGAGATCAAGCGTGCACTGCTGGAATTCATCGCCGAACTTGCAGCGGGGAAGCTGCGCGCCATCGAATCCGACCGCGTCGCGCAGTTCTCGCGTCGCCAGCAGAGCGCGCAGCTGGCGCAGCTGCTCGATGAAGTCGACGCCGAGCGCCGGGTGCCGGCGCAGCGCGCGTCGCATTAGAATTTCGCTGGTGAGTCTGTCTTTGGCGACAAGGAATTTCACATACACACCAGCGGCTTGACACAGATTTCATGATCGCGTGTCGCACTGGCGCGACGTAGCTGCGTCCGCACAGCTGTCGTCGACCCTCAAAAACGCTCTAACCTGCTGAAACACGAGCCTTACTGGCACGTGGCCCGCGCCTTGCAGAGTGACATCGGGGCCCCACTGGGCAACGCGTCGCAGGTATTTGTGTTGGAACAGGAATCGTCTTGATCTGCGCCAACACGGGTGTGCATACTCTCGCGCGCTGCAGGGGCAAACCCATCGAAAGATGGGGACGCAAAGCCACCGGTCTTCAGAGTCTTGATGGCTCCAGATAGCGGGGTTGCCAGCTTGGTGAGAAACGACAGTCCACGAGGCTTTCGATTCCTGTCTCGCCCACCGATGCATGTATCAGATGCATGCGGCGTAAGCGGGCTATCCAACCACCTCTCCATTCTGGTGCCTTTCGTCGCGCGCGGCGGCGCGTGCAACTCATACCGGCGGCACTCATAGACGACAAACCGCAGGGAGTAGGGTGGAAGTGAGAAAAAATCGCAACGAGCTCCGGAGCTCTTGGCTCCTGGCTTTGAGTTTCGTGTGTGCCACTGCCGGCGCCGGTGCGCTCGACAGCGTGCAGCCGGGTACCTGGTACCAGTTTCCAAACTCGCGCATGGACTCGGTGGCGCCGAATCCGCGGCCGGATGGCTCGCTGACGGCGGTCATGGAGGCCTGGGGCGGCGGCGTCTACGATTCCGATCGGGATCAACTCGTGGTCTGGGGTGGCGGTCACACCGACTATGCCGGTAACGAGGTCTACGCTTTCGGCCCGTTGAATGGCACCTCGGCGAGCTGGAAGCGTCTCACCAATCCCAGCAACCCTCCCGCGAACAACACCGAATACGCGAGCGACGGACGTCCCGTCTCGCGTCACACGTACAACCTGCTCGCGTATCTGCCGGCCCCGTACAACAAGATGATGAGCTGCGCGATCGGCTCGCAGTACTCCGGTGGTTCGAGCGATGACGCGGTCGACTTCTACGACTTCACGATTGACGGCTTGAGCGGCCAGCCCTGGACTCGGGGAGCAAAGGCGAGTTCGACCGCCGCGTTCGGCGGTATCTGCGTCTACAACTCCGGTACGGGAACCGTCTGGTATCACGACACCCAGACCAACAGCAACCGCTTGCAGCAGTACCACCCGGATACCAACACCTGGACGTCGCACGCGTCCGAATACCTCGAGATCTATTACACGGCCGCGATCGATCCGGTGCGCAACCTCATGGTCGCCACCGGTGGCACGGGCGGCACCGGCGACGTGCGCGTGTGGGATTTGAACAACCCGGGCAGCTCCTCCTTTACGGTCGCGACCACGGGACCCGACGCGCTCGAGGGCGTGCACTCGCCAGGGCTCGTCTACGACACGGTCAATAACCGCTTCGTCGGCTGGTCCGGCGGCACGACCGTCTACACGCTCAGCGTTCCGAGCGACCCGCGTAACGGGACCTGGACCTGGGCCACGGTTCCAATCAATGCCGCAAACACGGTGACGCCGACGCAGCCCGCCGGCGTGAAGGGACAGGGCTACGTCATCGGGACCTTCGGGCGCTTCCGTTATGTTCCGGCGTCGCAGGGCGTCGTGGTCGTCAACTACACGGACGAGAACGTCTACTTTTTCAAGCTACCGAATACCGGAGGGTCGCCGCCGCCGACGATAAATTTCTCGGCAAACCCTACCAACGTCCCGGCGCAAGGGACGACGACTCTAACGTGGACCACCAGCAATGCGACGAGCTGCACCGCATCGGGCGCCTGGTCGGGCTCGAAGACGACCTCGGGCTCGGAAGCGGTGGGTCCGCTCGCGACCAATAGCACCTTCAGTCTCGGATGCACGGGAGCGGGCGGCGTCACGAACCGCTCCGTGACGGTGACGGTAGCGCAGGCCACGCCGGCCCCGACTGTCACCCTCAGTGCCAATCCGACCACCGTGCAGAGCGGCGGGTCCTCGACCTTGAGCTGGACCACCGCCAACGCGAATTCATGTACGGCGAGCAACGGCTGGACGGGCACGAAGGCGACGACCGGCAGCGAGAACGTGGGTCCGCTTACACAGCAGAAGACCTACACGCTGGCCTGCACCGGGAGCGGCGGCACGACCACCAAGTCGGTGACGGTCAACGTGACTCCGCCGACCGCGGCGCCGACCGTGAGCCTCGCGGCGAATCCGACCGCAGTGACCTCCGGGCAAACGACGATGCTGACCTGGTCGTCGCAGAACGCCACGTCATGCACCGCCTCCGGAGCCTGGTCGGGGACCAAGTCGACCTCCGGAAGCCAGCAGTCCGCGGCGCTGACCACCAACAGCACGTTCAAACTGGCCTGCACTGGATCGGGCGGCACCACCCAGAGCAGCGTTACAGTTACAGTCTCAGCCACCACGCCGCCGAACCCGCCGCCAGCAATGCCGACAGTCACGATCAGCGCTGCGCCGAGCACCATCTCTGCGAATGGGAGTGCGACGCTGACCTGGTCGTCCACCGACGCGACGTCGTGCATGGCATCCGGTGCGTGGTCCGGCCCGAGACCGACATCCGGCACCGAGGGTACGGGTGCGCTCAGCAGCACCGCGACCTACACGCTCGATTGCACCGGCAGCGGCGGCACCGCACAGAATGCGGTCACGGTGACGGTCACAGCGGGCACCGTCGTGCCTCCTGGTGGGAACCCACAGTCGGATTCCGGTGGCGGCGGCGCGCTGGGATGGCTCACTCTCCTGTTCCTCGGTGGACTGCTGCTCGCGGGCTGTCACACCGCTGTGCGCCAGCAGCTCGCCCCGTCGGCGACGGGCGCGGTGCTCACTGCGAGCCTGATGGCTGCGACGGTGCCGTCGGCGCACGCGGCGGTCGACATCACGAGCGCGACCGTCACCACCAAGTCCGCGAGTGCCCAGACCAATGTGCCGGTGACTTTCGGCGCCGTCTTTCGCCCCGGCGACGTTCCGTCGGGCTCGTCGATCAGTGCGACGACCTCATCGGGAACCGCGCTCACCGTGCAAGTGGACAAGAAGGCAACGCACGCGGACGGGTCTTTGCGCCACGCGGTGCTCACGCTCCAGTTGCCGAGCCTCGCTGCCAACGGTTCGCAGATCGTGAACCTGGCTGCCGCTGCCTCCGGGAGTCCTGGCACGGCGGTAAAGCTCTCCGATCTGCTCGCGACGAGCTTTGATGCGCAGGTCAAGTTGACCGTCGGCGGCACGGTGTACACCGCGTCGGCGCGCAGCCTCTTGCAGCAGGGCACGCCCGAACAATGGCTGAGCGGCCCGCTGGTCTCGGAGTGGATCGTCGGCGGCCCGGTGAAAACGTCGGCCGGCGTCGCGCATCCGCACCTCGCGGCGTATTTCCACGTGCGCGCCTTTGCCGGCCAACCCATCAACCGTGTGCGCGTGGATGTCGTGATCGAGAACGGCTGGACGTTCATCGCCGGACCGACTTCGTTCAACTACACGGCCGATATTTCCGTCGGCGGCGCGAGCGTCTACAACCGCACACTCACGCACTACCACCATACGCGCTGGCACCGCCGGTTCTGGTGGGGCAGTGATCCGCAGCTCTACGTGAAGGCCGACAAGGACTATCTGCAAAGCACGGGCGCGGTGCCGCGCTACCCGAACCTGCAGCCGAGCGCGGCCTACCTGAACTCGATGCCGCAGGACTCCGTGCCGATGGAGAACGGCGACCTCACGCAGAATTTCCCGGACACCGGGGCACAGGATCAGATCGGGCCATTGCCGCGCTGGACTACGGCCTACGTGCTGACGACCGACGAGCGGGCTTTCAAGGCCATGCTCGCGAACGATGACAGTGCAGCCTCGTACAGCGTGCACTATCGCGACGAGACCACTGGCAAGCCGACGTCGATCGCGGATTACCCGCAGCTCACCACGCAGTTCGATGACCTGCCCGCACCCGGCGGAGGCAATCCGAACACTGCGGATGCCGCGCATCAACCCTCGATCGCGTTCGTTTCCTATCTGATGACGGGTGACTACTTCTATCTCGAGGAGCTGCAGTTCTGGACCAGCTTCAACCACCTCGAGGCGAACCCATTGCCACCCTACGGATACCGCAATGGAGCCCAGGGTGTCTTCCGCGTGCAGGTCCGTGGTCAGGCGTGGAGCATTCGCAACCTGGCCCAGGCCGCGTATGCCACACCCGACACGCACCGCTACAAGGCGGAGCTGGTCTCGAGCGTCGGCTTCAACCTCTCCACCAACGAAGCGCTCTACCCGGACAACGCATCGGCGAACAAGCTCGGTGCACTTCAGTCCTACGACGGCTTCGACCAGTTCGCGCCGTGGATGGATGACTTCTACACGTGGACCATGGGATATCTCGTCGACCTCGGCTTCAACGCGAACAAGATGCGCAGCTGGAAGGCCAAGTTCCCCGTGGGACGCATGGGAACCACTGACTTCTGCTACATCAAGGCATCGTCCTACCACTTGCTGGTCGGCTCGAGCGACACCGTCTGGTGGCCCGACTTCGCGACGATGTATCAGCAGAACTTCGGCGCGCTGACCTCGTGCCCGCTGGGCGCCGCCATGGATGGCTACCCGGATGAGCCCACCGGATATCCCTCGAACCTGCGCCCGGCGCTTGCCGCCGCGGTCGATTCGGGCATAGCGGGTGCATCTGACGCCTGGAATCGCCTCGTGACTTCGCAGCCGCAGCCGGACTACAGCGACTACGCGAACTGGTCCGTGATTCCGCGCGGCAGCGTCAGCAGCGGACCGTCGCTGACTCTGACCGCGAGCCCGAACCCGGTGCAGAGCGGTCAGAACACGACACTGACGTGGACGTCGGTGTCCGCGACCTCGTGCACGGCTTCGGGAGCTTGGACGGGCACCAAGGCGACGTCCGGCAGCGAAAGTGTCGGCCCGATCAGCGCATCGACGACGTACACATTGGCCTGCACCGGCAATGGGCAGACTGTTTCCCGCTCGGTCACGGTCACGATCGCCTCCGCTGCCGCGCCCACGGTCTCCCTGTCCGCGAATCCGACCAGTGTCGCCATGAACGGCAACTCCACGCTGACGTGGTCGAGCACGAACGCGACGGCGTGCACCGCCTCGGGCGGCTGGACCGGCAGCAAGGCGACGTCCGGAACTCAGTCGGTCGGACCGTTGACACAGGCCACGACATACACACTCAGTTGCTCCGGTAGCGGCGGCAGCGCGCAGAAGTCCGTCACCGTGAGTGTGAGCAGCTCGGCTCCGAAGCCGACGCTGGCACTGTCGGCGACTCCCAGCTCGGTGGCCGCGGGCGGCACCTCGATGCTCGCGTGGTCATCGACCAATGCAACGGCGTGCACGGCGTCCGGCGGCTGGACTGGCAGCAAGGCGACGAGCGGGAGCCAGAGTGTCGGCCCGCTGAATGCAGCTACCAGCTATACATTGAACTGCACCGGCGCCGGTGGCTCCGTGCAGCAGTCGGTGACTGTGGCAGTCGGTGCTTCACCGCCGCCGCCGGCTGCACCCACGGTCACGCTCGGTGCGAATCCGGAATCGATTGCGGCCAATGCGACGAGCGAGTTGTCGTGGTCCACGACCAACGCGACGTCGTGCTCCGCGTCTGACGGCTGGTCGGGCAGCAAGGGATTGTCGGGTACTGAAACTGTGGGGCCGCTCGCCACCACCACGACTTTCACCTTGAGCTGCACCGGTGCGGGCGGCAACGCCAGCGCGAGCGCAACCGTCGCAGTCACGTCAGGCACGGGCACAGGAGGCGGCGGATCGTCATCGGGATCGGGCGGCGGCGGCGCGATCGAGTACTGGCTGCTGGCCTGCCTCGCGGGCTTGTCAACGAGGCGCGCACTGCGATTCGCCCGGGCGCCGCGCCCATGACTGGCAGTGCTGGGCTCCTCGGCCGCGATCCGATGGGACTGCGGCGGATCGCGCTGGTGATGCTGCTCGGGACCCTGGCCTCCTGCGGCTCGGGTCGTCGACCGGAAGAGGCGGGTGCGACGCCGCCGGGCAATCCCCCGCCCTCCGTCTCACTCTCGGCGTCTGCCTCGTCGGTGTCGACAGGCTCGAGCGTCGGGCTCAGCTGGACCAGCCAGAATGCGACCACCTGCACGGCGGGAGGCGGATGGTCGGGCACCAAGGCGACTGCGGGATCCGAGACCGTCGGTCCGCTGACGACAGCCACAACGTTTTCGCTCAACTGTTCCGGGCCCGGCGGTTCTGACAACAAGTCGGTTGCTGTCGCCGTGAGCGGCTCGTCGGCGCCGACGCTGACGTTTGCGGCGAACCCGACGTCGGTGGCAGCGGGCGGCTCCAGCGCCCTGACCTGGAATGCCGTCGGCGCCACGGGATGCACGGCATCGGGTGGATGGAGCGGTGCGAAGGCTGCGTCGGGTACGGAAACGCGCGGTCCGCTCAACGCAAATACCACGTTCAATCTCATGTGTACCGGCGCCGGAGGCTCGGTCAACGGTGCCGTGACGGTGCAGGTGACGGCATCACCGCCCGCCGCGCCGACGGTAACCCTGAGCGTCAACCCGACGAGCGTCGTCTCGGGCGGCAGCACGACCCTCAGCTGGTCGAGCACCAATGCAACGACCTGCACGGCGAGCGGCGGATGGACCGGCACGCGTGCCACGACGGGCACCGAGACATCCGGTCCGTTGACTGCCACGCAGACCTTCACCCTCGCGTGCAACGGCAGTGGCGGCTCCGCAAGCAAGTCCGTCGTCGTTACGGTGAATGCGGGTGGGCCGGGGACTGTCAGCGGCAGCGTCGACAGCAGCCTGATCGATCCCACGGGCGACAACCGCATCTACATCTGGTCTGGCGATGTCACCCCGGATGACTTCGACGGCGACAGCGGCGACCCGATCGCCAGCGTCCAGGTACAGCAGGACGCCAACGCGTGCACGTTTTCGTATCTGAAGAACTCGCTGGCGGCCGGCACGTACACGATCGCATTCACCGCGGAGGCGGCCCGCGATGTCCCGGGCCAGAACGATACCCTGACCTTCTCCGGCAGAAAGGTGATCACCGTCGGCAGCACGGCGGTACAGCAGGATTTCGCTGCGGCGAACGTGCTGCGAGTCGGACCATCGCGCACGTTTACGACCTTGCGCGCCGCGAACGCCGCCGCACACGACGGCGACACCATCGAGATCGACGCGGGCACCTACACCGATGACGTGACGGTCTGGAGACAGAACGACATCGTGCTGCGCGGTCGCGGCGGACGAGCGCATCTGCACGGCACGAAGGTGATCCCGTTTGTCTCCGGCGACGACCAGCAAAACGGCAAAGGCCTGCTCGTCGTCTCGGGTTCCAACATCCGCCTCGAGAACATGGAGTTCTCCGGCTCCAAGGTCACCGACCAGAACGGCGCCGGCGTGCGTAACGAGGGACGCAACCTCACCATCTGCAACGGCTACTTCCACGACAACGAGAACGGCTTTCTCGGCGGCGCCTACGGCACACTGACGGTGGAATATTCCGAGCTGGCGCACAACGGGTTTGGCGATATCGGGCATACCCACAACATCTATGTCGATGACGGCGGTTCCGCGGGCGATCAGCTGGTATTCCGCTACAACTACTCGCACCACGCGAACATCGGCCACCTGCTCAAGACGCGTGCCGCGGTCAACTACGTGCTGTACAACCGGCTCACCGACGAAGCCGATGGGACTGCCAGCTATGAGCTGGACGTGCCGAACGGCGGACGCACCGTCGTCATCGGGAATCTCATCGAACAGGGGCCCGCGACCGACAACGCAATCATCATCGCGTACGGAGCGGAGGGCCTGTCGGGGGGGCGCACGCACGAGCTCTACCTGGTCAACAACACGATCGTGAATGACCGGGGATCGGGCACCTTCATGGACGTCGCGAGCGGCACCGCGGTGTTTCGCACCATCAACAACCTGTTCGTGGGCAGCGGCACCCTGGCGAGCGGCAAGACAGCGCAGGCGACCACGAACCTGCAGACCGCCGCGCCGCAGCTCGTCAACCTGGACGGTTTCGACTATCACCTGACAGCGGCATCGCCGGCGCGTGACGCGGGAAGCGCGCCGGGAACGGCGTCGGGCGTCGACCTCACGCCGGTGTTTCAGTACCAGCATCCTGCGCAGCGGCAGGCGCGACCGGTGAGCGGAACGATGGACGTCGGCGCGTACGAGTTCACGCCGTGAGAAGCGCTGGTCGCTAGACCAGCACTTCCGCGGGCGCTGGATGACTCAGGAAGTTGATCGGGCTCGCGGTGAGTCCGTAGGCGCCGGACTGGAGCACGACGATCAGGTCGCCAGCCTCGGCTCGCGCCATTTCCATCCGATCGGCCAGCAGATCGAGCGGCGTGCACAACGGGCCGACGACTGAGACGGTCTCTCTCTCGACGCCGCGAACCTTGTTGCCCACCAGCACCGGGTAGTTCTTGCGCAGGACCTGGCCGAAGTTGCCCGAGGCGGCCAGGTGCTGGTGCAGGCCGCCGTCGGTGACCAGGAACACCTGGCCGCGCGACAGCTTGCGCTCGATGACGCGGCAAACGTAGAGGCCCGCCTCGCCGACGAGATAGCGTCCGAGCTCGAGCGTGAGCTCGGCTTCGGGCAGGCGAGTCGCAACGGTCCTTTGCAGCTGCGCGAGGTTCGCCGCCACCGGGGACAGCTCGACACGCTTCTCGCCCGGAAAATACGGAATGCCCAGCCCGCCCCCGATGTTCAGCAGGCGCACGGGCGCCGGCGCCGCCGCCGCGAGTCGCACCGCGAGCTCCACGCACTGCGACTGTGCCTCCACGATGGCATCGGCACGCAGGTTCTGTGAGCCGGCGAAGATGTGAAAGCCGCGAAAGTCGAGCGGCAGCCCGCCGAGCTCGGCGAGTACCGCCGGAACGCGTTCCGCGTCGATCCCGAACTGTCGGGGCCCGCCGCCCATCTTCATGCCCGAGGTCTTGAGCTCGAAGTCCGGATTCACGCGCACCGCCACGCGCGGTGAGACACCGGTCTGGCGTGCGATGTCCGCCAGCGCGCGCATCTCACGCTCGGACTCGAGATTGACGACGATGCCGGCTGCGGCGGCGCTCTCCAGTTCCCGCGTCGTCTTGCCGGGCCCGGCAAAGCTGATGGTGTCGGGCTTGGCGCCCGCCTGGAGCGCAACCTGCAACTCACCAGCTGACGCGACGTCGATGCCATCGACCAGCGACACCATGTGGCGCACCACCACGGGCATCGGGTTGGCCTTCATCGCGAAATGCAGCTTGATCGCCGGGGCCAGCGCCGCGCGCAGCTGCTGCACACAGCGCGTCATCACGGCGCGGTCGTAGACGTAGAAGGGCGTGCGGCCGAGTGAGGCGGCGATGTCGGTGAGCAGTTGACCCCCCACCAGCAGGCAATCGTCGCGAACCTCGAAGTGAGGATGCGCAGGATGTTGCGAAAGCGAGTCGATGCTCACGGTCGCGCGTCGTCGAAGAGGACCTGTAGTTCCGTCGACAGCCGCGGACGATCGAACTTGCCGTTCGGATTGCGCGGCAACGTCTCGCGCCATTCCACACGTGCGGGAACCATGAACGTGGGCAGGCGCCTGCGGCACTCGGCCAGGAGCTTCTCGCTGTCGCCGGCTGTGCCTGGGGCGGGGGAGGCGACCACGACAATCGCCTGCCCGAGGGTCGCATGCCGTACGCCGACGGCCACCGCATCGCCCACCATGCCCGTAGCGTAGACAACTTCCTCGATCTCGGTGGGGCTGACGCGGTAACCCGAGGTCTTGATCATCTCGTCGCGACGTCCCACGAAATAGAGAAAGCCGTCCTCATCGGCGCGCACCGTGTCTCCCGACCAGACCGCAATCTCGCCGAGCACCAGGCCCGGCTTGGCGGGCAGCGGCTTGAAGCGTTCTGCGGTCTTGGCCGGATCATTCCAGTAACCCAGTGACACGAGAGACCCGCGGTGGACCAGTTCACCCGGCTCGTTGGGCGCGCAGGGCGTGCCATCGGGTCGAAGCACGAGCACCTCGGCGTTCGGAATCGCCTTGCCCATCGACTCGGGCCGGCGGTCCACTTCGGCCGGCGGCAGGTAGGTGGAGCGAAACGCCTCGGTGAGCCCGTACATCAGGAAGGGTTGCGTGTGCGGGAGCGAAGCTCGAAGTTTCGCCAGCGTCGCGCGCGGCATCGCCCCGCCCGAGTTGGTGAAATAACGCAGCGCACGACGCGCTTCATCGGGCCAGGGGAGATCAGCCAGCTGGATCCACAGCGGAGGAACTCCCGCGAGTCCAGTGACGCGCTCGCGCGCCGCCGTGGCGATCACGTCCCGCGCAAAGAGATAGTCCATCAACACCACGCCCGCTCCCGCGACAAAAGCAGTGGAGAGCTGACTGAATCCGTAGTCGAAGCTGAAGGGCAGTACGGCCAGCAACTTGTCCTGCGCGGAGTTGCCGAGGTACTCGCAGACCGCATGCGCGCCCGTGACCATGTTCCGGTGCGAGAGCACCACGCCCTTGGGTTTGCCGGTGCTGCCGGAGGTGTAGAAGATCGACACCATATCGGCATCGACGACGCGATGGCCCGCGCGCGGCGCGACGTCCATGAAGTCGCGCCACGTGATCGTCGCAACACCGGACGACACCGCGACTCCCGTTGAGTCACCGATGGCCACACAGCTGCGCAGGTCGGGACACTGGGCGAGGGTGTCGCGCAACTCGGCCAGGCGTTCTGTGGACGTCAGCAGGAGCCGCACGTTGCAGTCTCTGAGGATGTACCCAACCTGCTCTGCCTTGAGCAGTGGATTGACCGGCACGAAGGCGCAGCCGGCGTGGGCCGCGCCGAACATCGCGACGACAGTCTCGATCTGCTTGGGCAGGTAGATGGCAACGCGCTCGAGCTTGTCCACGCCGTGCGTGACCAATCCGTGAGCGAACGCCTCGATCTGCTCGGCCAGCTGAGCGTAGGTGACGGCCTGTCCTTTCAACCAGAGCGCAGGAGCTTCCGGCGAGCGGCTGGCGGTGCGAAGCGGCAGTTGGGATAAGAGCTCGGTCATTGGCGTTGGTGTTCTAATTCCGAACGATTATCGCAAACCTCTGACTGCTGCGCCGTGCGCCGAGTCGGCGATTCTCGCTCCCGATTCAGTCGCCTCTCCCGAGCGCAGCCTTCAGCAGCTGCTTCAACTCGTTGACATAAAGAGGCGCGTGGCGTGCGCAGCGGCGCAGGAGTGCCCCATACAATGCCGGGCGGCTCGAGAGCGGCACGGGACTGCGCCGCACGGAGCGCAGGTTCTGACGCAGGATCTGCCACTCGCGCAGGCTCACTTCCTGTCGTCCCGTGTTGTAAAACGCCACCTGCGCCTGTGTTTGCGGCCGAGTTTGCCGGCGGCTGAACAGGGGCTCATCGATCCGGACGAACGGACCATAGAGACTCAACTCGGCCGACAGGGCGCGGTCGCCGCCGGCGAAGTCGCCGTGCAGCTGCGTGCGTTTCAGGCAATCCGTGCGCACGACACCGTAGAACACATTCTCCGAATAGTGGAAGGGCGACAGGCACGCGGTGAAGCGTTGCGCCACCAGTGGTGAGGCCAGGTCGAGCGGCCGTGACTCGTGGGGCATCGGCTGCCCATCCTCATCGATGATCCCGGCCACGGTGTACGCGAGCACTGCCGACGGGCTTGCAGCCAGCCCCGCCACACACGATTCGAGATAACGCGGCGCGGCTACGTCATCCGCCGCGTGCCACATGAAAAGCGGCGATGCCGCCAGTTCTGCGACCTGGTTGAAGTTCCACACCGCTCCCCGGTTGGCGGCGTGTGCGACGTACGAGATCCTCGCATCGCGCCCGGCATACTCTTCGCAGATGGCGCGCGTGCCATCGGTCGACGCGTTGTCAGAAATGACGACCACGAAGTCGGTGAAGGATTGAGCCAGGAGGCCATCCAGCGCCTGTCGCAGGAAGCGTTCACCGTTGTAGACCGGTATCCCGATGGTGACCTGCGATCTCGAGGCGGTCGCGTCGCTGCGCTCCATCTTGGGCCTGGGATTACGCGCGAGGTTGGCTGGGTGCGCTCGCGCCGCCACCGGCCTCGGTATCGGGGCGCAGCCAGATTCCGCGCCAGAATGGATAGAGCGCGCGCGTGCAGAACAACCTGTTCCTCGAGAGATGACCCGAGCAGATCGAACCCTCCAGGATCCAGCAATCGTTGCTCAGCACGCGCATCTTTCCATTGGTCTCGTCGATGATGCGCTCGACCTTTTGCAGCAGCTGCATGCGCTTGCCGCAGTAGGGCAGCATCTCCACGTCGAAGGAGAGCCCGCGATTGAATTTCTTGAGGTTCAACGTGGCTTCGATCTCCTCCTTGGAGCGAACCACGACCCAGTCACCGTGCTTGAGCCCGAGCGGCGTGCCTGCGGGCGTCTGTCCCTCGCAGTAACCGCGAATGCTGGGTCGAGGCAGGAGCCCGATCCTGCGTCGCACGACATTCATGGCCGCTCGCAGGATGACCGCCAGCCCCTTGAAGAGGCCGACGTTGCCATAGGCGAATTCGCGCAGATACGGGAGCGGATCCCACCAGCGCAGGTACTCGGTGAAATCGAGCAGGCGCGTGGCCTGGCAGGAATAGAGGACTTCGGAGTTCGCGTCCCCGGGCAAGCGCGTCGCGCGTTCTACGTCCTGTTCGGTGCACCCAGCTCGGGCCTCTCCGGGTTTCGCGTCGGCCGTGGCCGTCGCGTCCACACGTTTCAGCCAACCTTCGCGCCACCACAGCAGGCACAGCGCCTGGCAACCTCCGTGCGCGGCACCATCGCAGCGCAGATTTTCCAGGAACACCGCATCGCGCACTCGTCGCCCCTGGCCGCTGACGATGGTGTCGCAGGCCTTCTCCGAGCGTTTCGATACGTGGAAGCGCCGGCCGCAGTACTGGAACATCTCGGGCATGAAGGGCAGGCCATCGAGACAGGCCCTGGAATCGAGCGTGCGCAGCACCTCTTCCCTGGAGCGCACTTCGACCAGTTCGCCCGGCCGCAACCCCAGTTGCCTGCGCCACGGAAACGTCGCCTCGAGTCCCATAGGTTCGCCTGTCACCAACTGCCCGGGGTATCACCCGCAGGATCAGGATAACGGAAGGCGACAGGTCAGGCACGAACGGGGTTGGCAGCGAATAGTCCTCGCAGCGTGATGCATGACCATCGGAGTGAGGCGTGCATGGGCTATAGTCGCCGCCGACGCCGCGCCCACCCCTGGCGCGGTCGCCCGGAATCGCGAGGATTTTTCGGTGAGTGATATACGAAGAAGAATGGCCACCGGCGCCGCGTGGCTGGTGTCGTTCAGGCTGCTGGACCGCCTGCTCGGTCTCACGAGCACACTGGTGCTCGCCCGCATCCTGGCACCCACGGACTACGGCCTGGTCGCGATGGCGATGTCGCTCGGTGCGTTCCTCGAGTTGTTCGGAGCTTTCAGCTTCGACATCGCCCTCATCCAGCGCCAAGGCGCGACACGCGAGCACTTCGATACCGCGTGGACGATGAATGTGATCATCGGTCTCTCGATTGCGGTCGCGATGCTGGTGCTGGCCGTGCCGGCGGGAAAGTACTATCACCAGTCGCAGCTGCCGGCCGTCGTGTGCAGCCTCGCGCTGGCGAGCGCGATCCAGGGATTCGAGAACATCGGCATCGTGAACTTTCGCAAGGAGCTGAACTACTTCCAGGAGGTGCGGTTCCTGTTCTTCAAGCGGCTGGTGCAGGTGTCGACCACGATTTCCCTCGCCTTCGTGCTGCGCAACTACTGGACGCTCGTGATCGGCATCCTGGTGGCGCGCGTCACCGGAGTCTCGCTCAGCTACTTCCTGCATCCCTACCGGCCGCGCTTTTCATTGGCCGCGCACCACGACCTGCTGCACTTTTCGAAATGGATGCTGTTCTCGAACATCACCGGGTTCATCAAGGACCGCTCCGGAGATTTCATCATCGGTCCGAACTGCGGTGCTCACGCCCTCGGCATCTTCAACGTCTCGGCGGAGCTGGCGAACATGCCGGCGACGGAGCTGACCGCGCCAATCAATCGCGCGGTGTTTCCGGCCTACGCACGCCTGGCGCATGACAAGGACGCACTGCGGGCGGAATACATCTCGGTGGTATCGGTGGTCGCCTTGATCGCGATTCCCGCCGCTGCGGGCATCGCGGCCACCTCCAGTCTCATCGTCCCCGTGGCGCTGGGAGCGAAGTGGCTGGACGCGATACCGGTGCTCGGCATCCTGGCCTTCTTCGGCGTGACACAGATCCTGCAGAGCAACGCGCTCTCGGCATACCTGGCGCTCGGTCGGCCCGACCTTTCCGCCTGGAACAACCTGGTGCAAGGCGTGCTGCTGGTCGGCGCACTGATCCCGATGACGAAGTTCTATGGCGTCATCGGCGGTGCGCTCGCGTTTCTGTTGACCGGTGCCCTGATGTTGCCGATCACCTTCGCAGTGATATTTCCCCGGATTGGCCTGCCGGTACGGCAATTCCTGCAAGCGACGTGGCGGCCCGTGGCGGCCGCCGGCATCATGTACTTTGGTGTGCAGGCCTTCGTGCGCCTCGTCACTCCACCCAATGCGACCACGCTCATGCAGATCCAGGTGCTGCTGGTCTCGATAGTGGTCGGCATCGCGATCTACCTGCTCGCGGTCGCGCTCCTGTGGTGGATGGTTGGACGTCCTGAGGGCGGAGAACTGCACATCGCTCGCCGGTTGCCGGCAGCCGCTTCGCGTCTCTCGGCAAAGCTGCGGTTGTTCTCTCCAGCCAAGTAGCGAACGAGCGCTGCACATTATTCAATGCAGCGCACTGTCGGATTTTCTTACATCTCGCCCTCATTTCGACTCGCGGCACCGCCATCGAAGCGCCGAGCAGTGAATTGCTGCGGTACGCGCGCGCGACGCAAAGTCAAACTTAAAAAAATTTCATTTTTGCTGAGCGCGCGAGCGGCGCTTCGAGACGGCGGAGCGCGAGCAGAATCACGGGATTCGTAACACCGTTTTGATATTCTTGGCGCCGCTCGCGGTGGTCTGCGGCGCAACGCGCCGGCTGCGAAGTTCCAACCATCGCAGCTTCGGGTAACGCCCCGATCGCCTGCGGGACGGCGAGAGAAGAATCACGAATATACCGGACGAGGGACCGGCCGTTTCGCGGAGACCCTGGATGATCTCAACGGATTGCAAGCGGCACGATGGGCACGCCTTCACGGGTGCACATCGCGCGCCTTGGTACCTGCCGGTATTTCTCGTTTGGGGCCTCGCCCAGTCGGCCAATGCAAATGCGGACCTGGTAGCTGCTTATGCCTTTGATGAAGGCACGGGCACTACGGTGGTGGATGCATCGGGGACGGGCAACACGGGGACGGCGAGCAACACGACGTGGACGACGTCCGGGAAGAACGGCAGTGCGCTGGTCTTCAACGGCAGC
>DATFRO010000082.1:0-2754 GCA_035263105.1 Steroidobacteraceae bacterium | reverse complement strand
GTCGGCAAGTCGACCCTGTTCAACGCGCTGACGCGCGCGCAGATCGCGGCGGAGAACTATCCGTTCTGCACCATCGATCCGAACGTGGGCGTCGTGCCGGTGCCCGATCCGCGGCTCGACAAGCTGGCGGAGATCGCGAAGCCCGAGAAGATCCTGCCGACCACGGTCGAGTTCGTGGACATCGCGGGCCTGGTCGCGGGCGCTTCGAAAGGCGAAGGGCTCGGCAACCAGTTCCTCGCACACATCCGCGAGGTCGATGCGATTGCGCACGTCGTGCGCTGCTTCGTGAACGACGACGTCGTGCACGTGTCCGGGCGCATCAACCCGCTCTCGGACATCGACGTCATCAACACCGAGCTTGCGCTCGCGGATCTCGACACGGTCGAGCGCACTTATCAGCGCGCCACCAAGGGTTCCAAGGCCGGTGACAAGGACGCGATCGCACGGCGCGACTTGCTCGAGCGTCTGCGCAGGCAACTCGACTCAGGAATGCCGGCACGTGCCGTGACCGTGAGTGAGGCCGAGCGCGTGATGATGAAGGAGTATCACCTGCTCACCGCGAAGCCCGTGATGTACGTGGCGAACGTCGCCGAGAACGGCTTCGAGAACAACCCGCACCTCGATGCGGTTCGCAAGCGCGCGGAGGAAGAGAAGGCGGTCGTCGTGCCCGTGTGCGCGTCGATCGAAGCGGAGATCGCGCAGCTCGAAGCGGCGGATCGCAAGGACTTTCTCGACTCGCTCGGCCTCGAGGAGCCCGGGCTCGATCGTGTGATCCGCGGCGCGTATCGGCTGCTCGGACTGCAGACGTTTTTCACTGCAGGCCCGAAGGAAGTGCGCGCCTGGACAGTGCGTGCCGGTTCAACCGCGCCGCAGGCCGCGGGCGTGATTCACACCGACTTCGAGCGCGGCTTCATCCGTGCGGAAGTGATCGCGTACGACGACTACATCGCAGGGCGCGGTGAGGCCGGCGCACGCGATGCGGGGAAACTCAGGCTCGAGGGCAAGGAATACATCGTGCGCGAAGGCGACGTGATGCACTTTCGCTTCAACGTGTAGCCAGCAAGCACACCCATTAGACTCATCACACCATGATTTCCCTCATCCTGGTGATGGTGTGCGCGATCGCAGCCGGCTGGCTCGCGAATCGCATCCGCATCCCGTACCCGATCATCCTGGTGCTGGCCGGAATCGGCCTCGGCTTCGTGTATGACTGGCCGGGACTCGACCCCGAGCCGCAACTGGTGCTCGCCATCGTCTTGCCCGCGGTCTTGTATCCGGCGGCGCTCTCCACTTCGTGGCGCGATTTCCGTTCGCAGCTGCGCCCGATCCTGTTGCTCGCCATCGGCCTCGTGGCCACGACGACGCTCGCCGTGGGGATCGCGCTCAAGTGGCTGGTACCGCAGACGCCATGGGCGGTCGCATTCGCGCTGGGCGCGATCGTCTCGCCGCCGGACGCAGTGGCCGCGACCGCCGTACTGAGACGCTTCCGACTTCCACGCCGCATCGTGACGCTGCTCGAAGGCGAGAGCCTGGTGAACGACGCGACCGGCCTGGTGCTCTATCGGTTTGCCGTGGCGACAGCACTGACGGGCCTCTTTTCCGGCTGGTCGCTCGTCGGCCAGTTTGCGCTCATCGCGGTCGGCGGGATCGTGCTGGGTCTCGCGATGGGTTGGATCACTGCGCGGCTCCAGGAGCGCTTGCACGACACGATGCTGGAGCTGGCGCTGTCGTTGACGACACCGTTTGCGACCTACTGGATCTGCGAATCGCTGCAGGTGTCCGGTGTCCTCGGCATCGTGACAGTAGGACTTTACCGGGCACGGTGGGCACATCGGCGCAGCTCCGCTGTTGCGCGTCTCAACATTCTCACGTTCTGGCGCGCCGCCGTATTCGTGGTGAATTGCCTGGTCTTCATACTCATCGGCATTCACCTGCCTGTGATCTTCAACTCCCTCCTGGATCACCAGGCGCTGTCGTGGCAGCGCGTCGTGGGCTTGATCGCGGTGTTGAGTGCGGTCGCGATCGGCGTGCGATTCCTGTGGATCTTCACGGCGACCTACGGTGTACGACTGCTGATACCCTCGCTCCGTCGGACTGATCCGGCGTCCGCACGGGTGTCGACCATCGTCAGCTGGTGCGGTATGCGCGGCGTCGTGACGCTCGCCGCCGCATTGGCGCTGCCGACGGTGCTGCCGAGTGGTGAGCCGTTTCCGCAGCGCGACCTCGTGATCCTGCTCGCGTTCGGCATCGTTGCCGTGACGCTGGTGGGGCAGGGGCTGACGCTGCCGCCCTTGATCAAGGCAATGCAACTCGAGAAGGACACCTCCGAGGACACAGAAACTGAGCTCGCTCAGGAGGCAATGCGGACCGCTGCGATCAAGGCCGTCAACCGCATCGTGGCCGAGCACGGGTTGCCTGTGCATGAAGCCGTGTCGATCAAGCGCTTCTTCAACAGCAAGGCGGCCCAGCGCTCTGGCAGTGGCCTGTCACTCGATGACGAGACGCGCTTGTGGCTGGGTGCAGCAGCCGCCCAGCGCGATGCGCTGCTCAAGCTGTGGCAGAGCGGCGAGATCGGTGACGACGTGCTGGCTCGACTCGAGCGCCAGATCGATCTCGCCGAAGCGCGCCTGGCGCGTGACGAGTGATGCGATCGCCGGCCAGTGGCGAGAGTTGAGACGGTTGGATTCTGATTCGACTCGCGCCGCGCGCGGACCGCGCGGCACGTGTGTCGTCGAAGTGCAATTGTCAGGCGTT
>DATFRO010000081.1:0-16885 GCA_035263105.1 Steroidobacteraceae bacterium | reverse complement strand
GGATATCGAGGAGATCTTCCGCGATCTTCTTGCGGCGCTCCCCGAAGGCGAGGCCGATCCGGCGCGACTTGCCGTCGAAGAAGCGCGTCGTGCCGAGCTCAACGCGATCCGCGGCCGCTAGCTTCCCGGGAATTTGATCTTCAGGTCCTCGGCGACCTTCACGCCCGTGGCGCGTCCGGCGCCGAACACTCCGCCGCCCGGATGCTGGAACGGGCCGACGAGGTAGAGCCGGTCGATCCCCGGCACCGTGAACTGCCCGAGCTCGGGTGTCGGTCGATGTGATCCCGACTGGTAGGTCGTCGGTGCGATGCCGTGCAGGTCGCCTCGCCGGAAGCTCGGCGACGTGCGCTCCATGTCGACCGGGCTGTCGCAGTGGAACTGCAGCACGTCGCCCGGGACATTCTCGATGAACTTGCTCATGTGACCGAGCATGCGTTGCGCATACTCGCGCTTCGTTTCATCCCATGAGCGCTGGTCCGGACGATCGTACGGCACGTAGTCCCAGGCGTGCATCGTTGCGCGGCCCGCGGGCACGCGCGAAGGATCGAACATCGTGAGCGAGCCGAGACCGACGAGCGGATGCTGCGAGAATCCGCCGTAGCGCAGGTCGTCGAACGAGCGGCGCAAGGTCTCGTAACTCGCCGGCAGGAGCTCGATCATCGCCGCGCGCACTTGCTCGCCCGCCTTGAAGCGCAACGGCGCCTCGAGTGCCGCGTGCACGGTGATGCAGGCGTTCTCAGAAATCTGGGTGGCCGCCGCGGCGCGCGCGATTTCGGCGTCCACGCCTTCCACCATCTTGCCGATGTCGTGCGGATGAATCGCACCGATCACCGCGTCGTTCGCCGCGTACTCCTGGCCTGCCCTGGTCACGACGCCCGTCGCGCGGCCATTCTTCGTCAGCACGCGCGCGACATCGACATTCGCCAGCACCTCGCCGCCGAAATCCCGGATGCAGGCGACGAGCGCATCGGTGAGCCGTCCACTGCCGCCGATCGGCACGCCGATGCCGGTCGCTTCCATGAAGCCGGCGAACACGAACACGCCGAGCCCGGTCGCTTTCTCGTCGGGCGACACCAGGTTCTCGCCCGCAATGCGTGCGAAGTGCATGCGCACCAGGTCGTGCTCGAAGTATTCGCACACGACGTCGTGCGTGCTCATCTGCACCACGCGCCAGAACTCCCGGCCTTCGCGGCTCTGGTCGAGCATCGCGAACGAGGCGCCTTGTGGCGCCGGGGCTGTGTAGAGCGACGCGGCGATCATCGGTAGCCAGGCGGCGGCCTGGGTCGAGAGGCGACGATAGGCATCGGCATCATGCCTGGAGAACTTCGCGATCTCGGCGCAGGTCCGTTCGCGATCGCGATACAGTCCCAGCGTGCGCCCGTCCTCGAACACCGACATCATGGGCGGGTCGGGGAACACGTACTTGAGCCCGTATTTCGCCTTGAGTTTCAGCTCGTCGGCCGCCAGGAGGGGGTTCGCCTGAATAAAAATATGGGCCATGGAATGCTGGTCGTGGCGAAAGCCCGGCAGGGTCAGCTCCCGGGTGACGACCCCGCCGCCGAACCAGGCATTTCGCTCTAGGACCAGAACTCGCTTGCCGGCCGCTGCAAGATAAGCTCCGGCCACCAGACCGTTGTGCCCCGAACCGACAACGACAATATCGTGCTTGCCCATGGTTGCCACCTACAAAGTCTTCGCCATCCGTTATGCGCACCTGGAGCGTACCGCCCGCTTCAACTTCGTGGGCGGCGATGAGCACGACGCGCCGATGCCGCTCGATTATTTCGTGTGGGCGATCGTCAACGACGCGCGCACCGTGATCGTCGACACGGGGTTCGATGCCGACGCGGCGCGACGCCGCGGCCGTGAACTCGTTCGCCCGGTGGCCGACGGACTCGGCGCAATCGGCATTGCACCGGACCAGGTCGAGCATATCGTGATTTCGCACATGCATTACGACCATTCGGGAAATCACCAGCTCTTTCCGCGCGCGCGCTATCACTTGCAGGACGCGGAGATGGCCTACTGCACCGGGCGTTGCATGACAGAACCCGAGGTCGGCGGCGTGTTCGACGCGGGCAGCGTCGCTGCGATGGTCGACAAGGTATTCGCGGGCCGCGTGCAGTTCTACGACGGAGATGCCGAGCTCGCGTCCGGGATCACCTTGCACAAGGTCGGCGGACACACGCGCGGCATGCAGATCGTGCGCGTCGCGACCGAGCGCGGGTGGGTAGTGCTCGGTTCGGATACCGCGCACTTCTACGCCAACCTCGACCCGGGCCGTGCGTTTCCGATCTTCGACAACGGCCAGCAGTACGTCGAGGCGCAGCGCACGGCGTTGCGGCTCGCGAGCTCTCCCGATCACTACATTCCAGGTCATGATCCGCTGGTTTGTGCGCGCTATCCGGCGGCGAGGACCGGCGTCGAGGACATCGTGCGGGTCGACCTGTCGCCGCGAGCGGAGGGTGCAGGATGACGGCCATTCGCACGCCCGGGAATGAGCCGATCGGGTTCATCGGCGTCGGGCGCATGGGCGCTGCCATGGCCGAGCGCCTGCTGGCGGCGGGCCATCCGATCATTGCTCACGACACCAATGACGGTGCGGTCGCGGCGCTCGTCGTCGCCGGCGCCACGCGCGCGAACTCTCCCGCAGCCGTCGCCTCGGCGGCGCGCGTCGTGCTTGCGAGCCTGCCGACGCCGCAGATCGTGCTCAATGTCGTGCGCGGCACGAACGGCGTGCGTGATGGCACCGCGGTTCGCACATTCGTCGACCTCTCGACCTCGGGCGCGGCCGCGGCGATCGTCATCGATCGCGCCCTGCACGAGCGCGGCATCCAGGCGCTCGATGCGCCGGTGAGCGGCGGTATCGCGGGCGCGCGCGCCGGCACGCTCGCGCTGATGGTTTCAGGTCCGCGCCAGGTGTTCGAGGAAGTCGAGCCAGTGCTCAAGCATCTCGGACGTTTGTTCTTCGTCGGCGAAAAGCCCGGGCTCGGCCAGACGCTCAAGCTCGCGAACAACCTGATGTCGCAGGCCGCCATCGCGATCACGGCCGAGGCGCTTGCGATGGGTGTTAAAGCCGGCGTGGATCCGCAGTTGATGCTCGACGTCATCAACGCATCGAGCGGCAGGAACACGGCTTCATCCGACAAGTTTCCGAAGCACGTGCTGACGCGCGGCTTCGACTTCGGCTTCTCGACCGGGCTCGCACTGAAGGATGTGCGCCTGTGTCTCGAGGAAGCGGCTGCGCTCGGCGTGCCGATGAACGTCGGTGCGGCGGTGCAGGAGCTGCTCGCCGCCACCAACCAGCGATTCGGCGCCGACTCGGATTGCACCTGTGTCGCCCGCACGCTCGAAGAGCGCGCCGGCTGTGAGATCTCTTCAAAGCGAGGAAGCGAGACATGAACGAGGAACTCTTCAAGCGCGGACTCGAGATCCGCAAGGCCGTGCTCGGCAAGGAGTACGTCGAGAAATCGCTGGCCGGCGCGGATGACTTCAGCCGCCCGATGCAGGAGCTCGCGACTGAGTACTGCTGGGGAACGATCTGGAGCCGGCCGGGCCTGGAGCGTCGCGAGCGCAGCCTCATCAACCTCGCGATGATCAGCGCCTTGAACCGGCCGCACGAGCTCAAGATCCACGTGAAGGGCGCGCTCGCCAACGGGGTCACGCGCGAGGAAATCCGCGAAGTGTTTCTGCAAGTCGCCATCTACTGCGGCTTGCCCGCCGGCATCGACTCGGTGCGCATTGCGCGCGAGGCGTTCGCCGAAATCGATGCAGCACGCTGAAACGGGGAGCCACCATGGTCAAGGCAACGAACGAGAACGAGCGCGTCTTCCTCAATTTCTTCGAGACGCTGAGCAGCGGCAACCTGGAGAAGATCTGGGCGGCGTTTCATCCCGAGGCGGCCTGGGAAGTCATGGTCAAGGGTATTGCGGGCGAAGGCACACACCGCGGCAAGAAGGAGATCATCGATGATTTCCTCGCGCCGGTGCGTGGCATGTTCAAGCCGGGCGATCCCAAGGTGACCATCACCTCGGTCGCATCGCAGGGTAATCTCGTCATCGGCGAGGCGCACGGCATGGGAACTTTCACCGATGGGCGTCCGTACGACAACCTCTACGCGTTCGCGATCGAGGTGAAGGACGGCAAGGTGTACCGGTTGCGCGAGTACATGGACAGCTTCTACGTCGCAAAACTCCAGGGGAAGGCGAAGTGAAGCGTGCACCTAAGAGAAAGAGTGTGAATGGCATGGACGCGGCGCGGCTCGCGCGCCTCATGGACGTCGTGCATGAGGACATGGCGCAGGACCGCTACTACGGCATGCAGATCGCGATCGGCCGGCACGGCAAGCTCTCCTTGCACGAAGCCGTTGGCTACGCGGACCCGGCGCGCAAGCGCCCGGTGAAGAAGGATTCGGTGTTCAGCCTGTTCTCGGTCACCAAGGCGATCACGGTGGTGCTGGTGTTACGCGCGATCGAGCGCGGCGAGTTCTCGCTCGCGACGCCGATCTCGACGCTCGTGCCGGAATTTTCCGGCCACGGCCGCGAGAAGATCACGATCTTCCACCTGCTGACGCACTCCTCGGGCCTGCCGAGCGTCTATTCCGCGCGCGAGGGCATGTTCATCGACGTGCTCGATGAAGTGATCGCGGAGATCTGCAAGAACATCGTGCCGATGGAAGCGCCGGGTCTCGGCGTGCGCTACGCGCCGATCGTGCATCACGCGTTGCTGGGTGATGTCCTGCGGCGCATCGACAAGCGCAAGCGCTCCTACCGGCAGATCGTCGAGGAGGACCTGCTCAAGCCGCTCGGCATGAGGGACAGCTCCATCGGCCTGCGCAAGGACCTGCGCAAGCGTCACTTGTTCCCGGAGTTTCGCGGCAACTCTCCGACCCAGCACCTCGGGCACAGCAACCTCGGACCCAACGGTGCCTTCTCCGAAGAGAAGGCGGAAATGCCCTGGGTCGGCATGGTCTCGACCGCGGCTGATATGTATCGCTTTGCCGAGATGCTGAGGCGCGGCGGCGAGCTCGATGGCGCACGCATCCTCTCGCCGACCATGATCGAGCGCGCTCACACCTGCTGGACCGGCGACAAGCCGAACGAGCTCTATCGCAAGATCTTCGAGTCGCGCGGCTGGGAAGTGCTGCCGGCCTACATCGGCCTCGGCTTCACGCTGCGCGGCGATCGCATGGGCCACGCGCTCTTCGGCACGCTGACTTCGCCCGAGACCTTCGGCAATCACGGCGCGGGCACCACGATCTTCTGGATCGATCCGAAGCTCGACATGACCTTCGTGGGACTCTCGACTGGCGTGATGAACTCGGACGTCAACCTCGAGCGCTGGGAGCGCCTGTCGGACCTGGCGGTGGCCGCGGCGACCTGAATGCCTGATACCTTCGACTACGTGATCGTCGGTGCCGGCACCGCGGGCTGCGTGCTCGCGGCGCGGCTGTCCGAGGATCGCAGCAGTTCGGTGTGCCTGCTCGAGGCGGGCGGCGAAGACAGCCACCCCTTCATCCACATTCCCGCAACGGTGGGCGCCGCCATCGTGCAGCCGAAGCTCAACTGGCGCTTCCTGACCGTGCCGCAGCCCAACCTCAACGATCGGCGCATTCCAATACCGCGCGGCCATGTGATCGGCGGCTCCGGCTCGATCAACGGCATGGTCTACTTCCGCGGCCAGCCGAAGGACTACGAGGACTGGGTGGCGATGGGCAATCCCGGCTGGAGCTATCGCGAGGTGCTGCCGTACTTCATCCGCTCGGAGAGCAACGACTCGTACGTCGGTTCGCCCTATCACGGCGCCGACGGGCCGATCCGCGTGAGTCACATCCCGAAGCCCAACCCGATGATCGCGGCATACCTCGAAGCGATGCGCTCGCTGGGTTTCCGGCGCTGCGATGACTTCAACGGGCCGAATCCCGAAGGCTACGGACCGCGCCAGGGCACGATCCGCAACGGCCGGCGCGATTCGACCGCCGTCGCGTACCTGCGCCCGGCACGCTCGCGCGACAACCTCGCCGTCCACACGGATGCGCTCGCGAAGCGCGTGCTGATCGGGAACGGTCGCGCGGTTGGCGTCGATTTCCTTCGGGGCAATGAGACGGTGCGCGTGTACGTGCGGCGGGAGGTGGTGATTTGCGCGGGCGCCGTGCAGTCACCGCAGGTGCTGATGCTCTCGGGCATCGGTGATGGCGAAGCGCTGCGCAAGCTCGGTATCGAGGTGAAGTATTCGCTGCCGGGCGTCGGCGCCAACTATCACGATCACCTGGCGGCCGGGATTCTCATGGAGATGCAGAACAGCGAGTCGTACGGCATTTCGTGGCGTGCCGCGCCACGTGGTGCGCTCAACCTGCTGCAGTACGCGCTGTTTCGCGGCGGACCGCTCGCGAGCAACGTGTTCGAGGCCAACGCTTTCGTCCGCTCCGCCGAGGAACTCGATCGGCCGGACCTGCAGATCGTGTTCCAGCCCGCGCGCCGCAACCCGAACACCTTTCCGTTTCCCCTGGGGCACGGCTTCGCACTCAGCGTCGTGCACCTGTATCCGAAGAGCCGTGGGCGCGTCACGCTCGCGAGCACGAATCCGCGCGAAGCTCCGCTGGTCGACCCGAACCTCCTGGGTGACCCTGCCGATCTCGCGCCGACGTTACGCGGCCTGGAGCTTTCACGCCGGATCATCGCGGCGCCTGCGTTCGCGCGCTATCGTGCCGTCGAGGTGCAACCCGGGCCAGGCGTGCAGGGGGCGGAAGGCCTGAGCGAATACGTGCGCCGGGTCGCGGCGACGGTGCATCATCCGGTCGGGAGCTGCCGGATGGGCTCGGACCCGAATGCGGTGGTCGATTCGCAGCTGCGCGTGCATTGCGTGGAGGGGCTGCGGGTCGTGGATGCCTCGGTATTCCCGCGCGTGGTCGGCGGCAATACCAACGCGGTGGTGGTGATGGTCGCGGAGAAGGCGGCGGATATGATGCGCGGCATTCCGGCGCCGCCGCCGTTCGAATTGCACTAGGAGATCGGGGGACAGTCATGGCCAAAGAACACATCCGGCACTGGAAGATCGGCGACGTCGAGGTGGCGCGTATCGTTGAAGTGAACAACTGGGAAGACGACATCGCGATGCTGCTCCCGGACGGCAAGGCCGAATACGTGCAGAAGTTCCCGTGGCTCCTGCCGCACTTCGCGACGCCGGCCGGGAAGATGCTGATCTCCTTCCAGTGCTTCGTACTGCGCTCGCGCGACAAGCGCGTGATGATCGACACCTGCATCGGCAACGACCGGGCGCGCGAGTACCCGGTGTTCTGCAATCTGCAGACCTCGTTCCTCGATGACCTGAAGGCCGCGGGGTTCCCGCGTGAGACCATCAACACGGTGTTGTGCACGCACCTGCACTTCGATCACGTCGGCTGGAACACCGAGAAAGTGAACGGCAAGTGGGTGCCGACGTTTCCCAAAGCGCAGTACCTCTTCGGCAAGCAGGAATACGAGCACTGGCGCCACCTGCAAGACACCGGCGGCTATCACAACGTCGATCACCTGGTCGACTCGATCGACCCGATAGTGAATGCGAAGCTCGAGAAGCTGGTCGGTCCGGACCACAAGATCACCGACGAGGTGTGGCTCGAGCCGACGCCGGGTCACACACCCGGGCACGTGAGCGTGCACATCAAGTCGAAGGGCGAGGAGGCGATCATCACCGGCGACATGATGCATCACCCGATCCAGCTCGCCGCGCCCGAGATTCACGGCAACTTCGACATGGACAAGGAGCAGGGCGCGAAAACGCGGCGCGCGTTCGTCGACAAGTACGCGGACCAGAAGGTGATGATCATCGGCAGCCACTTCTGCGATCCCAGCTCGGGCTGGATCGTGCGCGACGGCAAGGCCTGGAAGCTCGCTCTGAAGTAGCACCCATGGCGATCCAGCACGATCTCAGCGCGCAGTCGATCCTGGTCACGGGGGCAGGGCGTGGTCTCGGTCGCTCGGTCGCGGCGAAGCTCGCGAGCTGCGGCGCGAAAGTCGCGCTCCTCGACATCGATGGTGCGACGTGCCAGGAGGCCGCTACCGCGATTCGCCATGCGGGCGGCAAGGCTTACGCGTATGCGGTCGATGTTTCGAATCAGCAGGCGTTCAGCCGCGCCGCGGCGCAGTTCGCCGGCGAGTGCGGACGCATCGATGCGGTCGTCAACAACGCGATGCTGCTGCGCTACGAGCCGATCGAGAAGGTGAGCGACGAGGTGCTCGATCGCATGCTCGGGATCGGCATCAAGGGCTCGATCTTTGGTGCGCAGCTGCTGCTCGCGCACATGGATGCCGACCGCGGCGGCGCCATCATCAACATGGCTTCGCCCGTCGCCGAGCGTGGGTTCCCGAATACCGCGGTCTACAGCCTGGTGAAAGGCGCGATCGTCACGCTGACCAAGACACTCGCCGCCGAGCTCGGGCCGCGCAAGGTGCGCGTGAATGCGGTGGCACCCGGCTCCGTGCCCACACCCGGGGCGATGGGCCTCAACGACAAGGCGGAATACGAGCGGCGCGCACGCACCATTCCGCTGCGCCGCCTGGGGCACGAAGACGACAACGCGGAAGCGGTTGCCTTCCTGCTGAGCCCCGAGGCGTCTTTCATCAACGGCGAGATCCTGCACGTCGACGGCGGCATCGCCGCCGCGAACTGAGAACCACCGATCGCAAGCGAACATGACGCACGCCACGCCCGTTCTGCACGAGGACATCTTCAACAGCGCTGCGGTGCGCGATGCGCGTGCCGTGGACGATCGGCTGCGCGAGATGGCACCGGTCGTCAAGCTCGCGCGCGAGAACATCACCATGGTGGCGCGCCACCAGCACGTGTCGGACGGGCTCAAGGACTGGCAGGCCTTCTCTTCGAAGTCGCGACCCTGGCACGACCCCAATTCAGTGCGCCCCGAAATCCTGCTCACGGATGATCCGCCGCGACACACCGCGGTGCGCCCGGTGATCGCCGCCGCGCTGTCGCCACGCGCGCTGGCGCAGATGGCGACAGCATTCAACGCTGCGGCGGATGCGCTGCTGCGCGAGGTGAAGGAGCGCAGCGGCGCGACCATCGATGCCGTCGCGATGATTTCGCGACCGTTTGTCTACAAGGTGCTGCCGGACCTGCTGGGCCTGCCCGAGGCAGGGCGTGAGAATCTCACTGCGTTCGGCCACATGGTGTGGGCGACGCTCGGTCCGCAGAACGAGATGTTCCAGGAAGCGATGGAGAACGTCGGCCCGGTGATCGAATGGGTCGACCGCTGCTGCAATCGCGAGAATCTCGATCCGCAAGGCCTCGGCATGCAGATGTTCCTGGCTGCCGATCGCGGCCAGATCACGCAGGACGAGGCGAAGCTTCTCGTGGGCATCCTGCTGTCGGCCGCCGCGGACACGACGGTCATGACGCTGTCGACCGCGATGCGCGCCTTCAGCCTGTTCCCGGATCAATATCGCGCCTTGCGCGCGGAGCCGTCGCTGGCACGGCCGGCGTTCGAAGAGAGCCTGCGCTGGGATTCGCCTTCGCGCATGGCAGGGCGCATCGCGATGCGCGACGTCGAGTTCGACGGCTACGTGATTCCGAAAGGCGAGCGCTGCGGCCTGATGTTCGCCGCCGCCAATCGCGATCCGCGCAAGTGGCCGGAGCCCGAGCGCTTCGACCTCCGGCGTGACCTGCGCGGGCATCTCGGCTGGGGCTACGGCATTCACGCCTGCGTGGGACGAATCCTGGCGCTGCTCGAAGCCGACGCGCTCCTCGGTGCGTTGATCACGCATATCGAGCGCTTCGAACCGGCGGGCGAGCCCGAACCCTGGATGACGACGATCGGGCACGGTCCGGCGAAGCTGCCGTTGCGGATTCACGCCGCCTGATCCGCGATAATCGCCTCCGGCAGCTGAGCTGGAGGTTCGCATGTCTTCCACGGATACCTACCCACTCGCGGGCGGTTGCGACTGCCGCCACGTGCGCTACAGCCTCGAATCACGCCCGCTCTTCGTCCATTGCTGTCACTGTCGCTGGTGCCAGCGCGAAACCGGCTCGGCCTTCGTGTTGAACGCGATGATCGAGACCGAGCGCGTGCGCCTGCTCGCGGCCGAGCCCGTGGTCGTCGACACACCGTCGGCGAGCGGCAAGGGACAGAAGATCGCGCGTTGCCCGAAGTGTTACATCGCCGTGTGGAGTCATTACGCGGGGGCGGGCCCGGCCGTGCGCTTCGTGCGCGTCGGCACGCTCGATGAACCGGAGCGGCTGCCGCCCGATATTCATATTTTTACGGCGTCGAAGCAGCCGTGGGTGGTGCTGCCGCGGGACACGCCGGCGGTGCCCGAGTACTACGATCGCAAGCAGCTCTGGCCGGCGGAGAGCTTGCAGCGCAGAGAGGCGTTGCTCGCGAAGATCGCGGCTGCGCAACCCCAAGGGTGACCGCGCGCTGAGCGTCCGCGGCCGCAAGGCCGCGACAGATTTTCCGGCGGCGAACGTCCAAACCAGTAGCGGAGCCCGCTACGGATCCTCCCTGGCGTCACGCAACCTCCAGGCAGGGAGGTCCTGTTCATGCGGCAAAGGACATTCTTCCGGAACATCGGGTTTGCATGCTTCTTGAGTGCCGTCGCGGTGCCGGTGCTGGCAGCGGGCACTGACGACAAGGAAGACGCGGACGACGCGAAACTCGATGCCGCGTCGCCGCGCCTGCAGGACCGCGAGGGCGGCGTTCCGACCTCGCTCGCCAGCACCTACGTGCGCGAGGGCGAGCTCCTCACCTCGCTCGAGTTCCTTTACAACCGTGACAACGAGTTCGAATACGACCCGAACGAATTCGGTTTCTCCGCACCGGGAGAATTCAAGGGCAACTACTGGGACAGCAGTGCCGACGTGCTGGTCGCGTACGGATTGGACGATGACCTTGTGCTCGAGCTGGAAGCGGCCGCGAGTCGCGCCTCGTTGCAGAAGGCCGACGAAGATCTTTCCGGCATGCCCAATGAACTGAAGGAATCCGGGCTCGGGGACGTCCGGATGCGCCTCGACTGGCGCATGCTCGAGGAGAGCGAGCGGCGACCCGAAGTGTTCAGTTACGTCGGTGCGTTGGTGCCGCACGACTCCTCGAAGCACCTGATCGGTACCGCGGACTGGGTCGGGATCGCCGGTGCGGGTGTGGTTCGGGGCTACGAATGGGGCACGATGACGTTTCGCATGGGCCTCGAATACGACTTCGGGTCGGCCTCGGAACTCGATTGGGGCGAAGTTGCGGTCGAGTATCTCAAGCGGCTGGCGCCGGGATTGACCGTATATGGAGCGGTGGAGGTGCTGGAAGGGGACGAGTACAGTCTGGTCGGCGAAGTGCAGTGGCACTTGAGTCCCTCCATCGTGCTCAAGCTGAACAGCGGATTCGGGCTGACTTCTCACGGCATGGATTGGTCGCCGAAGATCGGCGTGGTCTACAGTTTTCCCGACTGACATGTCCGTCCGCATCGTCAGGCTCGGCAGCCCGAGAGCGAGTGGCGAGGGGCTGAGGATCGGCACGGTGCGTCGACCGCCGCGCGGCGTGCGAAAAGAAGACTACGCCGCGAAGAACATCTACGACGTCTGGTATCCCAACCTCTCGCCGAGCGAAGCGCTGGTGAAGAAGGCGCAGGCGGCAGACGACGAAAAATCCTGGCGCACCTTCAAACGGCGGTTCCTCGCGGAAATGAAAGCGCCGCAGGCGAGCCGGGACCTGGACCTGCTGGCCGCGCTGTCCCATCACGCGAATTTCTCGGTCGGTTGCTACTGCGCGGACGAGTCGCGCTGCCACCGCTCGATCCTGCGCGAGTTGCTGCTGCGGCGAAACGCTGACATCCACGACTGACAGACCGCTGGCGCGGCCGCAACCGCTGCCGCGATTTCGTCGACAGGATCCTGCTCCGTGAACGTTGACTCGCCGCAGCGGTCAAGAAATCAAAGACACTGAAGGCTGTGTCCGAGGTTCATGGAGGAACCCGTGATGCTGATCGAACTGTGGCAGTTCGTGACCGTGTTGCTGGTCGCACTGCTGACCGGGCTGGCGTTTGCTCACGTGCTGCAGAGCACGGCGAAGATGCGCTACGAGGCGCCGCTCTACGTGGCGGTGCAAAACACGCTCTATGCCTCGTGGCGGCCGCCGAGGGTCGGCGGCCTGATAGAGCCGGCGGCGATTCTCGCCACGCTCGTGCTGACGATCCTCATCCGCAACCAGCAGCTGGACCTGCTGCTGGCGCTGGTGGCGTTGACCGCGTTGCTGCTCGCGTTTCCCGTCGTCTATTTCATGGTGGTCGAGCCGGTCAACCGCCAGTTCGCCGCCGCCTCCGCGCTGTCGCCGCCCGCCAACTGGGCGAACCTGCGCACCACGTGGGAGCTCGGCCATGCGATCCGCTTCGGCCTGCAGCTGATCGCGTTGGGCTCGCTCCTCTTCCTGCTGATTCTCCGCGACTGACTCGCCATACAATGCGCGCGTGGACCGCGCAGCGCCGCCGCTGCGAACGCGTCCGGATGGAGGTCGTCGATGTCACGCGCCTACCTTGTGATCGAGCGCTTCAAGAATGGTGATGCAGTGCCGGTGTACCGGCGCTTCCGTGATCGCGGCCGCCTCGCGCCGGCGGGCGTCAACTACGTCGCGAGCTGGGTGGATGAGAAGCTCGAGCGTTGCTACCAGGTGATGGAGACCGACGACCGCGCGCTGCTCGAGGAGTGGATGGCGAACTGGAGCGACCTCGTGGAGTTCGAGGTGTATCCTGTCCTCACCTCGGCGCAGGCCATGGAAAAAATCGCGCCGCGACTCTGAGATCCCCACACCGCACGCGCGGAGCACACTCATGGCAAGCCGAAACTTCCTGAGACAACTCGGCGCACTGCCGTTCCTGGCGGCGGCAACGGCCGTGGCGCAGGAAACGAAAAAGCCGCTCAAGATCATGATGAAAAGCGCCTGGGGCTCGGATGACCCGACCAAGGCGGCGTTTCCGTTCCTGCACGGCCACGCGCTCGCGGAGGCCGGGCACGAGGTGCAGATCTTCCTGCTCGGCGAAGCCGTCTCGCTGATGCGCAAGTCCGTGGCCGGTGCGGTCGTTCCGGTGGGCTGGCCGCCGCTCAGCGAGATCCTGGCGAAGGTCGTCGAACGCAAGATCCAGATCTACGCATGCGGCGCCTGCTCGCGTGCGCGCGGCGTCACGGAGCAGGACCTCGCGAACTACGCGGCGAAACTCGGCAGCCCGGCTATCTTCGTTGCGATGGTCGAATGGGCCGATCGGGTCATTACCGAATAGCTCGCGAGTGTGAGTTGAACGACAGCGCCATCAAGAGCGGCATTCATCCCCTGCGCCGTGTCCTGCTCCAGGCGGTCCTGCTGGCCGGCGTGATTGCGCAGGCGCCGTGCGCCTTTGGCGAGAGCGAGACCCAGCTCTGGGGCAACCTCATCCTCGGCTTCGACATAGGAGAGCGCTGGGGGATGGAGACCGACATCGAGCCCAAGGTGCTCGTGTCCGGGGGTGATGCGTGGAGAAATCTCGACGTCAAGCAGATCTTCGAGTACTACCCGAACCGCTCATTCGATCTCGTCGGCGAGATCGTCGGCGGCTACACGCACCAGTTCGAGGATGTCGACACGACCGAGCTCACGGAGCGCATCGGCGTGCGGGTCAACCTGCTGCACAACCTGCGCGAGATGATGGACCGCAGCACGCAGGGCCTCGGCCGCATCAGCCTGGCCGTGCTGACACGGCTCGAGCATCGCACGTTCTGGTACAGCAATGGCGGAGGCACCGACGACGACTGGCGCCTGCGGATGCGGTTCGAGACGAAAGGCGGCATCAACAATGCGGACATGTCGCAGGACGGCACGCTCTACGGCCTGTTCGACGTCGAGTACTACTGGGCGCTCTCCGATGAGCTCGAGGAGCGCTTCACTTCAAAGGCACGCGCGCGTGCCGGCCTCGGCTATCGCATCAACAGCGGCTGCCGGGTCGAGCTCCTCTACCAGCGAGACTGGGAGCGCGACCTGCCGGGCGATGAGCCGCAAGCGGATGCGAACATCATCGACATGCGAGTGAAGCTGTTCTTCTGATCAGCTGAACTGCGCGATCGTCGTGTCGTAGGCGGTGGTCACGGCCTTGTCGAGCGGCCAGCTGCGCAGTTCCTTGGACAACACTTCGATGCCGATGGGGCCGCGGTAGGGTGAGCCCTGCAGCGCCTTGACGAAACCCTTCACGTCGAACTCGCCCGTGCCGCAGAACTTGCGATGGCCGGTGGTCTCCTCGCGGAAGTCCATCCCGGCCGGCGACTTCAGGTAACCGTCATTGAGCTCGACGCCGGAAAAGTACTGCCTGGGGAAGCGCGCCACGCTCTCGAAGGGAATGCCGAGCTTGACGATGTGCCAGAGGTCGAAGATCACTCCGCCGTTGCGCGCGCTCGCGCCTTCCACCAGCTCGCGCACCGCTTCGAGCGAATCGATCCTCGAGAACGGCATCATCTCGTAGACGATGCTGGTGCCGTACTCGCCGGCGTCGCGGCACAGCTGCGCGAATTCCTCGATGAGCCGCGGCGTCGCGCATTCCTCGCGAAAGAAATCGCCGACCTTGACGTGGCGCGCACCGAGCGCCTCCGCCGCGGTGAGCAGCAAGTGACGCTGCGCATCGGACTTCCTGCGCCGCTCGTCGTCGAGGAACCAGTCGTAGAGGAACTCGAGCTCGACGTACTTGATGCCGTGATCGTCGAGGATGCGCCGCATCTCGGCGAGCGTGCGCCGCTCGAGGATGTGGGCGAGATCCGCATGCCAGATGCCGATGCCCTTGAAGCCGGCTTGCGCCGCCGCGGCGACGCGGTCCTTGAAATCGAAAGTGCTGTATTCCTTGTCGGTGTGGGGCAGGGCGCCGCCCGACAGCGTCCAGTACGATGCGATCAGCTCGACTTCGGCCATGTGGAATCTCCGCCTGAAACAACAGCGCCCGCAAGGTGCGGGCGCTCAGGTGACGCACCCGTGGATGATCCCCCCCTCGGTGTTGCGTCCGGTTCGATCCGTGGCTTCACACGGCCGCTGACCTGTGTGGCAGGCGCGGCTCGCCACTGGTAGTTCTCGTCGCGACATATCTAGCCGTGGTTTGCCGAGTCCAGACTCAACCATGACTGAACGAAAACTCGATATGGAGCGTAACACCGCGGCGGCGGGGCGCGCTCACGCGGGCCGCCGCGCGAGCCATCGTCCCAGAGTCGCGGTATCCGGCGCGCTGCTGAAGAACTCCGGATCCTCAAGCAGTTGCGCATGCAGCTCCACGTTTGTCGCGACGCCCGCGATGTGGCAGTTGGCAAGCGCCTGGCGCATGCGCTCAACGCTTTGCGGACGGTCGCGACCGTGCACGACGATCTTCGCGAGGAGCGAATCGTAGAACGGCGGCACCGTCGATCCATGCTCGATATGCGTGTCGACGCGCACGTGCTCACCGGCCGGAAACACCGCCGAGGTGATGCGTCCGGGTGACGGTGCAAAGTCGCGTCGCCAGTCTTCGGCGGTGATGCGACATTCGAGCGCGTGACCGCGGAACTCGACTTCCTCCTGGGTCAGTGCCAGGCGCTGTCCCTGCGCCACCGCGATCTGCTGCGCGACGAGATCGAGACCGGTAATCGCCTCGGTCACCGGGTGTTCCACCTGGATGCGCGCGTTCATCTCGAGGAAATAGAACTCCTGGCGCACGCGATCGAACAGGAACTCGACCGTGCCGAGACCGCGATAGCGAAGGTGCCGGCCGAGGCGAACCGCGGCCGCGTGCATCGCCGCTCGCACCTGCGCCGGCAGGTCGGGCGCGGGCGCTTCCTCGATGAGCTTCTGGTAGCGGCGCTGTACCGAACAGTCACGATCGCCGAGGTGAATCACTTCGACGCCATCGCCCAGGATCTGGACTTCCACATGCCGGCCCGATTCGACGAGCCGCTCCAGGTAGACGCGCGCGTCGCCGAACGCGGCATGCGCCTCGGCCATCGCGAGATCGAGAAGCGCACTGAGCTGCGTCGCATCGCGCGCCGGCTTCAAGCCGCGTCCGCCGCCGCCACCGACCGACTTGATGAGAATCGGCCAGCCGATCCTGTGCGCGAGATCCTGGGCTTCAGCGAGGCTGGCGACCGCCTGGCCAGGCAATATCGGCAGTCCTGCATCGAGCGCGTGCTGCCGCGCGCGCAGCTTGTCGCCGAGCGCATCGAGCTGCTCGGGCGTCGGACCGATGAACGTGACGCCAGCTTCTGCGCAGCGGCGCGCAAGACGCGAGTTCTCGGCAAGGAAACCGTAGCCGGGATGCAGTGCATCCGCGCGCACAGAGACCGCGGCACCGACCACGGCCTCCACATCGAGATAGCTGCGAGCCGGCTGCGGCGGCCCGATGCAGACCGTGCGATCGGCGAGGCGTGCGGGAACGGATTCGACATCGGCTTCGGACGCGGCGAGGATCGTTTCGATCCCGAGCTCGTTGCAGGTGCGGATGATGCGCACTGCGATCTCGCCGCGGTTGGCGATCAGCACACGTTGCATTCTCATGGCTTTGCCAGCCGCATGAGCACGCGCTCGGCATCGACGAGCTCGCCGTTCGCCGCACAGATTTCGATCACGGTGCCGTGCGCGCCGGCGTACACCGAGTTCATCAGCTTCATGGTTTCGACGATGCCGACCACGGTCTCGGGCGCAACACGCGAACCGACCTCCACGAACGGCGCGGCGCCGGGCTGCGGCGCGCGATAGAAGGTGCCCATGATCGGCGGGCGAATCTCGAGCGCACCCGCCGTGGACGGACTTGCGGCCGGCGAGCTCGCCGGAGCCGACCGCGAGGCCGCGCCTTCCTTGCCCGCCACCACTTGCGGCCGCGCGAGCGTCTGTCGCTCCTGCGTCCAGCCGCCGGCG
>DATFRO010000080.1:0-15692 GCA_035263105.1 Steroidobacteraceae bacterium | reverse complement strand
GTCAGGCGCTCGGGGCTGTACACGCCCTCGTAGCTGAAGCGATCGCGATCCGCGATCCAGGTTTCATTGATCTCTTCGTTCTCACGCGGCACCACGCGCATGAGCTTGCCGCGCAGGACGTGCGCGTACACGTTGGTGCCCAGCCCGTCGTGCGGAGACACGAGCGCATGCGAGGTCATTTCCCAAGCGCGAGCGCTGAAACGATACGGCTTCGACACGAGCGCGCCGACCGGGCACAGGTCGATGACGTTGCCCGACATCTCGTGCTGCACGGTCTGCTCGACGGCCACCCGCACTTTCATCTGCTCGCCGCGGCCGATCATGCCGAGCTCCTGGTAGCCGGCGATCTCCTCCGTGAAGCGGATGCAGCGCGTGCAATGGATGCAGCGGGTCATGTCAGTGGCGATCAGCGGCCCGAGATTCTCGTCCTGAACGGAACGCTTGCGCTCCGTGTAGCGGGAGATGTCCCGCCCGAATCCCACCGCGAGATCCTGCAGCTCGCACTCACCACCCTGATCGCAGATCGGGCAGTCGAGCGGATGGTTGATGAGCAGGAACTCCATCACCGCCCGCTGCGCGCCGATGGCGCGCGGCGACTTGGTGAACACCTTCATGCCCTCGGTGACCGGCGTCGCGCTCAAGGCGAAGAAGGGCGCGATGATCATGCAGGTCACGGACGCGGCCGGCATCTACATCCCGCGCTTCTGCTACCACGAGAAACTCACGGTCGCCGCGAACTGTCGCATGTGCCTGGTCGAGGTCGAGAAGGCGCCCAAGCCCGCGCCCGCCTGTGCCACGCCGGTCATGGAAGGCATGAAGGTCTTCACCAAGTCGCCACGCGCGATCGCCGCGCAGAAGGCGACGATGGAATTCCTGCTGATCAATCATCCGCTCGACTGCCCGATCTGCGACCAGGGCGGGGAGTGCGAGCTGCAGGATCTCGCGATGGGCTTCGGCCGCGATGTCTCGCGCTTCAACGAGCGCAAGCGCGTGGTCAAGGACAAGAACCTGGGGCCGCTCGTTTCCACCGACATGACCCGCTGCATCCAGTGCACACGCTGCGTGCGCTTTGGGCAGGAAATCGCGGGCATCCAGGAGCTCGGCACCACCGGGCGTGGTGAGTGGATGGAGATCGGCACCTTCATCGAGCGCAGCGTCGATCACGAGCTCTCAGGGAACATCATCGACCTCTGCCCGGTGGGTGCGCTCAACAGCAAGCCGTTCCGCTATCGCGCGCGTGCCTGGGAAATGACGCAGCACGCGCTGGTGTCGCCGCATGACGGCATGGGGAGCAACCTGTTCGGGCACTCGCTGCGCGGCCGGTTGATGCGGATCGTGCCGCGCCACAACGAGGCGATCAACGAGACCTGGATCTCCGATCGCGATCGTTTCAGCTACGAGGGCATCTACGCGGAGGATCGGTTGCAGACGCCGATGATCCGTCGCGGTGACACCTGGCAAGCGCTCGACTGGGAAAGCGCGCTCGAGCAGGCGGCCGTAGCGCTGCGCGACATCAGCACACGGCACGGGCCCGATGCGATCGGTGTGCTCGCCTCACCCTCCTGCACGATCGAGGAGCTGTACCTGCTGCAGAAGCTGATGCGCGGCATCGAGTGCGGAAACATCGATCATCGCCTGCGCCAGCAGGACTTTCGCGACACGGAGGCGGATCCCGCACTTCCAGCGCTCGGCGTCGCGATCGCCGACATCGAGCAGTTGCAGAGCGCGCTCATCATCGGCAGCAACCTGCGCCGCGAGGTCCCGCTCCTGGCACACCGCATTCGCAAGGCGGCTGTGAAGGGCGGGGCGCGCGTCGCTTTCGTGAATCCGCGCCGCTACGAATACCTGTTCCCCGTGGCGGGTTACGCCGTGGCGGAAGGTGCGCAGATGGTCGATGCGCTCGCGGCGGTGGTCGCCGCAGCTGCCGCGAAAGCCGGCAAGAGCGTTTCGGCGAATGTCGAGGCAATCGTCTCCGCTGCGAAGGTCACCGAAGAGCATCGCGCCATTGCCGAGGCGTTGCTGGCCGGCGAGCGACGCGTGATCTGGCTCGGCGCGCTCGCACTGCGTCACCCGGCGTTCGCGGATCTGCGTCAACTTGCTGCCGCGCTCTCGGAGCTGAGCGGCGCGAGGCTCGGCTACCTGGCGGAAGGCGCGAACGCAGCGGGCGCACACCTCGCGGGGGCGCTGCCACATCGAGGTGTGGGTGGCGCCGTGTTGTCGGAGCCCGGGCTCAACACGCGCCAGATGCTGGAGTCGACTCTCAAGGCGTACGTGCTGGTCGGCGGCATCGACGTCGACCACGATCTCAGCGTCAGCTTCGCAGCGCAGACCTTGCGCGGCGCCGATTGCGTGATCGCGCTGACGCCCTACATGAGTGAGGCCGTGGCACGCAACGCGACAATCCTGCTGCCGATCGGAACCTTCGCCGAGACCTCGGGAACCTACGTGAGTCTCGAGGGACGCTGGCAGAGCTTCGCGGGCGCCGCGAAGCCCGTCGGCGAATGCCGGCCGGGCTGGAAGGTCCTGCGCGTGCTCGGAAATCTGCTGAATCTTCCGGGCTTCGACTACAACACCTCGGAAGCCGTGCGCGATGAGGTCAAGAGGCTGAGCCGCGATGCGCGTGCGGATGAGAGATTGCAGGCGAATCGCAAGCTCAACGGTTCGCGCCCGACGGGTCCGGTGCCGGACGTGCCGATGTATTCCATCGACGCGATCGTACGTCGCGCGCCCGCTCTGCAGCGCACCCGCGAAGCACTGCAGGCCAACGCCGGCAAGGCGAGCTGAGCGCCGTGGAAACGCTCGTCAACACCTGGTACTCGCTTCCCGAGATCACGCGCGAAGTGATCGTCACCTCGGTGCTTGCGATCATGGTGGTGATCGCGCTCGTCCTGTGCGTGGCGATGCTCACCTACGTCGAGCGCAAGGTGATCGGCTACATGCAGGTGCGCATCGGCCCGAATCGCGTCGGCCCACTCGGCCTCCTGCAACCGTTTGCGGACGTGATCAAGCTGATCCTCAAGGAGATCATCCTGCCGGCGAACGCCGCGCGCTTTCTGTTCCTGATCGCGCCCCTGATCTCGATCGCGGCGGCCATCGGCGCCTGGGCCGTCATCCCGTTCTCGCCCCAGTTCATGTTCTCGAACATCGACGCGGGACTCCTTTATATCCTGGCGCTCACCTCGACCAGCGTGTACGGCATCATGATTGCCGGCTGGGCGACCAACTCGAAGTACGCCTTCCTCGGCGCCATGCGCTCCGCCGCACAGATGGTCGCGTACGAGATCGCGATGGGGTTCGCGCTCGTCGGCGTGTTGATGGCCGCCGGGAGTCTCAACCTCGCCACCATCATTCGTGCCCAGCAGGGCGGGTTCCTCGCGTGGAACTGGTTCTGGCTGTTCCCGCTGTTCCTGGTCTATTTCATTTCGGGTGTCGCGGAGACCAATCGCGCGCCGTTCGACGTAGCCGAAGGCGAGTCCGAGATCGTTGCCGGGTTCCATGTCGAGTATTCGGGCACGGCGTTCGCCACGCTCTTCGTGCTTCCCGAGTACGCGAACATGTTCCTCATCTCGACGCTGACCGGGGTGTTCTTCTTCGGCGGCTGGCTGTCGCCGTTCGATGGTTACCTGCCGGCACGCACCTGGCTGGCGCAGCCGAGCTTCTTCTGGCTCGCCGTCAAGATCGCCTTCTTCATCTTCGTGTACCTGTGGTTGCGCGCCACGTTCCCGCGCTATCGCTACGACCAGATCATGCGCCTCGGCTGGAAAGTCCTGATCCCGGTGACGCTGGTGTGGATCGCGGTGGAAGGCGTGCTGGCGTACGTGGGCGTCGGCCCCTGGGCGAAGTAAGACATGGCAACCATTCGCAATTGGCTCAAGACGCTGACGCTCTGGGAAATGCTCCAGGGCCTCGGCGTCACGCTGAAACATTTCTTCCGCAAGAAGATCACGGTGCAGTACCCGGAGGAGAAGACGCCGCAATCGGTGCGCTTCCGCGGCCTGCACGCGTTGCGCCGTTATCCGAACGGCCAGGAGCGCTGCATCGCCTGCAAGTTGTGCGAAGCGGTGTGCCCGGCGCTCGCGATCACGATCGAGTCGGACGTGGGGCCGGATGGCACGCGCCGCACGACGCGCTACGACATCGATCTCTTCAAGTGCATCTATTGCGGCTTCTGCGAGGAAGCCTGCCCGGTGGATGCGATCGTCGAGACGCGCATCCACGAGTACCACATGGAGAATCGCGGCGAGAACATCATGACCAAGGACAAGCTGCTCGCGGTCGGCGACCGCTACGAAGCCATGATCGCCGCCGACAAGGCCGCGGACGCCAAGTACCGATGAGGAGCCGGGAAGAAGCCTGGGGCATGCCGTGTTCGTAGAAATCCTCTTCTATGCCTTCGCCACGGTGCTCGTGGCCGCGGGCCTCGGCGTGATTTTCTCGCGCAACCCGGTGCATTCGGCGCTCTTCCTGGTGCTCGCGTTTTTTACCAGCGCCGCGATCTGGCTGCTGCTCGAAGCCGAGTTCCTGGCGATCGTGCTGGTGCTCGTCTATGTCGGCGCGGTGATGGTGCTGTTCCTCTTCGTCGTGATGATGCTCGATGTCAATCTCGAGGAACTGCGCCAGGGCTTCACCCGGTACGCACCCTTGGGCGCGATAGTCGCGATCGTGATGATCGCGGAGATCATCAATGTCATCTGGGTGAAGAAGCTCGGGCAGCAGGCGATCGCGGGCAGCCCGCCGCTCCCGGTCGACTACAGCAACACCAAGGCGCTCGGCGCACTCCTTTATACGAAGTACGTCTATCCGTTCGAGATCGCAGCCGTGATCCTGCTGGTGGCGATCGTCGCCGCCATCGCACTCACCATGCGGCGTCGTACCGGGCAGAAGGTGCAGAACATCGCACGCCAGGTCGCCGCACGGCGTGAAGACCGCGTGCGCATCGTCAAGGTCGAATCGGAGAAGGCGCCGTGATCACGCTCGCGCATGTCCTGACACTGTCGGCGATCCTGTTCGCGCTGAGCGTTGCCGGCATCTTCCTCAACCGCAAGAACGTCATCCTGCTCCTGATGTGCATCGAGCTGATGCTGCTGTCGGTCAACTTCAACTTCATCGCCTTCTCGCGCTTTCTCGGCAACATCGACGGCCAGGTGTTCGTGTTCTTCATTCTCACGGTCGCGGCCGCCGAATCGGCGATCGGCCTCGCGATTCTCGTGGTGCTGTTCCGCGAGCGGCGCAGCATCAACGTCGAAGAACTGAACACGATGCAGGGCTAGCCGCGCATGAACCCGAACGTCCTGCTCGCCATCGTCCTGCTGCCGCTCGCCGCCGCCATCATCGCGGGGCTGTTCGGCCGCGTGATCGGACGCGTCGGCGCGCATAGCGTGACGATCGGGGCGGTGGGTGTCTCCTTCATTCTGTCGGTGATCGTCCTCAAGCAGATCCTGTTCGACGGGCTGCCGACCTACAACGCGCCGGTTTACACCTGGCTGGTGAGCGACGGCATCACGGCCGAAGTCGGCTTCCTCATCGACCGCCTCACGGCGCTGATGATGGTGGTCGTGACGTTCGTGTCGTTCTGCGTGCACGTCTACACCGTCGGCTACATGGCGGACGACGACGGTTACCAGCGCTTCTTCAGCTACATCTCGCTGTTCACGTTTTCGATGCTGATGCTGGTGATGTCGAACAACTTCCTGCAGCTGTTCTTCGGCTGGGAGGCGGTCGGCGTCGTCTCGTACCTGCTGATCGGCTTCTGGTACACGCGCCCGAGCGCGATCTTCGCGAACCTCAAGGCGTTCATCGTCAACCGCATCGGCGATTTCGGCTTCATCATCGGCATCGCGGCCGTCGTCTTTTTCACCAACTCGCTCGACTACCAGACGGTGTTCGGCCAGGCGCCGCAGCTCGCCACCGAGACCATCACGGTGGCGCAGGGCCACACCTGGTCGGCGATGACACTGATCTGCATCTGCCTCTTCATCGGCGCCATGGGCAAGTCGGCGCAGATGCCACTGCACGTCTGGCTGCCCGATTCGATGGAAGGTCCGACGCCGATCTCGGCGCTGATCCACGCCGCAACCATGGTGACGGCGGGCATCTTCATGGTGGCGCGCATGTCGCCGCTCTTCGAATACTCGGAGACGGCATTGAGTTTCGTGCTGGTGATCGGTGCGACGACGGCGTTCTTCATGGGGCTGCTCGGCATCGTGAGCAACGACATCAAGCGCGTCATCGCCTATTCGACGCTCTCACAGCTCGGCTACATGACGGTAGCGCTCGGAGCCTCGGCGTACAGCGCCGGCATCTTCCACCTGATGACGCATGCGTTCTTCAAGGCGCTGCTGTTCCTCGCCGCAGGCTCGGTGATCATCGCGCTCCACCACGAGCAGGACATGCGCAAGATGGGCGGGCTCTTCAAGTACATGAAGATCACCGCCATCACTTCGTGGATCGGCGCGCTCGCGCTCGTGGGCACTCCTTTCTTCTCCGGCTTCTATTCCAAGGACGCCATCATCGAGGCGGTGCACGAATCGCATCGCTGGGGCGCGAACTACGCGTACTGGTGCGTGCTGCTCGGTGTGTTCGTCACCGCGCTCTACACCTTCCGGCAGATCTTCATGACCTTCCATGGCCCGGAGCGCTTTGCGCACGCGGGGGAGGGCCACGGGGCGGACGTCGTTGGCGGCGGGCACGGCCACGAACATGCTGCGCACGATGCGCCGGGCCACGGTCATGATCACGCTGACCACGCGCACGATCACTCGCACGGCGCTCACGATCACAAGCCGCATGAGAGCCCGTGGGTCGTGACCGTGCCGCTCATCCTGCTGGCGATCCCGTCCGTGATCATCGGTTTTTACACGGTCGCGCCAGTGGTGTTCGGCAACTATTTCGGCAGCTCGATCTTCGTCCTCGAGCACAACAACGTCGTGGGCGAAATCGCGCGCGAGTTCCACGGGCCTGTCAGCTTCGCCTTGCACGCATTCGCGCCCGGGCCGTTCTGGCTCGCGGTCGCGGGCTTCGTCACTGCGTACCTGTTCTTCCTCAGGAACCCGTCGTGGGCCGATGCGGCGGAGCGCCGCCTGCGCGCGCTCTACACGCTGCTCACCAACAAGTACTACTTCGACTGGTTCAACGAGAACGTGATCGCGCCGCTCGCGCGTGGCATCGGGCGCCTCTTCTGGAAGGGTGGCGATGAGATCCTGATCGACGGTGTGGTGGTGAACGGTTCGGCGCGCGGCATCGGCCTCATCGCCACGGTCGTGCGTCACGTGCAGTCGGGATACCTGTATCACTACGCGTTCGCAATGATCATCGGCCTGTCAGCGCTGCTGGCCTGGCTGCTGACCCGATAACAAGGAGAACCATGCAGAACGGGGTGGGGCTGCTGAGCCTTCTGATCTGGCTGCCGATTGGCGCGGGCCTCCTCGTGCTGTTGCTCGGCGAGAGCCGTGCGGCCGCCGGTCGCTGGATCTCGCTTGCCGCATCACTCCTCACATTCGGCGCGAGCATCCCGCTTTTCACGCGCTTTGACGGCTCCTCCGCGGCGCTGCAGTTCGTCGAGCGCACGCCGTGGATCAGCTCGTTCCACTCGGACTACTACCTCGGCGTCGACGGCATCGCGATGCCGCTGATCCTCCTCACCACTCTGATGACGGTGCTGGTTGTGATCGCCGGCTGGACGGTGATCGAGAAGCGCGTGTCGCAGTACTTCGCCTCGTTCCTGATCATGGAAGGGCTGATGAACGGCGTGTTCTCGGCCGCCGATGCGCTGCTCTTCTACGTGTTCTGGGAAGCGATGCTGATCCCGATGTTCATCATCATCGGCGTGTGGGGTGGCCCGCGGCGCGTTTACGCGACCATCAAGTTCTTCCTGTACACGTTCCTCGGCTCCGTCTGCATGCTGGTGGCACTCATTTATATGTACCTGCAGGCGGGGAACTACGAGATCGCATCGTTCCAGGCGCTGCCGCTCGGCATGCAGGCGCAGGTGCTGATCTTTTTCGCGTTCCTGCTCGCCTTCGCGGTGAAGGTGCCGATGGTGCCGGTGCACACGTGGCTGCCGGACGCGCACGTCGAAGCGCCGACCGGGGGCTCGGTGATCCTGGCCGCGATCATGTTGAAGATGGGCGGCTACGGCTTCCTGCGCTTCAGCCTGCCGATCACGCCGGATGCGAGCCGCGAGCTCGACTGGCTCATCATCACGCTCTCGCTCGTCGCCGTGGTCTACATCGGCTTCGTGGCCCTGGTGCAGCAGGACATGAAGAAGCTGATCGCCTATTCCTCGATCGCGCACATGGGGTTCGTCACGCTCGGCGCCTTCATCGCTTTCGACATCTACGCCAATACCGGCGCGCTCAAGGGCGCGGCCATGGGCATCGACGGCGCGATGGTGCAGATGATCTCGCACGGTCTGATCTCAGGCGCGCTGTTCCTGTGCGTCGGCGTGATGTACGACCGGCTGCACAGCCGCGAGATCAGCGCCTACGGCGGCGTGATCAACACGATGCCGAAGTTCGCAGCTTTCATGGTGCTGTTCGCATTGGCGAACTCCGGACTTCCCGCGACCTCCGGGTTCGTGGGCGAGTTCCTGGTGATCATCGCGAGCTTCAAGGCGAACATCTGGTACGCGGTGCTCGCAGGTACGACCCTGGTGCTCGGCGCCTCTTACACGTTGTGGCTGGTGAAGCGCGTGATCTTCGGGCCGATCGCCAATGACGGCGTAGCCTCGCTCCAGGACCTGAACTCGCGCGAGTTCATCGTGCTCGGCGTGCTGGCGGTCGGTGTGCTGCTGCTCGGCGTGTGGCCGGCGCCGCTCCTCGACAGCATGCACGGCACGGTTGAGCACCTGGTGCAGCAGCTCACGATCTCGAAGCTCGGGAGCTAGGTATGGATTTCACCGCAATCAACCTGGTGCCCGTGTACGCCGAGCTGTTCGTGCTGGCGGCCACTTGCCTCATCCTCGTCATCGATCTCTTCCTTACGGATGAGCGGCGCTGGATCACCGCGACGCTGACACTCGCAACGCTCGCCGGCGCCGCGCTCATCACCACCTTTGTCTCGGGCGTGCACGAGCGGGTCGTGACGCTGAACGGCATGTACGTCGCGGATCCAATGGGCGATGTGCTCAAGCTCTTCGTCTACCTGATCGTCGGCGTCTCGCTCCTCTACGCACGCGGCTATCTCGCCAAGCGCGAGCTGTTCCGCGGCGAGTACTACGTGCTCTCGCTCCTCGCGATGCTCGGCATCATGGTGATTATCTCGGGCAACAGCCTGCTGACGATCTATCTTGGCGTCGAGCTGCAGGCACTCGCCCTTTACGCGATGGTCGCGTTCAACCGCGAGTCGGGCATCGCCGCGGAATCAGCGATGAAGTACTTCGTCCTCGGCGCGATCGCGTCAGGGACCCTGTTGTACGGCATTTCCATTATTTACGGCGTCACGGGCTCGTTCGCGCTCGACGATGTGGCCCACGCGCTGACCGGCACTTCTGCGAACGACGTCGGGCTGCTGTTCGGTGTCGCGTTCATCGTGGTCGGTGTCGCCTTCAAGTTCGGTGCCGTGCCGTTCCACATGTGGATCCCGGACGTGTACCACGGCGCGCCGACCTCGGTGACGCTGTTCCTCGGTTCCGCGCCGAAGATCGCCTCGTTCGCGTTCGCGATTCGCGTCCTGGCCGAAGGGCTCGCCGCGACCGGAACGGCATGGACCGAGATGCTGACCGTGCTCTCGGTGCTGTCCATGGGCCTCGGCAACGTCGTCGCGATCGCGCAGACCAACTTGAAGCGCATGTTGGCGTACTCGACGATCTCGCATGTCGGATTCATCCTGCTCGGCATCCTCGCCGGTACGACGCGCGGCTACCAAGCCGCGATGTTCTACACGCTCGCGTATGTCATCACCGCGGTCGGGTCCTTCGGCATGATCCTGCTCCTGAGCCGCAAGGGCTTCGAAGCGGACCAGCTCGACGATTTCAAGGGCCTGAACCAGCGCAGTCCCTGGTACGCCGCGGTCATGCTGATGCTGATGTTCTCGACCGCGGGCGTCCCGCCCTTCATCGGCTTCTTCGCCAAGCTCTACGTGATTCTCGCGGTGCTCGACCGCGGCATGGTGTGGCTCGCCATCGTCGCGATCTTCTTCTCGGTGATCGGCGCCTTCTACTACATCCGCATCGTGAAGCTCATGTACTTCGATGACCCCCAGGACACGAGCCCGATCGAAGCCGACCGCTCGATGCGCTTCTTACTCAGCCTGAACGGGCTGGCGGTGCTGGTGCTCGGCATCGTCCCTGCATGGCTCTTCAATCTCGTCGCCGCTACGTGCTGCTCGACGGGCCTGGTTGCCAACCTGCCGCGCTGAACCGCTACCGCGCGCGAGTCGATTTCGTGAAATCCTTCGAATAACAGCAGCGGAAAAGCGTGCGCGATGCACGCTTACTCGAGCAAACGCTGAGTACCCTTACAGCGGGTTGCAAGAGCTGTGGGTGAATCGAACATGAATGTGCGCGTGTTGCTGGCCGTTTTCGCGCTGTCGGTGAGTTGGAGTGCGGCCACGTGGGCGGAGTCGGGCATCCCCGGTCAGTGGGGTGTGATTCCAATCAGAGGATCAGGATGGCTGGCGCCAGTCGATACGCCGGCGATCTGCGAGATCAAGAGCACTGGGGCGGCGATTCCAGCCGTCCCAAACGCGATCCACGATCCCGTTGCGGTGCCGACGTATCGCTGCACGCTGGGCTGGTGGGACGACGAGGAGTAGACCCGGCCAACCGAGGCCTCGAACACACCCGCTCGCCCGCGGTCGAAGGCTGGATGAAGCCCGGGAAGGACCCCGAAAAGTCGGCAAGGATGCGAGTCCTGGTCAGTGGAGCGACCGGCGTCATCGGATTGCGCGTGGTTCCCCTGCTGTTGTCGCGCGGACATTCAGTCACGGCTCTCGTCCGGAAGCCGTCGAGTCGCGCGCGGCTGGAGCAGGCCGGCGCGACCTGCGCCGCGGCCGATCTCTTCGACATCGAGGCGCTCAAGCGGGTGGCGGAGGGCCACGACGCGATCATCAACCTCGCGACACACATGCCTTCGGCCACCTGGAAGATGCTGTTCCGCGCCGCGTGGCGGGAGAACGACCGCCTGCGGACCCAGGGTGTCGCGAATCTCGTCGAGGCGGCGCTCGACACCGGCGTCGGGACGCTGATCCAGGAATCCTTCGCGCTCGCCTACCCGGACCAGGGCGATGACTGGATCGATGAGAGCACACCGCTCGAGCCGGCGAACTACAACCGCACGGTGCTCGACGCGGAACAGTCGGTGACCCGCTTCACGCGCAAAGGCGGCCGGGGAGTCGTGCTGCGTTTCGCGGCCTTCTATGGTCCGGACGCGATGCAGCTGCACGGCTACATCGACTCGTTGCGGCGCGGCTGGGCGGCTCTGCCCGGCGATCCCTTTGCGTACTTCTCATCGATCTCGCACGACGATGCCGCCGCCGCAGCAGCAGCGGCGCTCGCGGCGCCGGCGGGCGCGTACATCGTCGGGGACGATGAGCCGGTTACGCGTGCGGTTTTCTTCGGATCGCTCGCCAACGAGCTCGGTTTGCCGCCGCCGCGGTACCTCCCGGATTGGACGATCCCGCTGTTCGGCACCGTGGGCCGGCTGATGGCTCGATCCCTGCGCCTTTCCAATCGCAAGCTGAAAAAGGCCACCGGCTGGATGCCACGGCTGCGCAGCGTGCGCGAGGGCTGGCCGGTCGCCCTCGCAGAGATGGGCCGGACCTGAGACAGCTTCAATTGGCGCTGAGACTGGGACGGATGTCGAATCCGGCCGCGCCCATTCGTCATAGTGGGGAACCTACTCGTTTCGCAGTTACTCGAAGACCTGTTCCACAGACTCACGCTCAAGACAAGGAGTATCGCCATGGCCTATGTCGACGGTTTCGTTCTCCCGATCCCGAAACGCAACACGAAGAAGTACGTCCGCATGGCGCGCCTCGCGGGCAAGGTCTGGCGCGATCACGGCGCGCTCGAGTACCGCGAATGCATCGCGGATGACGTGAAGACCGGCAAGCACACCTCGTTCCCGCAGTCCGTGAAACTCAAGCGCGGCGAAGCCGTGTGGTTTTCCTTCGTCGTCTATCGCTCCCGCAAGCAGCGCGACCGCGTCCTGGCCAAGGTGATGAAGGACAAGCGCCTCGCGAAGATGATGGACCCGAAGGCCATGCCGTTCGACGGCAAGCGCATGTTCTGGGGCGGCTTCAAGGTGGCCGTCGATGTCTGATCGCTGCCGGCTCACGCGGTCCGCGTCGGCCTAGGCGCTCTTCTTCTGGAACGCCTGCCGCAACGACCGAGCGACGAGCCAGCAGAACACGACGATGAGCGCGAGCGCCAGCACCGGTGCGAGCAATGCGAGGAGCGACACGAGGAGGGCGCCACCCCATTCGGCGCTGGCGATCACCGGATTGCCCAACCCTCCGGTCAGCGCGGTCGACTTGGCGCGCAGCAGTGTGGTGACGCTTTGCATGAGGCCCGCAGCGCCGCCGCCGGCGATGATCGCGGCCGCCCACTTCACCATCGGTGGCAGGTCGACCATCACTGCGGCCGCGACGATCGTGCCCGCGATGAACGCCGCGGGAGTTGCCACGAGATCGAGCAGGTTGTCGACGCCCGGGATGTAGTAGGCGGCGATCTCGAGGATTGCCGCCACACCCAGCATCACGAGCGCCGGCAGCGTTCCGAGCCACGCAAATCCCGGGCTCAACTCCAGGTGGCCGGTGTACGCGGCGACGCTCGCCACGAGCAGCGGCAGGAAGATGCGGAACCCGACCGCTGCGGCGAGGCCGACGCCGAGTGCGATCGACAGGATGATCTCGGTGGACATGGCGAGAGCCTCGTCCTTCTGTCTCACTTGATCAAGTACACCAGGTTGAGCGTCGTGAGCTGATCTGTTTTCTCGAGACCGGCGGGCGGCTTGGTGTTGTGGCGCACCGTGTACGCGACGCTGAGCGCCAGCTTGTCCGTCATGCTGACACGCACCGCGAGATCGTTGCTCGCAAACGTGTTCGTCGAGCCCGCTTCCACGAGCAGCTTGTCGGTCAGCGTCGTGTTGGCGGTGAGCTTGTGTTCGTAGTCGATGCCGGCGTTGCCGACCAGGTCCTCGGATTGCTCGCCCTTGATGCGCTGGACGACGTTACCGAACGCATCGCGCACCAACTCCTCGGGCCGGAGCACGCGATAGCCGACGCCGAGCGTGCCCGTGAACTTGGTCGCCTCGGTATCCTTGAAGTGATAGCCAACGCCCGCGGCGAGCGTGCCCTGGTAGTCGAAACCGCTGAACCGGTCTTCCTCGTAGCGCAGCGAGCCGAAGGTGAAGAAGCGCTCGGTGCGCGCGAAATCGGAGCGCCAGAAGAAATCCCAGCGCTGCGCATTCGTGATGTCGTTGCTCCGCCCGTAGAGACCGCTCATCGAGACGCTGTGCTTCCAGCGATTCTTTTCGTTCTCGAGATCGAGCCTGGCGTTCGCGGTGTTGGTCTCGGTGTTGCCGCGCGCCATCACGTAGCCCGCCTCGGCTTTGCCGAGCCAGTCAGCGTGGGCAGCGCTGGGGCTCATGAGGGCGAGAACACCGGGGGAAACCGCGAGAGGAGCAAAAAAACCAAGCCGCATCGAGGACCTCCTTGTCCGCGCGTAAGCATTCCTGTTCGTGCGCGTTGCGACTGGTTAGTCGAGCAGGATGGAGGGTGAGTTCCCGGAGGAGAGCGGCTTCACGCAGGCAGCGAGATGTTCTGCAGGAGGGCACTACTGCCCGTCTTGCGGCGAACGATGTCCTGTACCAGCTCAAGCGCGCTCTTCTCGCACGGCGGCAACTCGATGTCGGCGGCGCCGAGCGGCGTGACCCGTTCGCCCCAGCGGATGACGTGCGAGCACCAGGTGAGCCCGCCGCCGAAAGCCGGTGTCAGCAGGACCGCGCCGGGCCTTACGCGCCCTTCTTCGAGCGCTTCGACGAGTGCGACCGGGACGGTCGCCGAAGACATGTTGCCGTAGCGCTGCACGGTGAGGAACACCTTGTCCATCGGCACGCCGGCGCGTTTCGCGACGGCCTCGATGATGCGCAAGTTCGCCTGGTGCGGGACGACGAGGTCGACTTCACTGGTCGCGATGCCAGCGCGTTGCAACGCGGCTTCGGATGCGTGTGCCATGCCGTGCACCGCGCGCTTGAAGATTTCCTGGCCGTCGAAGTCCCACGCGGTATCGCCGAGCTGCACGCCTGCGTTGCCGTAGATCGTGCCCATGCCGCGCACCCGCAGTGTCGCGCGCGCATCGGCGTAGCAGCCGAGCTTCTCCGCGATGATGCCGAGAGGCTCTTCGCTCGCCTGCACAACGACCGCGGCGGCACCATCGCCGAACAGCACAGCGACGTTGCGATTGCTCCAATCCATGTACGGCGTGATGACCTCGACGCCGACCACGAGCGCGTTGCGCACGACTCCGGTGCGGATCATCGCCGTCGCGGTCGTCAACCCGTAGAGGAAGCTGGTGCAGGCCGTGTTGACATCCATCGCCGCGGCATTGTTCGCGCCCAGCAGCAACTGAATTGCTGACGCAGTATTCGGTACCTGCTCATCGCCCGAGCACGATCCGAGCACGACCAGGTCCAGGTCCCTGGCATCGACGCCGGCGCACGCGAGCGCGCGAGCCGCAGCCACATGCGACAGCGTCGTCATCGGGACGTGGGAGACACGACGTTCGTGAATACCCGTCCGGGTCGTGATCCACTCGTCGCTGGTGTCGAGCATGCTCGCGAGCGCGAAGTTGTCCAGCACGGACGGGGGCATGCATTTGCCCCAACCGGTGATCGCGGCATGCGTCATGGCCGGATCATACGCCCACGCGCCGGTGACCCACGCCGCCCGCCCCGGCGCTGTCGTGTAACTGGGATGTCAAGGCCGCGGGGCAGGGCGCCGCCTTGCTAATGGCAGCGGCGCTTCTGTAGAATCCGCGTCCCTCAGGTGCGGGGTGGAGCAGTCTGGCAGCTCGTCGGGCTCATAACCCGAAGGTCGCAGGTTCAAATCCTGCCCCCGCTACCACACTTTCCGGCATCCCTGAAGCTGCAAACAGGGATGCTGTCTCAAGGCCAAATTCGGCAACCAAATAGCCACCGGACTTGTGCGGGCTCAGTGATCCTGGGTCCGATTACTTCCTTCAACGCTTGCCGTGCGCGGCCCACGTCCTTCTGAAGCGTTTGCTCCAGCGTGGTAACGATGGCGCGATGGCGTTGGATCTAACGCACTAAGTTTGTGCTCGAAAGGATGTTGCACGTATGAAAATCACATCGCACAACGCCGCCGACGCTCCGCAGCCCACCGTCGGCCATGCGCAAGTCGTCGAGGTCAGCGGCGCGACACGCTTTGCGTATTTCAGCGGCCAGGTGCCGGTGACGCGCGACGGCGCCGTGCCGGGCTCCTTCGCCGAGCAAAGTCGGCTCATTTGGAGAAACATCGAAGCGCAGCTCGCAGAGGTCGGCATGACGCTCGATAATGTCGTCAAGGCAACGACATTTCTCTCGGACCGCAAATACGCGATCGAAAATCGCGCCATTCGCACCGAGGTCATGGGCGCGCGTACGCGGGCGCTCACCGTCATCATTTGCGGCCTCTTCGACGAAGCGTGGCTGCTTGAGATCGAGGTCGTCGCGGCGGCCTAAGCCGCCTTCGCT
>DATFRO010000079.1:0-26008 GCA_035263105.1 Steroidobacteraceae bacterium | reverse complement strand
GTTCCGCCCGTTCAACCGGTTCTTTCACCGCGAGTCGAGCCGCTACGCGACCGGCGTGAAAGGCGTCATCGGTCGCAAAGGCGCGGCAGCCGTGGTCTACGCGGTGCTGATCGGACTCACGTTCCTCATGTTCCGCCTGGTTCCGCCCGGCTTCATCCCGACGCAGGACAAGCTCTACCTGATCGCGTTCGCGCAGTTGCCGGATGCGGCCTCGCTCGATCGCACCGAGGAAGTGATCCGCCGCATGTCGGATATCGGACTCAAGAACCCCGGCGTCGATGGTGCCGTCGCATTCCCCGGCTTTTCGATCAAGGGCTTCACCAACAACTCGAACGCCGGCATCGTGTTCTTCCGCCTGAAGCCCTTCGATGAACGCAAGGGCAAGGCGCTGAGCGGGCCCGCGATCGCGCAGCAGCTCAACCAGCAGCTCTCTGCCATCCAGGACGCTTACATCGGCGTGTTCCCGCCGCCCCCGGTGAACGGACTCGGCAACCTCGGCGGCTTCGCGTTGCAGATCGAAGACCGTGCGAACCTCGGCTACGACGAGCTCTACGGCGCGCTGCAGGCCGCCCTCGGCGAGGTGTACAAGGACCCGAAGCTCGCCGGCGTGTTCTCGAGCTACACGATCAACGTGCCGCAGATCACTGCGGACGTCGATCGCGTGCGCGCCAAGGAACAGGGCGTGGCGATCACCGACATCTTCGAAGCCATGCAGGTGTACCTGGGGTCGCTCTACGTCAATGACTTCAACCGTTTCGGGCGCACCTACCAGGTGATCGCGCAAGCCGATGCGCAATACCGCGCGCGGCCCGAGGACATTCGCCTGCTCAAGACGCGCAATGCCCAGGGCGAGATGGTGCCGCTCGGCTCACTCGTGACGATCAGCCAGACGAATGGGCCCGATCGTGTCCTGCGCTACAACGGCTACCTGTCGGCGGACCTCAACGGCGGCCCAGCGCCCGGAGTGAGCAGCGGACAGGCGCTCAAGGAGATCTCGCGCATCCTGAACGAGACGCTGCCGAATGGCGTCAAATTCGAGTGGACGGACCTCACCTACCAGGAGATCACGTCCGGCAACACCGCGCTCCTGGTGTTCCCCCTGTGCGTGCTGTTCGTGTTCCTGGTGCTCGCGGCTTTGTACGAGAGCTGGTCGTTGCCGCTCGCGATCATCCTGATCGTGCCGATGTGCATCCTGTCTGCGATCACCGGTGTGTGGCTGACGCATGGCGACAACAACATCTTCACGCAGATCGCGCTCTTCGTGTTGATCGGGCTCGCGTGCAAGAACGCGATCCTGATCGTCGAGTTCGCCAAGGTTCGCCAGGACCACGGGCTCACGCCCGAGGCGGCGGCGATCGAGGCGGCGGGCTTGCGGTTGCGCCCGATCCTGATGACCTCACTTGCGTTCATCATGGGCGTCGTGCCGCTCGCGCTCGCGACCGGGGCCGGTGCGGAAATGCGTCGCGCCATCGGTGTCGCGGTGTTCTCCGGCATGCTCGGCGTCACGCTCTTCGGTCTCTTCCTGACACCGGTCTTCTACGTGATCGTGCAGCGCCTCGCGATGCGCCTGCGCGCGCCACGCGAGCCGGCTCCGGTGCCCGTCATTACGAGTGGTGAGCAGCATGCGTAGTCTTCTTGCAGTGATTCTTTCGGCTGCTCTCACCGCCTGTGCGGTGGGACCCACTTACGAAGTGCCGGACACCAAGGTGCCCGATCGATTCGCGGGCGCGAACAGCACTGCCTACCGTGCCGACGAGGTCGTGCCGCAGTTCTGGACCGTGTTCAACGATGACGCTCTCACCAGCCTCATCGAAGATGCGCTCGGTGCCAATCACGACCTGCGCATCGCCGCAGCACGGTTGAACGAAGCGCGGGCGCTGCGCCTGGGCGCCGCGTCCGACTTCGCACCGGTCGTCAACGCGAACGGTCTCTCGGCGAAGACGCGCGTGAGCCCGACGGACCTGCCGAACGTGCCGGACAACCAGCGGCGCTTCGATTACTACGAAGCCGGCTTCGATGCCAGCTGGGAGCTCGATATCTTCGGTGGTGTGCGCCGAGGTTACGAAGCGAGCAACGCGGCGGTCGGTAGTGCGCTCGCCTCCCTCGATGACACTTTCGTCACCGTGACGAGCGAAGTGGCACGCAACTACTTCGAGCTGCGCGGCCTGCAGAGCCGTTACGAAGTTGCGCAGCGCAACGCCGACGTGCAACGCGACTCGCTCGATCTCACGCAGCAGCGTCTCGATGCCGGGCGTGGCACCGATCTCGACGTCGCGCGCGCCAAGGCACAGCTCTCGACGACCCTCGCGACGCTTCCGCAGCTCGAGGCCGCTATCGCGCGTGCCAAGTACCGGCTCGCCGTGCTCACAGCGCGCGAGCCGGGCACGACCGACGAGCGCCTCGAGCCGCGACCCCTGCCCGACGAGCCCGAGTTCACGCCGGTCGGTGAGCCCTCCGACTGGCTGCGCCGGCGGCCCGATGTGCGACGCGCCGAGCGCGATCTCGCATCCTCTACCGCCCTCGTCGGCGTCGCGGTTGCCGACCTGTTTCCGCACGTGTCCCTGACCGGGCGCTTCGGCTACAACGGGCTGAGCAGCGGCGCGATCGGCGACGCCGATGCCGAGATCTACCACTACGGGCCGTCGATCTCCTGGGGCATCTTCGACATCGGGCACGTCAAGGCGCGCATCAGTGGCGCACGTTCGGGCGCCCAGGGTGCATTGGCCAAGTACGAGCAGACGGTGCTGCTCGCGCTCGAGGACACCGAGGGCGCGCTCGTCAATCACTCGACGGCGCGCGCTCGCGAGGCCGCGCTCGGCGATGCAGCTGAAGCCAGCACCGTCGCAACCAAGCTCGCGCGCCTGCGTTACGAGGAAGGAGTTTCGGACTTCCTGCAGGTGCTCGATGCCGAGCGTACCCAGCTGGAAGCGGAGGACCTGCTGGCGCAGAGTCGCGCAGATTCGGCGACGTCGTTGGTGGCTGTGTACAAGGCACTGGGCGCCGGCTGGCAGCAGGTTCAGTCGCCCTACATGCCAGCCGGCCAGTGACCCTTTGAGGCGGGTGGTTATTGCTGAGGAGGCTGCGTGCTCGGGGGCGCCTCTTCAGGCGGCTGCGAGCTCGGCGGCGGAGTCGTCGGCTGATCCTTCGGCATGTCGCCTGGCATGGTCGAGGGCTGACTGCTCGGCGTCGTCGATTGCGTATCGGACTTCGGCTGCTCCGACGGCGCGTTCGCCGGCCTGAACGCCGCGTCGAACTCGGACTTGCTCAACTGACCGTCGTGATCGGTGTCGGCGGTGCTGAAGTTCGCCATCACCGTTGAGTTCACGTTGGCCTCGGCCTGGCTGATGTTGCCGTTGTGGTCGGTGTCGAACTGGTCGAAAACCGAGCCGGAGCCCGAGGGCGATGTCTGCGCGAAGGCTGCGGTCGACAGCAACGCGGCACACGTGAGGGTAAGGATTCCTTTCATGTCCACATCTCCTTGATGCGTTCGGGGTTCGTCGGAAAAGTCTGACAGCGCGGGCCCGCCAGGCTCGCCGCAAAAGAACAGTGATCGCTCAAGCCATCCCTGCATCTGATGCATGCCCGAGGTGAGAACCCGGGGATGCAGGCATGTTCCGGCCAATTGCGTTGCCTCGTGGAGACACCCGCAGGTCAGAACACGAACGGGATCAGTGCAGCGACGCGCGACTTGTACTCGGCGTATTCGTCCTTGAAGGCGTTCATCATCCAGCGCTCTTCGATCGAAAGCTTGCGGATGAGGGCCGCGGTGATGATCGCGAACCCGAGCAGCGCACACCAGTCGTTGCGTGAGAGTGCCGTGCCCAGCAGCGCGATCAGGAGCCCGGTATAGATGGGATGGCGCACCAGGCCGTACGGGCCGGTGCGCACCAGCGAATGCCCTTCCTTGAGCGTGACCACGGCGCTCCAGTTGCCGCCCAGGTGCACGCGCGCCCAGACAGCGAAGCCGAGCCCCGCCACGACGAGAACGATGCCGATGAGGTAGAGCGGCGACGGGTCGGGCACCAGGCGCGCGTGCAGCCAGGCGGGCGGGATGTCGCGGATTCCGATCAACAGGCCGCCGATGAGGACCGGGATGATGTGCGAGGCGCGCGACAGCCCGGACTCCTCCTGTTGCGTGGCCTTGGTGTTGGCCGCGGAGATCCTCCAGTACACGAGCCACGCCAGCCAGAGCAGCCCAATGGCGCCGGGATAGACCTTATCGGGAGCAGCCATGGCGTTGTTGCCCTCGAAAGCAATGCATGCGGGCTACGACCGCGAACCACCGTCGTGGTTCAGCGGTGGCGGTTTCTTCTAAACTCGCGGCGTGAACGAGCGTCTGTACCTGGCGCTGGACCAGGGTGGCCATGCCAGCCGCGCGATTATCTTCGATGCCGCAGGTGACGTGCTGGCGCAGTGCTATGCACCGATCGCCACGCTCCGGCCGGCGGCCGATCGCGTCGAGCACGACGCGGACCAGGTCTGCGAGTCGCTCCTCAGCGCGATCGAGGATGCCAGCCGGCGCGTGCCGGCCTCCGCCGCCATCGTCGCCGCCGGTCTTGCAACGCAACGCTCCAGCATCGTGTGCTGGGACCGGGTGAGCGGCGCGGCGCTCTCGCCGGTGATTTCGTGGCAGGACCGGCGCAACGCAGCGCTGGTTGCAGAGTTTATCGTGCACGCCGCGGACATCCATGCACGCACGGGTCTGGTGCTGTCGGCGCACTATGGCGCGAGCAAGTTGCGCTGGTGCCTCGACAACCTGCCGGCGGTGCGCGAGGCCGCGGGCGCCGGCCGGCTCGCCTTCGGACCGTTGTCGAGTTTCCTCCTCTACCGCCTGCTCGCCGAGCGGCCGATCGTCGTCGATCCCGCCAACGCCTCGCGCACCCAGCTCTACGACCCGGCGCGGCGCGACTGGTCGGCACCGCTCCTGGAATTGTTCGGCCTCGACGCCACCGCGCTGCCCACCCCGGTCGGAACGCATCACCGATTCGGAACGCTCGACATCAATCGCCGTGCCGTGCCGCTCGAGGTCTGCACCGGGGATCAGTCCACCGTGCCCTTCGCGTTCGGCCCGACGCGCATCGATGCGGCATACGTGAACATCGGTACCGGCGCATTCATCCAGGCGCCGCTGCCCCAGCCGACCATCGCGCCGCCTTTGCTCACGAGCGTGATCTGGTCGGACGAGCAGCGCGTGCTCTACGCGCTCGAGGGCACGATCAACGGCGCCGGCAGCGCGCTCGACTGGCTTGCCGAGACGGAAGGCCTCGATACGCGGCGCATGTTCGCCGCCCTGACGCACGAGATGGGTCGCGAGCTCAGGCCGCCTCTGTTCCTGAACGGCATCTCGGGGCTCGGCTCGCCGTTCTGGATCGCGGATTTCGCGTCGCGCTTTGTGGGCGACGGATCGGCGCAGGAGCGCTTCGTGGCGCTGCTGGAGAGCATTCTCTTCCTGGTGCGCGTCAATCTCGACGAGATGCAGCACGCGGGTGTGAAGCTCGAGCGCATCGTCGTGACCGGCGGCTACGCCGCGAGCGATTGGCTATGCCAGCGCCTCGCGGACCTCCTGTCGCTGCCGGTGCACCGTCACGCGGACCTGGAAGCGACCGCGCGCGGCCTCGGTTTCCTCGTGGCCGGGCAGCCTGCTGACTGGGGCAGCACGGCCAACGTCCGCCTCTTTGCGCCGACCGCAGATGCCAGCCTGCTCGAGCGCTTCTTCGCCTGGCTCAAGGAGATGAAGCGCGCAGCTCGCTGAGCACCTCGCCGGCGATCCAGCTTTGGCCGCGCAGGCTCTGCATGAACCCGCAGTGCCCGCCAAACCGCGTGGGAGTGACTCGCAGGTTGGCGAGCCGCGGCAGACGCCCGAGGTCCCGCGACGGAATCATCGGATCGTCCTGCGCACTGATGATGCGGCTCGGCGCCTCGAGCGATTCCAGGACCCCGTGCACCAGTGCGTAGCCGCGCAGGTAGCTGTGCAGGTCGGGGAATTCGCTGTGGTGGCGCACGAGGTAGTCCGTCATGGCGGTCAGCGTGCGATCGCGCAGCAGCTCCTCGAAGTCGTAGAGGTCCGGCCAGGCGAGCTGCTTCTTGAGGAGCGAGCGCGTCCATTTCCAGATGAAATATTTACGGTAGATCGCCGAGCCGTTTTCCAGCGCCGCGAGCGTCGCCTCCGGGTCGAGCACCGGCGAGATCGCGACGATGCGACGCAGCTTGAGCCCCGCCTGGCGGGCGCGGGCGCCGACGCGCAGCGCGAAGTTTCCGCCGAGTGAGAAGCCGACGAGGTTCAATTCCTGGCGCGGATGGAGCGACTGAACGCACTGGATCGCGCCGGTCACCTCCTGGATGCGGCAAGAATGAAACAGCTCACGATTGAGATGATGGGTGGGGCCGTGATCACGCAGGTTGAGGCGCAGCACGTCATAGCCGTGCTCGAACAGGAACTGGCCGAGGGCAAGAACGTAGAGCGACTCGGCGCTCCCTTCCCAGCCGTGGTGCAGGACCACCAGTTGCTCGGCGGGGGCGCGGCCGAGCCGCTCCTGCGTCGAGTGCAACGCGAGCAGCCGCACACCGTCGCCGCAATCGAGCACCCGCTCGACACTGCTCTCGAGCAGTGGAGCCGCGCGTCGCTCCACCGCCGCACGGCGCAGCGGGAGGCTCGGAAGAATCGACTGGACGTGGGCGTTGCGCAGCCAGGATGGTGGCGTGAAGTCCGTCATGGACTCGCTGCCGCAGCCGCGGCGCTGAACTCGACGCGATTGTTACGCATCGCGATTTCATTCCATTGACCCGCCGTCACGCCCTGCGCGCCGACGGGGTACGGGACCAGCACGCGGGCATCCCCGGGATCGTCGCTGACCGCGACGCTGATCGCGCCGCTGGTGCGCACGCGCACGCTCGAGGCCAGGTTCGCGAACGCGAGCGACTGGCGCTGGGCCGGGCTCAGGGCCTGGTCGAACGGGTTGCCCATCAGGTCGCATTTCGCGACGGGGAGCTCCGGCGGCGCCAGCGTATAGCCTTCGGTGGCATTTCCGGCGAGGCAGAATCGTCCGCGGTAGGCGCTGACCCGCACGGTTCCCCGGAACGCTTGCTGCTCGAGCGAGGCGAGATAGTCGCGCAACGCATCCACCCGCCCCAACGCGAGGAGTGGCTCGCCATACGGCACCGGCTCGACGCGCGATTCGCCGCCCGCGGCATTGGCAACGGTGGCGGGCACGCCGGCGGCGAGCGCGGCCGCTGCCGACTCGTTGATCCGCGCTTTCTCTTCGGCCGCCTGGGCCTCGGTCAGGCGCTGCACCGCGAGCGTGAGCTGCGCATTCGCCTGCTTGAGGCGCGTGGTGTCCGCCATGAGACGCCGCCCCGTGTCGAGCGCGCGCAGGTACAAGCCGGCCAGCACCGCGCAGCCGAGCAATGAGGCGAGGACTGCCGCCGTCCACCAGTAAGGGACGGCACGGCGGGATGGCGGTGCTTTACTTTGCAGTGCCGCTGCATCCTCCAGGGTATTGCGCATGTCGCCGGTGATACGGTCGGCGTAGGAATCCAAGGTCGCCATCATGAACCGGCGCAGCTCCGCGTCGTGATTGCGCAGCGCCGCTTCGAGCTGTGCGTTCCAGTCGGCCGGCAGTAGGGGCGCCGGCTCGGCCGCCGGCTTTTCCTTGCGCTCCGGCGTCGGCGCATTCACTGCCACGAATGCCGGCGGCGTCGAGTCGCGCCGCTCCGGCAGCAGGTGCAGCTGGTAGAGAATCTTCGACACGTCCACCGGCTTGACGAGCTTGGGCAACACGCCCACGGCGCCGAGCGCGCGCGCCTGGCCGACGTACAGCTCGCCCTCCTGGGAGGTGTACATCATGATCGGGATGGTGGCGGTGCGCGGATTGTTCTTGATCGCCTGCAGTGCCTGGAAGCCATCCATGCCCGGCATGAGGTGATCCATGAAGATCACGTCCGGCCGGTGATGCACCAGGTAGTCGATCGCGGTCTGCGCGGATTCCGCGGTGTCCACTTCGATGCTGTACTTCTGCAGCATGCGGCTCAACACGACGCGAGCCGACTTGGAGTCATCGACGATCAGGGCGCGCTTGGCCGACATCGGGCCGGTCCTCACAGTTACGCGTGACGATCTTAGCGCGATTCACGGGATGTGATCGCGGTCACGCGCGTCGCGCCACGGCCGGCGTAAACGATTGCACAACTGTGACGTTGACGGGATCAGGCGCCGCAAGCCCGGCCGACCGGCCCGTATATATGAGGAGCATCAATATGTTCACTCGACCGAGATCGAAACCTGCCCTGTCGATGGCCGCGAGCGCGCTCACGCTGCTCCTGGCGCTAGGCAGCTTCGTCGCCCGCGCTGACGGCACCGTCGACGAGCAGGCGGCGGGCACCCGGACGCGCGATGTGTCCTACACGGGCGCGAACGGCAAGCAGGCCACCACGCACAAGGTCACGCGCAAGACCGACACGGGTCACACGAGCACCACGACGCTCACCAATGCGAAGGGCGAGACCGCGACGCGTAACGCCGTCGTCACGAACGACAAGGACAATGGCACCCGTACGCGTGATGTCACGTACACCGGCGTGAATGGCAAGACGTCCACCGTGAACAGTGTTACCAAGCGCACCGGAACGGGCAACACGCGCACCACGACTGCGACCGGGCCGAACGGCAGCAGCGAAACGCGAGTGACCTCGCTCGCGTGTGACAGGTCGATCGGCAATTGCAACCTCGACGCGACCCACCACGGTCCCGACGGCGGCAAACACTGAAAGGATTTCGAGGATTTCGGCGAACCCCCACGCCACCTCGATGCACGCGGCGCGGAGATTGAAGATCCGCGCCGCTTTTTCTTGCCAACCCCTCAGGATTTGGCCAGCTCGTCCAGCTGGCCGGCGAGCTTGCGCAGCTTCGCCTGGATGGCCTTGCGCTGCTCGGACGTCCAGGTCGTATCGAGCGCCGCCATGAGGTCGATGATGCGGCTGCGGTTGGCCTCGAAGCCCGAACGATAGGCCTGCGTCCACGTGGGGCGCGGATCGCGCAGCAGGGTGCGCACCGCTGCATCGCGTGCTTGCGGGTCGCCGGGCGCCGCGAGCGCACGCCTGAGTTCATCGCGCCAGCGGGCACGGCTCTCGAGCCAGTCGCAGCCGGTCGGACGCAGGTCTCGGGCGGCGGCGTCAATCAGCGCCTGCTGCGAATCGTTGATCGAGCCGGACCAGTATTTCACCGCGCGTGTGATGCCCTTCTTGCGCCGCTCGAGCTGTTTGTCCGACGGGGCGGTGCATTCCTCGTCGCGCGAGTCCTCATCGTCTTCCGCAAAGCCGGCGAGGAGCTCGTCCACCTGCGCGGGCGTGAGCGACTGCAGCCAATGCGCCGCGTCCGGCGTGAGCTCCTGGATGATATCGACCCAGAATCCTTCGACCGTGCGTGAAGCGTCGACGATCTCCTCACGGGACACCGGCTGCGCGACCTGGTCGGCCATGGAGCGCATGAACGCGCTGTAGCGCGTGAGCTGCGAGCTGCGGTGCCACGCGGTGAGCGTGGCGATGCCGCTCTTGAGCTCGGCTTCCTGCGCCTCATCCAGCGTGACGTGCCCGCCCAGGTACCAGGGAATGAGGAAGTTGAGACGGTTGTAGAGGAACTGCGCGGTACAGCCGCTGATCAAGATGAGACACACGAGTGTCAGCCAACCGGCATGGATGCCGGCTCGGCGCTGGTTGACACCCTCATGCGGACTCACGGTTAATCGCTCCTGCATGCCTGGCGAACGGACTCTCGATGCTCGCACCACGCGCTATAGCCTGCTGGCGACCTGTTTCGCCGCCACATTGTGCCTGCTTGTCACCTCACCGCGCAGCTCCGCGATCGATGCACTCACGCTCAGCATCGGCGACGTCCAGGGAGATGGCTGGAGTGCGCGTGATGTCACCGTGTCGTTCGAGCTGAGCGCCGCTGGCAAGACGCTGGCGCGGCTGCACGCGGCTCGCCTCACGATGTTTCCCGAGCTCGGCCCGATCAGCGACGTCGATCTCGAGTGCCCCGACCCGGTGGTGAAGGAACCCGAGTTCAGCTGCCGGCAGGCCCGGGTCAAGGGCCAGTTCGGCCGGCTCGGCCGCCAGCAGTTCACGGCGCAGGCGGCCTATGACAGCGACCGTGGCACGCTGACGTTTTCGACCAGCGCGCTGAAGGTTGCCGGCGGTACTGCCCGTCTCAACGGTCGGTGGCTGGAGTCGGGCTGGCAGATCGAGATCCGCAACGAGAACGTGCGTCTCGCGGAGCTGCGCAAGATCGCTGCACCGTGGTTCGAGCTCACCAAGGACCTGACCTTCGACGGCCACACGACGATGACCTTGCGTCTCACCGGCGGATCCGGTCTCTCCGCCATCGACGTCGTCGGGAAGTTCACCGATGTCGTCGCCAGCAACACGGCCGGCACGCTCGCCACCGACAAGCTCGCCTTTGCGCTCGATGCGACGCTCAAGCCCGTCGGCAACGATTGGGACATCCGCGCGCAGATCGATTCGAAGTCGGGCCAGGCCTACAGCGACCCGATCTTTCTCGACTTCGGGCAGAACGCCATCAGCGCGAAGCTCGAAGGCCGGTTGCTGATGGACAGCGGGATCCTGCGTCTGGCGCCGCTCGACGTCGAGCAGCAGGGCGTCGTGAGCGGCACCATCAACGGCGAGCTCGACCTCAAGGGCGCGAGCATGCTGCGCGATCTGCGCGTGGACCTGCGTGCGCTCGAGTTCCCGGGCGCCTTCGGAAGCTTCATCCAGCCCTTCCTGGTGGCAACCAACTTCAAGGACTTCACCACCTCCGGACGCGTCTCGGGAACCGTGCAGATCGATGCGGGCGCACCCGGCGCGCTCGACCTGAAGCTCGACAGGTTGAGTTTCGCGGACAAGGGCGGGTTGCTCGCGATGAAGGGGCTGAGCGGCCACGTCAGCTGGCTCTCATCGGCGCGCCGTGGGACGGCGAACGCGCAAGCCCCGCCTTCGCACCTCGAATGGCAGGGCGCGGCGGTGTACGGCCTCACCGGCACGGCCGCGCAGGTTGATTTCACAACCTCCGGCGCGGACTTTCGCATGCTGCGGCCGATGCAACTGCCGGTTCTCGATGGCGCGCTGAACATCTCGACGCTGAGCGTGCGTGATCTCGGCGCGCCGCAGATGTCGATGCACTTCGCGGCCGAACTTCAGCCGATCAGCGTGCCGCTCCTGTGTCGCGCGTTCGGCTGGCCGGAGTTCATTGGCAAGGTCGAGGGGCGCATCCCGGAGGTCAACCTCGAGGAAGACATGCTGTCGCTCGGCGGCGATCTGCAGATGGCGGCGTTCGGCGGCGACATCCGCGTCAACGGGCTCAAGCTCAAGAGCCCGCTCGGGCTCTATCCGCGTCTCAATGCGAACATCACCGCACGCAACCTCGACTTGCAGGCGGTCACCGGCACGTTCGAATTCGGCGAGATCACCGGACGCCTCAACGCGGACATCCAGGGGCTCGAGCTGTTTCGCTGGTCGCCGATCAGGTTCGATGCGCGGCTCTACACGCCGCCGGACGACAAGTCGCGCCACCTCATCAGCCAGCGCGCGGTCCGCAACCTCTCCAACATCGGCGGGAGCGGTGGCAGTGTCGCGGCAGCCTTGCAGAGCGGGCTGCTGCGCTTCTTCGAGAACTTCCGTTATCAGAAGCTCGGCCTCAGCTGCCGGCTGGAGAACGAAACCTGTCTCATGGACGGCATCGAACCGCAGCAGGGCGATGCGTACTACATCGTCAAGGGCAGCGGCATTCCGCGCATCGACATCATCGGCAACGCGCACCGCGTCAACTGGAACCGCATGCTGAGCCAGCTCAAGGCGATCCAGGAATCCGGCGGGCCGGTGGTCAAGTAGCCGGTTGCGGACGGCCTTGCAGCCGGATGCAAACGCGCGCTCTTTTCCATAAACTGATTCAGTCCGCATTCAGCGCACCACGTAAGAATTGACTGGCAGCCTGTCCCAATGACGGGCTGCGAATTCAAGGAGGCCCCATGCGCCGTCTCGCCACCTTCAAGGTCCTCGCGCTCCTCAGCGTGCTCGTCGCTGCGTGCGTGACGATCAACGTGTACTTCCCGGCCGCAGCCGCCGAGAAAGCGGCCGACCGCATCATCGATGACGTCTGGGGTCCGCAGGGCCAGCCGAGTCAGCCGGCACCGAAGCCCGGTGACAAGACCTCGCTCCTCGCGCCCGAGGGCATGCAGCACATGCTGTTCGCCGCTGCCGGGCAGGTGCTCGACTTCGTGATCCCTGCCGCGCACGCGCAGGTCGATCTCGATGTGTCGACGCCGGAAATCCGCGCGATCACCGCGTCGATGGAGTCGCGCCACGCGCAGCTCGCGAAGTATTACGGCTCGGGTGCCGTGGGACTGACGGAAGACGGCCTGGTCGAGGTGCGTGATCAGAATGCGATCCCGCTGCCCGAGCGCAACACGGTGCGCCAGCTGGTCGCGGACGAAAACAAGGATCGTGGCGCGCTCTACACGCAGATCGCCAAGGCGAACGGCCATCCCGAGTGGGAGGCTGACATCCGCAAGACCTTCGCCACTCGCTGGATCGCGAAGGCGCAGGGCGGCTGGTACTACAAGGCCGGCGGCGCGTGGAAGCAGAAGTAGGAGGGCCTCGGGCCTGAGGCCCGACGCCTTCCTATTCCCTTATTCCCACTCCCCTGTTCATCAGCACGACCGCGAGCGTGTAGAGCGCCGCGGCGAAGCCCAGCATGATGCCGAACGCGAGCGCGACGTTGACGTCGGAGACGCCGAGGAAGCCGTAGCGGAACGCGTTCACCATGTAGAGGATCGGGTTGGCGTGCGAGAGCGCCATGGCCCAGCCCGGGAGCAACAGGATCGAGTAGAAGACGCCGCCGAAGTAGGTGAGCGGCGTCAGGATGAAGGTCGGGAACCAGGAAATATGGTCGAAGTTCTTGGCGAAGATCGCGTTGATGAAGCCGCCGAGCGCGAACACGATCGAAGTCAGCAGCGCCGCCGAGACGATGACGAGCCCGTGATGCACGTTGAGATGCGTGAAGCTGAGCGCCACCAGCGTCACGACCGAGCCCACCAGCATGCCGCGGATCACGCCCCCGCCGATGTAGCCGAGCACGATCAGCCAGTTCGGGAGCGGCGACACCAGGATTTCCTCGATGTGCTTGCCGAAGCGCGCGCCGAAGAACGACGACACCACGTTCGCGTACGAATTGGTGATCACTGACATCATGATCAATCCCGGCGCGATGTACTGCATGTAGTCGTAGCCGCCCATCTGCCCGATGCGCCGGCCGATGAGACTGCCGAAGATGATGAAGTACAGGGACGCAGTCACCGCGGGCGGCAGGATCGTCTGCCCCCAGATGCGGACGATGCGTCCGAACTCGCGCAGCAGGATGGTGCCGAAGCCGACCGCGTCGGGTCGCAAGCGCGATTCGCTCATGACGCCGGACCGGTGCCGTTGCGGCCTTCCACCAGCCGCATGAAGAAGTCCTCGAGCCGGTTCACCTTGTTGCGCATGCTGAGCACTTCGATCCCGGACGCCGAGAGCCGCGCGAAGATGTCGTTCAGGTTCTGCTCGCGATCCACCTCGATCTCGATGGTGTGATCGTCGGTGAGCTTCATGTCGTAGCCCGGGATCTCCGGGAGCGCGGCGAGCGAGTTGCGCAGGTTGAAGACGAAGATCTCGGTCTGGAGCTTGCGGATCACGTTGCTCATGCGGTCGTGCTCGATGATCCGGCCCTCGTCGATGATCGCGATATGGCGGCAGAGATTCTCGGCCTCCTCGAGATAATGCGTGGTGAGGATGATCGTGGTGCCGCTCGCGTTGATCGCGCGCAGGAACTCCCACATCGAACGGCGGATCTCGATGTCGACGCCGGCGGTCGGCTCATCGAGGATCAGCAGGCGCGGCTCGTGCACCAGTGCGCGCGCGATCATCAGGCGTCGCTTCATGCCGCCGGACAAGGTCCGCGCCATCGCGCGCCGCTTCTCCCAGAGCTGCAGCTGCTTGAGGTATTTCTCGGCGCGCTGCTTCGCGATGGGCCGCGGCAGTCCATAGAAGCCCGCCTGGTTGACGACGATGGTTTCGACCGCCTCGAACTGGTTGAAGTTGATCTCCTGCGGGACGAGACCGATGCAGGACTTGGCGATCTCGAGCTCGGCGTCGATGTCGTGGCCGAACACCGCCGCGGTCCCGTCGGTCTTGTTGACCAGCGAGGTGACGATGCCGATCGCGGTCGTCTTGCCGGCGCCGTTCGGCCCCAGCAATGCGAAGAAGTCGCCTTCCTCGACGTCGAGATTGATACCCTTGAGTGCCTGGACGCCGTTCTTGTAGGTCTTGGTCAGATTCTTGAGCGAGAGCGCCAGCATAGGAGTGGGGGATGAGCGCGACGGCGGCGAAGATTAGCACATGACCCTCAATCAGGCCCTGCGGCGCGCCCTGATCCTGGTGGCGATCTTCAACGTCATCCAGATCGTGCTGCAGGCTCCCTACCTGCCGGCGCAGATGGCGGTGCGCTTCAACGCGGCGGGCGCCCCGGTCGGTTTCAGCAGTGCGCAGGCGTTCTCGACCATCAATCTCGTCATCATTGCGATCATCGTGACCGCGTTCCTGATCCTGCCCGGCGCCATGACGCGCCGGCGTCAGCTGCGCTGGCGCTTGCCGAACCGCGCGTACTGGCTGGCGAACGAACGGCGCGAGCAGACCGTCGAGTACCTGCAGCGGCAGTTCATGTGGTTCGGGATCATCACGCTCATCCTGCTGATGGCGGTGTTCCAGCTGGTGGTCGACGCCAACCGGCACACGCCGACGGTCCTCGACAGCACGCGGCTGATGTGGCTCCTGATCGGCTACTTCGCCTTCATCGCGGTGTGGTTGTGGGCGTTCTGGAGAAAGTTCTCGCGCCGGCCGCCCGACAAGTCCGAGAACCCGTTCGGGTGAGGCGTGTCCTACGGCTTACTCGCCGATCTCACGGTGCTGGTGCACGCGGCATTCATCGTGTTTGCCGTGCTCGGCGGCCTGCTGGTGTGGCGCTGGCCGCGCATCGCGTGGCTCCATCTGCCGGCCGTCGCGTGGGGCGCGTTCGTGGAATTTTCCGGCCGGCTCTGCCCGCTGACGCCGCTCGAGAACCACTACCGCGCGCTCGCCGGACAGGAGGGCTACACCGGTGGCTTCATCGAGCATTACGTGCTGCCGGTGATCTACCCGGCGGGTCTGACGCGCGGCATCCAGTTTTGGCTCGGCGGCGCCGTGCTGGCGATCAATGTGATCGCGTACGCGATCGTGATCCGCCGGATGGTGCAGGAGCGGGGCGCTCCCGGCCGATGAAAGCCGGAAGCGCACGCGCCGTTTAGACTCTAGAACTTGTACCCGAAGCCCAGCCGGATCTGGTCGAAGCCCGGCGTGCTGGTCGCCTTGCCGACGTCGTACCACTGCTTCTCGTAGCCGAGCCGCCAGGACGCTGCGGAGCTCATATCCCAGCGCACCCCGAGACCCAGGCTGTAGGTGAACGCATCGGTGTTCTTCGTGTCCTGGAAGCCGGTGCAGATCTGCCCATACCACGGGTCCCACCAGCAGCCGATCTGCGGCGGCCCGTTCGGAATGTTGGTGTCGATGAAGGCCCAGCCGATGCCGCCGCTGACGTACGGCGTGATCGGGCCATCGATGAAGTGGTACACGCCGTTCACGCGCGGCGTGAAGATCTCCATGTCACCGCGAACGGAGTAGCTCGCCAGCGGCGGTGTCTGGGCCGAGACGACGTCCGCGTCGTAGTCGACGCGCAGCCAGTCGACGAGCATCTGCAGCGTGAGCTGGTTGGTGAAGTGGTAGTCGGCTCCGATCGAGAAGCCAAAATCGGAATCGGTGCTCGCCTTGGAGCCGCCGTCGAAATCGAGGTCGTACGACGATTGCCAGTTGACGTCGAACTCGAACTCCCAGGTCCCTTCGCGCCCGGCCGAGAAGGCAGGGCTCGTCAGGCCAAGGAGCAGCAGGGACGAAATGAACAGATGTGTCGAACGCATGGCGAAACCTCCCTTTCGCTTCGGTCACGCGCCGTTCAGACGGCGCGTGGCGGGTGAAGTTCAGGTTTCGCCGCGCGTAAAACTACGTGTTGCGAAAACGTGACTCACGTGCCTGCGAGATCGAACTCTCACCCGCGCGGCCATCGTAATACCGGCCATGTGCCAGCACGCCACGAAAACACCGCAGTCCGCTGCTGTGGTATTCCGCCGTCCGCCGCGCAGTATTAAGGCTTTGCGCCTTCGAGGTCCTTGAGCAGGTCGCGCCTGGTGTAGTCCGACGGGACTTCGAACATCGAGGCCGGCACGCTCTGCGCCTGCCAGGTCTTGACGATGGTCTCGCCCGGCTCGAGCTTGCCGGCCGCGTAGCTGCGCGTGACCATCGGGTAGCCGCTGAGCTTCTTCCACAGCTCGAATTCCTCGCGCATGGTGTCGCCGCCGCCGCCCGACATCAGCTCCGACATCTGCTCGAAGAACGCCTGGTACTTCTGCATGAGATCCTGGATCTCGTTGCCACCCGGGAGCGCACTGAACGCGGCGACGCAATACTGCTGATCGAGCGCGCCGTCGCGCGTGATGTCCCAGAGATGGCATGAACGGCCGTTGACCGTCTCGTTCTTGCCCGTGTCGGTGGCGTCCAGTGAGCGCTTGGCCGGCTTCGCGCCCGGGCCCATGCCCTGCTTCGCCATCATCTCCTCGACCTGCTTGCGCTGGTCGGGCGGCATCTTGTCGAGCTCGGCTTTCATGCGCTCCTGCGCCTGCGCCCGGACCTCCTTCAGGCGCGCGCCCAGCTGTTCCATCGTGGCCTTGTCCATCACGTGATAGGACTTGGTCGACTTGTCCACGCCGTAGACGACGCCGCCCTTGAAGATCGAGACGCTGTCCGAGGTTTCGATGCGGGCGTTGCCATCCTGCACGTACCAGCGTTCCGCCGGATCGTTCTGCCCGGTCTTGGCGTCCCGGCTCACGGTTTCGATGTAGACGCCTGCCTGCGATGTGCCGGCCAGGCACAGGGCACCGAATGCCAGAAAGGGTCTCATGATCGCCTCCGCGTGATCGGCGGCGTGCCGGTCCGTGCACGCCAATGGCGGGCTAGGGTATAGCAGGCCCTATGTGTGCGTCGAACGCAGTTGCCAGCGGGGCCGAACTGTCAGAGTGCGGGTGCGTCGCGGCGGGCGCTCGCCGTCAGTTCAGCGGCGAGCATCTGCAAGCCCAGCGTCCGGACTTCAGCCGTCTCGCTCTGCGTCGCGCTCGCGAGGAGTCGCAACCAGAACCAGTTCCGATCCGGCCAGCGCGCGCTGAAAAGACCCGGACAGTGACCGAGACGCTGCACGGTCGCGAGCGAGAGTGAGGCGAACACGCTGATCGTCTGGTCCGACATTCCCAGAACTATGCGAGCCGACGCAGGATTGGCTCGCACCAGGTGCCACGCGAAAAACAGCGCGAGCTGTCCGAACTCCCCGATCTCGCGCGCGAACTCATCCGTGAACTCGAAATCGTGCACTTCGCCACTGGCGGTCACGCCGAGCCAGTAGAGACCATCGTTGAAGCGCGCGCTGAAGAGCGAGAAGGGGCAGCGCGCGACATCCGCGCGCTGCTCGCCTGACAAAGTCAGGAGTCCCGCGCACACCGGGTCCGGCAAACGCGAGCCCGCTTGCGCCGTCCAGTGGCGCGGCATCGTCGCCAGCAACGCGAGCCAGGCACGATTCAGTTCGTGCAACGGCTCCAGCACCCCCGCGCTGAGAATCGGGCCGGCCTGCCAATGGCGCGGATCGCTGTTGAAATGATTGCGTGTGTGCGTGCTGGACATGGTTCGCCCTCTGGTTTTTGCGCCGATTTTGGCTGAATATCGCCATTGGTGTGCAGCTTTTTTTGTGGTTTATTTATACCAAAATTTTTGCGAAGACTTCCTAAGCGGCGATAGGGAGATTTGCCAATGCGCGTATCGGATGATCGATATACCCGCGACCGGCTGCGGTTCGACCTGGCACTCAGGATGATTCACCACGAAGCGCGCACCTGCACGATTCGCTCGTGGACCGGCCTGACCGACGATCGCATCCGCAAGCTGTACCGGACCTACCTGCAGCAGCAATTCGCGCGCGTGCCCAAGCGGCACCGCGGGAAGTCGCCGCGGCAGATCGCTTACTTCCTGCGCACGCCAGCGGTGCAGTTCGAGGCCACGACGCTCGCGAGCCTGTTCGCGCTGCTGGGCCTGATCTCGCCGCCGCTCGAGCCGAGCCGGACCTTGCCGCTCATGAACCTCGAATCGGGCGACCTGTTCTGCGTCGCGTATGAGAGCTATCTCTCGCTGCACACTGCGCCGCGAATTTCGTTCGAGCACGCGGGGTTCCTGCTGCTGGCCCTGCGTCGCGGAGATGAACTGAAGCTGCGCGTGTGTTCCGGCTGCGGCGGCCTGTCGATGAGGGATGCGCTCGCCGTCGCGAGTGCCGAATGCATCGCGTGCGAGCCGGAGCCGGTGAGCCGGCGCCGCGCCCCCGTCGATGCGTCCGGTGTGCTTCCGACGCATCGCGACTGGAGTCCGGGATTTTCCCCACGCTGACGTTCGTCAGCTACGCGGGCTGGCCTGCGAGTGAGTGGACGCGCGTGAGGTCGACGGCTGCTCGATCCAGCGCAACGCGTCGTCGAGATCGGCGAGGAGCTTGTCGCGTGCGTTGCTGAAGCCGTGGTTCCTCGCTTCCACCGGGTAGAGCCGCAGCGTCGGCGTGTCGGGCCCGAGGAGCTGACGCGATTCCGCCGCGGGAACGTACGGATCGTTGGTCGACTGGATCACGGCGAGCGGCGTTGAGCCGAGGTACTTCAGCGCCGGGTAGATCTGGATGCGATCCTTGTCGTCGACCTGGATGCCCGCCGCGCGCTCGGCGGGCTGCGCACGCAGGTAATCGGCCTCGCGCGTGAGCGCGATCGCAACGGCCCCCGCGACACCGCCGCGCAATTCCGGATGCAGGGCCGTGAACGCGACCATGGTCGCGCCACGTGAGAACCCTACGACGATGATCGGCGTCGACTCCGCCAGGCCGAGATCGCGCTTGGCGCGCGCATACGCTTCCGCCAGTCCCTTCGCGGCCTCGGCGATGCCGATGCGCTCACCGGAACGTTCGATCGGCTTGATGATCTCCGGCGCGTTGAAGCCCGCGATGTCGTAGCCCTCTTCGGCGAGGTGCTCGAACATCTCGTGGCTCGCACCCCACCACCCGGCATCACCGGTGGCGAACACGAGCAGGTAGCCGGGGTGCTGCAGCTTTTCCGGTCGCACATACGTCAGGTGGAACTTGCGGCCGGCAATTTCCACCGGCTGCTTCGACACTGTGTAAGCGCCGGGCTTCGTGGCGAGCTCGGGCGCGGCGCAGCCGGCGAGACAGATCAGGCACGTAGCGGCGATGAACCTTGCCCGGGACATGGAGTGCGGAGCCTACGCTTCCGGTCCGGGATTGCACATACGTAGAATGAGACAGTCACTGCAGTTGCCGCCGATGAGCTCCTCCACCCAGCGCCCCAACATCTTTGCCGGCCCGTACCTCGATCGCAGCACCCACCTGCGCGAGCGCGCGGACTGGTTGCAGGAGGCCGGGCGCGATCCGCAGGCACAGTTCGTCGCCGTTTGGCAGGCGCGGAACCTGTTCCGGCGCGGCGAGGCGCTCGGCGCGTTGCTGCTCGAAAGTTCGCACGCGGCCGTGCAGGCGGCGAATCCCGAGGAGATGGTGTTCCTCGGCATGTTCCGCGGGCGGGCGAGTTTTCTCGTCGAGTTCCAGGGCGAGTCGCCACCCGAGGTGGATGCGCAGGCCGAGTTTCGCGAGCTCCGTTGGCTGGGCGCGATGCTGCCGAGTGACGAAGCGGGGCTCCTCGCCTACGCGCGTGCGCTCACGTTGTGGCGGCAGCGGCATCGGTTCTGCGGCGTGTGCGGAGCGCCGACGCGCAGCGTGCGCGGCGGACACGTGCTCATGTGCAGCAACGAGAGCTGCAAGACCGAGCAGTTCCCGCGCATCGATCCCGCCATCATCGTGCTGGTGAGCGACGGCACCCGGGCCCTCCTCGGACGCCAGTCGAGCTGGCCCGCCGGACGCTACTCGACCGTCGCGGGCTTCGTGGAGCCGGGCGAGAGCCTCGAGGACGCCGTCGTGCGCGAAGTCCACGAGGAGACCGGCATCCGCGTGCATGAAGTGCGCTACCACTCCTCGCAGCCCTGGCCCTTTCCTTCCTCGCTCATGCTCGGCTTCACGGCACAGGCGCTCGACAGCGAAATCACGCTCAAGGACGGCGAGCTCGAGGATGCGCGCTGGTTCACTCGCGCCGACATCGCGAGCGGCGCAATCGCCATGCCGTCGAGCCAGTCGATCTCCTTCCGCTTGATCGAGGACTGGTACGACAGCGGCGCCACGCAACCCTTGCGGGAAACCCCGGGCGTGCGTTTGTAGCCTGGCCCGCAAGCCGTTTCGGCTCCGAGCCCAAGGGACAATACCCGTCGGTCGCAGGCGCGGCGTACAGTACGCGCGTAGCTCCCCTCCTACACAAAATCTGAACTCCGAGGTGACCTATGCTCGAACTCCTCTCGCGCTTCTGGTGGACATTGGTGTTGCGCGGTATCGCCGCAATTGTTTTTGGACTGCTCGCCTGGTTCTGGCCTGGCGTCACGCTCGCGGTGCTGGTGCTCTTCTTCGGTGCGTACGTCCTCGTTGATGGCTTGATCGCGCTCTTCTCGGCGCTCTCCGGACGCTCGCCGGCGGAAAGCCGCTGGGTCGTGGGACTCGTCGGGGCGCTCGGCGTCCTGCTCGGCGTGCTGACGCTGTGGCACCCTGCCGCCGCCGCCCTGGCATTACTCATGTACCTCGCCGCCTGGAGCCTGGTGACCGGCGTGCTGCAGATCGTGGCCGCGATCCGCCTGCGCAAGGAAATCCAGGGCGAATTCTGGCTCGGGCTCGCGGGCGCCCTCTCGATCGCGTTTGCGGTGCTGCTGCTCGTGTCGCCGGCGATCGGTGCGCTGTCGATCATCTGGGTTATTGCCGCGTATGCAGTTGTCTACGGCGTCGCGCTGTTGATCCTCGGGTTCAAGGTGAGGAAACTGCATCACGGCGTCACGCCGAAGGCGGCCGGCGCCCATTGATGTCGTTTCTCATTACATAACCAAAAGAAGAGGACCAGCCCGATGAAATTTCGCGTCTCCATCCTGGCCAGTGCGTTCGTGGGTGCTCTTGGCGGCACCGCAGTCACGGCTGCACTCCTGCTCAACAATGCGCAGGCGGCGGACCAGCAACCCGCTGCGGCGCCACCGGCGATTCTCACGGTCTATGTCGAGGAGCACTTCGGCAGCGCCAAGAAGCTCAACGAAATCCACAACCAGTACTACGCGCAGGGCTATCGCTTCGCGTCGATGGTTGCGCACCGTGAGAACAGCGACCAGGAAGGACTCTGGGTCACTTATGTTCTGAAGGACTGAGGCCGGCAGCGGCGGCCGGCGCGCAGTGTGCTCGAGGCTATATCTAGGGAGGACCAGGCCGATGAAAATCAGTGTTCCGATCCTGACCACCGCGATCGTCAGTTCCCTGGCCGGTGGGCTCGTCACCGCTTCGCTCCTGCTCGGCAATGCCGCGGCAGCCGACAAGGAGCCGGCTGCGCCTCCGGCGATCCTGACCATCTACATCAGCGAGCATGGCAGCTCGGTGAAGGAAATGAATCAGGCGCACAGCAAGTACTTTGCCGAGGGCTATCGCTTCGCCGCGATGACCGCGCACAACGAGAACGGCGATCACAAGGGAGTGTGGATCACGTACGTTCGCAGCCAGTGAGGGGAGCGAAACCTCGCCGGGGCTGATCGGCCGATCGCATCGTCGTGAGCCCGCCTGCTATGGACGGCAGACGGGTTCACCGCCACGCGTGCCCGCTCCTACAATGCGGGCATGTGCCTGCTGGTCTTCGCCTGGAACGTCCATCCGCGTTACCGCCTGATCTTTGCCGGTAACCGGGACGAGTTTCACGATCGTCCCGCCGCGCCCATGGGCTGGTGGCAGGACCAGCCGCAGATCCTCGCCGGGCGCGACCTGCAGGCGGGTGGCACCTGGCTGGGACTGTCCAGGCGTGGCGCCTTCGGCGTCGTCACCAACTACCGCGAGCTGCAGCGGCCCACGCCAGGAATGCCCTCGCGTGGCGGCCTGATCACGCATTTTCTGAATAGCCCGCTCACTTCGGCGCAGTTCATGGCCGAACTCGGTGCGGAGGCGGATCGCTACGCGGGCTTCAACCTGCTGCTGGCCGACGACGGGCGGATGCACTACGCCTCGAACCGCGCCGAGCCGTTCGCGCGTGCGCTCGATGCGGGCGTACACGGCCTGAGCAATCACCTGCTCGACACCTCGTGGCCGAAGCTCGCGCGCACCCGCGAGCGCTTCAAGCGCCTCATCGCGCTGCCCGACCCCGCGCTCGACGACCTGCTCGAGATGCTCGCCGACCGGGAGAGCGCGCCCGATCACTCCTTGCCCGACACCGGCATCGGGCTGGAATGGGAGCGCCTGCTCTCGGCCCCCTTCATCGTCGATGAGCGCTACGGGACGCGCTGCTCGACCGTCGTGCGGATCGGTGTCGGCGGGGAGGTCGAGGTGCGGGAACGTCGCTTCGACCGGCAGGGTCGCACTACTGGTGAGGATGCATTCGCATGGCGCGCGGAAACCGCTGAATGACAGGCGCACGAGGCCTGGATGACGCTCGCTGGTAGCGCCAGGCGCGCTCTCGCGGCGCTCGCGCTCTACGCGCTGCTGCCGGCCGCGCACGCCAATATCGACCTGGTCATCGACGGCGTGGACGATGAGGTCCGCGCCAACCTCCTGGTGGTGCTGAGCGTGCAGCGCTACCGCGAACGCGACGATCTCGACGAGATGATGCTGGATCGGCTCAACGAGCGTCTCGACGGCGAGGTGCGCAGCGCCATGCGTCCCTTTGGCTTCTACGCGCCCACGGTGCAATCGAGCGTCGAGCACCTGCCGAACGGCCGCGATTGGAAGGTGCACCTCAAGATCGATCCTGGCCCGCCGGTGATCCTGACCGCGACCACGGTCAACGTGACCGGGCCGGGCGAGAACGACAAGATGTTCCGCGATCTCCTCGCGAACACGACGCTCAAGCCGGGGCACCGCCTCAACCACGCCGCCTACGATCGCCTGAAGGGCGACCTGCAGCGCACGGCGCTGAGCTCCGGCTATCTCGATGCGCGCTACCAGCGCAACGAACTGCGCGTCGATCCGAAGAACCTCACGGCCGAGGCGATCCTGGAGCTGCAGACCGGCGAGCGCTATCGCTTCGGACCCACGACGATCGAGCAGGACGCCATCGATCCAAAGCTCGCGGCGCGTTACCTGCGCTATCACGAAGGGGACTACTTCGATGCGAGCAAGCTCCTCACGACGCAGTTCGCGCTGGATGACACGCTCTACTTCAGCACCGTCGAGATCGTGCCCGGTGCGCGCGATCCGCAGACCCTGACGGTGCCGGTGACCGTGCGCGGGCAGACCGGCAAGCGCAACAAATACACGGCCGCCATTGGCTACGGCACCGATACGCGCTTTCGCGGCACGCTGGCCTGGGAGGACCGGCGCATCAACACGCGCGGGCATCGCTCGCGCGTCGATTTGCTCGGCGCCTCGACCCAGCAGCAACTGCAGGCGCGCTACGTGATCCCGGTCGGCGATCCCGCACTCGAGAGCTTCAGCCTGCAATCCTCCATCGGCCGCGAGGAGCTCGCCGACCTCGACACGCGCACGCTGCAGTTCACGCCGAGTCTCACGCAGATCCGCGGTCGCTGGCAGCGCGTGCTGTTCGCCTCCCTCGAGCGCACGGAAACCGAAGCGCCCGGCGAACCCACGAGCATCGACACGCTGCTGGTGCCCGGCATCAGTTACGCACTGCTGCCGGCGAGCTTCAGCGGCGCCGAGCCGCTGGTGCTCGGACGCGGGCTGTACGCGGAGCTCACCGGCTCGACCAGCGCCCTCGGCTCGGACTCGGATTTCCTGCAGTTCAAAGTGCAGGACGAGCACGTCTTCGACCTGTCGCCGCGCTGGCACCTGCTGCTGCGCGGACAGCTCGGCGTCACCGCGGTGAAGGATTTCGACGAGTTGCCGGGCTCGCGGCGCTTCTTCGCCGGCGGTGACCGGAGCGTGCGCGGCTTCGCACTCAACTCGCTATCGCCGATCGATGCCGATGGCAACAAGACCGGCGGCCGCCACCTGATCGTCGCCAGCATCGAGTTCGAGCGCGACCTGCCGCGCAACTTCGGCGTGGCGGCGTTCTTCGACACCGGCAATGCCGTGAACAAGATCGGCGATCCGCTCGAATATTCGGTGGGCGTGGGCTTTCGCTGGCGTATCCCGGTGGTCACTCTCGGTATCGACATTGCGCAGGCGCTCTCCGAGCCCGATTTGAGTCCGCGCCTGCACCTCAACATCCAGCCGCGCCTGTAGCGACGACCGAGCGACATGATCCGCCGCCGCACACTCATCATCATCGCGATCGCGCTCCTCGTGTGCCTGAGCGTGCCGGCCGGCCTCCTGTACTGGCTGTGCTACACACAGACGGGCCTGCAATGGATCGCGGCGCGCGTCTCGGGAATGCAGAAGGTGCACCTGGAGTTTCACGGGCTCACCGGCGCGTTGCGCGGTCCGCTGCACATCGACCGATTCGAGCTCGACCAGGAACGCGTGCACATCGTCGCGACCGATGTGCGCGCCGATGTGCGCCTGCGCCGGATCCTGCTGCAGACGATCGAGGCCGATTATCTCGAGGCTGCGAGTGTGGAAGTGACGCTCAAGCCGCGCGTGAGCCCGGAAACGCCCGGGCCGCCACATTTCCTGCCGCGCTGGCTGCGGGTCAACGCTCACCGGCTCGAAGTGGGCGAAGCGAAGCTCGTCCTGGTCAGCGGCCGGGCGCTGGAGGCAACCAAGGTGCGCGCCGCCGCGGTGCTGACCTCCGACCGAATGCGCCTGCACGATGCGGCGCTGACGATGGATGACCTGTCGCTGGTGGCGAGCGATGCGTCGATGCACGCCACGCAGCCGTTGCAACTGCGCGGCAACGTCGCCTGGACTTACGCGCCGGCGGATCAACCGCGTTGGGCCGGGCAGCTCCAGGCGGACGGCGATCTCGATCGGCTGGCGGCGAAGGGGCTGGTCTCGGAGCCGATGAACGCCACGTTCGAAGGGAGCCTGCTCGAGCTCACGCGCAGCTGGCACTGGGAAGCGAACGTCAACGTCCGGGACTTCACGCTCAAGCCCTGGTCGCCTGGATCAACCGTGAGCGTTCCTGCGGCGCAGCTCACGGGCCGCGGCGCGGGCGAGGAATTGCACCTGTCCGGCTCGTTGCAGCCGAAGTTCCCGGAGACCGGGCCGCTCGACATCACGGTCGATGGCTCGTTCTCGGAGCGCACGCTCCATGCGAGCGCGCTCGAGGTATTGCTCAAGGCGAGTCACGGCGAACTGCAGGCGGCCGGCGACATCGGATTTCACGGCGGTTGGCCGGACCTGCACCTCGCAGGCAAGTGGAGCTCGCTCGCCTATCCGTTCGTGGGCAAGCCCCTTGTGCAGAGCAAGCGCGGTGAATTCACCCTGGAAGGCAAGGTGCCTTACCAATACACGACGAGCGCCGAAGTCGCGGGCTGGGGCCGGACAGCCACGCTCACGAGCCGCGGCTTGTTCGAGCGCGACGCGATCACGTGGGACGACCTGCGTGCGCAAGTGCTCGACGGCGCGATCCAGGCGCAGGGTTCACTCGGATTCGGGGGCAACGCCCCGTGGCGCATCAACGCGAACGTCGACAAGATCGATGTCGGGCAATTCGACGCGCGCTTTCCCGGCCGGGTGGGATTGAAGCTCGATGCCAGCGGACGCGGCTTCGATCGCAAGGCGGCGCTCGAGCTGCGCATGAACGACCTGCGCGGGCGCCTGCGCAACCAGGCGCTCGGCGGGCGCAGTCACCTGCGC
>DATFRO010000078.1:0-37916 GCA_035263105.1 Steroidobacteraceae bacterium | reverse complement strand
GGCGCTGCCGCCGCGGGAGCGGCGAGCGAGGGAGCCGGTGCTTCGGCCAGCGCGGGCGGCGGCTGGCGCTGCACTTTGTAGACGTACGCCGCCGCGAAGAGAGCGGCGAGCCCCGCGAGGGCAGTAACGATGGTGCGTGCTTTCACGGTGCGGTTCTCCCTGGTTCCGCGGACCGATCGACGCTTATCCGCTGAAGAAGCTGCTCCATTGCCGCGCTTGTTCGGCGACGGTGGCGGGCAATGGCGCCACCGAGCGCTCAGCGAGCCGGCGTGCGGCGCGGCTCACCCATTGATAACGCGTATCGCCCGCCACCTGGGCCAGCAGCACGGGATGGCGGATCTGCTCCAGCATTTCCTTGACCGGGTAGTCGAATGCCGCGAGGCACACTTCGCCGTAGTGCGCGGGCTGCTTCACGACATCGACCAGCATCGGATGAAGCCTCCCTGCTCCGATATCGGGTGTGCGCTTGCGCACTGCCTCGCGTCCGGAGTCGTACCACGGCCAGCTGAGCTCCTGGTCGCGCAAGCGCTGCCACAGTGCGAGCAAGTGCGTCCCGTCGCGCGCTGGCGTGATGGGCGGGCAGAACTGCTTGCGCAGCGCGCGACGCTCGCCCGCGGTAAAGAAGAAGACGCCGTCGAGCACCATGCGATGGACGCGATCCGGCGCGGTACGCGCCAACTCGATCGCGAGCGGCGTGGCGGTGAATTCGGCGAAGACATCGACCTCGCGCAGCTGCAGGGCATCGAGCAGGTCCAGCAGCACCAGCTTGTAGTTGGCGACCTCGGGGTTCGGCACCGGGTCCGAGTCGCCGAGCCCCGGCAGGTCAATGGCGATCACCGGGCGCTCCGCGGCCAGCTCCTGCATCAACGGACGCAATTGGGCGCTCGAGCCTGGCGCTTCGTGCAGCAGCAGCGCCGGTCGATTGCCCGCTGCGCCACGGCAGCGCACGTGAACCTGGCCGTGCGCAAGGTCGACATAGCCGCTCAGTTCCGCGGCCGACGCGGCCCCCTGTCGACCCGACGCGGTGGGTTGCGAGCCGCGGTCGCCGTGCTCGCGGAACGCGAGGCGCAGGCGCTGCAGCCACTCAGCATCGTCCGCTCGCACGCGTTCCACGCTGACGTTGGCGGGCAGCCCTTCGGGGACCGCATCGAGCGCGCGATACAGGAAGTCGTCTTCGCGCGCCGTGACGATCACACGGGTCTCGGCCTGCTGCAGGAGCGGGCGGGCATCGCAGCGCTGGATCGCAAGCGGCGCGTCCGCGTAGCGGGCTGCCGCGCTGAAGAGGTCGAGCGCATAGCCGTGCAGTGATAACGGATCAGGCAGGGCCGCGTTGAGACGCGCGCGCTCGCTGCGCGCGAACCAGGGATAGAAACGGTGCGCGTCGAGCAGTCGCGACCACTCACGCGCCAGGTGGCTGCCGTCGTCGCTGAGCTCGAAAGGCGGCAGGTAGCGCTGCAGGAACTGCGCATCGGGCACTTCGAGCGGCAGTGAAAGGCCATCGAGCACTGCAACCGCGACTTTCTGCGGTTGGCTCACCGCGAGCTGCAACGCGATCTTCGAGCTCCCGTGGTAGCCATAGACCGCGTAGCGAGACACACCGAGGGCACCGAGCGCTTCGGCGGCGCGTGCCGCGAAATGGCTGACCGCCGGCGGCGTCGCGGGATTGAGCGCGGGCGAGTTTCCATAGCCCGGCAGGTCGAGCGCGATGAGCGTGAACTCATCGGCAAGTTTCTCCATGAGCGCGATGCAGGCGCTCGAGGAGCGCGGCGGCTCGGCCAGCAGCACGACGACGGGCCCCTGGCCGGCGATGCGGTAGTGCACCTGGCCGCTGCCGGTGGTCACGTAGCCCTTGCGAATGCGCCCCGAAACGGACACTCGGGCTCCGCTCAAGCCTTCGAACCGATCAGCCGCTCGAGTTCCGGCAGGATGGTGAACAGGTCACCGACCAGGCCGATGTCCGCGACCTCGAAGATCGGCGCCTCGGCATCCTTGTTGATCGCAACGATGGTGCGCGCATCCTTGATGCCGGTGAGGTGTTGAATGGCGCCGGAGATGCCGATGGCGATGTAGAGCTCGGGCGCGATGATCTTGCCCGTCTGTCCCACCTGCAGGTCGTTGGGTGCGTAGCCGGCGTCGACGGCTGCACGCGAAGCGCCGACCGCTGCGCCGAGCTTATCGGCGAGAGAGTAGAGGAGATTGAACTTCTCGGCGCTGCCGAACGCGCGTCCCCCGGAGACCACGCGCCGCGCAGCCTGCAGGTCCGGACGATCCGTGGCGCCCGCAGCGAGCGCAACGAAGCGCGTGTGCGTGGGCAGCTCGATCGACAGGGGAATGGTTTCGATGGCAGCCGCGCCGCCTTCCGGCGCAGCGTCGAAGGACGCGATACGCACCGTGGCGATCACTTGCGTGCCGGCGGGAACCTCCACGGTGAGGATCGCATTGCCCGCGTACACCGGGCGCCGGAAGCGCTGTGCGCTCTCGACCGCCATGATGTCACTCAGCTGCGGCGCGCCGAGGAGCGCTGCGACCCGCGGCATCAGGTCCTTGCCGAACGTGGTCGAGGGGCCGAATACGTGCGTGAAATCCTTCGAGAGTGCCGCCACCTGCGGCGCCCATGTGGCCGCGAGGGCGTGCGCATTGGCAGGACTGTCGACGCGCAGCACCTTGTTCACGCCCGTCAACGCAGCCGCTTGCTTGCTGACCGCGCTGCCATCCGCGGCCAGCACGGCGACTGCAATCTCGGGCGTCGGCAACGCGCGCGCGCAACTCACGCAACGCGCGGTGCTCGGGTTCAGCCGGCTGCCGTCGTGCTCGGCGACGATGAGAACCCTGGCCATCAGAGCAATCCTTTCTTCTTGAGCGCGCCGACCAGCTCGCTCGCATCCTGCACCATGACGCCGCGCTGGCGTTGCGGCGGAGGATCGCAGCGGATCGTCTGGATCGTCTGCACCGGGGTCACCTTGAGTGCAGCCGGTGTCACAGTTTCCAGCGGCTTCTTCTTGGCCTTCATGATGTCCGGCAGCTTCACGTAGCGCGGCTCGTTCAATCGCAGGTCGGTGGTGAAGACCGCCGGCAGCTCGACCTCGATGGTTTCGAGCCCGGCGTCCACCTCGCGCGTCACCGTGGCCTTGCCACTCGCCAGCTCGATCTTCGATGCGAAGGTCGCCTGGGGCCGCTGCCACAGCGCCGCCAGCATCTGGCCGGTCTGGTTGTTGTCGTCATCGATCGCCTGCTTGCCGAGGATCACGAGCTGCGGCTGCTCGCGTTCGACCAGTGCGTGGAGCATGCGGGCGACGCTCAGCGGTTCGGGTGACGCGTCCACCTGTACCAGCACGGCCCGGTCGGCGCCCATCGCGAGCGCGGTGCGCAGCTGCTGCTGAGCGTCGGCGGGCCCGATGCTGACCGCGATGATTTCCAGGGCGGCGCCGCGCTCCTTGATGCGCAAGGCCTCCTCGAGCGCGATCTCGTCGAACGGATTGATGCTCATCTTGACGCCATCGGTGACGACACCGCTCCCGTCGGGCTTGACGCGGATGCGCACGTTGAAGTCCACAACGCGCTTGACGCACACGAGGATCTTGCTCATCGACCTTTCAGTCCGCCGCAGGGGGAGTGCAATCGTAGTCGAGAGCGCGACGAAACGCAGCTTCAGAAACCGGCGCAGCTTGCGTCTTGCGCGGGACGGCGCCACTCGGTCAGTCTGCGCAGCGGGTCAGGCTGTGGAGCGCTGCGCAGGCATGGGTCGATGAGGCGTCTCGCTCGCGTGCTGGTCGGCGCCGTCGTGGGGCTCGCCGTGCTCGGCTGCGCCGTCTACTTGTCGGACCCGTGGTTCTGGAAGCGAATCGCGACCTTCCCGGGAACTGCGGCGCTGACCGATGCTGCCTGGTATCAGCCGAGTGAAGCGGTCCCGGGTGCGGCTGCGGTCGAGTTCACCGTCACCGCCGCCAATCAGCGCAGCATCGATGCGGCTGCGCTCGATGCCGCGCTCTCTTATGCAACGCAGACGCAATCGCTCGCGCTCCTCGTCTGGCACGGGGGTGCGCTGCAGCTCGAGCAGTACTGGGACGGCCAGGACGTCAACTCGACGACCGACAGCGGCGCGCTGCACACAACGCTGCTGGCGCTGCTCTACGGCGCAGCGATCGAGGACGGCGTGATCCATTCGCTCGACGAACCGGTCGCGACCTACCTGCCCGAGTGGCGCGCCGATGCGCACGCAAGGATCCGGGTGCGCGACCTGCTGCAGATGTCGAGCGGCCTCGAACGCTGGCAGGCATCGCGCAATCCCTGGAACCGCGCACGCCGCCTGCTGTTCGGCGGCCACATCACGCCCCTCGTGCTCGGCGCGCCAGTGCGCGCCGAGCCTGGCACGCAGTTCGAATTCAACAACGCGGACGCGGAGCTCCTCGGCATCGCCCTGCAGCGCGCAGCGGGAAAACGCTATGCGCGTTACCTGTCGGAGCGCCTGTGGAGTCGACTGGGCACACGCTCGGCCGCCGTATGGCTGGACAGCGCCGGCGGCATGGCGCGCACCTTCTGCTGCCTGCAGGCGAGTGCGCGCGACTGGCTGAAGGTGGGCCTGCTGATCCTGAACCAGGGTCGCGTCGGTGCGGAGCAGGTGGTTCCGGCCGCATGGATCGCTGAGATGTTGCGGCCATCGACGGCGAATCCGCACTTCGGACTCGAGACCTGGCTCGGCGATGCGCGCTTCCTCGCGCCCGACGTCGCGATTCTCGAGGGCGGCGGACAACGCGTCTACATCGTTCCGTCGCAGCAGCTGGTGATCGTGCGCGTGGGCGCACGGCGCGCCGACTGGGATGAGGCGAGGCTGCCCAACGCCATCCTGCGCGGGGTATCCTGAGCGCAATGCTGAGCTACGCGATCCGCCGGCTCCTGGGTGCCATACCGACGCTCTTCATCATCGTCACGCTCACCTTCTTCGTGATGCGCCTGGCGCCGGGCGGCCCCTTCGACCAGGAGCAGAGCCTGCCGCCGCAGATTCGCGCCAACCTGCAGGCCGCATACGGACTCGATCAGCCGCTGAGCGTGCAGTACTGGCGCTACCTGCGGGGCGTGGCGCACGGCGACTTCGGGCCGTCCTTCCGATACCGCGACTTCACGGTCACCGAGCTGATCGCGCAGGGACTGCCGGTGAGCGTCACGCTCGGGCTCGCGGCACTCGCGCTTTCGATCCTCATCGGCATCCCGCTGGGAGCGGTCGCGGCCGTGCGCCACAACCAGCCGCTCGATCACGCGCTGATGGCCGTCTCACTCATCGGGCTCGCACTGCCGACGCTCGTGGTGGCGCCACTCCTCGCGCTTTTCTTCGGCATCAAGCTCGGCTGGTTGCCAGTCGGCGGCTGGGAACCCGGATCGCTCCGTACGCTGGTGCTGCCGGCGTTCGCCCTGGCGCTGCCGCTGATTGCGTTCGTCTCGCGTCTGACCCGCGCCAGCCTCCTCGAAGTCCTGGGGAGCGCGTTCATTCGCACGGCGCGCGCGAAGGGCATGCCGGAGTTCGTCGTGGTGATGCGCCATGCGCTGCGGCCCGCGCTGCTCCCCGTGATCAGCTATCTCGGGCCCGCAACCGCGGCGGTTCTGACCGGATCATTGGTGGTTGAAACGCTGTTCAATATCCCGGGCATGGGCAAGTACCTGGTACAGGGCGCCCTGAACCGCGACTACACCCTGGTGATGGGATTCGTGGTCGTGTACGCGACACTGACGCTCCTGATGAACCTGCTGGTCGACCTGGCCTACGGCGTGCTGGATCCGCGCGTGCGCCATGAATAGGTCGGGGTTGTGGCACGACGCGGTGCTGCGGCTGAAAGCCAACCGCGCCGCGCAGGTCGGCGCGTGCGTGCTCCTGGTGCTCGCGATTGCCGCCGTGGCGGGACCGTGGCTGAGTCCCCACCGCTACGACGAGATCGACTGGCGTGCGCTCGCGAGCGCACCGACGGCGCAAGGCGCGCACTGGCTCGGCACCGATGAGCTCGGTCGCGACCTCATGGTGCGCACACTCCACGGCATGCGCACCTCGCTCCTGATCGCGCTGCTGGCGAGCGCCGTCAGCCTGTGCATCGGCGTGACGTGGGGTGCGGTGGCCGGTTACGCGGGAGGACGGCTCGACAACGCGATGATGCGTTTCGTCGACATCCTGTACTCGCTCCCGTACATCTTCTTCGTGATCATCCTGACGGTGCTGTTCGGTCGCAACCTGGTGCTGCTGTTCATCGCCATCGGCGCGGTCGGCTGGCTGACGATGGCGCGCATTGTGCGCGGCCAGACGTTGAGCCTGCGGCGCCGGGAATTCGTGGAAGCTGCGCTGGCGCTGGGTGTCCCGCCACGACGGATCATCACACGCCACATCGTGCCGAATGTGGCCGGCCCGGTGATCGTGTACGCCACGCTCCTCATTCCGCAGATGATCCTGTTCGAGAGCTTCCTCAGCTTCCTCGGCCTCGGTGTGCAGGAGCCGCTCGCGAGTCTCGGCAGCCTGATAGCGGACGGCGCAGCCACGATGGAAGCGGCACCGTGGATGCTGGTCGTGCCGGCGAGCGTGCTGGTCGCGTTGCTGTTGAGTCTCAATTTCCTCGGCGAGGGGTTGCGGGATGCGCTCGATCCGCAGCGCAGGTCATGAGCACACTGCTCGCGATTCGTGACCTGCGCGTTGCCTTCCCCTCGGCGGAGGGCGAGGTGCGCGCAGTGGACGGGGTCGACCTCGACGTGCAGGCGGGCGAGTGCCTCGCCGTGGTCGGCGAGTCGGGCAGCGGCAAGAGCCAATTGTTTCACGCGGTGATGAGTGTCCTGCCCGGTAACGCGCGAGCCAGCGGCAGCGCAAGCCTGGCGGGCAAGGAGTTGCTCGGTCGATCGGCGCGCGAGGCCAACCGGGTCCGCGGCGCCGAGATCGCGATGATCTTCCAGGACCCGATGAGCTCCCTCACGCCGCACTTGACGATCGGCCGGCAGATCGGCGAAGTGCTCGAGCAGCACCGCGGTCTCGGCCGGGCCGCGGCGCAGGCTCGGGCGCTGGAACTGCTCGAGCGCGTGCACATCGGGGCGGCCGCCGAGCGGCTGCGACAGTATCCGCACGAGCTTTCAGGCGGCATGCGCCAGCGCGCCATGATTGCGATGGCGCTCGCCTGCGAGCCCGCGCTCGTGATCGCGGACGAGCCGACCACGGCGCTCGACGTCACGATCCAGGCGCAACTGCTCGAGCTGTTCCGCGAGCTGCGCAAGTCGCGGGATCGAGCGCTCATTCTCATCACGCATGACCTCGGTACGGTCGCCGGGCTCGCGGATCGTGTGGCGGTGATGTACGCCGGGCGCATCGTGGAGCTGGCAGATGTCGAGTCCGCATTCGCGCGGCCGCAGCATCCGTACACCGCGGGTCTCCTGCAGGCCGTGCCCCGGCTCGATGCAGCGGTCGATGGCGAGCTGCGAGGGATTCCCGGTCAGCCGCCGCTGCATCGGGGCGCCGCGCCGGGCTGCGCATTCGTGAGCCGCTGCTCGGTGGCGCTGACGCGCTGTGCCACGGACGATCCGTCGCTGCAGCAGGCGAGCGGCCGCGGAGCTGTCGCCTGTCACAACCCCATCCACGGTGATCGGTCATGAATCGACCGCCGTCCGCGGACTCGGCCGGCGTGCTGTCGGTGACACAGCTGAGCGTGACTTATCCGGTCCGTCGCGGATGGCTGCGCCGGCCGGCCGATCTCCTCGCGCTCAAGGATGTGAGCTTCGAGCTGCGGGCGGGCGAGACGCTCGGCATCGTCGGCGAATCGGGGTGCGGCAAGTCCACGCTCGCGCGCGCCATCCTGCAGCTGGTTGCGCCGAGCGCCGGCAGCGTCAGCTGGCTCGGTCAGCCGGTGAATCCCGAATCGCGCGAGCAGCTGCGCGCCTTGCGCGCCGGAATGCAGATCGTGTTCCAGGACCCGCTCGCGAGCCTCGACCCGCGCATGGCCGTGCTCGACATCGTCGCGGAGCCGCTGCGTGAACACAGGCGCGAGCTCTCGGCCGAGCAGCGCGCCCAGCTCGTCGCCGCGATGCTGTCGCGCGTCGGCTTGTCGCCCGAGGTGATGCGACGCTTCCCGCACGAGTTCAGCGGTGGGCAATGCCAGCGGATCGGCATCGCACGTGCCCTGGTCCTCGAACCGCGCCTGCTGGTGTGCGACGAGCCGGTGAGTGCGCTGGATGTGTCGGTGCAGGCGCAGATCGTGAACCTGCTGCGACGCCTGCAGCGCGAGATGGGGCTGAGCATGCTGTTCATCAGTCACAACCTGGCGGTGGTTCGCCACCTGAGCCAGCGGGTGCTGGTGCTGTATCTCGGACGCGTGATGGAGCTCGCGCCACGCGATGCGCTGTTCGAGGCGCCGCGGCATCCGTACACGCGCGCGCTGCTCGACGCGATCCCGCTGCCCGATCCGGTGCGTGCGCGTGAGCGCGAGGTGAATCCGGTGCGCGGCGAAGTGCCGTCGCCGATCGATCCACCGGGTGGATGCGTGTTCCACACGCGCTGCAATTGGGCGCAGGCGCGCTGCGTCAGCGAGGAACCGCTGTTCGAGCCGGTGACGGACGCGCATCGCGTCGCCTGCTGGCGCTGGCAGGAAATCGCGGCCGCGCGCACGGAGGCGGAGTGAGCCGCGTGACGCCGCTCGAGGGAATCAAGGTCCTGGACCTGAGCCGGATCCTCGCCGGGCCATGGGCCACACAGTTGCTCGCGGATCTCGGTGCGGACGTGATCAAGATCGAGAAGCCCGCGGGCGGCGATGACACGCGTCACTGGGGACCACCGTACCTCAAGGATGGGGCTGGGCGGGAGAGCGGCGAGTCGGCGTACTTCCTCAGCGCCAATCGCGGCAAGCGTTCGGTCGCCATCGACTTCGCGACGCCGGAGGGCGCGCGCCTCGTGCGTGAGCTGGCGCTGCAATCCGACGTGCTCGTGGAGAATTACAAGGTGGGCGGGCTCGCGCGCCACGGGCTCGCCTGGCAGGATCTCGCGCCGCTCCACCCGGGACTCATCTACTGTTCGATCTCCGCGTTCGGCCAGAGCGGTCCGGCTGCGGCCAATCCCGGCTACGACGCGATGATCCAGGCGATGGGCGGGCTCATGAGCATCACCGGTCGACCCGACACGGAGCCGGGCGGCGGCCCGCAGAAAGTGGGAGTCGCCGTTGCCGACCTGCTCTCGGGCATGTATGCGTCGACCGCGATTCTCGCGGCGCTCTACGAGCGCGAACAATCGGGACAGGGACAGTACATCGACCTTGCGTTGCTCGATACGCAGGTGGCGAGCCTTGCCAACCAGGCGCTCAACTTCCTGGTTTCAGGAACCGCACCCGCTCGCCACGGAACGGCACATCCCAACATCGTGCCTTACCAGGCCTTCGCGACGGCGGATGGCCATCTCATGCTCGCGATCGGCAACGATCGGCAGTTCACGGCTTTCTGCGAAGCGGCGGGTCTTACGGGTCTCGCCGCCGATCCGCGCTATGCGAGCAATGCGCAGCGAGTCGCGAACCGTCAGCCGCTGGTCGCGCAGCTCGCCACGGCGCTCAAATCGAGCACCACGCGAGACTGGGTCTCGAGACTGACCACGGTCAATGTGCCGTGCGGGCCGATCAATGACATCGCCCAGGTATTCGCGGAGCCGCAGGTGCGCCACCGGGAACTTCAGCTTTCGCTCCCGCATACCGGCGCAGGATCGGCGCCGGGGGTGAGGAACCCGATCCGCCTGTCGCGCACACCGTTGCAGTACAGCCGGTCCGCGCCGCTCCTCGGGGAACATACGGATGCGGTGCTGGCGGAAAGGCTGGGGCTGTCCGCCGAGGAATTACGCGGCCTGCACGACCGCGGCGTCCTCAAATGACGGTACACTCTGGTCTCGATTCACCACCGGCAGCCCTGCCATGTCCCAGCGCCGCACCGTCACACCCAGCGAAGGACTGAGCACCGTCCGCTACGAGATTCGCGGCCGGCTCGCGCATCGCGCGCTCGAGCTGGAGCGGCTCGGGTACGAGATCATCTCGCTCAATATCGGCAACCCCGGGGCATTCGGGTTTCGCACACCGGAGACCATGCGTCTCGCGATGATCGAGAACCTCAAGGCGAGCGAGGGCTACGTTCATCAGAAAGGCATCTTCCCCGCGCGCGAGGCGGTGGTGATGCAGCAGCAGGATCGCGGCGTGCGCGGCGTGAGCGCGGAGGAAGTCTTCATCGGCAACGGCGTGAGCGAGCTCATCGACCTCACGCTGCGCGCGCTCCTCAATGCCGGCGACGAGGTGCTGGTGCCGAGCCCCGACTACCCGCTGTGGACCGCGGCCGTGAACCTGAACCGCGGCAAGGCGGTTCACTACGAGTGTCGGCCGGATCGTGGGTTCCATCCCGACCCCGAGCAGATCGAGCGCCTGATCACGCGCCGCACGCGCGCGATCGTCATCATCAACCCGAACAACCCGACCGGTGCCGTATATCCGCGCGCGCTGCTCGAAGCGATCGCGCGCCTCGCGGAACAGCACCACCTGGTCGTGTTCAGCGACGAGATCTACGACCAGATGCTGTACGACGGCGCGGAGTTCGTGCCGATGGCGACGCTCGTGCATCACACGCTGTGCGTCACCCTGAGCGGCCTGTCGAAGATCTACCGCGCGTGCGGCTACCGCGTCGGCTGGGCCGCGTTTTCCGGCGACCTGGAACACGCGGGCGAGTACCTCGCAGCGCTCGAGCTGCTGGCATCGCTGCGCCTGTGCAGCAACGTGCCGGCACAGTGGGCCGTGCAGACGGCGCTCGGTGGGCACCAGAGCATCCGCGAGCTCACCGCGCCCGGCGGTCGGCTGTACGAGTCGCGTCGCGCCATCCTCGCGGCGATCTCGTGCAGCAAGTATCTCGAGCTGGTGGCACCCGCCGGAGCGATGTACGCCTTCATCGGCGTGAACAAGGAAGCGCTGCCGGACTTCGACGACCAGGCATTCGCCATGGACCTGCTGGAGCAGAAGCACGTGCTGGTGGCGCCGGGCGTGAGCTTCAACGTGCCGTATCGCAACCATTTCCGGATCACGAACCTGCCGGAGCCGCGCGTGCTCGCGACCGTGTTCGAGCGCATCGAGGAGTTGCTCGACGACTATGCGGAAAGCGCGGCGGCCGCGAAGCGCCCGGAGCTCAAGGTGGTGAAGGATCAGAAGGCACAATAAAATACTTCACTATTATCACGTATCTTATTGTTATAACTTGATTTGTCAGAACGGCTGCCGGCAACTCTGAAGCACGCCCTCAGGCGTGGAGCGACCGTTCTCACGACGAGCGCCGAGCAGGCGCGAGCGATCCACACCGCTTGGGGCATTACCCAACGCGACGCCGGGCGCCGCAGCTGGCCGACGCCCGACGTGCTCTCGGTGCAGGCCTGGGCCATGCGCTGCTGGTCGCAGGCGCTGGCGAACGATGAGCGCGGCACACTGCCGCAGATTCTCTCGGTCACGCAGGACTACGCGCTCTGGGAGCGCGTGATCTTCGCCGATGCGGACGCGCGCAATCTTCTCCAGCCGTTCGGCGCCGTGCGCGCTGCGCGTCGCGCCTGGCAGCGTGCCCACGACTGGAACATCCGCCTGCCCGGCGAGCGTGACGCGGTGAGCGATGAGTCGGCGACCTTCGCGCGCTGGGCGCGCGGGTACGCGCACGAGCTCGAGCAGCACGGCTGGCTGGATGGCGCGCGTGCGCTCTGGCGCTTCGACCAGGCTGAAGGAGCGCGCCTTCCCACCGAGATCCTGTTTGCAGGGTTCGACGCACCGGCTCCGGTGCACCGCTTTCTCGCCGACCGGCTGGGTGCGCGCGGCGTGCCTGTCGAATGGCTTGCGTCTGAGCCGCAGACCAGCGGTGCCGTGCAATGTCCGCTGCCGGATGCGCACTCGGAGTGCGAAGCGGCCGCACAGTGGGCGTTGCAGACGCTGCGGGCGCATCCGGACAGCCAGCTCCTGGTCGTCATTCCGGATCTCGAGCGTCGCCGCACCGAGCTCGAACGGCTTTTTCTGCGGAGACTTTCACCGGCTTCGTCGTTGATCGAGACCGCGCGTGGCGCCGCTCCGTTCGTCATCGAAGGCGGGAGGTCGCTCGGCGACAGTCCGCTGGTCGCCGCCGCGCTTGGCGCGTTACAGCTCGCCGGCGGAGCTCTGCCGTTCGAAGCCGCGAGCGAGTGGCTCAGGACACCGTTCCTGGGCGGGGGAGTGGACGCGCTCAACCGGCGCGCGCGCATCGATGCCCGGTGGCGGCGCGTGGCGCCGCCCGAAGTCACGCTGCGCAATCTCATCCATGCGCTGAGCGGAGCGTCGGGCGGCCTGGCGGACGGCGAGCTGGCGCAAGCCCTCGAGCGGTTTGCCGCGACGCTGCGCGCGCCACGCTCGACACTTTCGCATTGGAGCGCAACCTTCGCGCTGGCGCTGCGCGAGCTGGGATGGCCCGGCACGCTGGCGCTCGATGAGTCGGAGCGCGGTGCCCTGCAGGCTTTCAACGATGCGCTGGCCGAGCTCGCGACGCTCGATGGCATCGCGGGGTCCATCGGTCTGCAATCGGCCATCGGTGCGCTCTCGAGTCTCGTTGCGCGCACGCGAGTGCAAGAGCGGCCGCGGACCGGTGGGCTCACGATCAGCGCGCGCCTCGCGAATCCCTGTGTACGCTACGACGGGATCTGGGTTTGCGGGCTGCATGCGGCCGAGTGGCCCGGGCCGTCGCGGCCCGACCCGTTCATTCCGCAGCCGCTGCAAGTCGCTGCGGGCCTCCCGGAAGCGACCGCGGCGGGGACGCTCGAGCTCGCGCGCACCATCACCCACAACCTCCTCGGCGCTGCGCCGCGGGTGATCGTCAGCTGGCCGCGGCGTCTCGCCGACGCGGAGGCGCAGGCCAGCCCGCTGCTGGATGCGTTGCCGGCTGCGCCGCCCGACGAGATGCAGCGCCTGCGTCCCGATTACCTGCAGCAGGTGTTCGACTCGCGCGCACTCGAGACGCTGCATGACGAACAGGCGCCGCCCGTGGCGACGCCCGCGCAGCTGCGTGGCGGGGCGAGTGCCTTGCAGCGGCAGTCGCTGTGCCCGTTTCGCGCTTTCGCGCAACATCGGCTGCGCACCGAGCCGCTCGAGCGACCGCTGCCCGGGATCGATCCACGTGCGCGCGGCAGTTTCGTCCATCGCGCGCTCGATAGTCTCTGGGCCGCGCTCAAGGACCAGGCGACGCTGCTGCGCCACACGCCCGAGGAGCGCCGCGCGCTCATCGACGCCGCCATCGCCACGGCGCGCGCCGAGGTGTTGAGCCACGCGGATCGCTGGTCGGTGCGCCTGGTGGATCTCGAGTGCGCGCGACTGCAAGGACTGTTGCAGCGTTGGCTGGAGCTCGAGAGCCAGCGCCCGCCGTTTCGCGTGCTCGGCGTCGAGCAGCGCCAGGAGTGGAGCGAGGCAGGACTGACCTTCACGTTGCGGATCGATCGCATCGACCAACTGGAGGACGGACGCACGTTGCTGCTCGACTACAAGACCGGCGAGGCCGATACGAAGAACTGGTTCGGCGATCGGCCCGCGGAGCCGCAGATGCTGCTGTATGCGACGGCGTTGAACCCGTCGCCGGCCGTCATGACTTTCGGACTGCTCAACGCCGAAGGATGCGGCTTCAAGGGACTCTCGTCGGTGCCGCTGGCGCTGCCCAAGCTCGCTCCAGTCGCGGACTGGAGGGTACAGCTCAAGAGCTGGCGCCAGATCCTCACGCGCCTGGCGCAGGCGTTCGCCGACGGCGATGCCCGCGTCGATCCGTTGGACCGGCAGACCTGCGACCGCTGTCACCTGCACGCACTCTGCAGGATCGACGAAGTCCGCGCCGCGCGCTGGAGTGGAGCGCCATGACCAGCAAGCGCGACCCGAACCCGGCCCAGCTCGACCTCGGGCTCGCACAGGCGGCAACCGATGCCGACGCGCGCAGCGCCGCGCTCGATCCGGCGCGCTCCTTCATCGTGCAGGCTCCGGCGGGTTCCGGGAAAACCGGACTGCTGGTGCAGCGTTTCCTGCGGCTCCTCGGCACGGTCGAGGTGCCCGAGCAAATCGTCGCACTCACTTTCACTCTCAAGGCTGCCGCCGAGATGCGCAGCCGCGTGCTGCAGGCGTTGCGTGATACGAAGCCGGACCAGGCGGCCGCCAGTGCATTCGACCGGCAGACGCGCGAGCTGGCGCGCCGCGCACGCGAGCGGTCCGAAGCGCTCGGGTGGAACCTGGCTTCTCACCCGAGCCGGCTGCGCGTGCAGACCATCGATGCCTTCTGCCACTCGTTGGCGTCGCGCCTGCCGCTGCTGGCCCGCGCCGGCGCCGAGCTCATCATCAATGATGAGCCGCAGCCGCTCTATGCGAGTGCCGCACGCCGTACGCTCGCCCTGATCGAGGAGCGCGAGCCGATCGCGGCGCAGCTCCTCACGCTCCTCGCGCATCGCGACAACCAGTTGCTGCAGACCGAGGAGCTGCTGATCGGGATGCTCGAGCGCCGCGAACAATGGCTGCCCTTCGTGGTGCGCGCGCGCGGCGAGGCGCTGCGCCAGCAGCTGGAACGGAGCCTGCAGCTCGAGATCGAAGCCCATCTCGAAGGCCTCGGCGCGCGCTGGCCGCAAGACGCGTGGGCGGAAACCGTCGCGCTGCTCAGTGCCTGCTCCGGCAAGGCCGTACCAAAGACGCCGCGCGGAAGTGCGCAGCTCGCTACTTCCTTCCGCGATCTGCCGGCCTGGCAGGAGCTGGCCGCTCTGGTGCTCACGACGGGCAACGAGTGGCGCAAGCAGCTCAACGCACGCAGCGGGCATACCACCGGTGCGGCAGTCGAACTCGGCCGTCGCCTGATCGAAAAGCTGAAGGAGGTACCGGGGCTGAGCCAGCAGCTCAAGGAGATGCGCCGCCTGCCGCCGCCGCACTTCAGCGAGTCCCAGTGGGAGGTGGTGCAGGCGCTGCTCGAGGTCCTGCGCACCGCGGCCGCACAGCTCGAGATCGTGTTTCGCGAGACTGGCGAGGTCGATTTCCCGGCGCTCGTGCAGGCCGCGGTCAACGCGCTCGGCTCACCGGAGGAACCCGGTGAACTCGCGCTGGCACTGGACTATCGCATCCGGCACCTCCTGGTCGACGAGTTCCAGGACACCTCCTTCAAGCAGATCGAGCTGCTCGAGGCACTGACGGCGGGTTGGGTGGAGGGCGACGGACGAACGCTCTTCTGCGTGGGCGACCCGATGCAGTCGATCTATCGCTTCCGCCAGGCGGAGGTGGGGCTCTTCCTGCGCACCCGCGATCACGGCCTGAACAGCATTCGTCCTGGAGTCCTGCAGCTCACCCGCAACTTCCGCTCCTGTCGCAACCTGGTCGAGTGGTTCAACGCGGTGTTCGCACAGGTCCTGCCCGATGCCGACGATCTGACGCGCGGCGCCGTGCGCCATGTTGCGAGCACTGCCGCCGACGATGCCGGCGCACACCCGGCGGTGCAGGTGCATTGCGCCTTCACGTCGAGCTGGCGCGAGGAAGCGCTGCGCGTGGGCGAGCTCGTCGCCAGCCGCTATACGCCGGGCATGGAGCGCAGCATCGGCATCCTGGTCCGTCATCGGCGCCATGCGATCGAGATCGCCGCAGCGCTGCGCGTGCGCCGGCTGCCGTTCCAGGCGATCGAGCTCGAGACACTCGAGAGCCAGCCGGTGGTGCGCGACCTGATGGCGTTGAGCCGCGCTCTGCTGCATGCGGGCGATCGCACCGCGTGGCTCGCCGTACTGCGCTCGCCCCTCTGTGGACTCACTCTCGCGGATCTCGCGGCGCTCACGCGCGACGACGAGCAATCGACGTGCTGGGAGCTGCTGCACCAGCCAGCACGTCTCGACTCGCTGTCGGCTGACGGCGCACGCCGCGCGCGCGCCGTGATGCCGGCGCTGGCTCACGCGCTGGAAAAGGTGCGCCGCGAGCCGTTCCGCGATTGCGTGGAGCGCACCTGGATCAGTCTTGGCGGACCGGCGACGGTGCACGATTCGCGTGCGCTGGACAATGCGCAGGCGTTCTTCGCGCGGCTGGAAGCACTTGCGTCGCGCGCGGTGCCCGAATCGGGGCCCGCGTTCGAAGTCGGCTTTGCGGACCTCTATGCACGGCCCGATCCGACAGCAGGTCCCCAGATCCAGATCATGACCATCCACCAGGCGAAAGGGCTCGAATTCGACATCGTCGTGCTCCCGCGACTCGGCGACGGCCGCAGTGCCGTCGACGAACCGCTCCTGCGCTGGCTGGAAATTCCGCGCGCCGTGGGCGAGCCGGGCTTGCTGCTCGCGCCGATCGGGCAGAAGGGGTCCGACGAGGATCCGCTCTTCGAGTACCTCAAGCGGCGCGAGCGCGAGCGCGAGACCTTCGAACGCGCGCGCCTGCTGTACGTCGCGGTGACGCGTGCGGCCGACGAGCTGCACCTGTTCGGACACGTGCGCCTGCGCGAGGACGAACCGGGCGAGCCGGAGGCGAACTCGTTCCTGTCGCTCCTCTGGCCCGCGGTCGAGGAGCGCTTTGCGCGCGCCTTCGAGGAGCTGGAGCGTCCGCCGCAAGAGTACGTCGCGGGCGCCGCGCCGGCGCCGGCGATGATTCAACGTCTCACCACCAGCTGGTCCTTGCCCCGACCGCCAGAAGGCATTGCGTTGCCGATGAGCAGTCAAGCCGAGGAGACGCTGTCCCGCCCGGAATTCGACTGGGCGAGCGAGACCAGCCGCCGCGTCGGCACGCTCGTGCACCAGGAGCTCGAATCCTGGTCGCGCCAGCGATCTCTGCCCGAGACAGCGACGCTGCGTGCGCGTGCCGGCAATTACCGCCGCCGGCTGCAGGCGAGCGGCGTGCCGGCGGACCGGCTGGACGGGGCGGTCGAGCGCGTGATCGAAGCGCTGGCGCGCACGCGCAGCGATGCGCGCGGCGCCTGGATATTCGCTGCGAGCCACCGCGAAGCGCGCAACGAGCTGGCGTTGAGCGGTGATCTCGACGGTGAGCTGGTGCGCATCGTGATCGATCGCACCTTCGTCGACGAGAACGGGCAGCGCTGGATCATCGACTTCAAGACCAGCAGTCACGAGGGCGGCGATCGGGAAGCCTTCCTCGATCGCGAAGTGGAACGCTACCGTGCGCAGCTCGAGCTGTACGCGCGTCTGCTCGAGCCCGAGCGCACCGCACGGCTGCGCGCCGGACTGTACTTCCCGCTTATCGGCGGCTGGCGCGAATGGGTCGCGGGCGAGAATCCTCAGTAGGTGCCGGCGAGCGAGAAGGGGCGGCGGCCTTGCGCATCCGGCGGACCCAGGAAACGCAACGTGTTGATGACGGCCTGTGAAGCGCCGGCGCGCGGCGCGATCAACCCCTCGATGACGTAGTTGCGCTGTGCGCTGAGCGTCACGGTGCCGGTCACCTGCATCGGACCTTCGAGGTCCTTGAGCTGGCCGACCAGCTTGTCGGCCTGCGCGGACGCGGCATCGAAGGCCACGCTGTAACTGCCGATGGGGGCGCCGTTGGGCGGCGGTGCTTGCAGGCCACGCAGCTCGATCGTGCCCAGCATCTTCGGCACGGCCGGCGCAGGCGGGATCTGGACGCTTGGCAGCTGCGCGCGCACGACGCCCAGCCAGCCGCGCGGCGCGATGCCGGGCGGGAGCGAGGCGAGCGGCAAGTGGATCTCGAGGTTGCGTGCTTCGTAGCGGCCGCCGAGGCCGAGCGCGAGCCGTCCGCGCACCTGGCCGTCGCCGCGCAGCAACTCGCCATCGAACGCAACCCGCCCGCGGAACAAGTGCAGCGGAAGAAACTTCCAGCGAATGCCGCCGAGCGACTGGCCCTGCACCGTGAGCGACTCGGCAGTGCCACTCCACAGCGTGCCACTCGTCATGCCAAGCGTGACGCCGGAGGGCAGGATCGTGGTCACGAGGCTCGCGGGCGCGATCGCGAGCAGGGTCACGAGGAAAGCGGCAACGCCCGCTGCAATGAGCGGCAGGGCCTTGCGCACGATCAGCCTTTCCGCATGATCAGGCTGGCGTTGACGATGCCGGTGCGGGAAGTGCGGTCGACCGTGGCCGACTCGACGATGAGGCCCTGGCGGCGCGAGAGATCGCCCAGCCAGGCGACGATGACGTCGAAGGGCGCGGATTCCAGGCGCACGCGAATGCCGCCGGTGCCGCTCGGCTGGGTGTCGCGCAGCGATGCCGCGAGACCCGCGGCGCGCGCGGTCTGATCGACGATGAGCACCAGCGACTGACCTGAGGCCTGCGCCGGCCCCGCGGCGCGCAACTCACCGGCGACGCTGTGCATCCAGGCGAGGTCGCTCCGTTTGCGCTCGACGCGCTGCTCGGCCCTGCTCGCGGCGGAATAGAGCGGCAGGATCGCGACGCCGACCACCAGGAGCACGATCGCCGCGACGCCGCCCCACGTGACCAGCAGCCGCTCGCGCTCCGAGAGCCCGGCGAGCCACGCACTGAACCGTGCCCACAGCTCGCTCATGTCGCCCCGCGTCCCTTGATCTGGATGCGCCCTTCGACCCCGGAGTCGCGTGCGTTGGAGGACTGCAGCTCTGCCTGCAGCCCGCGCTCGGTAACGACGCTGCGCAGCTGGTCGAGGCTGTTCACGTCACGCGCGCCGACGCGCAGATCGAGCACGGAGCCGCGGAAGCTGAAGGCCTCGAGCGAAGTCTGCGGCACCTTCGCCACCGCCTCGCCCAGCGTGCCAAGGATCTCGAGCAGGTTGCCGGTCTTGCCGTTCCCCGCGCCATGAATTGCGGCGAGCCGCGCTTCCATGCGCCGGCGCGCATCGACCGCGTTCTGCTCACCCGGCATGGCCTCGTGGAAGGCAGCCTCGATCGAGCTGTCGAGCGCCTTCTCGGTGTTCTTCAGATGCCAGATCTCGACGCCCTTGCCGAGCAGGTTGAGCGCGAACAGGCACGCTGCGAGGATCGCTGCGACCCGCCACGCGCGCCACTGGTCGCTCGACTTGCTGCGCACGGCGAATTCGCCTTGCAACAGGTTGAAGGGCGGCTCGCTGACCGCCTGGTGCGCCAGCAGCGGCAGCGGCCCGTCCGGCAGCAGCTGCACCTTGAGGCCCGCTAGACGCTCGCGCAACGCGTCGATCGTGGCCTGGTGCGTTTGCCAGTCCGCCTGGGTGACGTACAGCAGCGCGTGACTCTCGGCCGTGAGAGCGGCGAACTCCAGCGCTTCACGCAATGGGTCGATGTCGAGCGTGAGCGGCGGCTCGCCTGCACGACGCACATAGAGCTGGTCCTCGTCGATCAGCAGCACGACCTGGCCCGGATTGCCCGGCACGGTGGCGCTGTCGGCGAACACCGCAGCGGGGGAAATCTGCGCGGCGCGCAGTTGCTCGAGCCATTCGAGGAAGCGATCGCGGCGCACGGCAGCAACCGGGGTGCCGGTCTTGGCGGGATCGGGTTTGCCGAGCGCGAAGTGCAGGCCTTCGACTTCGTCAGCGACGTGTTCCTCGAGTGCGAACGGCACGACCTGGAGCAGGCGCGCACCGCCGCGCACCGGCAGCTCCGGCTGCGCGTGCAGCACTTCGATGCCCGGCACCAGCGCGATCACGCGACGGCCGATCGCGAGCGGCGCGGCCAGCGACAGCGGCCCGGATTGCACCGCGCTCAGCCGCCCGCCACTCGCATCGACGAGCAGCCAGCTCGCCGGCACTTCAGGCCGTGAAGCAAGGCGGATGACGAGTGTGTCTGCCATGGGTCGGGGGAATCGCTGCGCCTACTCGGTCGCGAAGTAGCGCATCACCGGGCGCACCAGGTGGGTGTTCTCGTCGCGACGCAACAGACTGTACAGAGTCATCTGCGAGGTGCCAATAGTGATGAGTGCCGTGACGCGAAAGTAGGACGTCTTGTCGTCGATGTACTGCGTGAGCGTCTCGGAGCCTGTGCCGTGAAAGGAGTTCTGCAGATCCTGCGGCGTCGGGAAGCAATGGTCGGCGCGCTGCTTCGCGAGCCCCTGCTCGTCGAGACTGAACTCGCGCGCGCCATCGCTCAGCGCATCGATCACGGCGCCGGGCGCCGTGCACACGTTGATCTTGGTGCCGACGGGCAGGGCGGTGATGTAGGGGCGCAGCTTCTGGTAGCGCTCGACTCCGAAATCGGGAAGCGCGAGCAATTCGCTCGGGCTCGTGATCGGGCCGTTGGCGGCGCGATAGGGCGGGGTCTGCGAGGTGTAGACGCTGTCCTCGGCACCTTCCGGAAATTGCGGCTGCGTGTCCGTGTCGAGCCAGTCGGCGAGGATGTCGGCCCACTTCGGCTCGAGGTCGAGCTCCGCGAGGAGATTGCGGAACTGCCGCACGCCCTCGGGATTCACCGCGCCTTGTGGCGTGATCAGGTTGTTGAGATTGAAGCGGCCCTGCATGTCCTCGACGAACCCTTCCACCTGCCCGCCGTCGACCGGGATCGGCGGAATGGGTGTCGCCCAGCGTTCTCCCGGGAAATCGGTCTTGGAGTTCTCGGCATCCTCCTTCAGGTAGGAGGCCGCCCACGCCTCGGCGCCGAGGCCGACGAGGAACGCCTGGTCGAGCGAGAAGATCGCGCCGCTCCGGCGCTGCTCGAGCTCGCTGTCGAAACCGATCTGCGTCGCGAGAATGGTCGCGAGCGCGACGATCAGGATGGCCGTGATCAACGCCACGCCGCGCTGCCGTGTCGCACCGACTGACTTGCGCGGCGTGCTCAACCGTCCACCTCGATCAGGCGCGTGATCTCACCGAGGTCTTCCAGCTCGATCGTGATCTCGACCGCCAGGGGCCGGGCACGCGTCACGGTAGTGGGCGCCGCGTTCAACGGTGGCCACTGCGTCTGCCATTGCTGCTGGCTGTCCATGAAGCGGACCTTCACCGACTTCACGTGATCGATGAGCTCACGCTTGACGGGCTCGTTCGACAACGTGGCATCGAGCACGGTGAAGTGCTCGCGTCGCAGCTTGTCGTCCTCGAGGACATAGTTGACCCGTTGCAGTGTGGCGCGCGCCAGGCCGCCCGGGTTCGTCCACCCCGCGCGCGTCAGCGAGAAGAGCGAGGACTGGCCGCGGCCGTCCGCAAACAGCGCGGGCAGCCGCGTGTCACCGATGACATCGCGCACCGGGCGCGGAGCGAGCTGCTCGAAGTCCTGCGTGAGGAGCCGCATCGTGGTCTGCACCTGCTCCAGCCGCTTCATGGCCGCGCGCGCGATTTCGGTCTGCTTCACCGAGTTGTTGTAGCCGCCGTACGCGAGCACGCCGAGCACGGTGAAGATCGTCATCGCGACCAGCAGCTCGATGAGCGTGAAACCGTCGCGACGCCGGGTGCCGCTCGTCATCGGGTCTGATCTCCGGGATTACCGGGCGGAGTGTCGCCGGGCGGCTGATCGGTCGGCGGTGGCGTCTGTCCCGGAGGCGGCGTCTGGCCCGGCCCGGTCGGCTGTGTCGCGCTCTGGTCGCCGAGCCAGTTCGGCGCCGGCGCGCCTGGTTGAGCCAGGGCATCGCCCATGAAGCCCACCGCGAAGCCGGGCCAGCTGTCCTCGGCGCCCGCGTCGAGGCGCGCACGCGCTTCGAGCCGCACGATGCCTTTCACCGGCGTCTTCAGTGTCTTGAGCTCCCAGCGCCAGTCCTGGTTGGCGTACTTGAGCTCGCCCTTCATGTCATCGTCCGAAGGAGGTTGCCCGGTGATGCGCGTCTCGGTGATCTTGTTGAGTGCGATCCACTGCGCAAGCGTCTTCTCGCGCAGGTAGGTCGAGGCGCGCGCGGTCTGGTTGGTGACGGTGAACAGCGCCGTGAGTCCGAACGCCACGATGGCGAGCGCGACCAGCACCTCGATCAGCGTGAATGCGCGCTCGAGTTTCACTTCTGGTCGTCCACGTTCTTGACCTCGAGCTCGCCGTTGGCGTCGCCGGTGATGGTCGCCTCGTGGTCGCTGTCCTCGCGCTGGAGCTTGAGCTCGAACGCGCTCAGGTCGCCGCTCGACTGGATCTGGACTTGTGGAGGCCAGGGCTTCTTGGTGTCGGCCGGTGCGCGCAGGACGGCGTCGCGTCCGTCGAGCCGCAGTCGCAGGTTCAGTCCCGCGGGAAGTTGTCGCGGCCGCAGCAGGTCATCGCCGTCGACCGCCTGCCAGACATCACGGCGCGCGTCATAGGCGAGGAACTCGTACTCGCGCTCCTGCAGGCGCAGCCCGAAATCGCGGCCTTCCATTTCCGCCTGCTCGTGCACCGCGCCGATGAGCGCGACCAGTCGCGCGGTCTCGTCGCGGATCTCGGTGTCGCGGCCGAGCGTATGAATGGAGATGAGCGTGACGGAGACCAGGATGCCGATGATGAACACCACCACCAGGATCTCGATGAGCGTGAAGCCCCGGGAACGCTCGACGCTCCGTTGCCTGCTGATCGCCACACTCATTGGAAGAACTCGGCGGCAGCTGCCGCCAGGCTTACTGCAGATTCCAGTTGCCGATGTCCGCGTTGATGCCTTCGCCACCCGGCTGGTTGTCCGCGCCGAGAGTGAAGAGATCGTATTCGCTGCCATGCGTGCCGGGGTACACGTACTGGTAGTCGTAGCCCCATGGATCCTTCTTGAGGCTGTCGACATAGCCGCCCTGTTTCCAGTTGCGAATGCCCGGGTCGGCGGGCTGTTGCACCAGGGCCTGCAGCCCCTGGTCGGTGGTCGGGTACTTGTAGTTGTCGAGGCGGAACAGGTTCAACGCAGTCTCGTAGACGCGGATATCCTGGCGCGCCTTGGCGATCTGCGCGTCGTCGATGCGGCTCATGATGCGGGGCGCGACGATCGCGGCGAGGATGCCGATGATCACCACCACCACGAGAATCTCGATCAGGGTGAAACCGGCGTCGCGATGTGGCGCGACGCGCGACTGGACACGCATGCTGTTGTCTCTGTTGCGCAAGGTTGAGCTATGAGAACTCTAACGTCACCATAGCACAAAGGGGTTTTACCAATTAGCGAGCGCCGCGCCACATGGCTGAATTTCCTGCACCTCGATGGGCGGCGCCTGTGGGCGTTCCTGTTCATCTGTTTGCTGCTGGCGACACTCGAAGCGACCGGTGACGCCGGCCGGCTGCTCCTGCGCTATCAGCGTGACGCGATTCTCGCCGGCGAATGGTGGAGGCTCATCACCGCTCACGTGGTGCACCTGGGATGGGAGCATCTCGCACTGAACTTAATGGGCCTCGCCCTGATGTGGGCGCTGTTCGCCGGCGACTACACGCCGCGTCAGTGGTTGATCATCCTCGCCGGCTCGGTCGCGGCCATCGATACGGGCTTCCTGCTGTTCAATCGCGATCTCGCCTGGTATGTGGGCCTGTCGGGCGTTCTGCATGGAGTCATGGTGGCGGGCACCCTGGCACATTGGCGCAGGCGTGAGCCCGATGCGTGGATCCTTGCCGTGTTCCTCGTGGCGAAGCTCATCTACGAGCAGACGTTCGGTGTCATGCCCTTCAGCGCAAAGTCTGCCGGAGGGCCCGTCGTGGTCGATGCGCATCTCTATGGCGCAATCGGTGCGCTCATCGTGGTCGCAGGCCTGACTCTCGCACGCAAGCCGCTATAATCCGCCGCTCCTCAACGGACTGATCGGTCGCATGGCACTCGCACTCGTATTTCCCGGCCAGGGTTCGCAGTCGGTCGGCATGCTGAGCGCACTCGCCGCGGGCGAGCCGCTGGTGGCGCAAACCTTCGCTGAAGCCTCGCAGGCACTCGGCTACGACTTGTGGAAGCTTTGCCAGTCGGGGCCCGAGGCCGATCTCAACACGACCGAACGCACGCAGCCGGCGATGCTCGCCGCGGGTGTTGCCACCTGGCGCGTGTGGCGCCGGCGGGGCGGGCCCGCCCCGGCGATGATGTCGGGCCACAGCCTCGGCGAATTCACGGCGCTCGTGTGTGCGGAAGCGCTGGACTTTCGCACCGCGGTGGACCTGGTGCGTTTTCGCGGCCGCGCGATGCAGGAAGCGGTTCCAGCGGGGCAGGGCGCGATGGCGGCCGTGCTGGGGCTCGACGACGGCGACGTGGTGAGTGCTTGCGCCGAGGCGCAACAGAATGAGGTCGTCGAGGCGGTGAATTTCAACTCGCCGGGACAGGTCGTGATCGCGGGCCACGCCACGGCGGTGCGGCGCGCGGTCGAGATCTGCAAGCAGAAGGGTGCAAAGCGCGCCCTCGACCTGCCGGTGAGCGTGCCCTCGCACAGCTCGCTCATGCGCCCGGCTGCGGAGAAGCTGCGCGAGCGCCTCGTGCACATCGAGGTGCGCAAGCCGCAGATCCCCGAGATCTACACCGTCGATGTGCGCAAGCACGGCGCGCCGCAGGAGATTCGCGAGGCGCTGTTCCGCCAGCTCTTCAACCCCGTGCGCTGGGCCGACACCGTGCGCCAGATGATCGCGGGCGGGGTGACGCATATCGCCGAGTGCGGTCCGGGGAAAGTGCTCACCGGTCTGAATCGGCGCATCGAGCGCAACAAGGCGATCACGATGTCGGCGCTCGAGGACGGGGCCGCCATCGATGCGGCCATCGCCATCACCCGAGGGTCATCGAATGCTTGACGGACAACCGGCACTCGTTACCGGCGCCTCACGCGGCATCGGCCGGGCGATCGCGCTCGCGCTCGGCAAGCAGGGCGCGACAGTCATTGGCACGGCGACCACACCACAAGGTGCGGAAGGCGTAGAGAGCGCACTGCGCGAAGCCGGCTGCAAGGGCAGGGGCATCGTTCTCAACGTGACCGACGCTGCGAGCGTCGATGCCGCGATCGCGGACATCGAGGCGCGCGAAGGCACGCCCGCGATCCTGGTGAACAATGCCGGCATCACGCGCGACGGCCTGCTGTTGCGCATGAAGGCCGAAGACTGGCAGGCGATCCTCGATACCAACCTCTCGTCGGTGTTCCGGCTCTCCAAGGCGTGCCTGCGCGGCATGATGAAACAGCGGCGCGGGCGCATCATCAACATCGCGTCCGTCGTCGGGCTGATCGGCAACGCCGGCCAGGCGAACTACGCCGCGGCCAAAGCGGGCATCATCGGTTTCAGCAAGTCGCTCGCGCGCGAGGTCGGCTCGCGCGGCATCACCGTGAACGTCGTGGCGCCAGGCTTCATCGATACGGACATGACGCGCGCGCTGAGCGAAGAGCAGCGTACGGCGCTCCTGGCGCCGATCGCGCTGGGTCGGCTCGGGTCGGTCGATGACGTGGCAGCCGCCGTTGTCTTTCTCGCTTCCCCTGGGGCGGGCTACATCACCGGCGAAACGCTGCACGTCAACGGCGGCATGTACATGCCGTGAGAAGGCGTCGGGCCTCAGGCCTCGGGCTTCAGGCACAAGAGCCGCTTGCGCCGCAATCCAGTTGAATTTTCTCAGTCCGAGGCCCGAAGCCCGAGCCCGGGGCCCGAGGCCGCGCGCTGACTCATTCTTTACTTGGGCCATGCACAGAAGCGCTCGATAGGTCAAGAAAAACAACCACTAGGGCTGCAATTCGGGTGGCGGGGCCGGGGGGCTTCACCTAGAATACCGCGCCCATGCGGTTCGAACGGGCCGCTACCGACCAAAAGAGGACACCACGCGATGAGCACTGTCGAACAGCAAGTGAAAGCGATCGTCGCCGAACAGCTGGGCGTGAAAGAAGAAGAAGTGACTAACGACGCCTCTTTTGTCGACGATCTCGGGGCGGACTCGCTGGACACGGTCGAGCTGGTGATGGCGCTTGAAGAAGAATTCGAGACCGAGATTCCCGATGAGGATGCCGAGAAGATCACGACGGTTCAGCAGGCGATCGACTACATCAACGAGCATCGCAGCAAGGCCTGACTGTCGCAGCCTCACCTCGGCCACGGACCGGCCGTCGAGAAGCCTCTCTAATGGACCGTATTCATAAGGTGCGCGCGTGACGCGGCGTCGAGTCGTGGTGACCGGGCTCGGCATCGTCTCGCCTGTCGGCAGCACCGTCACCGGCGCCTGGGAAAGCATCCTCGCCGGCCGTGGCGGCATCGGCCCCATCACCCGCTTCGACGTCAGCGCCTTCGCTACACGTTTCGGCGGAGCGGTGCAGGGCTTCAATGTCGACGAATACCTGACCCCGAAAGAAGCGCGCAAGATGGATCCGTTCATGCACTACGGCTTCGGCTCCGCGGTGCAGGCGATGAACGACTCGGGCGTGACGATCAACGAGACCAACGCTGCGCGCGTCGGCGTGATCATGGGTGCAGGTATCGGCGGCCTCGACACGATCGAGGAGACATCGACCAAGTACATCGAGACCAAGAGCCCGCGCAAGATTTCACCCTTCTTCATTCCGGGCACCATCATCAACATGGTCTCGGGGCACATTTCGATCCGTTACGGCATGCAGGGACCGAACCTCGCGGTGGTCACGGCCTGCACGACGTCCACACACGCGATCGGGCTCGCGATGCGCGCCATCCAGTACGGCGATGCGGATGTGATGGTCGCGGGCGGCGCCGAAATGGCGACGACTCCGCTCGGGCTCGGTGGCTTCTGTTCCGTCAGGGCGCTCTCCGAGCGCAACGACGATCCGCAGCACGCGAGCCGTCCGTGGGACCGCGATCGCGATGGTTTCGTGCTGGGCGACGGCGCAGGCGCCCTGGTGCTCGAGTCGCTCGAGCACGCGCAGGCGCGCGGCGCGCGGATCTACGCTGAGCTGGCGGGCTTCGGCATGAGCGGCGACGCCTACCACATGACGGCACCGCAGGAATCAGGAGAAGGCGCGCGCCTCTCCATGATCAACGCGGTGCGCGATGCGGGCCTTAACCCGGAACAGGTCGAATACGTCAACGCGCACGCGACCTCGACGCCGCTCGGTGACAAGGCGGAGACGCTGGCGCTCAAGCGTGCCTTCGGCGATCACGCCTACAAGCTTGCGGTGAGCTCGACCAAGTCGATGACCGGCCACTTGCTCGGCGCTGCTGGTGCGGTCGAGGCCATCTTCTCGGTGCTCGCGATCCGCGACCAGGTCGCGCCGCCGACCATCAACTACGAGAATCCCGACCCGGATTGCGACCTCGACTACGTGCCGAACGCCGCCCGCAAAATGCGGCTCGAGGTGGCCTTGTCGAATTCATTCGGCTTCGGCGGCACCAACGGCACGCTCGTGTTCCGCAAGATGACCTGATGCCAGGGAAGCTCCGCACCGGGCCGTGAAACGCGTCGTCACCGTCGCGCTCGCCATCCTCGTTGTCATCGCGCTCGCCGCGTACCGCTGGGTCGATCACTATCTGCACGCGCCGCTGCAGCTCGCACAGCCGGCAGTCATCTCGGTTCCGGCCGGCAGTTCGTTCAGCACCGTTGCGCGCGACCTGTCCCGCCAGGGGATCCTGAAGTTTCCGCAGCTGCTGTCCGCCTACGCCCGTGCGCGGGGCAAGGCGAGCAGGATCCGTGCCGGCGAATACCAGATCGGGCGCGACCAGACGCCGGCGGGACTCATCGAACAACTGGTGCGGGGCGACGTGCTGTTGCGCGAAGTGACGATCGTCGAAGGCTGGACCGTGCGCGACATGCTAACGGCAATGGGCCGCAATCCGTTCCTGTCGCACACGCTGGACGGTGCGGGTGCGGCCGACGGGCTCATGGAGCGGCTCGGCGAAGCCGGCAAGCACCCCGAAGGCCAGTTTTTTCCGGACACCTATCGGTTTGCCCGCGGCACCAGCGATCTCGAAGTCCTGCGCAAGGCGCACGAAGCGATGCAGACGCGCCTCGCGGCGGCGTGGAGCACACACGCGGCGACGGTGCCGTTCGACGATCCGTACCAGGCGCTGATCCTGGCCTCGATGGTGGAGAAGGAGTCGGCGCTCCCCGCGGAGCGCCAGCGCATTGCCGGCGTGTTCGTGCGGCGCCTGCGGCTCGGGATGCGCCTGCAGTCCGATCCCACGGTGATCTACGGGCTCGGGGAGTCCTACACGGGCGACATCCGCACGCGCGATCTGCACGCCGACACGCCTTACAACACCTACACGCGGGCGGGCCTGCCACCAAGCCCGATTGCGCTCCCGGGGGAGGGCTCGTTGCAGGCCGCGACTCATCCCGACGACAGCGGTGCGTTATTCTTCGTCGCCACGGGCGAGCCGGACGGAAGCCACTACTTTTCCGCGACACTCGCCGAACACGATGCAGCCGTGAGGCGCTACCTGGCGCGCATTCGCAATCGCAGTGCGACGCCCTAGATACCGAACATGCGAGGCAGGTTCATCACGCTGGAGGGGCTCGAGGGGTGCGGCAAGTCGACGCAGGTGCCGCTGCTCAAGGCGTGGCTCGAGGCGCAAGGCATCGCAGTGACCGCAACGCGCGAGCCGGGCGGTACTCCGCTCGCGGAGCGCATTCGCGAACTGGTGCTCGGCACTGCGGGCGAGAAGATGCCGGTCGAGTGCGAATTGCTCCTCATGTTCGCGGCCCGCGCCACGCATCTCGCCAACCTGATCCGTCCCGAGCTGCAGAAGGGCACGTGGGTACTGTGTGACCGCTTCACCGATGCGTCCTTCGCCTACCAGGGGGCAGGGCGTGGCGTTGCCGAGACGCACATCAGCGCTCTGCAAGCACTGGTGCACGGTGACCTGCAGCCGGACCTGACACTGCTCATTGATGTCCCCGTTGCAGTCGGGCTCGAGCGTGCGCGGGTACGGCGCGGGACCGCGCGTCGCGACCGCTTCGAGGTCGAAGAGCGGGAGTTCTTCGAACGCGTCCGCGCCAATTTCCTCGCACGCGCGAGCACCGAGGCGAAACGCATCAAGGTCGTCGACGGTACGCAGCCGATCGCATCGGTAACGGCAGCGATCCAGGCGCACGTGGCGCGGCTCATCCCCTCTGAATGACATCATGATATGCTCGTAAACCGATGATCCCCATAAGCAATATCAAGGCGGAGCACCTGCCGTGGCTGGCGCGGGCACGGCGGCGCATTGCGGGCGCGCTGCGCCAGGGACGCCTGCCACACGGACTCCTCATCCATGCGCCGCGCGGCGTGGGCGCCGACTCGCTCGCTCTCTGGATCGGACAGCTGGCGCTGTGCCGTGCGCCGGGCGAGGAGCCTTGCGGGACCTGCGCCGCGTGTCGGCTGATCGCTGCCGGCAACCATCCGGACCTGCACTGGATCACGCTGCTCGAGGACAAGAGAGATGTGCTGATCGAACAGGTCCGGGAGCTCAGTGAGGCCTTCGGGTTCAAGAGCTATCGGGGAGGGCGCAAGGTCGGCGTGATCGCACCGGCCGATCTCATGAACGATAAAGCTGCCAATGCGCTGCTCAAGACACTGGAGGAACCGCCGCCCGATGCGCTCCTCGTCCTGGTCTGCGAGCGGCCGTCGCGGCTGCCAGCCACGATCGTGAGCCGCTGCCAGCGCATTTCGATTCCGGCTCCGCTTCGCGCAGTTGCGCTCGAGTGGCTATCGGCCCGCGAACCCGATCTCGCCAGCTGGAACGAAGTGCTCGAATTCGCCGGCGGCGCGCCGCTGCGGGCGCTCGAGCTGCACGCAAGCGGATTCGCGAACCTGCATCGCGAGATGAATGCGACACTCAACGCCTTGCGCGAGCGCTCGCTCGACATACCCGCGACCGCCGGCGGCTGGGCGGGCCGCAACGCCGCCGTTGCGCTCGAAGACCGTCTCTCGTGGATCGAGACGTGGATCACAAACTCACTACGTGAGGCGTTTCAGCGCGGCGCAAACTTGCAATCATTACCGGGAATTCGCAAGATTCGCGGCCTCTACGCCGTGCTCGACCGGGTTCGGGAGTTCAAGCTGGAGCTGAGCAAGTTCTCGTTGAACGCGCAGCTGGCCACCGAGGAACTTCTGCTGCGTACCCAGGTCGCACTGGCTGCCTGAAAGACGAGATCACTGGAACATCGCTGAAGTGCGCCAACCACTCAACAAGCCCGGTCTGCTGACGCTCACCATCAAGGACAAGAGCGCTCTCTACCTGGCATACATGCCCTTCGTGCGTAACGGCGGGCTCTTCATCCCGACCAACAGCAACTACCGGCTCGGCGATGAAGTCTTCATGCTGCTCAATCTCATGGGTGAGGACGAGAAGCTGCCGGTCGCGGGCCGCGTGATCTGGATGACGCCCAAGGGCGCGCAGGGCAAACGCACGGCCGGCATCGGCGTGCAGTTCAGCGAGCAGGATCGCGGCCAGACACAGAAGAAGATCGAGAACTATCTCGCCGGCGCGCTCGGCGGAGACAAGCCGACCCACACGATGTGAGCACGCGCGCGGCGCGCGCCGGCTCACGCATCGTTCCCCTCGAATGCTGCAGGCGGGAATCAGCCGCGACGCGGCTTCACGACGTCGGTCGTTCCCAATCCACCCTTGAGAACGTGCGCGTCGAAGCCGCGCTCGCTCAGGATGTAGGCGCCCGCGGAACTGCGCCGGCCGGTGTCGCAGCACACGACATAGCTCACGGCCTTGTCGAGCGCATTGAGCTTCAGGCGGATGAAGTAGAGCGGGATGTTGATCGCTTCCTCGATGTGCATGTTCTGGTATTCGCTCGGCAGGCGCACATCGAGCCATTTGCCGCCGCGCGCCACGATCTGCTTGGCCTGCTCGTAGTCGACCCACTGCAGCATCGGTTCGTTGAGCAACGTGTTGAAGTCCTGCTTGCCGAGGCGCATCAGCGTGCCCTCGGACAGCATCGTCACCGTGGCATTGCGCTTCGCCTCGGAAATCAGCGCTTCCTCGCCGAAGGTATCGCCCATGCCGAGCTCGGCGAGCTTGATGCCTTCCTTGTTGAGCGGCGTCTCGCGCGTCACCGAGCAACGGCCGCTGACGATCGCGTAGAAGTAGTCACCTTCGTCCCCTTGCTTGATGACCACATCGCCCGCGCGGCAGTTGATGCGCTGCATGCGCATGAAGATCGCCTGGATGTTGGCCGGCGGGATGCGGTGGAACGCCTTGGTCTGCAGCAGTGTCGTCATCCAGTCATCACTGGTGCGCGCGGGGCCGCCATCGAGCTCGCCCACCTCGTACGAGCCGGTCTGGTCCCAGGTGAGCATCACGTCCAGCAGATCGCTGTCGATCGAGATGTAGCGCACCGGGGTGGCGGCGCGCGCGTTGAAGCGGCGGGGGAGCGAGGGCGTGATCGGGTTGCGAGCTGTCGGCGTACCGCCGTGCACCGTGGAGAGAACGCCATCGTTGTCGTAGATCTCGATCGTGCCCTCGACCAGGAAGTAGGTGCGCTTGTCGCTGTCCCCCTCCTTGAAGAGGAGCTTTCCTTCCGGCAGCTCGCGGAGCGAAGTTTTCTTGGCGAGCGCGTGCAGGTTTTCCGCCTTCAGCCCATCGAGGGGCGAAAACTGCTTCAGCAACGCGAGATCGATGGGCTTTTCATCCATTCAGATGCTGCCTGCCTGTGCTGCCGAAACGGACCCAGGGTTTACCGGGGGTCGCGGTGCGTCGCGATGTTAGCACAGGGTCCGCTTTCGGCCGGGGAGAGACCGTTAACGATCACACACTTGCAGCAAATGCCTGCCAACCCGAATCAGGATGGAAGCGCTCACCGTGCTGGCGTTCGAGCTCGGCCAGGCGGCGCATCACTGAGTCGGCGCCGTGCGCGCGGGCGTACGCCAGCGGCCCGCCACGAAACGGCGCGAACCCGGTACCGAAGATCACACCCGCATCGAGCAGATCCGCTTCTTCGACAACGCGTTCGCGCAAGCACGCCACGGACTCGTTGAGCATCGGCAGGATGAGCCGGTCGGTCAGGTCCGAAGGCGGCGCGCTCGTGCCGGCCGGCGGCTTGAGCGGCTTGCCGTCGCGCCACTCATAGAAGCCGCGTCCACTCTTGCGCCCCAGGTGCTTGGCGGCCACGAGCTGCTCGAGCTGCGTGGGCGCCCTGCGATTGAACGCTTGCGCGAGAATCCGTCCGACGTGCAGGCACACGTCGAGGCCCACCGTGTCGGCGAGCTCGATCGGCCCCATCGGCATGCCAAAGTCGACCGCGGCTGCATCGATGTGACGCAACGCCACGCCTTCTTCGGCGAGGAACATCGCTTCGTTGAGGTAGGGCATCAGGACACGGTTGACGACAAAGCCGGGAGCGCTGTGACAAGGCAGAGGGAGCTTGTCCAGTTTGCGCGTGAAGCTCGCGCCGGCCTGCGCGATCTCGGGTCGCGTCTCGGTCGAAGCGATGATCTCCACCAGCGGCATCTTGGCCACCGGGTTGAAGAAGTGCAGGCCCACGAGCCGGCCCGGCTCGCGCAGTCCGCTGTTCAGCTGCTCGAGCATGATGCTCGAGGTGTTGGTCGCGAGGATCGCTGCAGGCTTCATGCGCGGCTCGAGCTTCGCGTAGAGCTCCCGCTTGGCGTCGGCATTTTCGAAGATCGCTTCGATGACGACATCGGCCCGCTCCACGCCGTCGCCCTGCAGATCCATCTGCAGGCGCGCCACCGCCGCTTGCACCGCGGCCGCGTCCTTCAGCTTCTTGTCGAAGAAGTCATGTGCCCGCTTGAGTGCCGGCTCCACGTACTCGGCGGCGCGGTCCTGCAGCGTCACGCTCATGCCGCGCGACACGCACCATGCTGCGATGTCGCCACCCATGACGCCCGCGCCGACGACATGCACGTGCTTGAATTCCATCGGGGCCTTGCCACCGAGTGCCTTCAGGCGGTCCTGCAGCAGGAACACGCGCACGAGGTTGCGCGAAGTCGGCGTGAGCATGAGCGCGGCAATCGAGCGTGCTTCCGCTTCGTAAGCGTTTGCGCCGCGGGCGCCGTGCCGTTCCCACAGGTCGATGATCGCGTAGGGCGCCGGGTAATGATCGCGGCGCGCGCGCCGGCTCACCTGTTTGCGCAACTGGTTGGCGAGAATGCCGCGCACCGGCCCTATGCCCAGGAGCTCATCGAGCCAGCCGGCGCTACGTGTCGGCGGAGAGGCGAGGGCAATAGTCTTGGCATGCGCTCTCAGATTGCTTGCGGGTACCACCTGGTCGACGAGACCCAGCCGATACGCCTCGTCGGCTTTCACCGGGCGGCCCGTCAGCATCAGCTGCATGGCGGCGCGCACGCCGATCAGCTGAACGCTGCGTACCGTACCGCCGAAGCCCGGATGAATGCCGAGCTGCACCTCCGGCAGGCCGAGGCTCGTGCGTCCATCGTCGCCGGTGACGCGATAGCGGCAGGCGAGCGCCAGCTCCAGGCCGCCGCCCAACGCGAAGCCGTTGATCGCGGCCACCGTCGGACAGGGCAGAGCGGCGAGGCGGTCGAAGACGCGCTGGCCGGTGCGGACCAGTTCGTACGCCTGCTGCGCGTTCTTGAGACCCGTGAACTCCTTGATATCGGCGCCGGCTACGAAGCCGCTCGCCTTGCCCGAGCAGACCACCACCGCGGCGGGGACGTTGCGCTCGATGCCGGCAAGGCAGGCATCGAGCTCGAGCATGATTTCCGAGGAGAGCGCGTTGGCCGAGCTGCCGGCGCGATCGATGACGAGGAAGGCGACCCGATCCGCATCGGTCTCGACCCGCCAGTGTTTCGCTTGGTTCATCGGCGTCCCCCGCTGCCGCCGCCGCGCGGCACGGTCATCCTACTTTCAACCGGTCTTTCGCGCCCGCGGCCCCGATGACCTCGAAGTCGCAGATCAACGGGCGGTGATCCGACAGGCGTACGTCCGCGACCTCGAAGTGCGTGACGCGGATCCCATCGCTGTAGAGGATGAAATCGAGCTCCTTGCGCGGGCTGCGGCTCGGAAACGAAGGACTGCTGTCAGCATTGGCGCTGCGCAATCCGGAAGCCCGCATGAACAGGTAGATCTCGTGCTCGCCCCAGAACGTGTTGAAGTCCCCGGCCACGATGACGGGCTTGGTGGACTTTTCCACCAGCTCGTGCAGGTAGCGCAGCTGGTACTGCCGGTGTCGGAACTTGAGCGAGAGGTGCACCAGGAAGACCGCCACGTGCTCGAGCTCGAGCTCGATGATGAGTCGCTTGATGCCGGTGTCGAAGTAGTGAAAGCGCTCGCCATGCACGCGCGGCGCGGCCAGGAACGCGTTGCCCTGCTTGCGCACGATCGGCACCAGCTGGTTGATCGAGGTCGCGCCGTACTTGCACTGATAGGTCGAGTAGTGCCCGAGCGAACGGGCGACGAACTCCGCCTGGTTCAGCATTCCGGTGCGGATGGAGCCGGTGTCGATTTCGAGCAGCCCGACGATGTCGGGGTCGCGCGACTTGATGAAGTCCGTGATGCGCCCGAGAACCTGGCGGCTGCTGCGCAGGTAGCCCGCGCCCGGCACCGGCAGGTGGAACGCGGGGCCGGTCCCCGTGGCGTAGCGGATGTTGTAGATCAGCAGGCGCATGAGAAGCTGCGAGCGCAGGATTGCAAAAAACCGCGCAATGCTACACTACTTCGCCGGCAGCCGGCGGGAGAGCGACTCGTGTCACAGCGCAATCCAATCAAGCTGTTCGTCAGCCACGTCTGGGAAGAGAACGACGACTATTTCCGGGTGTTCGAGTTCCTGGAAAGCGACAGCAACTTCTATTACCAGAACTTCAGCTCACCCGAGAACCGGCCGGGCGGTGACAAGGAAGCGCTGCGCGAAGACCTGCGCAAGCAGATCAGTCCCGCGGAAATCGTCATCGTCCCGAGCAGCCTGTGCCGCAAGCACGGCGACATGATCCTGTTCCAGATGAACTACGCGAAGGCGAGCGACAAGCCGGTGCTGCTGCTCGAGTCCTACGGCGTGAAGGAGCAGATCCCCAAACCGATCCGCGACCTCGCCGACGAAGTCATCGATTGGGACAAGCGCACGCTGGTGGACGCGATCCGGCGCCACGCGCGGCACGAAGAGACGCACCGCTTCGACACGATCGAGTTCAAGCTCGACTGAGCTTCAACCCTCAGCGGCGTACAGCTGCACCACGGGACTCGGCACCGCGCGCGGTCCGCTCTGCGCACGTGCCACCGTGCAGAACATGTTGACGATCTGCACCGCGTGCTGGTTCGCTTCCCAGTCGGACATCTTGCGAACGGTGGCACGCACCGCGTCTTCGCCCGGGAGCGGGCGCACGGCGTGCATCGCTCGCGTCAATCCACCGAAGTCATCGCGCAGTTCGCGCGGCATCTGCTCCGCGTCGATCGATGCGAGGTGATTCACGTAGGCGTTGAACAATCGCTGCTTGATCGGACCTGCACCCGCGAGCGCGACGGTCGCAGAATGAAACTTTTCCCAAGCGGTCAACATGGCGAAATCCCCGGTCTGACCTGAGCGCGCCCGCCGGCGCCTTCCTTCCACATGTGGTGCGAATCTCAGGTGTTTCTTGAGTTTGTTGTTCTTGGAGGATTCGTTTCACATCAATGGGCTGCCGGCGAAATATATACCAATGCCTCCGAAAGGCAACGCTCAAAAAAAGGTCAAGGGCTGGCCTCCAACAGGCCCTCGCACCGATTCAGGGTCCGCGGATCGACGGGCCCCCATCGCGGGCCAATCGGCGGCCCTTGCATCGAAGACGCGTTGGCGAGGGTAAGCAACTGTGTTCATGGGGTTTATGGAGCGGGCGAAACGGGGCCCGTGTCCACGCTATCCCCGTCGGCGGCTGTCGTTGCGCCTTGTCATCTGTCGGCAGCGTCTGACATTACCGCCAGGAGTCGACGCGTAGACTCGATCGAAGCTTGGGGTCTGTAAGGATTTCGCAGGCCTCTCGTACAGGGAGTTGCAGCTGCCAAAACAAGTAAGAGAGGCTTCCGTGGGCCGAAAAGTGACCGCCGTTCGCCAGAACGGCCTGGCTCGATTTCCCGGTACCGAAGCAGCGAATAATGGCCAGGCGCACGCAGCGTCGGCCATGGAGTTGCGCGTATTGCTGAACGCTCTGCGCGCCGTCCGGGACGGGGATTTCAGCGCCCGTCTGCCGGGTGACTGGACGGGCCTCAGCGGCAAGATCGCCGACACCTTCAATGAAATCGTCACCGCCAACGCCTCGCTGGCGCGCGAGCTCGCCCGTGTCGGGGAAACCGTGGGCAAGAAGGGCGGCGCCCGGCAGCGCATCACCACCCACCGCCGGATGGGCGCCTGGGGGGAGATGGAATCCTCGGTCAACGTCCTGATCGACGATCTGCTCTGGCCGACCGCGGAGGTCACCCGGTGCCTGGCGGCGGTGGCCAAGGGCGATCTCTCGCAGACCATGCGCCTGGAGGTCGACGGTCGTCCGCTCGAAGGCGAGTTCCTGCGCTCCGCCTCGATCGTCAATCGCATGATCGACCAGATGAGCGTGTTCTCCTCGGAAGTGACGCGCGTGGCGCGCGAGGTAGGCACCGAGGGCAAGCTCGGCGGCCAGGCGCACGTCAAGGGCGTGAGCGGTGTGTGGAAGGACCTCACCGACAGCGTCAACTCCATGGCGAGCAACCTGACCGCGCAGGTGCGCAATATCGCGGACGTGACCATCGCGGTCGCGAGCGGCGACCTGTCACGCAAGATCACGGTCGACGTGCGTGGCGAGATCCTGTTGCTCAAGGAGGCCATCAACACGATGGTCGACCAGCTGCGTTCCTTCGCCTCCGAAGTGACGCGCGTGGCGCGCGAAGTGGGCACCGAAGGCAAGCTCGGCGGCCAGGCGATCGTGCCGGGCGTCGCGGGCACGTGGAAGGACCTGACCGATTCGGTCAACGCCATGGCCACCAATCTCACCGGCCAGGTGCGCAACATCGCCGAGGTCACGACCGCGGTCGCGCGCGGCGACCTGTCACGCAAGATCACCGTCGACGTGCGCGGCGAGCTGCTCGAGCTCAAGAACACCATCAACACCATGGTGGACCAGCTCAACAGCTTCGCGGCGGAAGTGACTCGCGTGGCGCGCGAAGTGGGCACCGAGGGCAAGCTCGGCGGCCAGGCGCAGGTTCCAGGCGTCGCGGGCACGTGGAAGGACCTCACCGACAACGTGAACTCGATGGCGGGCAACCTGACCGCGCAGGTGCGCAACATCGCGGAAGTGGCCACCGCGATCGCGAATGGCGACTTGTCGCGCAAGATCACCGTCGACGTGCGTGGCGAGATCCTGCAGCTCAAGGAAACGCTCAACACGATGGTGGAGCAGCTGCGCTCCTTCGCCTCGGAGGTGACGCGCGTGGCGCGCGAAGTGGGCACCGAGGGGAGTCTCGGCGGCCAGGCGCACGTTCCCGATGTCGCGGGCACGTGGAAGATTCTCACCGACTCGGTGAACGCGATGGCGACCAACCTCACTCGCCAGGTGCGCAACATCGCCGAAGTCACGACCGCGGTCGCACGCGGCGACCTGTCACGCAAGATCACGGTGGACGTGAAAGGCGAGATCCTCGAGCTCAAGAACACCATCAACACGATGGTCGACCAGTTGAACGGCTTTGCTTCCGAGGTGACGCGCGTGGCGCGCGAGGTCGGCACCGAGGGGAGCCTCGGCGGCCAGGCGCGCGTGCCGGGTGTCGCGGGCACGTGGAAGGATCTGACGGACTCGGTCAACGCCATGGCGACCAACCTCACCGGCCAGGTGCGCAACATCGCCGAAGTCACGACGGCCGTGGCGCGCGGTGACCTGTCACGCAAGATCACGGTGGACGTGAAGGGCGAGATCCTCGAGCTCAAGAACACCATCAACACGATGGTCGACCAGTTGAACGGATTCGCCGCGGAGGTGACGCGCGTGGCGCGCGAGGTCGGCACCGAAGGCAAGCTCGGCGGCCAGGCACGCGTGCCGGGCGTGGCCGGCACCTGGAAGGGGCTCACCGACAACGTCAACTCGATGGCGAGCAACCTCACCGGGCAGGTGCGCAACATCGCCGAGGTGGCGACCGCCGTCGCGCAAGGCGACCTGTCACGCAAGATCACGGTGGACGTGAAGGGCGAGATCCTGCAGCTCAAGGAGACCATCAACACGATGGTCGACCAGTTGAACAGCTTCGCTTCCGAAGTGACCCGCATGGCGCGCGAAGTGGGTACCGAGGGCCGGCTCGGAGGACAAGCCCAGGTGCTGGGCGTCGGT
>DATFRO010000077.1:0-62735 GCA_035263105.1 Steroidobacteraceae bacterium | reverse complement strand
GCGTGACCCCGGCGCCGGCGACAGGTTTGTCACCCAATGGCCACGCCGTGATGGCATTCACGGGGCTCTACAACGCCCCCACGAAGTCGCGCTTGCCCAATTCCAGGCCACTGTGGCGCAGCAGCGCGTAGGCGGTGGTGGCGTGGAAATAGAAGTTCGGCAACGCAAAGCCCGTCACGTACACAAGGCCCGGAAGCTTCAGCGTCATCACGCGCATCTCGTGGGTGATCGTGCGCTCCTCCGAACCCTTCAGTTGCTCGGGCTTGACCGTGCCGATGAAATCGAGCGTCTTCACGACGCGCGCCTTCAGCTCTTCGAGCGTGGCTTCGTTGTCCTCGTACTTCGGCACTTCGACGCCGGCGAGGCGCGCCGAGCAGCCCTTGGCGAAATCACAGGCGATCTGCACCTGGCGCGACAGCGGGAACATGTCCGGGTAGAGGCGCGACTCCACGAGCACCTTGCCGTCGAACTTCTTCGCGGCGGCGTAGCCGATCGCCTTGTCGAGAATGCCGGAGAGATTCTGCAGCGTGCGGGTGAAAGCGGCGACGGAGATGTCGTACATCGAGACGGCCATTGGCGCTCCTGGACTGTGGTTCGGGAGGGCGCACTTTACCTCAATCCACCGCTGCGGATTTGCCCCGGGGATTCAAAAAGGCCCGCCGCCTCAGGTAGGCTGTGCCGCCGGTGGTTCGACCGCACGACCTTGAGGAGGTCACATGGCACTCGTCGAGTGGAGCATCCAGGGGACCGAGTTCGCAAACTGCAACTGCAACTGGGGTTGTCCCTGCCAGTTCAACAGCCTGCCGAGCCACGGCGACTGCCGCGCGCACACCTTCATGCAGATCGACAAGGGTCGATATGCGGACGTGCCGCTCGACGGCCTGCGCTTCGGCGGAATGTTCGCGTGGCCCGGCCCCATCCACCTCGGCAATGGAACCGTGCTCCGTATCGTCGACGAGCGCGCCAACGCGAAGCAGCGCGAAGCGCTCGAGCAGATCCTGTCGGGACAGCAGTCGGAACCCGGGTCGCTGATCCTGCAGGTGTTCGCCGCCACCTTCACCAAGGTGTTGCCGACCGTGTTCAAGCCGATCGACCTGGCCATCAATGTCGCCGAGCGCACGGCACACGTGCGCGTTCCCGGCGTTGTCGACAGCACGGCGGGCCCGATTCGCAATCCCGTGACCGGCGCTGCGCACCGCGTGCGCGTGACGCTGCCGATGGGATTCGAGTTCACCGAAGCCGAATTCGCCAGCGGCAGCTCGCATACCGACGGCCCGGTCGAGTTGCACGTGCACGACACGCACGCCCACCTGGCGCGCATTCACTGGACCACGCATGGGGTCGTCCGCCCCAGCTGAGCGGTTGAAGACCGAGACCACACTCGAGACCACTCTCAGGCACGACCGCTGGCTCACGCTCGCAGCGCTCGGCATCGTCGTGCTGCTGTGCTGGCTGTGGATCGTGCCGATGGCGCGCGACATGTACGGCGCCATGCAGGGGCCGGCCGAGTGGATGATGGCGGACGTCTGGGACTGGCCGCGGATCCTGCTGCTGTTCGCGATGTGGCAGGTGATGATGATCGGCATGATGCTGCCCTCGGCGGCGCCCACCCTGCTGCTCTACGCCGCCGTGGCGCGCAAATCGGCCCCCGGCGCGCCCGTGCGGGTGCGGGTCTATGCGTTCGCGTTCGGGTACCTGGCGATCTGGAGCGTGTTCAGCGCCGCGGTCACACCGCTGCAGCGGATGCTGAGCGAGTTGACGTGGCTCTCGCCGATGATGCAGTTGCAGAACCGCCCGCTGTGCGCGCTGCTGCTCATCATCGCCGGCATCTACCAGTTCACGGCGGTGAAGCGCTCCTGCCTGAGCAATTGCCGCTCGCCGGTGCAGTTCATCGTCGAGAACTTCAAGCCGGGCGCGCTGGGCGCATTCCGCATGGGACTCGAGCACGGGCTCTACTGCCTCGGCTGCTGCTGGGCGATCATGCTGCTGCTGTTCGTGGGTGGAGTGATGAACCTGTGGGTGATCGGCGCGATCATCCTGTTCATCCTGTTCGAGAAACTCGCGCCGCTCGGTGCCCGCAGCGGCAAGCTGAGCGGCGCGCTGCTGATCGTGCTCGGGCTGTGGGCCTTCCTTGGCCCATTGCTCAGCCGCCCCTGAGGGCGGCGCGCAGTCCTAGAAGTCGTACGTCAGGATCGCGAAGTACTCACGCGGCCTCGAGTAGGCAATCTCCGCGTAGCCGCTGCCCGTATCGAGTGACGAGTTGCCGGCGATCGGATAGGTCTCGTCGCTCGCATTGTTGACGCCGAGCGTCACGCCCCACGGGCCCTTCTCGGGCTCGAAGCGCAGCGATGCGTTGTACACGGTGATGCTGTCGAGCTGCGCAATGTCCGGCGTGTTGGCCGCATCGAAGAAGGTCGTGTCCTGGTAGGACACATCGACGCGCGGGATGATGAGGATGCTGCCGGCGTGCGCCGTGTACTGGATGCCCGCATGCGCCTGCCATTCGGGTGCATAGGGTAGCTTGTTCCCCTCCACCAGCGTGGCAGGGGGTGCCGCGATGGGGTTGAAATTGAGCTCATCGAGCTTCGCGTCCAGGTAGCCCACGCTCGCTTCCAGGATCCAATCAGTGGTGGGCGCATATGTGAGCTCGAGCTCCCCGCCATCAGCGCTCGCCTTGCCGGCATTGACGAGGAACGGCGCCACACCGGAGATCTGCGGCGGTGGGAGCACCGGCCCTCGGTAGGTCACCTGCAGATCCTTGTAGTCGGTGGTGAACCCGGCCACATTCAGTCGCAGCGTGTTGCCCGCGAGGTCGAACTTCGCGCCCACTTCGAAGGTCTCGGCTTCCTCGGGCTGGAACTCCTGCACCACGGCGAGGAACGCAGGCGTCGGCGGCGGCTGGTTGAAGTGACTGTTCCATCCCCCGCCCTTGAAGCCTTCCGAGTAGCTCGCGTACACCATCGCCTGCTCCGTAAAGCGCCAGGCAATGGACCCCGACGGCGTGAACTTGCTGAAGGTGTCGCGGTACCACTGCACCGGCACCTGCTTCACGTTCGGCGTCGAGTAGTCGAACTGGTCGGGAAATGACCCCTTCTTGTCCTCGGTGTAGCGGCCGCCGACCGTCAGATCGAGATGCTCCGCGAATGTGAAGGTCCACTGCGTGAACACCGCCCAGCTCTCGTTCTCCACCTTGTTGTTGTCGCTGTCGAGATTCGGGCCCGGCGGCGGCGCCGGTGGATTGAGCGTCACGGTGACGACGTCATCAGAGCCCTGGTCGAAGTAGTAGGCGCCAAAGACACCCTTGATGTTCCCCTGCTGATACAGGAGCTGCAGCTCCTGGCTCCACTGCCAGCCATCCACGTCATACGCCGTGTGCAGGATCGGGAGCGGGGTATTGTCCGCATCGCGGTTGCCTTCCCAGCTGATGCCGCGGTATGAACTGATCGACTTCAGCGCCAGCGCTCCAGTCAGGTTGAACGTCAGGTTGAGCGAGCCACCCCAGTTCTCGAGCTGGCTGGTGAGCGGCGCGGTGCCGTTGTTGTGATAGGGCCCCGCATTCTGAAAATCATTGGCGCAGCGGGGATCGTCGATCATCGGCACGCGCGGCAGGCTGTTGAAGTCCGGCCGACCGTCGCCCGTGATGTCCGTGAACCCGGGACAGCCGGCATCGGCGCTCGCATTGCGCCCAAAGGAAGCCGCTTCGTTGTACGCCGCAAAAACGAGCGGACTGCCGTTCTCATCCGACTTGGTGTAGTCGGCGAGGAACTTCCCCTCGAAGCGGTCGCTCGGCTCGAAGACCAGCTTGGCGGTCAGCGTGTAGGTGTTGGTATCGCCGAGGTCCTCGCCGTCAGGGCGGTGCACATAGCCATCCTGCTTGCGCAGGCCGGCGGTGAACCGCGAGCGGACGTTCTCCGAGAACGGCACGTCGATCGCCCCGAAGGCGTCGATCAGGCTGTCCGAGCCGCCGCCGAGCTTGAGCTCACCCCCGAGCTCGTGACCCGGGTCCTTGGTCGTCATGACGATCGCGCCGCCGATGGTGTTGCGGCCGAAGAGTGTGCCCTGCGGACCGCGCAACACCTGCACCGAAGCGATGTCGCGCAGCTCCATGTTCGCGCCGACGGACGTCCCCATGTACACGTCGTCGATGTAGAGCCCGACGCCGGGATCGACCGTCGAGGTCGGATCCGTCTGTCCGATGCCGCGGATGAAGACCGCCGAGGAGGAGTTGTTGCCGGCGAGCGGCGCGTTGTTGGCGAACTGCAGGTTCGGCACCACCTCGTCGAGACGATCGGTGCGGAAGATCTGCCGGTTTTCCAGTTCGCTGCCGGTAAACGCGGTGACCGCGATCGGCGTGGTCTGCAGGTTCTCTTCGAACTTGCGCGCCGTGACGATAACTTCTCCGAGAGTTCCCGAGGGTGCGCTCTGCGCAGCGGTCTGCGCTTCGGCGATGCCCGTAAGCCCTGTCACCGACGCCGCGAGAATCAACGCCGCGCGCATCGGCCCGATGTGTCCGATACTCATTTGACCCCCCTGATAAGACACAGGCCTTGCCGTGACGCAGCGTAGTCGTTTTCGGGACTGCGTCAACCTGATTTGGGGGTCTCCCTCCACGGAGAATGGTGGAAGACGTATTCGCCCAGCACTTTTTCGCCTTGCGAACCGACGGCGACGAGGCGCATGCGTGCCGTGTAAGCCGGACGCTTGCGCACTTCGTCGAGCGACGGCATCACCAGGACCGAATCGGACTCGGCGTCGAATGGAATCTCGACCACGCGCTGCTCGCCGGGCGCGATCGTGTCCGCGAACACGAGGTCGAGCCGCTCGACGCCGGCGAGTGGCGCATGCAGGCGCGAGACCAGCACATCGTCCTCGGGAGCGACCGTGCAGTTGACGCTGCCGTTCGGGAAAACGCTGTATTCGCGGATCCGCGCACCCTCGCGTGCCAGGCGCTCGACCAGCCCGTTGCTGATCACGGCCTGCACACCTCCCCTCCTCGCCAGCGATCGGACCCGGACGCCGAGTTCCACCAGCTCTCGCAGCCGCTGCGAACATTCGTCACAGCCGAGCAGATGTTCGTCCAATGTATTTTCTTCAGCCCCGGTGACCTCACCCAGCCAGTACTCCATCAACCGGGAGGACGGAATCAGTGCACCACAACTGTGCAGGCTCATGAGGGCTGTCCCTGCGTCGACAGGCACGTGCGCAGCCGCTGCAAGGCTCGATGGCGGATGACGCGCACGTTTCCGGCGGCCAATCCGAGCTCGGTTGCGACCTCCTCGGCGGGCTGGTCGTGGCAAAACGTCAGGATGACGATGGAGCGCTCGCGCTCCGAGAGCGCATACAGGCAGCCCACGAGGTGGCGCTGTTCGATCTCCGAGCTGACTTCGATCGCGGCGGTCGCCGGCTCCTCGCTGACCGCGCTCAGCAATCGCTCGCGACGCGCCGGCCCGCGACGCAGCTCCAGCACCGTGAGGCGCGCAGTGCCCAGCACGAAGGACACGATGTGGTCCGGCTCCCGCAGTTCACCCGCCCGCAGGCGCTGCAGGGTGATGAGCAGAACCTGTTGCACCAGGTCCGCCGCCGCCGCGGCCTCGCGCAGGTGCTTGAGCCCGTACAGGCGAATCCGCGGCCCCAGCCTCCGGCAGAGCTCCTCCTCGGCATCCGCGGCGATGCGCGGCCGCGCCGCGAGGATGGCACGCACCAGCGCGGCATCATCCCAGGCGGTGATCGGGGCGGATTCGGGCACGACGTGAGCATATGCGAGCCACATTCTGCGAAGGAAGTGTAACGACCGGCCGCCTCATTACACTTCCTCGCAAACCCACTGGGAGGACCCATGATCACGAACGCGCAGTCAGGCACCAACATCGCGGAAATCGCCCCCGCTATCTTCCGCATCAATACCCCGATCAGCATCCCCGGAGCGGGCGACTTCAACTTCAACCAGTACCTCATCAAGGCTGAAGAGCCGCTGCTCTTTCACACCGGGCCGCGCCGCATGTTCCCGCTGGTGCGCGAGGCGATCGGCAAGGTGATGCCGCTCGAACAGCTGCGTTACGTCGGCTTTTCGCACGTCGAGGCCGACGAGTGCGGGGCCTTGAACGAGTTTCTCGCCGTCGCGCCGCGTGCCGAGCCCGTCTGCGGGCAGATCGCCGCCATGACCTCGATCAACGACCTGGCCAATCGGCCGCCGCGCGTGCTCGCCGATGGCGAAGTGCTCAAGCTCGGCTCGCACTCGGTGAAATGGTTCGATACTCCCCATGTGCCCCATGCGTGGGAGTGCGGCCTGCTGATGGAGACGTCCACGCGCACGTTCCTGTGCGGGGACCTGTTCACGCAGGGCGGCGCCGGCGAGAAGGCGCTGGTCGAAACCGACATCCTCGAACCGAGCGAAGCGTTCCGGGCGCCGATGGACTACTTCGCGCACGCGCCCAATACGGCCGCGATCCTCCGGCGCATCGCGGAGGAAAAACCCACGACGCTCGCCGTCATGCACGGCAGCGCCTGGCGTGGGGATGGTGCAAACCTGTTGCGCGCGCTGGCCGAGCGATTGAGCGCGTCGGCGGCTCGCCAGGCGGCGTGATCGCCATACGGCGGCAAGGAAACGGCGCGCCGCTTGCCTGAGCACGCGGCGCGCTTGTTCGCGGCTAGTCGACGGTCCCGAGCAGCGCTCCGCCATCGATCACGATCTGCGTGCCGGTCATGAAGCTCGAGGCGGGTGAGGCGAGATACAGCGCGAGTCCCTTGATCTCCTCGACGCTCGCCATGCGCCCGAGCGGGATGGTGTGCGCGAACGCGGCCTGCACCTCGGGCTTGTGCGCGTGACCGCCGCCGATGTTGGTGATGAAGGGGCCCGGGGCGATCGCGTTGACGAGGATGTTGTAGCGCGCGAGCTCCTGCGCCACGACTCTTACGTAGTGCGCCGCGCCCGCTTTCGCTGCCATGTAAGCGGCACCGACGCCGGACTCGATCAGCAGGCCCGCCACCGAGGTCGTGACGATGATGCGCCCGGAGTTGCGCTTTTTCATGTGCCGGGCCGCGGCCTTGATGGTGGTGAACACCGAGTTGAGATTGGTCTCGATGACCCGGTTCCAGCGCGCATCGTCATAGTTTTCGACTGCGCCTTCGGGCACGCGCGTCTTGCGATCGAGCGTGACGAAGCCGGGCCCGGAGTCGATGCCGGCGTTGGCAAAGACGACATCGAGCCGGCCGTAGAGCGCCGCGGTTTCATCGAAGGCCCGAAGGACACCGGGCCGATCGGTCACGTCGACGACAGCGCCGCGCACATCGAATCCTGCATCACGCAGGCGACGCGACTCGCGCTCGATGCGCTCGGCATTGAGATCGAGCATCGTCACGCGTGCGCCGTTCTCGGCAAGAACCTCGGTGAACCCGAGCCCCAGGCCGCTCGCGCCGCCCGTGACGATTGCCCCGTAGCCTTTCACGCAGAACATTTCTTCGAGCTTCATGGAGCACTCCGGAGAATTCGGTGGCGGTCCGTCGATCAGCGTTGTGGATCGACCAGCGCCTGGTAGAACCCGGCACGCGCAACATTCCAGACTGCCGGCAGCGTGAAGTCGGCGAACCGTTGTGTCATGCCGACGAAGACGATGTCCTTCTCCGGATCGACCCAGAACCAGGTCGCCGCGATTCCGAGCCACGAGTACGTGCCGACGCCAGTGGGATCGCCGAGCCGCAGCGGATCGGTCACGACGCCCACGTCGTAGCCATAGCCACGTCCCTGGACGAGAGGACTTGGAGGCGGTCCGAACTCACCGGTCAACAGGCGATCCGGAAGCTTGTTGGCCCGCATCAGCTCTACGGTGCGCGGCCCGAGGATGCGCACGCCGCCGAGCTCACCGCCGTTCAGCAGCATCTGCGCAAAGCGCAGGTAGTCGCTCGCGGTCGAATAAAGACCGATACCGCCCGGCGTAAACGTGGGCATCGACTCCGGATCCTTGCCCGGGCGCACCGCCAACGCGTGCTGCGCGGGATCCATCTGGTAGATAGTGGCGAGCCGGGCGCGCTTGGCGGCGGGTACGAAATAGGCGGTGTCCGGCATCTTGAGGGGTTCGAAAATGCGCTCGCGCAGGAATTCGGCGAAGGGCTTCCCGGAGATCTTCTCGACGATACGGGCCTGGAGGTCAGCCGAGACGCTGTACTCCCAGCGCGTGCCCGGCTGGTAAAGCAGCGGGATCTGCGCCAGCTTGTCCGTCATCTCGGCGAGCGAGCTCACCGTGAACTCCAGGGTCTGCCGCGAGATCAGCGTATTGGTGTACTGCTGATCGACCCAGGTGTTGCCGAACACGCCATACGTGAACCCGGCGGTGTGCGTCATCAGCTCACCCATCAGCGGCGGATGGCGTGGCGCTTCGAGCTCCGGCTGGCCGTCGGGTTTCAGACTCTTGAACACCTTCAGGTCGGCAAGTTCGGGCAGGAACTTCGCGATCGGGTCCTCCGGCTGCCACTTGCCCTCCTCGTACAGGATCATCATGGCGACGCCGGTGACGGGCTTGGTCATGGAGAAGATGCGGAAGATCGCATCCTTCGGCATCGGCTTGGCCGTCGCGAGATCCTGCACCCCGAAGCTCCTGGAGTAGACGATCTTCCCGTGCCGCGCGCCGAGCGCCACGATTCCGGCGAGCTGCTTCGAGTCCGTGAGTTGCTGCATCGAAGCGTCGAGCCGTTGCAATCGTTGCGCCGAGAAGCCGGCCGCTTCGGGCGCCGTCGTCGTGAGCGAGCGCGTGACAGTCGAAGCCTGGCCGTGCACCAGGCCGACAACCGAGAGCAGTGCCGCGCCGAGCGCGCAGCGTCGCCAGGATCGAAGCCCCATGAGATCCCCGCAGCTTGTTATGGCAGTCGTGCGACTGCCGGCGGATCATTCGGGGAGCGAACTCGAACTGTCAATAGCGAGGAGCGCCGCGCTCCGTCGCGTGAACGCCGGCGAGCCCGCTACTGGGTCTGGCCGGCAAGCTTCCCAGGGTCGAGCGCGCCGATGTAGTAGCCGATCAGCGTGCGCTGGAACATTTCGTTGTACCGCGCCGTCACCACGGCGCTCGCGCCGTCGACCTGCGTGGCCCGCGCCTGGGTGAGCTCGACCAGCGTCGACGCTCCCGCATCGTAACGATCCTGGGCGGCTTTCAGCGCGAGCTCGGCTGACTTCTCCTGCGCCTGCGCGGCCGAGAGCTGCTCGTGCGCCGACTGCAGATCCAGGTAGGCGCGACGCACCTGCAGGCCGACGTCGTTCTGCAGGCCGTCGAGATCGATCTGTGCGTCCTGCTTGGCGATCTCTGCGCGTCGTGCCGCTGCCGCCGTGCTGCCGCGATCGAAGATCGGGATCGAGATGCCGAGGCCGATCGAACCGGCGCGCCGCTGGTCGACCTGGTCGGAGAACGGCACGTCCGCGGCGCTGGTGTAGGCCGTGTCGTAACCCGCGCTCAGCGTAACGCTCGGCCAGAACCCTGAGCGCGCCACGCGCACCGCTTGTGCCGCGGCGTCGACCCGGGCCTTGCCGGCCACGAGATCGGTGCGCTGCGCGTACGCCTTGTCGAGCAGATCTTCGAGGCCCATCTCGGTGGTGGCTGGATAGAGCGAGCCGAAGGCCGGCGCCTGGAATTCATAGGTGCCGCGCGGATCGAGCTGCAGCGTCTGCATGAGGTCGACTTCGGCGAGCTGCGTCGAGCGCTCGCCGTTCACCACCGTCAGTTTCGCGCTCGCGACATTGGCCTGTTGCTGATACAGGTCGGCAATGGTGCGCGCGCCGGCATCGACGTAGGTCTGGATCTGCTGCTCGAGCGCGGCCTGGGCCGAGAGATTCTCCCGCTGCACTTGCAGCTGCTCCTGCTGCGAGATGAGCGCCAGGTAGTTGGTCGCGACCGTGAACGCGATGGTCTCGCGCGAGCGCTGCAGGTCGAGGGTGCTCGCATCGCGATCGAACTCGGCCTGCTTGAGATTCGCGGTGTTGCCGAAGCCATTGAACAGCACGACGCCCGAGGAGAGTCCGACAGTCGCGTTGGTCGTGGTCTGGTCCACGATGCGGCCGACGTCGGAGTCAAAATTGCGTCCGTAGTTCTTGCTGCTGCGCGCGTCGAGCGACAGGTCGGGCAGGAACTGCTGTTTCGCGGCCGTGACGTTGACCTGGCCGAGCGCGGCCGCGTTCTCCGCCTGCTTGAGGGTGCTGTTCTGCTCCAGTGCGATGCGGATCGCTTGCTGGAAGGTGATGATGCGCGTGTCCTGTGCGCCGGCCGCGGCCGCACACAGCAGCAGCTCGGCGGCGATCACGCCGGAGAGAAACTTACTCATATCTCAATGCCTGGATCGGGTTGAGGCTCGCGGCCTGGCGCGCTGGGTAGAAGCCGAAGAACACGCCCACTGCGGCGGAGAAGCCGACCGCCATCAGCACCGCTCCCGGCGGCGTGATGGTGTTCCATCCCGTGAGCCGGCCGAGCACCGCCGCACCGATGAAGCCGAACACGATGCCGATCAGGCCACCGATGACGCTCAACACCACGCTCTCGACCAGGAATTGCGTGAGCACATCCGAGCCGCGCGCGCCGATCGCCATGCGGATGCCGATCTCGCGCGTGCGCTCGGTGACCGAGACCAGCATGATGTTCATGATCCCGATGCCGCCGACCAGCAGCGAGATCGAGGCGACCGCGGCGAGCAGCGCCGACATCACTTTCGTCGTGCCCTGCGCGACCTGCGCCAGCTCGTCCTGGTTGCGGATCGTGAAGTCGTCGTCCTCGCCATCGGCGATGCGGTGCGACTCGCGCATGATGGCGCGCATCTCGTCGGTCGCCGCCGGGATATCGTCGGGCGTCGAGGTGCTCGCGAGGATCATGCCGATGCGGATGTTGTTGTTGAGCCGCGCCTGCGCCGTGGTGTAGGGGACGATGATCACATCGTCCTGGTCCTGCCCGCCGAACTGCTGACCCTTGGTCGCGAGCACGCCGATGATCTTGAAGGGCACATCGCGCACCTGGATCTGCTGGCCCACCGGGTCCATGCCCGGGTAGAGATTCTGTGCGACCGTGTTGCCGAGCACCGCGACCTTGCGGCTCGCGCGCTGGTCGGCGTCGCTGAAGAACACGCCGGAGGACACCGGCCAGTCACGGATCGCCTGGAAGTCGACCGAGACACCGTTGACGCGCGTGCGCCAGTTCCCCTGGGCGCTGATCGCCTGCGTGCCGGTGAACGTGACGGGCGACACGCCGGTCAGGAGGGTCGCTTCACGCTTGAGCTTCTCCGCGTCCTGCAGCGTGAGGCGGTTGAACGTGCCCGCGCCCTGGCTAACACCTCCGGCGCCACTTGCGCCTGGCATGATGAAGATCATGTTGGTGCCGAGGTTGCTCACCTGCTTCTGGATCGTCGATTGCGCCCCGCTCCCGATCGCCACCATCACGATCACCGCGGCGACGCCGATCACGATGCCGAGCATGGTGAGGATCATGCGCAGCTTGTTCTTGAGGATGCTCTGCGTCGCCACCTTGATGAGCACCGAGCGCTTCATGACGGAGCGCCTGCGCTCGCATCGAGCGCACGCAGGTCGTCCACGGCACGTCCGCGGCTCGGGATCGCCGCGTCGCGAATCACGTGGCCGTCGCGCATCTCGACGATGCGCTTGGCGTAGCGCGCCACGTCGGGCTCGTGCGTCACGACGAGCACGGTGATGCCCTGGTCGTTGAGTTCCTGGAAGAGCGCCATGATTTCGACCGAAGTGCGGCTGTCGAGGTTGCCGGTCGGTTCATCCGCGAGCAGGAGCGCCGGCTGCGTGACCAGCGCGCGTGCGATGGCGACACGCTGCTGCTGTCCGCCCGACAGCTCGCTCGGTTGGTGATCCGCGCGCTGTGCGAGACCGACGCGCGCGAGCGCCTCTTGCGCCATCGCATGCGTGTCGAGCTGCCGCCCGGTGCGATCGTAGAGGAGCGGCAACTCGACATTCTCGAGCGCGGTGGTGCGTGCGAGGAGGTTGAAGCCCTGGAACACGAAACCGAGCTTCTGGTTGCGCAGGTCCGCGAGCGTGTTGCCGTTCAGGCCATTCACGTGCACGCCATCGAGGTAGTAGTCGCCCGAGGTCGGCGCGTCGAGACAGCCGAGCAGGTTCATGAGCGTCGACTTGCCGGAGCCGGAAGCGCCCATCACCGCCAGCATTTCCCCGCGCTCGACCTTCAGATCGATGCCGCGCAACGCGTGCACCTCGTTGTGGCCCATCTGGTAGACCTTGGTGACGCCTTCGACGCGGATGACTTCCGTGGCGGCCACAGCGAATGCCTCTCTCAGAAGCCGCCCGGGCGGCGCGGCTGCGCCGGCGTCTGCGGCTGGAATGGACTCGAGGCGGTAGTGGTGGCTCCTGCGGTCTGCGTCACGCCGACGATGACCTGCATGCCTTCCTTGAGATTCTTGCCGGTCACCTCGGTGCGCTGTCCGTCGCTCAGACCCGGGCGCACGCGTGTCGCGGCGGGCTGACCCTTGTCGTCGAGATACCAGAGCATGATGGCGTTGCGCGGGCGTGAGCCTGCCGCCGCCGGATTGCGTGGGCCCGCGCTGCCCGCGGCCCGATTGCCGCCGATGGCCGAAGCCTGCGTCTCGGGATTGCCCTCCTCGGTACGCGCGCCCGCATACTTCTTGCGCAGCGCCGCGCGCATTTCCTCGGTGGGCCGGAAGCGCAGCGCCGCGTTCGGCACGAGGAGCACGTCCTTCGCCGAACCAGTAAGGAAGTCGATGGTCGCGGTCATGCCCGGGAGGAGCTTGCCGTTGGGGTTGGCGACCGTCACGACGACGGTGTAGTTGACGACGTTCTCGGTGGTCTTGGACTGCAGCCTCACCTGCTTCACGGTGCCCGTGAAGGTCTCGTTCGGGTACGCCTGCACGGTGAAGCGCGCCGACTGCCCCTCGTGAATGGCGCCGATGTCGCTCTCGTCCACGGACGCGAGGATCTGCATCTGCGACAGGTCGTTCGCGATCAGGAACAGCTGCGGTGCTGACAGGCTCGCGGCCACTGTCTGGCCGACATCGACGTCGCGCTCCACGACCACGCCGTCGATGGGTGCGAAGATGTTGGTGTAGGCGAGATTCTGCTTGGCGCGATCGAGGGTGACCTGCGCGGATTTTACGTTCGCCTGCGCCACATTGTAGTTGTACCGCGCCGTATTGAAGTCGATCTCGGTCAGGACTTTGCGGTCGAACAACTGCTTGTTGCGCTCGTACTCGCGGCGCGTCTGTTCGAGCTCCGCCTGGCTCTTCTCCAGGCCCGCTTGCGCGTCCTGCACCGCCTGCTGCGACAGCACCGGATCGATCTGCGCGATCAGCTCGCCCTGCTTTACCCGATCGTTGAAGTCGGCCTTGATGGCGACCACCTTCCCCGACACCTGCGTGCCCACCTGCACGGTCGTGACGGCGCTCAACGCGCCGGTCGAGGACACCGTGGCCTCGAGATCGCCGCGCTCGACCGCCGCCAGGCGGTAGTTCGAGGTGTCGTCCTTGCGTGCTCCGCCCAGGAGCCAGGCGCCGGCCGCCAGCACGACGACGGCACTCACGCCGAGAATGAGGTGAGATCGCTTCATCGGTGTCCTCTGAAAGTGCACGCGAATCCTAGCGAAGCCCGATGAACGCGCGCCGAAGGCTGTCATGGGTTGCACAGGCGTGTCTTGAAGTGCCGCCCCGATGCAACGAACGGCACGGCGGCGGCGCTTCGTGCACCGGGCGTGCAACTCGTGCACACGCGCGTGCAGCTGACACTACGGACTTTGCGGTCGACCGCCGCTTGTCCCTATGCTTGCGCACGATTGCCAGCCCGATGGAGGCCTGTTTTCGTGGATGCGACGAGCCCGACCCCGCCGGGTTCCGCGCCGAGCGCCAGGGCACCCGGCGAGCGCCTTGCGTTCCGGCGCGCCGAGCTGCTGCTGATCTTCGGCTTCTGGACCGTGATCGCGCTGCTCACCGCGGCCAACGCACTGCTCGATCCACGCGGGCGCAGCCCGCTGACGGCGTTCACCGGAGCGCCGTTCGCCCTCGCCTTCACTTCGTCATATCTCTGGGCGCTGCTCACCCCGCTCATCTTCTGGATGGCGAGCCGCTACCCGCTGGAGCGCACCAACTGGGTGTGGCGCGTGCTGCTCTACTTCGCGGTCGGCATCGCGGTCGCGATCTTCGTCGATGTCAGCGTCGGGTGGCTGCGCCTCAACGTGTTTCACATCCTGCCGCGCCGTCCGGCGAGCGAGGTCGCGCCGATTGCGCGGGTCACCCGCTTCTGGTTCATGAACGAGTTCCTCGTGTACATCGCGGTGCTCGCCGCGGGCTTCGCGCGCGATTACTTCCTGCGCTATCGCGCGCGGCGCGAGGAGACCATTCGCCTGCAGGCGCACGCCGCGCAGCTCCAGGCCCAACTGGCGGACGCCCGGCTCGCCACGCTCCGTACGCAGCTCGACCCGCACTTCCTGTTCAACACGCTCCATGCCGTCTCCGCGCTGGTCGAGCACGATCCACGCGGCGTGCGCCGCATGATCGCGCGGCTCAGCGAGCTGCTGCGCAACAGCCTCGAGGGCGCGGACGAGCCCGAGATCCCACTCCAGCAGGAGATTGCACTGCTGCGTCGTTACCTGGAGATCATGGAGATTCGTTTCCGGGGACGGCTCGAGATCGAGATCGAGGTGGATCCGGAGGTGGAGAGCGCGCTCGTTCCCAATCTCATCCTGCAACCGCTCGCCGAGAATGCGATCAAGCACGGCGTGAGCAAGATCGACGGCACCGGCCGCATCGGCATTCACGCCGCGCGCAGCGGCGAGCAACTCATCCTGCGCGTGCAGGACAACGGTCCCGGCCTCGCGGGGCAGGCAGCGCTCAACGAAGGCCTCGGCATGCGCAATACGCGCGAACGCTTGCAACAGCTCTACGGCGCGGCCTCGAGCGCGACACTGCGTGCGGCGGAGGGCGGCGGCGTCATCGCCGAGGTCGTACTGCCCTACCACACGCGATTGGATCTGCCCGGCGCAAAGCTCACGGCGCAGGCCGGTGGATACCGTCAGTGACCGAGCGCAAGCCGCTCAAGGTGCTGATCGCCGACGATGAGGCGCTCGCGCGGCAGCGACTCGTGGACCTGTTGTCGCGCGAGCGGAATGTCGCGATCGTGGGCCAGGTCGACAATGGCGATGCTGCGGTCACGGCGATCGGCGCGCTGCGCCCCGACCTCGTGTTCCTCGACGTGCAGATGCCGGGCAAGACCGGTGTCGAAGTGGCACGCGCGGTCGGTCTCGGGCAGATGCCCGCCACCATCTTCGTCACCGCCTACGACCATTACGCACTCAAGGCATTCGACGTCGCCGCGATCGACTACCTCGTGAAACCGTTCGACGATGAGCGCTTCGAGCAGGCGTTTCGCCGCGCGCGCCGCATGATCGAGCTCGAGGAGGTGCAGCGGCTCTCCGAACACCTGCTCGCGGTGCTGCAAGGAAGCCAGCCGGACACCGCCAAACAGGCGTCCGCGAGCGGCTACCTGCAGCGCATCCCGGTGGAGTCGCGTGGCCAGGTGCGGGTGATCGCCGTCGAGGAAATCGAGTACATCGGCGCCAGCGGCCCGTACGCCGAGCTGCACGTCGGCGACAAGACCTACGTGATCCGCGAGCGCATGCAGAGCCTGGAGGAGCAGCTCGATCCCGCACGCTTCTTCCGCATTCACCGCTCTTCCATCGTGCGGCTCGACCGCATCGACACGCTGCTGCGCGATCCGGGAGGCGACTACGCGGTGCGCCTCAGGTCCGGCACCCGCCTCGATGTGAGCCGCAACCGCGTCGAGCAACTGGAGAAGTGGATGGGCCTGCCCGGCGGGCGTTCCTGAGTTTGCCGAGGAAGCTCCGTGCAGAGCTTCCTTCAGCTGTCCAGCCCGAGATACAAGGTCACGACGCCGTAGGTGTCGATGAACCCGTGCGCGAACACACACGTCCATAGATTTCGCCCGCTCGCGAGGTAGGCCGCTCCCAGGATCAGGCCCGCGATTCCGGAGTCCACGATTCCTGCCGGCCCTTTGTAGTAGTGGCCGAATCCGAACAGCACCGACACCAGGACCACGCTCACCCAGAACGCCGCACTCGTGCGCCCGCCCACATCGGCCGCACGATTGAGCAGGTAGCCGCGATAGCTGATCTCCTCGCCGAACGCCGCGAACGTCCACACGATCCCGAGTGCCAGCGCGGCGAACTGGAGATTGCCGGTCACCTTCTCTGCATCCTCGGGCGCCACAGCCGCCGGCCAGAAGTGCGCCGTGAGCGGGTCGATGACGAACTCGCCCAGCACGATGCGCAGTGCCGAGGCGCCCAGCGCGATGAGCAGGATGCGCCGCCACGAGTCGGGACGCCGGAACCCGAGCGCCGCAAGACCGCCCTCGCGCAAGCGCATCGACAGCAGGCCGAGAACGGTGAGGATCGGCACTTCGTTGGGCAGGACGTGAAACACGTTGTGCCCGATGACGATGCCTGCGCCCAGCAGGAACTCGCAGGCGCTCAGCACGCGCGAGTTCGCGAGAGACCGCCAGCACTCAGATCCGATGGCGCGCATTGCACCGATTTGCCACAGCCGCTTGTAAAAAGTCCAGCGAACTCCTCGTCAGCGGGGATGCCTGATTTCATGGCAGAAGGCGAGACCAGCAGAGGAGTCGCGGTCGTGACCACGGAACATGGAGTGTTCTTCTCGCGGAGTTGGCCCGCGATCCTGTTGCTCGCGAGCCTTGCCGGCTGCGGCGGCGCAGCCAAGCTCAAGGTGGCCGACGGCACCGGCCCGGATCCCAAGCTCCCGGCGCCGGAAAAATCGGTCATCCCCACGATCCAGGTCGCGCACGCTGTGGGATGGGAGCCAGGCGAGAAGCCGACGCCGGCGAACGGCACCAGCGTCGCTGCGTTTGCCGACAGGCTCGATCACCCGCGCTGGCTCTACGTCCTGCCGAATGGCGACGTGCTGGTCGCGGAAACCAACGGACCGGAGCGCCCGGAGAATGACAAGGGCCTGCGCGCGAAGGTGCAGAAGCAGGCCACCAAGAAGGCCGGTGCCGCCGTCGAGAGCGCCAATCGCATCACGCTGCTGCGCGATACGAACGGCGACGGTGTCGCGGATCAGCGCTCGATCTTCCTGTCAGGACTCAGTTCGCCCTTCGGCATGACACTCGTCGGCGGTGACTTCTATGTCGCCAACACCGACTCGCTGATGCGCTATCGGTACACCCCCGGGGCGATCCGCATCACCGACGCCGGCACTAAGGTGACCGATCTGCCGGGCGGCCCGCTCAATCACCATTGGACCAAGAACGTCATCGCCAGCCCCGACGGCAGCAAGCTCTACGTCACCGTGGGCTCCAACAGCAACGTGGCCGAGAACGGCATGGACAAGGAACAAGAGCGTGCCGCGATCTGGGAAGTCGACCCGAAGACCGGCAATCACCGGGTGTTCGCTTCGGGCCTGCGTAACCCGAACGGCCTCGCGTGGCAACCCGACAGCGGCGCGCTATGGACCGCCGTCAACGAGCGCGACGAGATCGGCAGTGATCTCGTGCCCGACTACATCACTTCGGTGCGCGATGGGGCCTTTTATGGCTGGCCGTACAGCTATTTCGGCACCCACGTCGATGAGCGTGTGCAGCCGCAGGACCCGCAGCTCGTCTCCACGGCGGTTGCGCCCGACTACGCAGTCGGGCCGCACACCGCATCGCTCGGTCTCGCCGCCGCGCGCAACGTGAGCCTGCCGCCGATGTTCCAGGACGGAATGTTCATCGGCCAGCACGGCTCCTGGAATCGCAAGCCGCCGAGCGGCTACAAGGTCATCTTCGTGCCCTTCAGCGGCGGCAAGCCGTCCGGCGAACCCATCGATGTACTCACGGGCTTCCTCGACGACTCCGGCAATGCGCATGGACGCCCGGTGGGTGTCACTCTGGACAAGCACGGTGCGCTGCTCGTCGCCGATGACGTCGGCAATGTCATCTGGCGGGTGACCGCGGCGGGTCAGCGCCAGGCAGCGCGCTCCACCAACCCCTGAGCACCGTCAACTAGCCAGGACCTAGCGCGACTCGAGCCGCGGGTGCGCCTGCGCGAGCCGCGCCCCAACTGGCATCCGCCGGCGAACGCGTGCGCCGCGACGCTACCAGGGATACTCGCTCCCGTCGTGGTGCAGGAACTTGCCGCTGTCGGCGGCGGAGAGCTTGTCGATCACGCGGCGCATGTTCGACACGCTCTTCTGCGGCGTGATGTTGGCGTTCGGACCGCCCATGTCGGTCTTCACCCAGCCCGGGTTGAGCACCACGCAGATGATCCCGCGCGACTTCAGATCGAGCGCGAGGCTGCGCATCACCATGTTGACCGCGGCCTTGGAGCTTCGGTAGGCGATCCACCCGCCCGAAGTGTTGTCGGCGAGCGAGCCCATGCCGCTCGTGATGGTGACGACGGTCTTGCGCGGACTGCGCCGCACGTGATCGATGAATGCCTCGGTCACGCGCATCGGGCCGAGCGTGTTCACGTCCAGGACTTCGCTCCAGGCGGCGTAATCCATGTCGCCGAGGCGCTGCCCACCCCCGCCCATGATGCCGGCGCTGTTGACCAGCACATCGATCGGCTGCTCGCCCAGTTGCTTGGCCGCCCGCCGCACGCCCTCCGCGTCGGTGACATCCATCTTCAGCACCTCGACGCTTCCCTTCGCCGCCCGGGCGATCGGTTCGAGCTTCGCCGCCGTGGCTGGATCGCGACACGCCGCGAACACCCGCCAGCCGTCCTCGGCATATTGGCGCACGAACTCGAGCCCGATTCCGCGGCTGGCACTCGTGATCAACACGGCAGACATCTTGCCTCCTCACCTCAGCCGAGGTTTTCGTCGAACCAGCGATAGCCGTAGTACAGCCCGACCGCTCCGGTGATTGCGCTCAGGATGACTGCCACCCACACAGCAAGATGCGCGCCAAGCCACCAGCCGACCCAGCCGAGAACGAACGCGCACAGCCACCCGATGATGGTTCGCATGCCTGAACTTGCATTGACCCGCCGCTCGATTGTGCGCGCGTGGCATTGCAGGCGCTATGCTTCACACATGTCGGACTATTGTCTCGGCCCGGCGCGCCTCGCGGACGCCCGCCGCATCTCGCTGCTGTCACGTCGCCTGATCGAGGCGGGACTGAGTCCTTCCTGGCCCGAAACCCGCGTCGTGGCCTCGATTCGTCACCGCGACAGCATGGTGCTCACGGCACGCGCGCGCTACGACGAACTCGCGGGGTTTGCGATCATGCAGTTCGGCGATGAGCGCGCGCACCTCAACCTGCTGGCCGTCGCGCCCCACCATCGCCGCCGCGGAGTCGCGCGACGGCTCGTGCAATGGCTGGAGGCCTCGGCGCTCACCGCCGGGACCTTCGGCATCACACTGGAGTTGCGCGCGACCAACGTCGCCGCCCAGGCCTTCTACTGCGCCCTCGGGTATCGCGAGATCGGGCGCGTCGCCGGCTATTACGAGCGCGTCGAGGATGCCATCCGCATGGCACGCGACGTTCGTCCAGGTCGAATCTACTCGTTTGGGGATGGTACATGCGCACATTGATCCGCTTTGCGGCGTGCACGCTCGGTCTGCTGCTGGTCACGAACGTCACGTCTTCACGCGCGGCGGAGGTCAACTCCTCCGCCAGCATCGGCAGTCTCGTCAAGACGGCTTACGAACAACTGGCGCTGATCCGCCAGCAACTCGACCAGGCGTCGCGCTACATCAACACGACATCCAACCGCACCGGCGGCTATTCAGGCAGCGTCCACGACGCCGGCGGGCGCGGCCAGTTCGCGGACCTGGAGCGCAGCACGCAGAAGCTCTCGGATGTCAGCAATGACGTGGTGCGTCTCACGGCGAAGTGCGGCGAGGAATCGCACAACGTCGCGGTCAAGTTCCGCACACTGGTGCAGCGCGTGCGCAGCGGCGTCAGCCGGCTCGAGTCGTCCGGCAGCGAGAACCAGGCGCAGATGACGCTCGGCAAGGTCCAGCACGACCTCGACAGCACCGAAGAGCAGCTGCGCAGCGTTTCCGGCCTCGGGGGTACCTGCAGCGTCTGATCTCCCCGCCCTCTCCTGCCGCCGCGCTGCTGCGTTGCGAGGTAGCACCGGCGTCGCAAACGCGTAATCTAGCGACCGCAGGGCTCGCCTAAGAAAGAAAAAAAGGGAGGGACTCTTCCATGAGTTCGCGCGCCTCGCCTCATGTGTCGATCGGTCTGCTCACGCTGCTCGTGTGCGTCACAGCTTGCCAGAACAAGCAGTCCACACAGGTTCCCACGGTGCCGCCCAAGCCGCAGGTCGGCGGCGAGGGTTCGGGTCCGCCGCCACCGCCGGCGACGGTTCGCTCGATCATCTATCAGCGCAACCATGGCGGCACGGGAGGGCCCTGGGACCTGCGCCGCATGGACGAGGATGGAACCAATGACGTCGAGCTGATCGCCGACGGCAACTACAACATCGAGCCGGCGTGGAATTGCCGCAATAAGGCGTTTGCCTTCGTGTCGAACCGCAGCGGAGATTTCCTGATCTATATCTCGGATGACGGTGTCGGTGGCGGCGTGCGGCAGGTCACATCGCTGGCCGCGGGTTTCACCGGCCAGCACGATCGCTACCCGTCGTGGCAGACGAGCTCGCTCGGCGTCGACCAGATCGTGTTCACCAGCAACCGACCCAGCCAGAGCGGTCAGTCAGGCGTCTTCCAGCTCTACCAGATGCGCTCGACCGGACGCGGCCTGCACCAGTTGCAGACCTCCGGCGGCAACGACTCGCAACCGGTGTGGAAGCCCGGCACGAATTTCGTCGCCTACAGCTCCGACCAGGCCGACAGCAACTTCGAGATTCACACCGTCGAAGCCGGCACGTCCAACACTGCGCGCATCACGCACTCGCCCGCCAAGCGCGATGTGCACCCGACGTGGTCGGTGCACGACCAGATCGCCTACGAGAGCTCCAACCCGGAGGAGACCGAGACCAGCATCGTGATGTCGCCGGCCGGTGGCGGCGATCCGCGCACTCTCAAGGCCACCTCGACCCTGATTCCGCGCAACGTCGATCCGGCGTTCTCACCCGATGGCGACACCATCGTGTTCGCGAAGCAGGATCAGAGCGGGCAATTCGACCTGTTCACCATGGACGCGAACGGCGGCAACGAAAAGCAGCTCACCACCACGCCCGACCGGAGCGAGCGCGAACCGGAGTGGATCCACGGCCCGAACGACGATTGTTTCTGAACTTCAGGGACGGCCGCCGAGCAGGCGTGCCGGCAGCAGGACGATCGCGCGCAGCAGCTCGAAGACGCCTTCGACCGCGATCCCGACCAGCCGGAAGGGCAGCGACAGGAGCCAGACGATCGGCCAGAGCACCAGCGCCAGCAGCGCGAGCGGCCAGCACACGACCAGGAGGAGCAACCACAGCAGGAACTTCATCGCTTCACCTCGGGACCAAGCGTACCACGCAGGAGCGCGCCATGATCATCGGGGCCCATTCGATCATTTACAGCACTGACGCCGTCGCCGACCGTGCTTTCCTGCGCGACGTCCTCAGGCTGAGTCACGTGGACGTCGGGGACGGCTGGCTGATCTTCGGTCTGCCGCCCGCCGAGGTTGCCGTGCATCCATCGAGCAACAATGACGTGCACGAGTTCTACCTGATGTGCGAGGACGTCGCCGCGCTCGTCGCCGCGATGCAGGGCCAGGGCATCGCTTGCAGCGCGGTCGAGAACCTCGGCTGGGGCATGCGCACCGAGGTCACGCTGCCCGGCGGCGGCAAGCTCGGCATCTACCAGCCGCGCCATGCGCGACCCACGCCGATGGCTGCGAAGTCAGCAAGCCGCTCCGCCCGCAAGCGCCCGGCGCGCAAGTCCGCCACCGGCAAGAAGCGCGCCGCCAGGAAGAAAGCCAGGCAGAAAAAGTAAACCGCTACGGTGCCGGCGGTACGAAGGCGAGTCGCGTGGAGCGGAACTCGGGTAGTGCTTCGCAGCGCTCCGCGAGAGCGCGCAGCGCCGGGTAGCTGCTGCCAGTGAAGGTCGCCGGCAATGCGTCATTGGCGAACGTGAAGACGCAGCTGACGGTGACATCGGCCTGGGTCATGCGCTCGCCGACCAGCCACGCGCCGCCCCGCGTGTGGGCCGCCGCCCGCTCCAGTTCCGCGAGTGCGCCGTGCATCTGGGAACGGCAGCGCTCCGTCCAGGGTTCATGGCGCTTCTCCGCCGGCCGAAAGGCACGCTCATAGAGCTGCTCGCGCGCCTTGTCGGCGGCGCCGTTCGCGATGGACATGAGATGCAGCGCGGAGCGCCGCGTGCGCCCGGAGCGCGGCAGCAAGGCCCGCTCGTCCCCCGCCCGCTCATTGATGTAGTCGAGAATCGCGAACGTCTCCATCAGCGCCTCGCCATCATCAAGCACCAGCGTCGGGACGCGTCCCAGCGGGTTGTACTTGCGGATGCGGTCGAAGTCCTTGCCCACGGACCAGTCGGCGTGCTCGAAGGGGATGTCGAGGAGCTTCAGGCTGATGGCCACCGGCCTGACGAACGGCGAATCGAACATTCCGATCAGCATCATGAGTTCGGGCTCCAGCGCGGGGAAGCGAGCCTACCATGTGAGGCCTCAGCCCATTCAGGCGCAATTAAGGCTCGGCGAGTAGACTCCGTTCACATGATGAGGTTCGGTTCGCTTGCGCTGCTGTTGCTCGTGGCCGCCACGAGTCCGGCCCGGGCCATTGAAGTGGACCCGCCGAGCCGTGTCGCGCGATTAAGTTACATGGAAGGCCAGGTGACGCTGCAGGCGCCCAACGCCAGCGCGCCCGAGCAGGCCGCCGTGAACCTGCCACTCACGATCGGCGACCGCCTTTCCACCGATTCCGGTTCGCGCGCCGAGCTCAGCGTCGGCACGGCGGCCCTGCGGCTCGACGAATACACGGACATCACCGTATCCAACCTCGACACCGATATCGCCCAGGTGGCGCTCAATTCCGGCACGCTCGGTATTCATGTTCGCGAGCTGCTGGCGTCGGAAACCTTCGAAGTCGACACGCCGAACGCGACCGTGCGCCTCCTGCGGCCGGGCGACTACCGGATCGGCATCGACCAGGACGGCACGGCGGTCGTGGCAGTGCGCTCGGGCGATGCCGAAGTGGACAACGGCAACGGCCCGGTGCGGGTGCGCGATGGTCAGCAGCTGCGCCTCGCCGGTGGCGACCAGTACGCGAATGTGCAGAACCTCGATTCCCAGGATGCGTTCGACGACTGGTGCATCGAGCGCGAACGCGCCATCACCGATGCCGAATCGAGCCGCTACGTGTCGCGCGACGTCGTCGGCTACGAGGATCTCGACCACTACGGCAATTGGTACAACGAGCCCGGTTACGGCACCGTGTGGGCGCCGAGCATGGTCGGCGTCGGCTGGGCGCCTTACAGCTTCGGCAGCTGGACCTGGATTGGCCCGTGGGGCTGGACCTGGGTCGATCGTGCGCCGTGGGGTTTCGCGCCGTTTCATTACGGACGCTGGGCGTTCGTGCATCAGCGCTGGTGCTGGGTTCCGGGTCCGCGCATTCATCACCCGGTCTGGGCACCGGGCCTGGTCGCCTGGCGTAACGGTTCGGGCAGCGTCGATCACACGCGACCCGTGGGCTGGTTCCCGCTCGGTCCGCACGAGGTGTACGTGCCCTCCAAGCAGGTGAGCGCGCGTTACCTGCGCAACGTCAACATCTCCAATACGGCGATCGCCAACAACGCGTACATCACCAACGTCTACAACAACCGCGTGCGCGACATTCGCTTTGCGAATCGCAATGTGCCCGGCGCGCTCACGACCGCGCCACGCAGTGTCTTCACCAACCCGCGGCCGATCGCCCAGCCGGTGTGGAGCGGCGATTTCCGCAACAATGCGCGCCTGGAACGTGGACCGACACAACGCGTGCCCGCACCGCGCCCCGTGGGCGATGAAGCTTCGCGTCCGAACCGTGGCATGGATTCGCGCGGTCGCGACGAGCACGTCGCCGAGATCGGCACGCCCGCGGCATTTGGCCGCCCACAGGACAACACGCCGCCGCAGGATCGCGGGGGCCACGTGAGCATTCCTCGATTGCCGGGCGATCGACGGCAGATTCAAAGCGACGACGGCTGGCGGCGCATCGATGCGCGCCCGAATGCCCTGCAACCCACGCTCCAGGGCGCGCCATTGCCGCGGTTCGACGCGAATCGCAGTGAGCGTGCGACCAACGAGCGCGCAGCGCCGGTGCCGCGCCAATCGGGCGGCGGCGGCGGTCATGAGAATCGGGAGAATCGGGCTTCGGCACCGGTCATGCGGGCGCCACCGGTTTCTCACTCCACTCCCGCTCCGAGCCATGAGGCCCGTCCGTCGGGCGGCGGTTCACGAGGAGCGGCCTCGATGGGCGGCGGCCACTCGAATCGTGGCGGCGCATCCCCCAACCGGCTGTAACTGATCCGCGGGCTTATTGCAGCTTCAGCGCCGGAGCGGCGCCGAAGAGCGCGAGAATGCCCCACACTGCGAGCACCATCCCGCCGCAGAAATAGAGCACCAGGAAGAAGTGAAACGCAGCCGGGTTATCGATGCGGTTCGGACGATAGGCGCGCGCCCCCGCAGCGCCAGCCGGAAGCACTCCGGCCAGGTAGCCGCGCCAGGCGACTGCGAGCACGCCGGCCCCGAACAGGATGAGGATCAGCGATCCGACGACGCGCGGCAGCATGACTAGGACTGCACGCCCATGAAGCGCCGCGCGACCTTGAGAATGCCGATGATCACCAGCGCCACGACGCCGAACTGAAGGATCTCGAACGGCCAGAGATTGTGCGAGGTCGGATCGCGCGAAGTATCGACGACGATCCGCAGCACCACGAAGCCGATCACGGCGGCGGGCACTGCGGCCGCGATCTTCCAACCGCCGTGCCACTTCCACACGCTCCAGAGCGGCACGGCGACGCCGGCGATGAGGAGCGCGAGCACGCAGAGCATGAAGCCGCTCATCAGGGCCGCGGCCCCGACCGGCGTCGGTTCGTTGGCACGACGCTGCGCTTCTTCCTGCGAGCGTGCGCTCTCCGCGGCGATCAGCGCTTCGACCCACGGCGCGCGCGGCCCCGATGCGGCCTCGGCATCCGACCAGCGCAGTTGCACCGGCTGCTTCAGGACTTCCCATTCGTGATAGGGCTTGCCGCCTCCGGCCTTGACGCGAATCTCATCCACTTCGCCGGGCTTCGAGAGTTCGAACCAGCCGAGCGCCTCACCCGTGCCGGAGTACGACCAGGACGGGTTCGACATCGCGTTGACTTCCTTGCCGTGGAAGAACGGACGCGCCCAGAGACTGATGGGCTCATCCGAGGAGTAACCGATGCGCACGTAGAACGACTGCCCGTGCCCGAGCGTGGCATCGGTGGCCGGTTGCGTTTCGATGATGTGGACCGTCGATTCCGCGCGGGAGGCGGTCACCACCGCCATCAGCAGGGTTGCGAAGACGACGATGAGGGTATTGCGCTTGGCGTCGGGACTCACGGCGGCCTGCAGGGTCGGAAGAGCCGCAGCGATAGTGCGGCGGCCGCGCGGAGCGTTCAGTGACGAGGATCACACTCGCGCGCGCCGGCGCCATGTGCAGCGGGCTCTGCACACGGCGCTGACAGGGGTAATCGGCGTCGCGCCTGCTGGCGCTGCCCCTACCTGGGCTGCGGCACGATCCGCAGGTACGGACGCGGCGCCTTCCAGCCTTGCGGGTAGATCTTCTTCGCTTCCTCGTCGGACACCGAGCCGGCGATGATCACATCCTCGCCCTGCTTCCAGTTCACGGGTGTCGCCACGCGATGCTTCGCGGTGAGCTGCAGCGAATCGATCACGCGCAGCACTTCGTCGAAGTTGCGTCCGGTGGTCATCGGGTACGCGATGATGAGTTTGATCTTGCGATCGGGCCCGACCACGATCACGTTGCGCACGGTCTGGTTGTCCGCAGCCGTTCGCCCGGTGGAGCTGCTGCCGCTTTCCGCCGGGAGCATCTCGTAGAGTTTCGACACCTTGAGCTCCGGGTCGCCGATCAGCGGATAGTTCGGCGCGTGGCCCTGCGTCTCCTTGATGTCGGCGGCCCACTTCGCGTGGCTGTCGACCGGGTCGACGCTCAGGCCGAGCACCTTGACGTTGCGCTTGTCGAACTCGGGCTTGAGCTTCGCCATGTAGCCGAGCTCGGTGGTGCAGACCGGCGTGAAGTCCTTCGGGTGTGAGAACAGCACCGCCCATGAATTGCCGATCCAGTCGTGAAACTGGATGTGTCCCTCGGTGGTTTCAGCTTCGAAATTCGGTGCGATATCGCCAATGCGCAGGGTCATGACCCACCTCCATCGTCTTTGTCTCGCGGTGCCGTGCAGTGTAGTGCGCGCCCGCGTGCCGGGTTATTGCTATTGGTTGGGTGGATCTTGCGCGCGGTTATGGTGGTGCGTAAAGCCGCGATCGCGCGCGAGCACCGCGGCCTGGGTGCGCGTGCTGACACCGAGCTTCTCGAAGATGCGCGTCAGCGAGTTGCGGACCGTCTTTTCGCTGATGAACAGCGTCTTGCCGATCTGCGCGTTGCTGCTGCCTGCCACGAGCGCGGCGAGAATCTCGCGTTCACGTTCGGACAGCGCGGTAAAGATTTCAGCCTCGCCGTTCCCGGGGCGCGGCCGGCCGGTGAATTCCAGCACTGCGTCCGTGAACTTCTTCCAGGCCGGCTCGTGCGCGAGGAGGATGTGATTGCGCGAATCGAGCTGGACGAACTCCGCATTGGGAATTTCCGCGGCGATCGTGCGCCCGGCTGAGAAGGGCACGCACTCGTCCTCGCGCGCGTGCAGCACGAGGGTGGGCACGCGCACCTGCGGCAGGAGCTCCCGGGTGTTCACGTCGGCTCGCGCCATCATCAGGCGCGTCGCCATCTGCGGCGTCGTCGTGCGCCGGCACAACTCGTTGAACCAGTCGATCTGCTCGCGCGCCGCGCCCGGCACGAAGAGCGAAGTGAAGAGCTCGCGGAACACCGGGTTGTCTCTGCCCCATCCCAGCAGCGCCAGGTCGATCATCGCCTTGTAGCGGCGCAGCCCATCCGTGTCCTGGCGATGCATCCAGCCCTGGGAATAACCGCCGTACAGGATCATTTTCGAGACCCGTTCCGGATGGCGCACGGCGTAGGTGACGGCAGCCGCCGTACCCTGCGAAATCCCGAGCAACACGAACTGCTCGCCCGGATCGCTGACATCCACGACCGACTCCAGGTCATCGGCCCAGCGCGCCATGGAAACGTCCGCGACGTCCCAATCCGTCATGCCGCAGCCGCGCTCGTCGTAGCGGATGACGCGGAAGTTCCCGCTCAGGAACTCGATCCAGTGGCGCCAGATGGGGCTTTCGAGGTCGTAATTGAGATGCGACAACCAGTTGGCGGCTTTGACCAGCGTCGGCCCCGAGCCTGAGGTAGCCCACGCCATCCGCACTCCGTCGCGGGTTTTCAGGTATCGCACTGATTGTTGCAGGGGCATGCCGCTCAAGCTCCGGCGCGAAGTTTACCTGCGTTTGCGCCCAGGCTCCGCAACGTCGGGACAATTCTCCTAGGCCGCGCGCGCCACTCACCCCGAAGTCAGGACATTCTTCCCATATATTGCGTACCGCGGTTCCGCCATCCTGCGCACCCATCGATACACCCAATCCGCAGGAGTGAGGCCATGAATGCCGCCGTCGAAGTCGTCCAGAGTTCCGCCCGGGGTCCAGTCAATACGGCCCGCTACGCCCGCTGCATCAGCGCCTCGAAGCGCGTCCGCTGGGACATCGATGCCGATGTCATCCGCGGCCGCCAGTTCGATCTTTCGCAGCGGTTCCTGCCGAACGGCCTGTCGAAAGTCGACGAGCTGCCGTTCCTGACGGCGAGCGAGTCGCGCCTGCTCACGCAGGTGCAGGGCCGCACGTATGCGCTGCTGTTCGGCCTGGTCGAGCGCTTCATCAACGCGAAGGTGCTCGAGATCAGCCGCGACCACTGGCTGCAGGACCAGACCGCGCTGCAGGCGCTGGTGCGTTTCAGCGACGAAGAGCTCAAGCACCAGGAGCTGTTTCGCCGCGTCGAGGAAATGATCGCCGGCATCATGCCGGCGGGCTACCGCGCCGCCGCTTCTCCCAACGATGTCGCGCAATTCGTGCTCGGCAAGTCGACGTGGGCAGTGCTGTGCCTCACCGCGCTGATCGAGCTCTTCAGCCAGCAGCACTACCTCGAGAGCATCGAGCCGCAGACCATGGACATCTCTCCGCTGTGGAAGGATGTCTTCATGTTCCACTGGAAGGAAGAGTGCCAGCACGCGATGCTCGATGAGCTCGAGTGGCAGCGCGAGGACGCCAAGCTCGATGCCGCGCAGCGCGACCAGGCCGTCAGCGACGTGATCGACCTGGTGGGCGGCGTCGACATGATCGTGCAGGGCCAGGCCGCGGCGGACGTCGAGTACTTCGTTGCCATCGCGGGACGCAAGTTCAGCGACGCGGAACGCAAGGCGCTCGATGCCGGCGTGCTCAAGGCCTATCGCTGGCAGTACATCATCTCCGGCGTGCAGCACCCGCACTTCGGTCGGCTGCTCACCAGCATGACGACACCCGAGCAGCTGGGACGCATCCAGAAGGCTCTGACGCCGATCATGCAGGCCTGAAGCGGGCTACTCGATCTCCAGCACCACGTTGCCCACCGCGCGGCCGCTCTCGACCAGCTCGTGAGCGGCCGCGATGTGGGTCAACGGCAGCCGTGCGGCGATGTTGTGCACCAGCTGGTTCTGCTCGAGCAGCCGCGTCAGGTCGCCGAGCGCACGCCGCCGATCCGCCGGCGGCATCGAGTAGACGAGGACGTAGCGCACGCGGGCGTGCTTGCGGATCGCGGCACTGAAAGACACGGAGACATCCGAGGTTCCACTGCCGTAGACGATGATGTCGCCACCCTGGCGCAGCAGGTCGAGGTCGAGTGCGGCATTCGCGGCGAAATCGACCTCGACAATGCGGTCGATCCCTTCTCCTCCGATCGCTTCCCGGATCCGCTCGCGCACGTTGTCGCGCTTGTAGTTGAGGACCACGTCCGCGCCCGCGGCGAGGGCCAGCTCCGCCTTCTCGATTCCGCTCACCGTGCTCAGCACGCGCGCGGCGCCCATGATCTTCGCGAGCTGGATCGCATAGTGCCCGACGGCACCGGCGCCGCCGGCGATGAGCACGACCTTTCCTTCGACGCCGCCATCGATGGCGAGCGCATACCACGCAGTGAGTGCCGGGATGCCGAGACAGGCGCCGGCGGCCAGGTCGATTTCAGCGGGGAAACGCACCGCCTGCTCTTCCGGCACCACGATGTACTGAGCGGCGGTGCCCAGCTCCCGGCCCCACGCGCCGTTCCAGATCCACACGCGCTCGCCTACCCTGCCCGGCGACACCCCGGCGCCGACCTTGTCGATCACTCCCGAGCCATCGCTGTGCGGGACGATGCGCGGGAACGGCAGCGTCCTGGTGCGCAGGCCCGCCCGCGACTTGACGTCGGACGGATTCACACCCGACCAATGCAGCTCGACGCGCACCTCTCCCGGCCCCGGGGTGGGCGTTGCGATCTCTTCGATGCGCAGCACGTCGGCAGCAGGTCCGGTGCGGTCGTAGAGGGCGGCAAACATGGCGGCCTCAGGCTGCGGTCGGGAATTCGAGGGAAATTTCGCCGGTGCTTTTGCCGGCGATTATGCGCGCATCGACTCCGCAGATGCGAGACGTGCGAGGCGAGCGCGCCCCGTGTCGACACAACCGATAAGAAACGCTGAAGCGCCATTCACACAGTCTGGCCGCTTGCGGGCGCAGGGTGGATTACCTTGTCGCCCATCGGAAACCACACTGAAACGCATCGAGGAGAACAGCCATGTCACTACGTGCCTATCACCTGCCCGAGCATGAGTACCAGGGCGATGACCGCTTCGAGCGGGCGCTCGAGGCGCTGCGGTTCTTCCGCGACAAGGCGCGGACCGCGGGTCAGAGCCTCAACAACAGGCTGTCGGTCTACAGCGAGATCCAGTTGAACGCGCGCTCGGCGCCCGAGCGCGCGCCCTGCAAGTTCTCCCTCTAGGTTCCCCTGCAACAGCCGCGTCGGTTCGCTTCAGCATGCATAGCGCTGCAGTGAGCGCACCGACCTCCGGCTGTCAGCGGAACGCGTCGACCAGCCGCACCATCGCGTGCGTGTCGAAGCGGCAATAGTCCAGGAGTGAGCGTGCGAGCTGCGCTTTGCGCAGCGGCGAGGTAGCACCGTCGATCGCCTCCACGTACGCACGCTGCGCAGCCTCGCCATCCGCAACCTCTCCGAGGCGCTCGTAACGCAAGCCGGGTATGACTGTCGGCAACAGCGCCTTCAGCGACCAGCTGCCCTTCATCGCCGGGTGGTAGAAGCCGTGCCTGAAGATCGGCAACAGGTCGACGAGTCGCGGGATCAGCGCCAGCAGTGACGCAGCGACGGCAGGCTCGAACAGGGCCAGCTGCTCGATGCGGTGGCGCTCGTACTCGGAGAACGTCAGGATCGCGCCAGCGCCGCCCAGCGCTGCGATGAGTGAGCGGGCGAGCGCCGGCGCCGGGAACGCGCCGCTCACGTCCAGGAACTCGAGATGCTCCACCTGCCCCGGCGCCGTCTCGACGTGGATCGACCACTGGAACGGGATCGCCTGGCGTGGCCGGGTGCCGGCCCAGATCGGCACCGCGAAGTCGATCGTCTCGAAGTCGAGGTAGTAGCGCGGAAAGGGGATTGCACGTAAAGCCTCGCGCAATTCCGGCGCGATCTCGACGCGGTTGTTGCGCGTCGCTCTCCAGACGCGCAAACGCGCCGCACCGCTCACTTCTTCCTCCGGGACGTCGCGCACATCGCGATAGCCGCGCGCGATGAACTCCTCCAGCTTGTTGCCGAGGCGCGGCAGCACGGTGAGTGGATACTCGGTGCGGGGCCAGCAATAGTCGATGAACGGACATTCGTGCGGCGCGCGGCAATGCCGACCGACCTGGACCAGGGGCTCTGGTCCGGCGAGCGTGCGCTGCGCCTCGCTCGCCCAGGTCGCGACCTTCGGCAGGAGCGGCCTCACGAGTTCGCCGACCGGCCTTTCTATCAACAAGCCGCGATACTCGCCGTCGCCGCGGTAGGTGAAGCGCAAGTCGAGGTGGGCGATCGCGACTTCGCTCAGCCGCACGCCGCTCCCACCGATCACCCAGCTCTGGATGGCGACATCTGCCGCGTGCTCCTCCTTGACGCTGCCCGCCGATTTCACTTCGATGAGGCGGGTGCCCGCCGGCCCACGCTCCAGCACGTCCGCGCGAATCTGCACGTCCTCGTGCCTGAAGGGCGCTTCGAAGAACACCTGGGTCAACGGCGACTCGGCCGCAAAGAGCTCGCCCTGCGTGTTGCCGAGAGCGATGGACACGTCGCGGTCGAACACCACCTGGCGACCGCGCGCGTACAGGTCGCGTGCCACCGCGCCCACCCGATGTCCGGTCTCGAAGCGCGTCTGCGCACGCGCGGAGTACCGGGCCACCTCCGGCCGATGCACCTCGAGCCACAGGCGCTTGGGGCACTGCAGGTGGTTCAGGAGCCGGGACTTCGACAGGCGCACGTCGAAAGGGCGCAGGTGAGCGTATATAAGAGTGAGTTATGTCAACTGCCGCGGCGAACGATCCAGCCGTCGTAACGGCCGCCGTTCTGTCGCGCGAGCGCGGCGAACCGCGCCGACAAGGCGCTGACTTCCTCGATCGAAAGGCGCAGGGCCTTGCGCGCATGCAGGCTCACCCCCTCACCCGCTTCGCGCATCGGGTGCATATCGGTGGCGAAGCCCTCCGCTTCCAGCTGGCGCGCGATGCCCTGCGCGACGGTCTCGTCGGGCAGCGCAAAGAAGAAGTCGAGCTCGTGCGGCTGGAACGGGTCCAGTCCTTTCTCGCGCAGCTGCCGTATCAGACGGGCATCGAAGTCCTCGCGGCGCTCCGCGCGCCGACGGCGCAGCGTGAGGTAGACCCGCAGCGCGGCCAGGGCGAGGGCCGCCGCAATCAACGTCACCAGCCATTTCACACGCCGCACTCCACTGCCGCACCGGGCATGACTGTACACAGGCACCCGGCCCGCGTGGAAGGCGCTGCGCGGGACCGGTCACGTGATACCGTGCGCCCGGCGATGAGCAGGCCGCAGCACCTGGAACCGGTCCATGAAACGTCGTGATGCGCTGCTTGGCGCGGTCGCACTCGGCATGGCCGCGGCACTTCGCGGCCGTGAATCCGCCGCTGTCGTGCCGGTACCGGACGACTGCACCGCTCCGCCGGGCTATGCCGGTGCTGCGCCGACCGGCATCGGCGCCGCCAGCGCACGCGAGCTCGCGGGCGGCGCGGGCGAAGGACGGCATTTCGTCGACGTCGAGCAGGGCTGGACGCTCACGCACGACTGTCTGCGTGCGCATCGCATCGGAGCGCCGCTGGTCGGCACTATCGATGAGAGCTCGCGCGCGCACGGCACGGCGGTGCTGGGCATCGTTTGCGGAACCGGTGCCGGCTATCTCGGGCTCGCCCCACAGCTCGCCTCGGTTCACGTCTCCTCGACCTCCGAGAGCTTGTCGAGCGGTATCGCTGCGGCGATCGACAAGCTGCTCGCGATCAACGCGGCAGACCGCGACAGCGCGGGAGGCGTGCTGCTCGTCGAGACCCAGGCGCAACTCTTCACTTCGGAGGGCGCAATGGGTCGCCTGCCCGCCGAGGCATTGCCGGAGCTCTTCGACCTGATCGCCGGTGCGACCCGGCGCGGTATCACCGTGATCGAAGCCGCCGGGAATGGCTCGGATACCGGCGGCGTGCCGGAAGGCATCGACCTGGACGGCTTCCTCGACGAGCGCGGCGAGCGGTTCCTGCGCCGGGACCCCCATCGGGATTCCGGCGCGATCATCGTGGGCGCAGCACACGCGCGGGTTGTCGCAGGTCGACACGAGCGTTTTCCTTCGAGCAACTACGGCAGTCGTGTCGACTGCTACGCGTGGGGCGAGCAAGTGACCGCGCCCGCCTCCTCCGGCTGCTCAGCTGATTTCGGAGAAACGTCGGCCGCCGCCGCAATCGTCGCCGGCGTCGCGCTGATCGTGCAGGGTGTGGCCGCTGCGGCGCGCCCCGGCGTGAGATTACCGCCGCTGCGACTGCGCGAGATCCTCAGTCACGCCGAGCTCGGCACCGCGTGCGTCACCGCAGCCGGGCACATCGGCGTCATGCCGAACCTTGCGAAGATCCTGCAGGCCGGCGTGCTCGGCGTCACTCCGGTGCGACGGAACCGCTTCCAGGCGCCCGCACCCGGATGACGAAAGTCTCTCCGTACACCGGTGCCTCACTCCCCTCGCCGCTCAAGGTGAGCTGATAACGGCCCGGGCGCAGCAGCGCCGAGTCGGCAAACACGTTGATGAATCCATCGCCGGCGGGCCGCAGGTCCTTGAGCACGGTAGGCGCTTCGGTGGTTCCATCGTCATTGATTCGGGCGAGAGAGACGCTGAATTCGTCGGCCTTGCCCGGTGATGCGGGCAGCAGGCGCAACTTGAGTGAATGCCGTTCGGCGGGCAGCTCGATCTCGGCGTCGTACTTGTCGCTGCGAACCCGGAGCATGGGCGGCGTCGAGACGACGGCCAGCGCCTTGCCCGAGTCATCGCTCAACGCCGATTCCGAGGAAGCGAGCATCGACGGCCCGCTTTCGCCCTGCCAGCGGAAGAACATGAGCCCGATGGCGAGCACCCCGACTGACGCCGCAGCCGCGAAGAATGACGGGCGCTCGTAGAACGGGCGCGCCTGCACGAGCTTTTCGAGCTCGCCGCTCTCCTCTAGCCTCGCCAGCCCGACCTTCATCCGCGCCGTGGCCTCGAGCTCCTGCGCGACGTCCGGGTCTTGCAGCAGCGCCGCCTCGAACTCGTCGCGTTCCGCATCCGTCAGCTGATCTGCGAGATAGCGACCCGCAATCGTCGGATCATCCGTGAACTTGTTCACCTTCATGGCCAATACCCCTCGACGACCGTAGTTCATAGCATCACCAGGACAGACAGAAAGTCGGATTTTTTCAGACCCTGCGCCTCGAGGAGGTCCTTCAGGCGCCCGCGTGCCCGGTGCAGAACCTTGTCGAACTGCCCCGCTTCCAGGTTGAGATCCCGGCAGATCGATTCCTTGTCCTCTTCTGCCAGGTAGAAGCGAGTGAGAACCTGCCGGTCGCGCGGGGTGTTCATCGTGCCGATGATGCGTTTCACACGCGCCGCCATCTGCCGCTCCATCCAGCTGTCGCGGGCCGTGTCATCGGCCGCGAGCGCATCGAGCTGCGCGCTGTCGGCACGCGCGCCGGGCCGGCCGGCGAACGTGCGCCGGTGATTGCGCAGCAGGTTGATCGCGACCTGGAAGATGTAGCCCGCGATCTGCTCGGGGCGCTCGACCTTGCCGGCCTGCCATTTCTCCCAGGCGATGCAGATGGCCTCGCCCAGCAGATCGGCGGCCACGTCCGGATCGCCGGTGCGCCGCGCGATCAGGAGCCGAAGACCCGAGTAGTTGTCACGGATCAGGGCCTCGATCGCCGCTTTGCTCACATCCGTGCGAGTCGCTGGGCGCAAGTCCTGGTCGCGTTGTGGACGATCAGCCTTGGTTTCGGCCACGGTCTCCGACCGCGGCACGGGAGTGAGCCGCCTGATCGGTGACACGAGCGTAATGGCGGGCCGGTGCATGATCAACCTTCGGGTTTCGTCCCGGAGCGACTACGGTTGCGCATGCACATCGCCCTGGTGCGGGTTGCGGCCTTCGCACGCCCATCCCTCGGCACCCTTGTCGTCCCGACCCGGGTAGCAGAACTTGACCGTGATGATCGGGGTGTCGCGTACGCAGCCTTGCGGTTTGCCCTCCGACGCCGGCGTGTTCTCGATGACGACGAAGTGAGTTGCACGCTGCTCCTTGTGCAGGAATCCCATCTGGCCGCCGAGGCGATCCCCGCCGCAGCAGGTGAGCAGCGGCACGAGTTCCGACCTGGCGGCTACCGGCCTCGTCGCGCCCTTGGCGGCCAGCATCTCCTTGATCGAGGTCCAGCGCGCCGGGTTGTAGACCGTGAACTTCACATTCGTGATGAGCTTGCCCTTGCGGATTTCGATTTCGTCTCCGAGACCGAGATGCGAATCGGCAGCCGCACTCGGTTCGGGATATCCGACCGAGCACACGATGTACTTGGCGTCCCGCACTGCCCCGGTCGAGCCGCTTCCCGCCGCCGTGGACGCCGCGGGGGCGGCTTCGTCGTGGCCCCAGCACGCGGGGCCCAGCGCCGCTACAGCAACGAGCGTCAGCAGCGTTCTTGTCGTATGAGTTCTCATGGTCCTGCTCCTCAAGTTCTCATCACGCCTTGTTGTCACCACGCCCACGCGGTCGCGCCTTCAGGAGGCGAGCACCACGAAGGCGGCCCAGTAAAACGGGTGTCCGTAGAGCGGATCGCTCATCATGCGGCGCGCCGCGACTTGCGCGGCGGCCACCGAATCGAGGCCGCGAGTCATGTAGGCCTCGTAGAACATGCGCATGTATGCCTCGGTGGCGGTATCCGATACCCGCCACAAGCTCCCCAGCACGTTGCGCGCTCCCGCGAGCAGGAACGCTTCCGACAGGCCGAAGGAGAGTTGCCCGCGGTACTCCTTGCCGAGCGAGCCTTCGCAGGCGCTCAGCACTACTGCATCGGCATTGAGGCCGAGCCCGACAATGTCGCGCAGGCTGAGGGCGGAGTCCTCCTGCGCGCTATCGCCGGCGCGCGTGGACAGCAGGATCGAGGACAGCTGCGGGTCGTGCACGTCGAGACGTGCATGGGTGGCGAAGTGCAGTACGCGGAATTCTCTCAGCGGCTGCGCGAGCACCGCAGCCCGGGTTGCCGCCTCGGCGAGCAGCACATCGGACTGCCAGCCGGAAGCGATCTTCACGATGCCCTGGACTTCGCGGCGCGATGCCGGGAGCCGGCGCAGCGGATACGCGCCGTCCGCCGCAACCGCATCTCGCGTCTGCGCGATGCTCCCCGACGTGTCCGCGCCCCCGATGACCACGGGGTCACCCACGAGCAGGATGCGCTCTGCGGGCTGAATGGCATGCTGCCTCCCCTTCGCGTGCTGCCAATGATCGAGCGCGGGCTGATAGGACACGGTCGCGAGGTCGGCGAGGCGCTGGGCGCCCGCTTGGCCTTCGAGCCATAGCGCCCCGAACGGAATCGAGCGCAGAGCGCCATCAGCCACGACCGTGACAGCGCGCTGCTTCGCGATCACCGGCGTGGCCGAGCCGAGAATCGCCTGGCTCGCTTGCACCTCGCGCGAGCGCGTATCACTGCCATCCGGCGGCCGACTCCACAGCGCGTACAGATCGCGCGCGGCGGATTCGATCTTGTTGCCCGCTCCGAGAGGGAACGCGACCGCGGTATCGCGCGTGATGCACCAGATCCAGCTGCGCTCGGCGCCGAGCAGCCAGGTGACTACGGCGGAATCGCGAGCGAGCGAGGCTTGCAATTGCGGCAGCGACAGGGCCGGCGTGCCTCGCGCGGATTTCCCGTTCGCGGGCGCCTGCTTCTGCTGCGCTACATCGATCTCGGTCCGCAACAGCGCGATCTCGCGGCGCAGGGCAGCGACTTGCTCCGCCGGTGGTTCATCGAGATCGAGGAGCGTCGTCAGGCGATGCCGCTTCGCGGCAAGACGCGAGTCGAGCTCGGCGAGTGCGCTCATGGGCGCCGTGCCCAGGGGCTTCACCTGTTGCTGCGCGAACTGGCGGAAGTCCTCGAGCGCGCGCATGCGAAGCTGCTCCGCGGTGCCAAGGGCGGAGGCGGCGAGACGATCCTGGTCGGCGCGCGATGCCGCCTTCAACCACTCCTCCATGTAGAGATCGGCCTGCAATTCGTAGGCGGCCGCGCGGTTCGAAATGTAGGTGGCACGCAGGTCTGGATTCACTGCGCGGATGCGCTGCGCGTCGTAGAGCGCGAGCGCCTGGCCGACGTGACCGAGCGCCGCATCGGGCTTTCCGGCGCGGCGCTCCTCGCTCGCCAGCAGCGCATAGTTCTCGGCCGCATAGTTCTCATCGCCGATCGCCTCCTGCTCGCGCGCGGCGCGCAGGAGCAGGTCGCGTCCCGCGGCGTCGCCGCTGCGGCTCAGCGCGTAACCGTAGGCGCCGCTGAGCTGGTAGCGAACGGTCGACTGCGCCGGCAGGTCGAGCTTCAGTGCACGCGCGAGCGTATCGGCCGCCGCCCGCATCGAGCCCGCCGCGATCTGGTCCTGTCCGACGCCGAGCAGCACGCGGGCCTTCTCGGGTGGGGACACGGCATGATCGAGCGCCTGCAGGTGAAGCTTGAGCGCGAGTTGCAGGTCGCCGCTGTCGCGTTTCAGGTCCGCGATCTCGGCGAGGCTCGCGAGCAACCCCTGGCGATCCTGCACGGCCTTCGACTGGCGCAGGTCCAGCGCCTGCTGCAGGAACACTGCGCCGCGCTCGCGCTCGCCCAATGTCACGTAGATCCGGCCGAGCAGGTGCCAGGTCCGCGCGCGATCCGCGGCCTCGGTGCTCGCCTCGGTCAGCGGCAGTATCGCGAGGAGCGACTTGAGCGCTTCGTCCGACTCGCCGAGCGCGTACTGCGCGACCGCCAGGTTGTTGGCGATGGCAATGTACGTGCGGCGATTGCTCGTGGAATCGAGCCTCGGCAACAGGCGCTTGTACGCCGCGACCGCCTCGACATAGTCACCGCGCTGAAAGTCGGCTACGGCGATGTTCTGCAGCGACTGGATTTCACTCGCGGACTCGCCGAGCGTCGCAAAGAGGCGCGCCGCGCCCTGGTATTGCGTGCGCGCCTCGCTCAACCGGCCCTGGTAGTGCGCCGACACACCGAGGTAGTTGAGCGCCGCGGCCTGGTCGTAGGTCATGCCGGCGGCTGCGAAGCGCCGGGCGCAAGCGGTCAGGATCTGCTCGGCCTCATCGAAGGGAGTGCGGCCCGATTTTGGCACGGGCCGATTGCTGCGGCTTTCACCGGCGCCTTCGATGAGCGATTCCGCGCGCAACGCCTCGGCCTGCGCCGACATGATCGGATCGGACACCTGCGCGAAGGCCTTGGCCGATAACGCGGCGTTGGACGCAGCGCGCGTCCAGTCGCCGAGGGCCCAGAAGTAAATATTCGCCGAACGCAGCAGCGCTTCGGCCTGCAGCGCGTCGGCATGCGCAGCCTGCAGATGCGCCCGCGCCGATTCGAGGCCCGTCAGCCGCCGTTGCGCGTCATCGGCGCGCGCAGTGTCGGCCACTGCCGCGGCGCTCGTCAGGTCCGTGTAGCCGCGCGCGAGCTCCGATCCGGCCGGCGCATCGGGCATTTCGCGCCACGCGACTTCGAGCGTGCGCGCCGGCACGGCCCGCTCGACCGGGCTGACGACGAGCGTGTATCGCCCGCTTGCACGCGGTGTGAAGAACAGCAGTTCCGGTCCGGTGCGAAGCGTCGGCGAGTCGACCTTGAGCAACGGCTTTGCGGCGGGCGCGAGGATTTCGAGCGTGATGTCGCGGCTCTGGCGCACGACGTCGGCGAGATAGCTCTTACCGGCTTGCAGCTCGACCTGGCAGCGCCACGGCTTGCCATCGGAGACCTGCACTCGCTGCTGCGCGCCGCATGTCACGTCGCTGCTTCCGGCGGGAGCGGTCGCAAGGATTCCGGCAATTGCGCATGCAGTGACCGCGACGCCGTCCGTGAATGTTCTGGTTGTGGGCCGCAGGCCAGCCATGCGCCCCCTGGTTCCCTCGATCGCACGACGCTGCTCGATGCCGGGGCATTCAGCCCGGATGCTGCTGGAATTGCAAGCGCGGCGGCTGCCGCTGCGGGTGCCCGGAGGGGCGGGAGCCCACCGTGCAGACCGGGCATAGCAGGACTCGAATATCCCGAGCTGCCCCGGAAGGCACCCGCCCCATGACACGAAAGCAACAGGATCCCAGTGTTCACACTCATCGCCCTTGAATGACAGAGTCGAAACGGTGAATCGGGCTTGCTGCAGGTCTCTGTAACCGGGCGCCGAGTCATCGCACTCGAGCGGTCATTCACCGGTTGGCGATGCGCGCCACTTCCGAGCGATGCAGGGTGAAAAGCACCGGGCTGCCGACTGCCGCGACTGAATTGGCGACCGCGTCGCGATAGCAATCACTGCCCTCGATCCGGTAATCGCTCACCACTCCGGGCTTGCCCCCACAGCGGGCAAACGCGGCCTCGTGAATGCGCCGGTAGAGAGTCCTGGCGCCTGACGAGGTCGAAGGATCGCTGACGAGATCGCCCGGCGTGCGCGCAGCGCGCTCGCCGGACATTGGCGCCAGTGCGCTCACCGAGCCGATCGACAGCACACCCACACTCAAGATGCAGGCAAAAGCAACCCGCGCCCGGCGGTCCAGCGGGAGTGAGGATTTCATGAACGGTCTCCTGGTCCTGGTGGGTGGACTCAGCACACCGCCCTGTGGAGCTCTGCAGAACGACTGACTAGCGAATGGTTCGCGACACACGTGGTTCTTGGAGCGTCCGCGCAGGGCGGTTGTGAGTGTCTGCGGTTGTCCCGCACTCACTCTCTGTCGCGAGCCGGCCAGATATCGCACCGCGGCGCGGGGACGCGGCGGCGGATGTCTGTGGATCGCTTTCCGGTTCGTCCCCGCAGCCGGAACACGACGACAGGCAACAGAGAAGCCTGTACACCCGTTCGCGGGGAGCCTCAGCGCGGATTCAATGAAGCGGGCCGGAGCCGAACGCGGTCAGCGAGGATGCAGCCAGGTCGGCAGGAAACTGAACGGTTCGTCGCGCACCGATTCGTCGTACTTGACGCGGTTGGCAGCGAGCAGCTTCTGCAGACGGCCTTCCTTGGCGGCCTGGAGGACATCGGTGGCGCCACCGAGGAATTCTCCGCCCACGAAGATCTGCGGAATGGTCGCGACGGAGGTCCTGGCGGTGAGCGCCGCGCGGATCTTTCCGCCGCGGTTGTCCTTCTGGTACTCGACCGAATCGAGATCGACCGAGCGATACGGAATCTTGTACTTGCCGAACATGCGCCGCACCGACCAGCAGAACTCGCACCATTCCAGCGCGAACATCACCACCGGCTGGCTGCGATCGCTCACGGCCTGCGCGACGAACGCGGCCGCATCCGCTTCCACCGGCGGCGGTGCGCTCGCGGCCTGCGGCTGCGGAGCCGGTGCCGGCGCGGCGACGTCGAAGCGATAGTTCGGCGTCGAGCGCGACACCTCGATCTCTTCCTCGGTCATGTCCGCGGGAATATCGGCGAACAGCGGCGTGCTGAGATAGCGCTCCGCGGTATCGGGCAGCATGCACAGGATGTTCGCGCCCTGCGGTGCCGAAGCCGCGATCTGCAACGCACCGGCGAACGTCGCGCCGCCCGTGATCCCGACGAAGATCCCTTCCTTCTGTGCGAGATCGCGTGAGCACTTGAGCGCCTGCGCGCCGTTGATCGGCAGCACCTGGTCGAAGAGGTTCTGCTGCGCGGCATCCTCGGTGAGTTTCGGGATGAAGTCGGGGCTCCAGCCCTGCATCAGGTGCGGGCGAAACAAGGGGTGGCTGCCACTCGCCGAACCATCGGCACCGCGCGGCTGCGGAATGCCGCTGCCGAGGAGCTGCGAGTTGTCCGGCTCGCACACGACGATCCTGGTTTCAGGGCGCTGCTGGCGAAGCACGCGCGCGACGCCCTTGAGTGTGCCGCCCGTGCCGAAGCCGGTCACCCAGTAGTCGAGCTTCTCGCCCTCGAAGGCCGCGATGATCTCCGGCGCCGTGGTGCGCGAATGCATGTCGGGATTGGCTTCGTTCTCGAATTGCCGGCACAGGAACCAGCCGTGCGTCTCGGCGAGCTCGACGGCCTTGGCGAGCATGCCGCTGCCCTTCAGTGCCGCGGGCGTCAGCACCACGCGCGCGCCCAGGAAGCGCATCATCTTGCGGCGCTCGACACTGAAGTTTTCCGCCATCGTCACCACGAGCGGATAACCCTTCTGCGCGCACACCATCGCGAGCCCGATGCCGGTGTTGCCGCTGGTCGCTTCGATCACGGTCTGGCCCGGACGGAGCTTCCCCGAGCGCTCCGCATCTTCGATGACGCCGAGTGCGAGACGATCCTTGACCGAGCCCATGGGATTGAAGGCCTCGATCTTGACGTACAGGTTGACGTGCGCCGGGGCGAGCTTGTTGATGCGCACGACCGGTGTGTTGCCGATCGTCCCGAGAATGTTGTCGAATTTCCTGCCCATGATGGCCTCTGCTGCCGTTCGCGTCGGGTGCAGTAAGGGGCGTCAGCGTAACGCGGGTTTCTGGACGTTGCTTACCTTACCCGCCTGAATTTCTACCCTGCCCGCCAGGAAAACTCCCTCCTGGATCTCCAGCGCATATAAGAGGAGCGTCGTGCCTCCATTGCCGGCACGCTCGGCGGTCGAGGGTCCGAGAATCTTCGTGACTTCATCCTGGGTCATGCCGGGACGAACGCGCTCCCAGTTCGCGCTGACCAGCCACGGCGCGACCTTCGGCGGCGGCAACGGGGCAGTCTGTGCCGCGGCTGACACAGAGCGCTCGGTGGAGCGCGTCGAGCCACGCTCCAGCTGATCGAGGCGCCGCGACTGCGCCTGCAACTCGCGCTTCAGCTGCTCGACGTCGAGCTCGAGCTGGCGCTCGCGCACATCATCCGCCTGCGTCAGCGAGGGTGCTACGCACAGGAGTCCAAGCAGCAACCAGGTGTGCGTGTGTCGCATTTCGTCAGCCGGGCAGCCAGGAGCGCTTGGACCGCTCAGCGCCTCAAAGGTGCAGCCGGCCGTTGCCGGCTAAGACGCGGCGATCGACGGTCCGCACGTCGTTGCAGCCGGTGAGCGCAAGGGACACGGTCAGCTCCTTGCGAATCAGCTCGAGTGCCGTGGTCACGCCCTCGCCGCCCAGTGCAGCCAGGCCGTACAGGAACGACTTGCCGATCAGGCAGCCGCGTGCCCCCAACGCGAGCGCACGCAGCACGTCCTGTCCGCACTGCACGCCGCCATCGAGCAGCACTTCGCGCCGTCCTGCGACGGCCTCGACCACTTCGGGCAAGGCCGCGATCGTCGAGCGCGCGCCGTCGAGCTGGCGCCCGCCGTGATTGGAAACCACCAACGCATCCGCGCCGGTCTCGCAGGCGAGTCGCGCATCCTCGGCATCCAGCACGCCCTTCAGGATCAGTTTTCCCGGCCAGCGGCTGCGCACCCATTCGACATCCTTCCAGCTCACCGTGGGATCGAACTGGGTCGCGATCCATTCCGACAAGGTCACCAGTCCGTCCGCGCCCGGCATCCGCCCGGCGAGATTGCCAAAGGTGCGGCGCTTGCCGAACAGCACACCGAACGTCCACGCGGGCCGCAGGGCGGCTTCCAGGGCGTTGCGCAGCGTCAGGCGCGGCGGGATCGCAAGGCCGTTCTTGAGATCGTTGCGGCGCAAGCCCTGCATCTGCAGATCGAGCGTCAACACGATCGCCGAGCACTGCGCCGCCGTGGCGCGCGCGATCAGCTCCTCATTGAAGCCGCGGTCGCGCATCAGGTAGAGCTGGAACCAGAAGGGCCTGGAAACCGCGGCTCGCACGTCTTCGATGGAACAGATGGAAAGCGTGCTCAGGCAGAACGGAACGCCGAAGGCCTGCGCGGCGCGCGCGCCTACGATCTCGCCGTCCGGATAGAAGAGCCCGGTGAGGCCGGTGGGCGCGATGCCGAGCGGCATCACCGCGGGCTCACCCACCAGGGTCGTCGCGAGCGACTGGGCCGACACGTCGATCGCCACCCGCTGTCGCAAGGCGATCGCCTCGAAGTCGGAGCGGTTGCGGCGCAGGGTCACTTCATCGTAGGAGCCGCGATCCGCGTAGTCGAACATGGCGCGAGGCACGCGACGGCGTGCAACCGCGCGCAAGTCCGCGATGCTGGTGATTACTGGCACCTCATCCCCCGCCGTCGGTGCGCCACGCCGAATCAGCAGGCGCCCACGCCTCGAGTCCGGACGCCGCGGGCGTCCCGCCGCTTCGCAGAGCGGCCTCGCTCAGAAGCGGCGTGGTCGACCGCCGCCCGGCCCGCGTGATTTTTCCTGCGCCTCGTTGACCTTCAGGGCACGGCCTTCCATCTGGTAGCCGTTGAGGTTCTGGATGGCGCGCGCCGCATCGGCGTTGGACATTTCCACGAAGCCGAAGCCCCGGGGCCTGCCGGTGTCACGGTCGGAGATCAGGGTCACCGATTCCACGGTCCCGTGCTGCGCGAACAGCGTACGCACCGCGGCTTCGGTCGCCGAGAACGGCAGGTTTCCCACATAAAGTTTTGTCATTGATAGTCTCGCTGGAGGAAGTAATAGCGGCCAAGAAACCCGTTCTTCAGGCAGTGTCCCGACCGGCGCGCACTGTAGCTGGTTTGCGCCCAAACATCGAACAGGACGCCGCCGCGGGATGGGCCCGGGTCCCGGACCGCCCCGACCACCCGTGCCGGACTCGTCTGACACCAGCTTGCGGCACTGCGCCCTTGCACGCGCGCCCGGGAGCGCGGTATAAGCATTATGCAAGTATTTACTTGTATATTGGGGGATGGCAGATGGTGACCTGGGCAATAGTGGTTTTCGCTCTGGCGGCGGTGGCGGGATTGACCATGGCCATCGGTGTCTTCAAGGGACGCACGCCCTCGGTGGGTGTGGCAGTGATCCATGGCGCATTTGCCGCCACGGGACTCGTGCTGCTCCTGCTCGCCGTGTTCAACCAGGGCGCGGGCAACGCCGCGCGTTGGGCGCTCTATCTGTTCCTGATCGCGGCGGTTGGTGGTTTCACGCTGGCGTTGGGCTATCACGCGCGCAAGCGCCCGCTTCCCACCGGCCTGGTCGCAGGCCATGCGCTGCTCGCCGTGGCGGCGTTCCTGATCCTGGTGGTGGGTGTCCTCGGCCTGCTGTGATCATCACTTGAAGCTGACTGATCATCCGCTGCACCCGGCACTCGCGCACTTCCCGGTCGCGTTCTGGACCGCGGCAGTCGCCGCCGATGTCGCAGCCCTCGTGACCGGCGACGGCGCATGGTGGACCTGGAGTCATCATGCGCTCGTCGCCGGGCTTCTCGCGGCGGCGCTGGCGTTGCTGGCGGGCGCCGGTGAGGCGTTTTTCCGGCGCATACCGCGCCAGGCGACGCCGACCCTGGTGCTGCATATCAGCAGCATGCTGGCCGCGTTCGCCCTTTTCCTGGTGAGCCTTGCCTTGCGCAAGCAGTCGCCGCCCACGACCCTGGCACTGGCGCTGTCAGCGCTCGGCCTCGCGGCCTTGCTTCTCGGCGGCTGGTTCGGCGGCTCGCTGGTGTATCGTTTCGGGGTCGGCACGCAGCACACGCCCCCCGATTCGCCCTGAGCCGTAACGACGAAAGTAATGACGCACGAACCCTCCCCTCCCGCTTCCGCCCGACCGTTCCTCGAGACCCTCAAGCGCAAAGGACCTGCGACGATCCGCGAGCTGTCCCAGCGACTGCGGGTGACCTACGAAGCCGCCAGGCTGCAGATGAATACCCTGCTCGACGGCGGCTGGGTGATGGCGGCTCCCGCGGAAGCCGCCGCCGCTCGCCCCGGCCGCAAGGCTCAACGTTATGTCCTGAGCGAAGCGGGCGAGCACGTGTTTCCCAAGCACTACGACGCGCTCACCTCGGAGTTCGTGGCGACGCTCGCCGACAGCTGCGGATCGAAGACGCTGCTGACCGTGCTCGAGCGCATGACGCAGGCGCGCGTCGAGCGCTGGCGTCCGGCCCTCAGTCGTTTGCCGCTCAAGGCGCGATTGCAGGCGCTGCGCGGCCTCTACGAGGAGGAAGACGCATACATGGAGGTCAAGTGGCGCGGGAAAGTGCCGCTCCTGATCGAGCGCAATTGCCCGTTCCTGCGCGTCGCGCACGCGCATCCTGCGCTGTGCAGTGTTTCGGTGTGCACCCTGTCGCGGCTGCTCGGCGTGCGCGTCGTGCGCGAACGGCGTTTTCAGGACGGCGACGGGCGCTGCGAGTTTCGCGTCTGCGTCGATGAGCCTGTCACGACGGACACACCTGTCGGCGTCGAAGAGCCGAAGCCGGCTTAAGGGCTTCCCCGGCGTAGCGTCACGGCGCCGAGACCTGTAAGGTACGCCGACTTTTTCCACCGGACGGGAAGCGAGCAGCGCCAGCGCGCGAATCGCCCCCAGAACAACAAGCCATGCACCGCTCACTCAGGATCTCATTTGCGTTCATCACACTCGCTGCGCTCTGCAGCGGCGCGAGTTATGCCAAGGATGTCGAGCAGGAAGATGCCAAGCCGGACAAGGCTGCACAGGAAAATGACAACCCGCGTCACCTGAAGGACGAGAAGCAGCTGAGCCAGGGCTCCATCACGGCCGGCGGACGCAAGCTCGCCTACCAGGCGGAAGCCGGCATCCTGGTCGTGCACCTGAAGGATCCGCTCGACGACGATCCGCCCCGGCCGGAGGACAAGAATCCGCCGCCGCAGGCTCCCGAAGCCGGCATGTCCTATGTCGCCTACTTCCAGGGCGCGAAGGAGGATGCGCAGCGGCCGATCACCTTCATCTACAACGGCGGGCCGGGCTCGGCCACCGTGTGGCTGCACATGGGCGCCTTTGGTCCGAAGCGTGTCGTCACGCAGACCGACTCGCACACCCCCGCAGCGCCCTACCGCATCGTCGACAACGAATTCAGCCTGCTCGATGCGAGCGACCTGGTGTTCATCGATGCGCCGGGCACGGGCTTCGGGCACCTGCGCGGCCATGAGAAGGAGAACGCGTTCTACGGCGTCGATCCGGATGCGCACGCATTCGCCAACTTCATCGTCGAGTTCCTGTCGCGCCACGGCCGCTGGAATTCGCCGAAATTCCTGTTCGGCGAGAGCTACGGCACGACGCGCTCCGCCGCACTGGTGTATGTCCTCGAGACCGAGAAGCGCCTCGACTTCAATGGCGTGATCCTGCTCTCACAGATCCTGTGCTTCGACAACAGTGCGGACGAGCCGCAGTACAACCCTGGCGTCGACCAGCCGTATGCGCTGGTGTTGCCGACCTATGCGGCGACCGCGTGGTATCACCACAAGTTGCAGAATGCGCCGGCCTCGCTCGACGCGCTGCTGCCCGAGGTCGAGGCGTTCGCGATGGGCGAGTACCTGCAGGCGCTGGCCGCAGGGAACAGCCTGCCCGCGGACCGCAAGACCGAGATCGCCACCAAGCTCCACAACTACATCGGCCTGCCGGTGGACTACATCCTGCAGGCGAACCTGCGCGTCAACGGCGGCGAGTTCGACAAGGAACTGCTCGGGAGCGATGTAACCGCCGGACGGCTCGATTCGCGCTTCTCGGGTCCCACGATCGACCCGCTCAGCAAGGAGGCGGACTACGATCCGCAAGCCGCGTCGATCTCCTCCGCGTACGTGTCAGCGTTCAACGATTACGTGCGTGGCACGCTCAAGTTCGGCGACAAGAAGACCTACAAGCCGGGCATCCCGGTGTGGAGAACCTGGGACTTCCAGCATAAGCCACCCGCGGCGCACATGAAGGTGCAGGCCGCGACCAACGTGATGCCCGACCTCGCCGCCGCGATGCAGCTCAATCCGAACCTCAAGGTGCAGATGCACGGCGGCTACTACGACCTCGCGACGCCGTTCTATGCCGCGGAGTACGAGCTGCGCCAGTTACCGATCCAGGCCGACCTGCAGAAGAACATCGAGATGCACTTCTACCCGTCGGGACACATGGTGTACGCGCGCGAGGCGGACCTGAAGGCGCTGCACGACAGCACGGCCGCTTTCATCGAAAAAGCCTCGCATCACTGACGCGCACGGCGGCAACGGCGCCGTGTCCTTGTCTTCTCCGGGGGGTGCCGTGACCGGGGAGTCCTTTCGAGGCCGGGTAAAACATGGACGTTTTGCACGGAGCCTCCAGGGACGGATTCACGGCGTCCTCGAAAGGACTCCCCGGTTACGGCGCCCTCTTCAGTGATGCGCGGCGACGACCGGCAGTTCGACGAAGCTGGCGTTGCTCCCCGAGTGATACACGCGCTGCGTCGCCTTGCGGTAATCGCCCGGCTTCGCGAAGAAGATGTTGTCGACGTAGGTCTGAGGGTTGCGATCGTAGAGCGGGAACCAGCTCGACTGGACCTGCACCATGATGCGGTGGCCGGGCAGGAACACGTGATTCACGTTCGGCAGTGCGAAACGGTACGTCTGCACTTCGCCGGCGGGAATCGCGGACGGGTGCTCGATGCTCTGCCGATAGCGCCCGCGAAAGATATCCATTGCGAGACCCAGCTGGTAACCGCCCATCTCCGGCGTTGACGGCACTTCGTCGGGGTATACGTCGATGAGTTTCACCACCCAGTCGCTGTCGGTGCCGCTCGTCGACGCGAACAGGTTGGCGATCGGTGCGCCGCTGATCTGCAGCGGCTCGGTGAGCGGCTCGGAAACGTAGCTCAGCACGTCGGTGCGATCCGCAACCGCGCGCTGATCCATGAGGAGCCAGCGCCGCCAGGCATCCGAATCCTGGAACCTCACCGGGCGCGGAATGTAGGGCACCGGCTTCGCGGGATCGGAGACGTATTCGTCGAAGGCCTCGCCGCCATTCGCGGGCTGAGTGAATGACAGCGCGAACTGCGAACCGAGATACAAGCGCCGCGGCTGATCCGCGCAACCCGAAGCGCAGGACAACGGCCAGCGATCGAGCCGGCGCCAGGCGCCGGTGCCGGTCTCGTAGGCGAAGACCGGCGGCGTCTGTGCGCGCGGTGCGCCGTCTTTCAGGTATTGATCGAGGAAGGGCTGCATCACGTCGCGCCGGAACTGCAGCGCGGTGTCGCCTTCGAGCTTGAGCGGGCCCAGGCTCCGCCCTTCATAGTTCACGCCGCTGTGCCGCCACGGCCCGAGGATCAGGTAGTTTCGATCGTTGGCTGTGTCCTTGGGCTCGACCGCCTCGTAAGTGGCGATCGCGCCGTACATGTCTTCCTGGTCCCAGATGCTCGCGACATACATGCGCGGCACGCTGAGCGGCTGCTGCGCGAGGATCATGTCGAGCGCCTGGTACTTCCAGAAATCGTCGTAGGCCGGGTGCTCGGAGACCTTCCTGAAGAACGGCAGCTGGTCGAGGCCGAACTTCTTCGCGTAGTCGCCGGCGGACCCGGCGCGCAGGAATCCCTCGTAGTCGTCATAGGCATCGCGCATCACCGGCTTGCCTTCGTCCTTGACGGTTGTCTGCTGGGTCATGTAGTCGAAGTTGGTCTGGCGGAACGCGCCGTAGTGAAACCAGTCATCGCCCTTCCAGCCGTCCACCATCGGGCTCATCGGCACCGCCACCTTGAGCGCGGGGTGCGGGTTGATGAGCGCCATCAGCACCGTGAATCCCTCGTAGGAGGAGCCGATCATGCCGACCTTGCCGTTCGACTCCGGCACGTGCTTCACCAGCCATTCGATGGTGTCGTAGGCGTCGGTGGAGTGATCGACGTTGCTCGCGTTGAGCGGGCCGCGGATCGGCCGCGTCATCACGTACTCGCCCTGCGAGCCGTACTTGCCGCGCACGTCCTCGAACACGCGGATGTAGCCCTCGCCCACGAATACTTCGTCACCCTGCGGCAGGGTCGCGAGCATGCGGGTGCTGAGGTAGCGCTCGGTGCGCTTCGAAGCGTTGTACGGGGTGCGCGTGAGAATGATCGGCGCACTCTTCGCGCCTTTCGGCAGCACGATAACCGCGTGCAGCTTCACGCCGTCGCGCATCGGGATCATCGCCTCGCGCTTCACGTAGTCGAGCTCGCCCGTGGGCTGCTCGAACTTCTTGCCGGTGATGTCCGGAGCGAGCGGCGGCGTCTCGGCCAACACGCTCGCCGTGATCGTCAGCAGTAACGCCGCGCTCGAGGCGCGGACCGCAGCAATGCACGACTCCCGGCCGAAGCCGGGAGCGTGCCGAGTCTCAATGTTCAAAACTTCTGTCCGAAGGTGAGGCCAAAAGTGCGCGGTTCGTTGGTTCCGGTGTAGATGATGCCCGGCTGCGTCACCCCGGCGCCGCAGATCGAGGTGTCGCATTCGGCGAAGCGGAAGAGCGATGCGCGCTCATCGAAGGCGTTGTTGATGAAAAACTCGATCGACAGGCCGTTCTTCTGCACGCCGAAGGTGAAGTCGGCGATGCCATACGCGTCCTGGTTGCCGAGCGTGTCGTTCTCGGTGGGCAGGAGCGCCGAGCGGCTCTCGCCCTGGTACACGTAGGAGCCCTGCACGTGCGCGTCGAACTGGCCGATGTTGAACATGTAGCGCGCGATGACGTTGCCTTTGAACTTGGGCGTCACCGGCAACTGCGTATCCGCCGGCGCGAAATCGTCCGTGAAATTCGCAGCACAGTCCTGGATAGACAGCGGATCGCCGTTGTCATCGACCAGACGCTGACAGAAGTCGTCCTTGAGCTTCGGATCGAGCCAGGTGGCGGCCGCCGAGAGCAGCAGGTTCGCGGTCGCGGCCCAGTTGAGATCCACCTCGATGCCCTTGATCTCGGCGCGGCCCGCGTTGGTGACGTTGGTGAGACCGTTCAGGCCGAGGAAGGAGAACTGGAAGTCATCCCACTTCTCCCAGAACAGCGCGCCGTTGAAGCGCAGCCGGTTATCGAGCCAAGTCGTCTTCCAGCCGATCTCGTAGTTCTTGAGATAGTCGGACTTGTACGGCGGGAAGGTGCCGCGGCGATTGACGCCGCCCGGCCTGAATCCCTCCGAGTACGTCACGTAGGTGAGCGCGTCGGGATTGAACCGATATGTGAGGTTCACCTTCGGCGTGTTGCCCGACTCGTCGACTTCCTTGTCGAGGTTGGTGCACGGCCCGCCGTTGACGGAGCTCGCCGAGAAGCACGACTGCTCGCCCGTTGCCGAATCGAACGGGTTCGTCAGGCCGAAGCCGAAAAAGCCTTCGAGTGAGTTCTTGGCTTTGAAGAAACGAATGCCGGCGGTGCCCGTGAGCTTGTCGGTGAAGTCGAAGCTCACTTCGCCGAACGCCGCGTAGTCGCGATCGACGCGTACCTGCTCGGTGAGCCAGAACGTATCCGGCCAATTGGTGACTTCCGACACCGTCGCGAGATTGTTGATCTTGTAGCGCTGCTCGATCTCGTGTTGCTGGCGCTGATAGAACAGGCCCGCGACGAACCGGAAGCGCTGATCCTGCGGCGAAGTGATGCGCAGCTCGTGACTCTGCTTGGTGAAGCGATCCTTGCCCTGGATGTACTGGCCCGGATCGATCAGCGCGCCGTTGTCGTCGAAGAAGTAGTTGCCGAAGTAGTAGCTGCCGCCGCTCGTGAACTGATCGTAGAAGAACGAATAGTCCGAATAGTCCAGCTGGCTGAAGAAATCGCGCTTGAGGTACGCGCCGGCATACACGAGGTCGAAGTTGCTGATCTTGCCTTCGACCGTGAGCGCCGCCTGCCACCAGCGGTCCTTGGAGTCCTCGGGGAAGAAGTGGGTGACCTTGAGATCGCCGACGCTCGGGTCGTAGGCGAACACGCCGTTGGAATCCTGCTCCTGGGCCATGATCGCCGGCGTGATGGTCCAGCTGTCGTTGAGATCGACCTTGAGCGCCGCGCGCCCGCCGTAGGTCTCGACGTCGTTGTAGTCCTTCTTGGCGCGCCCGGCGTTGTCCACCGTGATCTGCGAGGTCGGGTAGGTGCGCGTGCCCTCGACGTTGCTGATGTAGCCGCCGTCCTTCTCGTACCAGCCCACGAGCCGCACGGCTGAGGCGTCGCTCAACGGTATGTTGGCGAACCCTTCCGCCGTATAGCCCTCGGCTCCCGGATCATGCGTGTTGTAGGTCAGGTCGTAGCCGGCCTGGAAGCCCGTGGGATCGGGCTTGTTGGTGATGATGCGGATCGTCCCCGACTGCGAGCTCGCGCCATAGAGCGTGCCCTGCGGACCTGCCAGCACTTCGACGCGCGCGATGTCGTAGACGTGGATGTCGAGCGCGCCCTGGATGGTCGTGATCGGCTGCTCGTCGAGATACTGGCCGACGCTCGGCAGCGGTCCGGAATGGTTGCCGTTGTCACCGCTCGACACGCCGCGCATGAAGACGCGCGCGGAGCCCGGCCCGAACGTCTGGTAGGAAACGCTCGGCAGGTACTTGACGTAATCGTCGAAGTCGGTGATGTGCAGCTGCTCGAGCTTCTCGGTGCCGATCGCCGTAATGCTGAGCGGCACGTTCTGCAGGTTTTCCTCGCGCTTCTGCGCGGTCACCACCACCTGCTCGAGCACACCCGCCTGCTCCTGCGCCAGCGCCGATGCGCTGGCGAGAATCGCGGAGATGGCCGAAGCGAGCGGCAATCCCGCCGCCAGGGCTCGTGTGTACACAACGGGTTTCCCCCGCCGGATCTTGCGATTTCGGCTGCGCGTCATCCCCCACCCCCGCAGTTAGAACTGCTGCCCGAACTTCAGCCCGTAGGTCCGCGTCGGAATCGGCGTGATGTAGGTGCCCTCCTGGCCGCAGACCGTCGCATCGCACTGCGCCCAGCGATCCACCTGTCCCTTCTCATCGAACGCGTTATTGATGAAGAGCTCGAGCGTCCACTTGCCACTGCCCACACCTGCAGCGAGGTTCGTAACGGTGTACGACGGTATCTCGCCGAGGATGTCGCGCTGCACGGTGCGCAATTCGGGTTCGCGACTGCCGACATAGGCAACTGCCCCCTGAACGTGTGCGTTCAAGCTGCCGACATTGAACAGGTAGCGCGCGATGAAATTGCCCTTGAACTTGGGCGTCACCGGCAGCTGCTGACCGTCCTCCGCCTTGAACGGCGCGGGATCGCCGTTGCCGTCCACGCACGGGTTGGCGTCATTGCCGCTCGCATCCAGTGTTCCGCAATACGGCTGCGTGAGCTGTGCGTCGATGTAGGTGCCACCGAGCGACAGTGTCAGCCCAGCGGTCGCCGCCCAGTTCAGTTCCGTTTCGATGCCTCGCGACCTCGCCTTGCCGGCGTTTGCCACGATGGTCACCGAGTTCGGCCCCAGGAATGCGAACTGGAAGTCATCCCAGTCCTCCTGGAAGATCGCGCCGTTCCACCGCAGGCGATTGCCCGCCCACGTGGTCTTCCAGCCCACCTCGTAGTTCTTGAGGAAGTCGGCCTTGTACGGCTGGGTGGTGCCTACGCGATTCACGCCGCCGGGCCGGAAGCCCTTCGAGTACGTTGCGTACACGAGCGCCTGGTCCGTGAACTTGTAGGTCACGTTAACCTTGGGCGTGTTACCCGTGTCGTCCACGTCCTTGTCGAGGTTCGTGCACGGCCCGCCGTTCACGCTGGACGTGCTCCCCGGGAAGCAGCTCTTCTCGCCGGTGGCACTGGTGAAATCGTTGGTCAGCCCGAAGCCGAAGAAGCCCTCCAGCGAGTTCTCGTACTTGTAGAAGCGGATACCGCCCGTGACGCTCAGCTTGTCGGTAATGTCGTAGGTCAGCTCGCCAAACGCGGCGTAGTCCTTGTCGACGCGTACCTGCTCGGTCAACCACCACGTGTCCGGCCAGCCCGTGACCCACAGCGATTGGGCAAGATTGTTGATCTCGTAACGCTGTTCGATGTCGTGCTGGTTACGCGCGTAGTAGAGGCCCGCCACGAAGCGGAAGCGCTGGTCTGGCGGCGAGGAGATACGCAGCTCGTGGCTCTGCATCTTGTACCTGTCGTGGCCGACGATGAACTGCGTCGGATCGATGGGCGTGCCGGTGTTGTCGAAGATGTACGACCCATAGCCACAACAAGAGTCGTAGAAGTACGAATAGTCGACGTAGTCTGAGTGCGTCCAGTCTTCGCGATTCAGATAAGAGCCCGCATAGACGATGTCGAAGTTGCTGAACTTGCCCTCGACCGTGAGGGCCGCCTGCCACCAGTGATCGTCCACGTTCTCGGGATTAAAACGCGTGATTTCGAACGGTTCCCCGATGCGGTAGCCGTAGCTGCCGTTCGTCTTGCTCCATTGACCCATCACGCCCGGCGTGATGGTCCAGTTGTCACCGAGGTCGACCTTGAGGGCGGCGCGCCCACCGTAGACTTCGCCGTCGTTGTAATCCTTCTTGACGCGATTGGCATTGTCGATGGTGGCGAGCGACGTCGGATAGGTCAGGGTCCCGTGAATGTTGTCGATGAATCCGGGGATGTCCTCGTACCAGCCGACCAGCCGGACGGCTGCGTTGTCGGAGATCGGGATGTTGGCGAAGCCTTCGGCGGAGTAACCGGTACCGCCGTGATCGACGCTGCTCCCCTCGAGGTCGTACCCGGCCTGGAAGCCGCTCGGATCCGGCTTGTTGGTGATGATGCGCACCGTGCCGGCTTCCGAGCTCGCGCCGTACAGTGTTCCCTGCGGTCCGGCGAGCGCTTCCACGCGTGCGATGTCGTACATGTGGATGTCGAGAGCGCCTGAAATCGTGGTAACCGGCTGCTCGTCGAGATACATGCCGACGCTCGGCGGAGAAGCCGAGTGATTGCCGTCACCGCCGCTCGCGATACCGCGCATGTACGGGCGCGCGAAGCCCGAACCGCCGCTTTGTCCTCCGCTCTGGTAGGACAAGCTCGGCAGGAACGTGGCGAAATCCGCGAAATCGTTGAGGTGCAGCTCCTCGATCTTTTCACTGCCGATGGCAGTGATGCTGACCGGCACGTTCTGCAGGTTTTCTTCGCGCTTCTGCGCGGTGACGGTGATCTGCTCGAGCACGTCGTTCGATGCCTGCTGTTGCGCATAGACCGGCGAGGTGCTGGCGAGAATCGCCGAGATGGCGGAAGCCAGTGGGACTGCCGAGGCCAGGACGCGGGCGTGTGGCGTAGATCGGACACGTGCGATCTTGCGAATTCGACTGCGAGTCATCGGTTTGACCCTCCCCCAGTGCGTCGATGCGACAGTATGCCACGGCCCGGGGCGTTCAAAACGGCGGAGTGGACGGATACGCCTCCAGCACGGGACCAAGTGCGCTCTTGAGCGGACCAAGCCACGGCTCGTAGTTGCGCCAATGCTCGACCGCATCGCGGAAAATCGGCTGCCGGACCTGCTCGGAACTCGCTGTTCGGACAGCCCGTTCATTTTCGTAGAAGCGCAGGCAGCGTTCGTCGAACGACAGGCCGCAGTACTCCAGGAGCCGACGCACCTCGGCCTCGAAGTCATCGATCAATTTTTCGTAAATGACCCGGTGCACACGCCCGGGCAGCACGACATCGAAGTGCGCCATCAGCTCGACGTAGTCGTGGTAGTAGCGGCCGATGTCCTCGAGGCCGTAGGTGAAGTGCTGTCCGCGGGCAAAGTGCTGCTTGAATCCGGAGAAGCAACAACCGAGCGGATGGCGACGCGCATCGATGATCTTCGCGTTCGGCAGGATCAGCTGGATCAGGCCGACGTGCGCCCAGTTGTTGGGCATCTTGTCGATGAAGTACGGCGCCTGCGTCTTGCGCTGGATGCGCGCCTCGTGCAGGTAGCGTGTGCCCAGCGCCAGCAACTCGGCTGAGTCCAGTGTGGCAAGGATCTCCGGGTACTTCGAGGTCTCGGCACGCGATCTGCGGGGACCGAGACTGCGTGCAATGCCGACGATGTAAGGCAACTCCATCGTGCCTTCGACCTGCGGGTGACTCGATAGGATCTGCTCGAGCAGCGTCGATCCGGAACGCGGCAGGCCGACCACGAAGATGGGATCAGGGGATTGCGATCCCGTGCGGGCACGCTCCGCGAAGAATTCCGTCGTGAACAGAGTCTTCGCACGTCGCACATGCCCGCTGGTCTCGTCCGCATCGTAGCCGACGCCCGCGCGCCGCAGGCTGTTGCCGCGGTCGTAATGCTCGAAGGACTCCGGGTACTCGGCGGTGTCTTCCAGTGCCTTCCCGATCGCGAAGTGAAAGTGGAAGCGATCCTCATGCGACAGTTTGTCCGTCTCGAGCTGCGCGCGCATGGCTTCGAGCTCCGCCGGCGTGAAGCGGATCGTCTTCATGTTGGCGAGACTCCAGTACGCTTCGCCGAGTGCGGGCTTCAGCTCGATGCTGCGGCGATAGGCGCGGATCGCCTCCTCCTGGCGACCGGCTGTCTTGAGCGCATGGCCGTAGCTCATCCACGCCTTCGCCTGCTGTGGGTACTCCGCCAGGACTCCGGCGTAGGTCTCGATCGCTTGAGCATACTCACCGACGATGCTGAGCAGCGCCGCCTTGAGATTGCGATAGCCCGGATGGCGCGGCTCCGCCGCGAGCAACCGCTCGACTTCTGCCAACCCTTCAGCGGCCTTGCTCTGGCGGTAGAAAAGCTGCGCCAGGTTGAAGCGCGCGGCATTGAAGCTCGGCGCGAGCTCCAGGCAACGGCGCAGCAGGTTCTCGCCGTCCTCGTTGCGTCCGAGCCGCGCCGCGACTTCCGCCAGCATGCGGATCGCGGCGACATCGGTCGGGTGCTCCTTCAAGTGCTCGCGCAGCAAGGCCTCGGCGACGGCGATGCGATTCTCGACCAGCGCCGAGCCTGCTTCCATGAGCCGCGGATCGCGCGTCGAGTACTGGATGTGCCGTGCATAGGCTTCGTCGGCGCCCTGCGCATCATCAATCGCGGTCAGGTGATCGCCGAGCGCGCGCCACGCGTCGCCCAGGTCGGGCTTGAGCTCCAGCGCGCGTCGCAGCGCATTGACGGCGGCATCACCCTGGCCCGCTGCGCCGAGCGCGAGCCCCAGCTCGAAGTGGGCCACCGGAGCTTGCGGCTGCTTTGCCACGAGGTTCGAAAGGATTTCCACGGCGCCGGACACATCACCGGTCCGGCGGCGCGCCACACCCAGCATCAGCATCGCCTGGGGGTGCTCGGGGACGACCTTCAGGATTTCGGCGGCCTGCTCAGCCGCGGTCGCAGGATCCGTAGCGAGCAGTCGTGCCGTATGGCCGAGTGCAACTTCAACGGTGCCCGTGGGTCCTGGCGCGCTGTTCATCCGAAAATCCGCAGATTCGCATCCGGCGGATTGTACCGGTTCATCCGCTCAACACGCGATGCACGAGGAGCACGCACACCGAGCCTTCGCCGACTGCCGAGGCGACACGCTTGGTACTGCCGCAGCGCACATCACCGACCGCGAAAATGCCCGGCGCACTGGTTTCCAGCAGGTAGGGCGCGCGTTGCAGCGGCCAGCGCGCGGCGCTCAGCTCCTCGAGGCCGAGATCCGGACCGGTCTTCACGAATCCCTTGCTGTCGAGCGCCACGCAATTGGCCAGCCAGCGCGTGTTAGGGTCGGCACCCATCATCAGGAACACGTGCCCGATCTGGCGGGTCTCGGAGCCGGTCGGGGAACCCCACGTGACCTTCTCCAGGTTGCCGTTGCCTGCCAGCGCAGTGATCTCGGTGCGCGTATGCAAGGTGATGTTCGGACTCTCCTCGATGCGCCGGATCAGGTAGCGCGACATGCTGTCAGCGAGTCCGTCGGAACGCACCAGGATGTGCACGTGCCGGCAACTGCTCGCGAGGAACACCGCGGCCTGCCCCGCGGAATTGCCCCCGCCGACCACGATTACTTCCTCGCCCCTGCACAGCCGCGCTTCGACCTGGGTTGCGGCGTAGTAGACGCCGGTGCCGACGAACTGCGACAGGTTGTCGAGCGCGAGCGTCCGGTACGCGGCGCCGGTTGCGATGATGATGGCGCGGCCATGGACCATCTCATCCCCGGCGAGCTCGACCGCGCGTATCGGAGACTCACATCGCAGGCGCAATGCATTGCTTGCAATCGACACCAGCGCACCGAATTTCTGCGCCTGCACCAACGCCCTTGCCGCCAGCGCCTGTCCGGAAATACCCGTAGGGAAGCCGAGGTAGTTCTCGATTCGCGAGCTCGAGCCGGCCTGGCCGCCCGGCGCGTTGGTTTCGATCACGCGCACGTCGAGCCCTTCGGATGCCGCATACACCGCGGCCGCGAGCCCGGCAGGTCCGGCGCCGATCACGATGACGTCGTGAACCCTCGCCGGGTCCACCTGCGGATTCATGCCGAGGCACTTCGCGACCTGTTCGTTGCTCGGGTTCTTCAGCACCGTGCCGCGACAGATCACGACGGGAATGTCGTCGTGGGTCAGTTGAAAGCGCTCGACGATCGCCTGCGCACCGGGATCGCTGTCGATATCGAGGTTGACGTGCGGGAACGAATTGCGCGTGAGGAACTGACGCACCCGCAGGGTTCCGGCACAGTGACGCGAACCGAGCAGCACCACATCGCCGTGCTCGACCGTGATCAGTCCGACGCGGCGCAGGATGAAAGCGCGCATGAAGAGCTCGCTCAGCTCGGCGTCGGTCTGCACGATCCCGCGCAGCTGCTCCTCATCGATGGCGATGATCTCGCCCTCTTCGCGCACGCGCGCGCGGATGACGCTCGCCGCACCGCGCAGGATGCTCATTTCGCCCGCAAAGTGATTAGCGGTGTGCACCACGACCAGTTCTTCACCAGAGAGCCCGGGACGCACGATCTCGATGCTCCCGGAGAGCACCACCATCAGGCAGCGGTAGCGTCCGCCGGGCTCGACCAGCACGTCGCCTGTTTGAGTGCGCACGCGCTTGCCGTGCTTCTCGAGACGCGCAATCTGCGCCGCAGTCAGTTCGGGGAACATCTGCTCCCGGCGTGACTCCAGGCTGGCGGGCAACGCGACGCCAACGGGCAAGGCGGCTGCCACGATTATTTCCCGTGAAGCGCGGACTCGACTGCGTCGAACAGGCCGTGCAGTCCGTAGGAGACGTCGTGGATCACGCCGTTGACGAAGAACGTGGGCGTGTTGCGTGCGCCGCTGTCGCGGCCGCCGGCCACGTGCTCGCGGACGCGTTGCAGGTAGATCTCGTCGTCCATCTCGGCCGTGAAGCGCGCCATGTCGAGCCCGAGCCGTTCGGCATAGCCGGTCAGGTGCTGGAGCTTCAGGTGCGCCTGGTTCTCGAACAGCAGGTCGTGCATCTGCCAGAACTTGCCCTGACCGCCGGCGCCCTCGGCGGCTTCCGCCGCGCGCACCGCGTGCGGATGCACTTCGGCGAGTGGGAAGTGCCGGTAGACGAAGCGCACGCGCTCGGCAAATTTTTCAAGCAGCAGCTTCACCGCGGGCGCGGCCTGCTTGCAGTTCGGGCATTCGAAGTCACCGTATTCGACCAGGGTGACGGGTGCGTGCCCGGGCCCGATCGCGTGATCGGTCGGACCCACCGGGACGGCGAGCTTGAAGGGGTGCGGTCGGCTCATGACGGCTGCTTCAGACGGGAGGTTGACGGTAATCCGTTTGCGCTGCCGCGCGCAAGCAGCCGCTCGCGCCGCGATGCGTTGTGGCCGGAGCTGCGTGAGCAGGTACACTGCCGCGCCATGTTGTGGCTCAAAGCATGGCACGTGATCTTCATGGTCACGTGGTTCGCAGGGCTCTTCTACCTGCCGCGCCTGTTCGTGTATCACGCCACGGCGACGGATGCCGTCGGACGCGAACGCTTCGCGACCATGGAGCGGCGGCTGTTCGCGATCATGACCATCGGCGCGGTGCTCACGATTGCGTTCGGGCTCGCGATGCTGTGGCGCGCCCCCGAGTACCTGGCCGCCACCTGGCTACGGATCAAGCTCCTGCTGGTCGCAGCGCTCGTCGGCTATCACTTGTGGTGCTACCCGCTGATGAAGGAACTGACGAGCAATACGCGCGCCCGCCCGGACCGCTGGTACCGGTGGTTCAACGAGGTGCCCGGCGTACTCCTGATCGCAATCGTGCTGCTCGCCGTGCTGAAACCGTAGGCCGATTCGGCGCGCAACCTACATCGGCGTGTTCTTCTTCATCGCCGCCAGCGCCTCGAGCGACTTGGTGACGTGATCCTGCGGCGTGATCTTGTCGTCCGCCGACGAGAGTGTCGCGACCACTTTCGAGTCCGGCGCGATGACGAATGTCGTGCGCTCGGTAAACGCGTGATCGATCTCGACGCCGCGCGTGTCCTTGAAGCCGGGCTTGCCTTCCATGACCTTGAGGTTGTACGACTTCGCGATCTTGCCGTCCGGATCCGAGGCGACCGGGAACTTGCCCGCGCAATACTCGGGATCCTTCGAGAAGTCGTTCAAGCGCGCGATGCTGTCATGCGACACGCCGATGATGGTCGCGCCCGCGGCATCGAACTTCTCCTTGTTCACCGAGAACTCGTGCGCTTCGATGTTGCACCCGGGCGTGAATGCCGAGGGGTAGAAGTACACGACGACGGGTCCCTTCTTGAGCGCATCCTTGAGCGAGAAGTTGAATTCCTTCCCGGCCAGGGACGCCTTGGTCGAGAAATCGGGGGCCTTCTCGCCGCTCTTGAGCGCGGCAAGCGCAGGCAGAGCGATGGCGCTCGAGAGGACCAGCAGGGGCAGCAGGCGTTTCACGGCAATTCTCCTTGGAAGGGTCGGTTGATTGGGCCCACGCGCGGAGGCGAAGCATACTGCGGGGCTAATTCTTGAGTCGATACCCCGTCCTGAAGACCCACCCGACGACCAGCAGGCACAGGATGAAGAACCCCAGCGTCATGGCGAGACTGGTGCCGACGCTCACGTCGGAAGTCCCGTAGAAGCTCCAGCGGAAGCCGCTGATCAGGTAAACCACCGGGTTGAAGAGCGTGACCGTGCGCCAGGTCGGCGGCAGCATGTGGATCGAATAAAAGGCACCGCCCAGGAAGGTGAGCGGCGTCACCACCAGCATCGGGATGAACTGCATCTGCTCGAAGCCGTTGGACCAGATACCGATGATGAAGCCGAACAGGCTGAAGGTCGCCGCCGTCATCACCAGGAACGCCACCATCCAGAAGGGGTGCAGGATCTGGATCGGCACGAAGAATGACGCGGTGATGAGGATCACCAGGCCGAGCACGATCGACTTGGTGGCGGCCGCACCGACATAGGCGAGCACGATCTCGAGATAGGACACGGGTGCCGAGAGGAGCTCGTAGATGGTGCCGGTGAACTTCGGGAAGTAGATGCCGAAGGAGGCGTTGAAGATGCTCTCGGTGAAGAGCGTCAGCATGATGAGGCCCGGCACGATGAACGCGCCGTAGGGCACGCCATCCACCTGCGTCATGCGTGAGCCGATCGCCGCGCCGAAGACGACGAAGTAGAGCGAGGTCGTGATGACCGGCGTCACCAGGCTCTGCAGGAGCGTGCGCAGGGCGCGCCCCATCTCGAACTTGTAGATCGCCAGGACGCCGTGACCGTTGAACGCCAGTCCGCTCATCGCGCCGCTCCATTACGCTCGCTCACCAGGTTCACGAAGATGTCCTCGAGCGAGCTTTCGTGCGTGTTGAGGTCCCTGAAGCCAATGCCGACCTCGCGCATGCGCGTGAGGAGCGAGGCGATGCCCTTGCGCTGCTCATTGGCATCGAAGGTGTAGTCGAGCTCGCAGCCGTCGGCCTTGAGCACCAGCTGCCAGTCGGCGAGCTCCGCGGGAATCGCGCGCATCGGCGTCTGCAGGTAAACGGTGAGCTGGCGTTTGCCGAGCTTTTTCATCAGCGTGGTCTTCTCCTCGACGACGATGAGCTCACCCTTGTTGATGACGCCGACCCGGTCGGCCATCTCCTGCGCCTCCTCGATGTAGTGCGTGGTGAGGATGATGGTGACGCCCGTCTCACGCAGGCCGCGGACCAGGTTCCACATGTCGCGCCGCAGTTCGACGTCCACGCCCGCGGTCGGCTCGTCGAGAAACAGGATCTGCGGCTCGTGCGCCAGCGCCTTGGCGATCATCACACGCCGCTTCATGCCGCCCGAGAGCGTCATGATCTTGTCGTTGCGCTTCTCCCAGAGCGAAAGATCGCGCAGCACTCTTTCAACGAATGCCTTGTTGGGCGCGCGTCCGAACAGGCCGCGACTGAAGATGACCGTGTTCCACACCTTCTCGAAGGTATCGGTGGCGAGCTCCTGCGGGACCAGCCCGATCAGGGAGCGCGCGGCGCGGTAGTCGCTCTGGATATCGTGCCCGTCGGCGCGGATCACACCGCTCGTCGGCGTGACGATGCCGCACACGATGTTGATGAGCGTCGTCTTGCCGGCGCCGTTCGGCCCGAGGAGCGCAAAGATCTCGCCTTTGCGGATCTTGAGATCGATACCCTTGAGCGCCTGCAGGCCGGACGCGTAGGACTTGGTCAGGCCGGAAATCGAAAGGATGGGCGTCATGCGGCCGCGCACCTTAGCGCACTCGCAAGGGCGGGTGCACTCTCCCGAATGGGCACGGTTTTGGTCAGGTGAGCCCTTCCCGGTGGACAATCGCGCGGCTGTTCATGCATACAGCCGAAGCCGAAGGGGGTATGCGATGAAGGGGCTGGCCGCGTGGGCGATTGCAGGGGTTGGCGCGCTGAGCGTTTGTCACGCGCAGACGCCGCCCGCCGTGATCGAGCGGCCGTTCGGGATCGTCCGTGTCGATCCCGCCCTCGATGCGGTGGTGTCGCCGAAGGCGAAGGCCGAGCGGCTCGCGGATGGCTTCGGCCTGACGGAGGGACCCGTGTGGGTGCAGGAGGGCGCGAGCGGTTACCTGCTCTTCAGCGACCTCATCTCGAACGTGATCTACAAATGGGCGCCGAAGCAACCCGTCGCCGTGTTCCTCGAGAAGGCGGGCTACAGCGGGGATGATCTCAACAATGCCGGCACCCAGACGCGACGCGGGCGCATGGCCGTGCTGCTCATCGGCCCGAACGGGGAAACGCTCGACCCGCAAGGGCGGCTCGTGTTCTGCGCGTCGCCCGATGGCACGGTGGTGAGGCTCGAGCGCGATGGCACGCGAACGGTGCTCGCGGCGAAGTATCAGGGCAAGCGATTCAACGGCCCGAACGATCTCGTCATCCGCTCGGACGGCGCGCTCTACTTCACCGACAGTGATTTCGGGCTGCGCGGCTCGCGCAACAGCCCGCTCAAGGAGCTGCCGTTCAACGGCGTGTACCTGGTGAAAGACGGCGCCGTCACGCTGCTCGTCGATGACCAGACGCTTGGCGGGTTTCCCAACGGCATTGCGTTGTCGCCGGATGAGAAGTACCTGTATCTCAGCTCCGGCTTCACGAAGATGTGGCGCTACGAAGTGAAGCCGGACGGCACGCTCGGCGCGGGGCAGGTGTTCTTCGAAGGCGGCGAGGGCATCGTCGATGGCATGAAGACCGACGTGCGTGGGAATCTCTATTCCACCGGAGGTGCCGGGCCGGGCGCCATTCGCATCACCTCGCCCGAGGGCAAGCATCTCGGCACCCTTCACCTGCCCGTGTCGGCACGGGAGCCGCGCGAGCAGATCTGCGCGACGAACGTCGCATTCGGCGATGCGGACGGCAAGAGCCTTTACATCACCGCGTGCGCAGCGATCTACCGAATCCGAGTCAACATTCCGGGCGTGCGGCCCGGACCAGCAGGCAAGAGGGCACCGACATGAGTGAAGGCAGTTCCATTCCGCAGGACGGCAGCTTCAAAACCGGCATGCAGATCCGGCGCGACATGTTCGGAGCCGGCGGCGCCGAGGAGCGCTACGCGCAGACCACCGGCTTCAATCGCCCGTTCGAGGACGTCGTCACGCGCTATTGCTTCGGTGATACCTGGTCACGCCCCGGGCTCGACCGCAAGACGCGCAGCCTCATCACGCTCGCCGCGCTGACGGCGATGGTCCGTCCGAATCAGCTCAAAGTACATGTGCGGGGCGCACTCGCGAACGGTGCGACTCCGGAGGAGATTCGCGAAGTGCTGTTGCACACCACGGTGTATTCCGGGGTGCCTTCGGGCGTGGAGGCGTTCACGGCCGCCGCCGAGGTGCTCAATCAGCTCGGCGTGAAGCTGTAAGCGCGAGCGGAGGGCG
>DATFRO010000076.1:0-25527 GCA_035263105.1 Steroidobacteraceae bacterium | reverse complement strand
GTGCCGCCGACCGTGAGCGCGTCGATCTTCAGCGTCGGCTGGCCGACGCCCACCGGAACGCTCTGCCCTTCCTTGCCGCACACGCCCACGCCCTCGTCGAGCTCGAGGTCGTCGCCGACCATGCTCACCCGAGTGAGCACGTCAGGACCGTTGCCGATGAGCGTTGCGCCCTTGACCGGGGCGGTCACTTTGCCGTCCTCGATCAGATACGCCTCGCTCGCCGAGAACACGAACTTGCCGGACGTGATATCCACCTGTCCGCCGCCGAAGTTGACCGCGTAGAGTCCCTTGCGCACCGAGCGGATGATTTCATCCGGATCGTGCGGCCCGGCGAGCATGTAGGTGTTGGTCATGCGCGGCATCACCACGTGCGCGAACGATTCGCGCCGGCCGTTACCCGTCGGCTTCATACCCATGAGGCGCGAGTTGAGCTTGTCCTGCAGGTAGCCCTTGAGCACGCCCTTCTCTATGAGCGTCGTGCACTGCGTGGGCGTGCCCTCGTCATCGATGTTGAGCGAGCCGCGCCGTGCCGCGAGCGTGCCGTCATCGACGACGGTGCAGAGCTCCGAAGCCACGCGCTGGCCGATGCGGTTGGTGAATGCCGAAGTGCCCTTGCGATTGAAATCGCCTTCGAGGCCGTGGCCGATCGCCTCGTGCAGCAGCACGCCCGGCCAGCCCGGGCCGAGCACCACGGGCATCGTGCCGGCCGGCGCGGGGATCGCTTCCAGGTTGATGAGCGCCTGGCGCACGGCTTCACGCGCGTGACCGATGCAACGCTCGAGCGTGATCTCGTTGAGACCGAAGCGCCCGCCGCCGCCGCTGAATCCCTGTTCGCGCCGTCCGTTCTGCTCGGCGATCACCGAGACGTTGATGCGCACCAGCGGCCGCACGTCCGCCGCCATCACGCCGTCGCTCGTCATCACCAGCACCACTTCATGCAGGCCGCTGAGGGAGGCCATCACCTGCACGATGCGCGGATCGAGGCGGCGCGTTTCCGCATCGATGCGCCCGAGCAGGTCGACCTTGTCGGCATCCGTCATCGTGACCAGAGGATCCATCGGCAGGTACAGCCGATGCCCGGTGCGCGGCTTCCAGGCCTGCAATGCCGCCGGGCCGCCCTGGCGCGCGATCGCACGCGCGGCGCGCGAGGCTTCCTCGAGCGCGGGCAGGATGATCTCATCCGAGTATGCGAAACCGGTTTTCTCGCCGCTGATGGCGCGCACGCCGACGCCCTGCTCGATGCTGTGGCTGCCGTCCTTGACGATGCCGTCTTCCAGCGCCCACGACTCTTCGCGCGACAGCTGGAAATACAGATCCGCGTTGTCGATCGTGCTGCCCATGAGGGAGCCGAGCACGCTGGTGAGTCGACTCTCGTCGAGCCCCGAGGGCGTCAACAACGCGTTGCGCGCGATGGTGAGCGGGTTTTCAGCGGTGGGCTTCATCAGGCGTCAGTTCTTGAAGATCCGGTGATCGAGCGCGGGGAACGAGCGGCGCACATCCATCTGGCGCTCTCTCTCGACCGGCGCAGTGACGACGCCCGCGCCGCGCGGCAGGCGTGACAGCACGCGGCCCCAGTAATCGACGATCATCGTGTCTCCATAAGTCTCGCGACCGTTGGCGTGCATGCCGGCCTGCGCCGGCGCCATCAGGTAGCACAGGTTCTCGATGGCGCGCGCACGCAGCAGCGTTTCCCAGTGCGCACGGCCCGTGGGCGCGGTGAACGCTGATGGCAGGCTGAAAATCTCCGCACCGGCTGCCGACATCTTTCTGAACAGTTCCGGGAAGCGCACATCGTAACAGACGGCGAGTCCCAGCTTGCCCGCCGGCGTATCGAGGACGACCGGCTCGCGGCCGTGAACGATCGTCGCGGACTCGCGATACTCCTCGGCCTTGTCCGGGACCTTCACGTCGAACAGGTGGATCTTGTCGTAGCGCGCACGCCGCTTGCCTTCCGCGTCGTACACGAGCGAAGCCGCCGCGACTCGTCCGTCGGCGCCGGCACGGACCGGAATCGTGCCGCCGATGATCCAGAGCTTGAGCCGGCGCGCGGTCGCCGCGAGGAATTCCTGGATCGGGCCTTCGCCGTCCGGTTCGGAGACCGCGAGCTTGTCGGCCTCGCTCCGTCCCATGATGGCGAAGTTCTCGGGCAAGCCTGCGAGCACTGCGCCCTGCCCCACGGCCTCCTCGAGCAGCCGGCCGGCAGCCGCGAGATTGCCCGCGACTTCAGGCCCCGACGTCATCTGGATCGATGCGATCCGGCTCATCCTTTCTCCTTCTTCTTTTCAACGACGTGCAGGGCATTCTCGGTCTTCTTGGCGTCGGAGGACTCGATCTTGTGCACATCCGGGCTCTCCCACGGCCCGGTAATCCGATAGTAGCCGCGCGCGAGACCCTTGAGCGGCTCCTTGAAGATCTGGGAGAAGAGCAGCATCGCGGCACCGATCGCCGGCCCGCCGGCGAGGAGCCCTGCGGCCGGGAGCGAATTGCCGAAGCTCCCGGTCACCACGACGGTCTGGTCGTAATCGTGCCGTGCGAGACCCGTGCGCCCCACCATGCCGATCTCCGCGGCGGGACCCTTGAGCAGGAGGTTCTTGGTGTAGGCATCGCCCGATTCGAGCGTGAAGTCGCCATGGATGCTGTCGAACGCGAACCCCTTGTCGGTCAGGTCGGAGAAATCGAGCGACAGACGTCGGGGCAGCGTCGCAATACTCAACAGGCCGAACACGCGCCCGGCGCCCGGCTGAATCTTGAGCAGCTGTCCGTCCTCCACATCAACCTTGATCGTGCCGTTGAGCCGCCCGAGGAGCGTTGAGGTCGGCGCGCCGGGCCAGCTCAGATCGCCCTCGAGCAGCGCGTGCTTGGCGGCGATCGCCGGGCCATAGCCCAGGTCCACCATCGTCTGCTTGAGATCCGTGCTGTCGAGCTTCGCCTGCAGCGTGCCGCGCTGGCCGTTCGGCGGATTGGTCCAGGTGCCGGTGGCGGTGAGCTCGTGCGCCGGCGTCTTCGCCGAGAACGACTCCAGGCTCAGGCCGTCGGGGATGCGCTTGAACTCGGCGTGCGTGGTTCCCAGCTGCTTGCCGAGCGCCGCGAACTCACCGACCGAAACGCGGACGTTCGGCCATTGCTTCGGATCGGGCTGACTCTCGGTGCCTTCTTCCGGCGCCGGAGTGGATTCGTCGATCGGATCGAGCGCCATACGCGTCATGTCGATCACGAGCGGATCGGACCCGGTGAGATCGAAGGGCACGACGACGCTGCCTTGCGCCTTGGGTCCATCCACGTTCGCAGTCCACGCATTCTCGCCCGCCGTGAGAGTGCCGTTGACCTGCGGGAACGCCATGCCGAAGACGCGAAAGTCGCCGATCGTGAGCTCGACGTTGCGCAGGTAATCCGAGAGCGGCCGCTCCGAGGTATTCGCCGTGCCGTTGCCTTGCGTATGCAGCGCCAGCCATTCGCCGAGATCGAGACGCGCGACGTTGCCGCGCACGTCGAGACCGCGATCCGACGGCAAGCGCGCCTCACCCTCTCCGAAGCGCACGCCACCGCGATCGAACGCCCAGCCGAAATCGTCGCGACGGAAGCTCAGCTGCGATCGCACTTCGCCGCCGTACGCCGCGCGCACGAGCGCCGTGGAGGAATCCGGCCACTGCACATCGACCCTGATCGGCCGCATGTCCGCCGCGCTCTTGGTGAGCGGCTCCGGCAGGTTGATGGCCGCACCACGCATCGCGGAATTGATGCGCAATGTCAGCGGGCGGCGCGCCGCATCGTCATCCGTCGCGGAATCGGAGGGAATGCGCATCACCGCACGCCAGTCGAGCGTGCCATCGACATCGACGACGTCGGGGATGTCGAAGTCGCGACGCAGCGCCGGGAGCGGCGTCTGCGCGCGTACGTGGATCACGTTGTCGAGTTGTTTGCGCCCGGGTCCGGTTTCCGGCGCCAGGTCGACGTGCACCGGGCCGCCGAGGTACTTTGCGGTGAGGTCGGTCGCGCTCACCGAGCGGTCCTTGACCTCGAGCGTGCCCTGCAGCTCCTCGAGCGTGTGCTTCGTGTTCACGAGCTGCAGCGTGCCGCGGTCGATCTGCGTGCTGACCAGCACCTTGCGCTGGTCCATGTCCTTCACCGGCAACAGCAGGTCGACCCTGGCGCTCACCGGGCCCTTGCCGCGCAGGTCCGCGAACAGGCTCCCGAGGCTGTCGACCACCGGCGTCTTCTGCAGGTAGCCGAGCGCATCGCCGAGATCGCCGTTCGCGTGCGCATCGATCGTGAGCTCACCGTTCCTGAAGTCGACGAATTGCGCTTTGCCACCCGTCACCTTGAGACCGTTGAGCTGCGCGCTGCGCACGATGCCGGTGAGCCCGGCATTCTTGAACTCGATGTCGGCCGCGAGATTCTCGATATCCGGCCAGCCGGGCGCGTAGTGCATCCGCATCCCTTCGACCGGGAAGCTGATGCGAAACTCACCGCTCCCGTCGCGGAACGGGAAGTTGCGCGTCGGCCCGTCGAACACGAACTCACCCGACGGCGCGCGCCCGGCGAGCGGCATCGCGTCGAGCCATGCGAGCACTTTTTCCGGCAGCTTGTCGGTCGGCAGGTAACGCCACGCCTCGGTGAGCACCGCATCGTGAAACTGGCTGTGCAGCTTCAGGACGGGCGAGCTTTGATCGGCGGGCAAGATGAGGTCGAGATCGGTCTCGGCGTTGGCGTGCGCATTGCGCACGGCAAACTTCTGCGTGGAGATGCGCCAGCCGTCCGGCGAGTGCGTCCAGCGGACTTCGCCGCGTGCCACATCGGCGCTCAGCGGCGCGCGGAACTTGTGCGGCATCGAGAAGACCACGGCACGCGAATCGAGCGTGGCGCGGCCCGAAGCCTCCGAAAGCTCCACCTGACCGCGCACTCCGCGCAGACCCGGAGCCTGTCCCACCGGCGCGAACCCGACGTCGGCGAACTGCGCGCTCGCCTGGTAGCGCAGGTGCGCCGCGTCGCCGGCGGTATAACTCGCCTTGATGGAACGCACCTCACCTTCCGGAGCGAGCTCCGTCAGGCGGCTGCGCCACTCGCTTTCCGGCGCGAGCGCGGCCAGCGGCGCAAGGTTCTCGAGGCGCAGATACGACACCTGCGCCGTCAGGCCCGCGACTCCACTCTCGCGGCGGGTCCACGACGCGGAGAAGCGCGTGGGTTCCCAGCCCTGCGAAGGCGTGACCAGCCGGATGTTGCGCCCCGTGAGGTTCCACACACCCTGCTTGCGATCCAGGCGCAGATCGCCCGCGAGCGTCGTATAGCGCGTCTCGGTGGGCCAGGCGCTCGAGGCAGGAATGCGCACGTCCGCGAGCTGCAATTGCAGCGAGCCCGCCGAGATCTGCGTCCCATCGAGGTTCGCGGAGATGCGCACCTGTCCGCGACCCGCATTCGGCATGGCGAGCGTGCTGCCAAAGAATTCGTGCCAGCCCCGCAGGTCCACATCGCTCGACCCCACATCGAAGCGCCAGTTGAGCGTTTCAGGCACCGCCAGGTCGCCGTGCGCGTCGGCCACGAACGCCAGGCGCGAGCCCATGCGCTCGGGAAGATCCAGTTCCCCGTCGAGCTCGATATCGTCGCGATCGCGCCGCAGCCCCGCTTCGACACCGCGCAGGATGAGATCGCGCAATTTTCCCTGCTGGTCGGTGAAGGTGATCTTGGCATCCTCTACCTTCACGAGGCCGGTGGGCAGGTCCTCGATCCTGAAGCGATGCTCACGATCCTCGAGCGCCGCCTGCCCTTCGAGCTCGATGCGTCCATCCGGTGTGCGCACCACCCCGATCTCCGGCTGGATCAGCGTGATGCGGGCGGGCAGCATTTCGGCGTGCAACAGCGCACGCCACATGTCGAAGCCAATGCTGGCGGCGTGCGCCTTCGCAAGCAGCGGACCCTTGGGAGCGAGCACCTGCACATCCGTCACGAACAGCTCCGGCCCAAAGATGCGCCAGCGCGCATCCATGTTCTTGAAGCGCACGTCGAGGTGCGAGGTGTTGTTCACCCAGGCCTGCAGCTGATCGCGATACTCGGGCAGGTGAGTCATCGCGACGCGCATCGCGCCGACGAGCAACGCGAGCAGGATGACGAGCACGGCGCCGATGCCGGCGAGCCAGCGCAACCAGCGACGGCGGGTGGGCCGGCGCGGGGATTCCGCCGTCCCGGGAGGCGATTGCGGCGCGCTCTCGTTCACATCAGCACTACGTCGAACTGGTCGACGGAATAGAGCGCCTCGGTCTGCAGCCGGATCGGCTTGCCCGCGAGCGTTTCGAGCTCGGCGAGCGCGCCCGATTCCTCGTCGAGCAGCAGGTCGATGACGTCCTGGTGCGCGAGCACCATCAGCTGCTGGAACTCGAACTGGCGGTTCTGGCGCAGGATCTCGCGGAAGATCTCGTAGCACACGGTCTCGGGCGTCTTGACGAAGCCGCGGCCTTCGCAGGTCGGGCACGGCTGACACAGCAGGTGCTCGAGGCTCTCGCGCGTGCGCTTGCGCGTCATCTCGACCAGGCCGAGCGGCGAGACGCTCGAAATCGTGGTGCGCGCGTGATCGTCATCGAGCGCCTTCTCGAGCGCCGTGATCACCTGGCGGCGGTGCTCCTCTTCCTGCATGTCGATGAAGTCGATGATGATGATGCCGCCGAGGTTGCGCAGTCTCAGCTGGCGCGCGATCGCGAGCGCGGCCTCGAGGTTGGTGCGGAAGATGGTCTCTTCGAGATTGCGATGCCCGACGTACGCGCCGGTGTTGACGTCGATCGTGGTCATCGCTTCGGTCTGATCGAAAATGAGGTGGCCGCCCGACTTCAGCACCACCTTGCGATCAAGCGCCTTCTCGATCTCCTCTTCTATGCCGTGCAGATCGAAGATGGCGCGCGGCTGCGAATAGAGCTCGATCTTGGCGGCGCTCTCGGGCATGAACATGCGCGCGAAATCGAGCATGCGCTGGTGTGCCGGGGAACTGTCGACGCTCACCCGCCCCACCCCTTCGTTGAGCAGGTCGCGCAGCACGCGTACCGGGAGCGGCAGGTCCTCGTGCACCAGTTCGCCCGCGGAGGCCTTGAGCCCTTTTTCACGAATGGCCTCCCACAGGCGCCTGAGAAACAGCATGTCGGCGCGCATCGCCTCGAGCGCCGCGCCTTCCGCCGCCGTCCGCACGATGTAGCCGCCCGTCTCTTCCGGCGCTGCGAACAGGGTCACGGCTTCGCGCAAGCGCCGGCGTTCCTCTTCGGCCTCGATGCGTGCCGAGACACCGACGCCGCGACCCTTGGGCATGTACACGAGGTAGCGCGAGGGAATCGACACGAAGGTCGTGAGCCGCGCACCCTTGCTGCCCATCGGGTCCTTCACCACCTGCACCAGGATCTCGTCGCCTTCGCTCACCAGCTCGCGCACGTTCTCGGTGCGCGGGGTGTCGACCTCGTCCGCGTCCGGGTTGCGGGCCGCGATATCCGAGGCATGCAGGAAGGCGGTGCGGGCGAGGCCGATCTCGATGAAGGCCGCCTGCATTCCCGGCAGGACACGTGACACCCGCCCCTTGTAGATGTTGCCGGTGAGCCCGCGGCGGCTCGCGCGCTCGATGAACACTTCCTGCAGAACGCCATTCTCGAGCACGGCCGCACGCGACTCGCGCGGAGTCGCGTTCACGAGGATTTCGGCGGTCATGACCGGCGAGGCGTTTGCATCCATAGATCGAATCCAGCGCGCTGCAATAGATCAGCGGTCTCGAACAACGGCAGGCCCATGACGCCGGAGTAGCTGCCGCTCAGGTGCGTGATGAACACCGCTCCATGGCCCTGCACAGCATACGCGCCCGCTTTGTCGGCCGGCTCTCCGCTGTGCCAGTAGCGTTCAGACTCGTCAGGGCGCAGCGCTCTGAAGGTCACCTGGCTCACGCTCAGCCGATCGTCCAGTCCTTCAGCCGTGCGCAGCGCCACCGCGGTCATGACTTCGTGGGTTCGGCCCGAGAGGCGCGACAGCATCATCGAACCTTCGGTTGGATCGCGCGGCTTGCCAAAGATTTCGCCCTCGACGACGACCGCCGTATCGGCCGCGAGCACCGCTCCGCCGGCCTCCTGGCCATAGCGCGACCAGCCGGCTTGCGCCTTGTCGCGTGCCAGTCTCAAGACGTAATCGCGGGGAGCCTCGCCGGGTTGACGGGCCTCATCGACATCCACCGGCCGCACCGTGCAGGTCACGCCGATCTGGTCGAGGAGCGCGCGACGGCGCGGCGATGAGGAAGCGAGATAAAGAGGGCCGGCGGACATGGGGCCGGGGAGATCCTATTGCCTTGCCACCCAAGCGCTTGGGCGAACATTCCTGAAACTGCGGGAGATGCGCGCAGGATAGCATCCTGAACGCGTGTCAATGAACGAGATATGAATGCCGGCGCGGAGGAACGCCGGCAGGAAATCCCCGCGGGGGCGTCAGCCTAGCCCTTCTGACCGAAGAGCTTGGACCAGAGCGAGGCGTTCTTCGGCAGCCGGCGGATCGCACTCTGCGAGAGCACCACCTGGCGCGCTTCATCGTAGAGCTGCTCGCCCAGGCTCTTGTGACGCCCGGTGGGCGAACTGTCGGTCGAGCGTTTGTTGCGCACCGGCGCCTTGGAGCTGCTCTCGGCGGAGCCGTTGCCCGTCGGCTTCGTTGCAGCCTCGGGCCTGGCGGCAGTGCCCTTCGGAGCGGGCTCGGCCTCGGGCTTCGGCGCCTTGGCCCTGCGCTCCGAGAAGCGCTCGTGCTCGGCGATGCTGACCCGCTTCACCACCGCGCCATCGAAGAACGTGCGCAGGTAACCGGCGACGGCTTCCGCCGAGCTCTCCGCCGAGAAGAATCCCATGCGCAGGCTGTGCATGAACTTCGCCTGGTCGATGCCCGAGATCGAGTACAGGCGGTACTCGTCGAAGATATCGATGTGCGGGAGCGATTCGATCTTGGTCGGTTCTTCCGACAGCACCAGCTGCACGGCGAACCACTTCGATTGATTGTCGTCGGTAAGCTCGAGCGGCGTGAGCGCACGCAACGTCTGCGTACTGTCCACGTCCTCGACCGGAGTGTCGAAGACCACCACCGGGCGCTTGACCTCCGGTGCGGCCGGCGCCGCAGGCTTCGGCGCTTCGGCAGGCCGTGACTTCACCTTGAAGATGCTGTCGGTGGACTCTGTGGAATTCCTGGCTGCTGCATTGGCCGGCGCCTTCGCAACGGGCCGATCCACGGGCGCCTTGCGCGACGGGGCAGCGGCAGCCACTGGAGGCGGAACCATCGGAACGGGAGCGGCAGCTTTCGGCGCCACCGGTTCCACGCGTGGCGCAAGCACCTGGGCGACGATCACTTCCTCGACGATCACTTCCTCGACGATCGTTTCCTCGATGATGTCGACGAGCACGGGAACCGGCGCTGGATCCGCCGCGAGCTCGAGCTCGATCATGGGCTGTGCCGGCGCAGGCTCCGCGGCAGGCGGCGCCGCGGGCGGGGCGGACGGAGTGCGATCCCGCTCGGGCGCGCTCTTGCGCGTGGCCGGCTGCATGATGGCTTCGAGGTCGGATTCGATACGCGCGCTGATCGCGCCCACCGATGAATCGGGTTCCGCGGTCGCCACTTTCGCCTGCGGCGCCGCTGCGGGCGAGGGCGGCACAGACGATTCCTGCTTCGCTTCTACCGCAGGCGCAACGGCCGCCTCGCGCTTCGCGTCCGCCGGGGGCGGAACGGGCAATTCGCGCTTCGCTTCCACCACGGGCGGCGCGGTCAAATCGCGCTTCGCCTCTACCACGGGCGGTGCGGGCGGCTTCACTTCCGGCGCCGGAGCCGACGCTACAGGCTCGACGCTGAGCGGTGCGCTCGGTGGCGCGGACTCGCGCTTCGGTGCATCCGCCTTGGATTCCTTCGGACGGTAAACAGGAACCGGCTGCGTGAGCAGGGCGATGATGTCCTGCGGAGACATCGCCGGTGTCTCCATCTCCACGTCGTCGTCGGGCTCGGAAGCGTCGACCTGCGCTTGCGGGTTCTTGAACTTCTCCCAGGCCGCGTCGACGAGCCGCTCCTTGGGCGCCTCGACCTTTGCCTTGGGCGCCTCGACTCTCTCCTTGGGCGCTTCGAGCTTTTCCTTGAGGGCCTCGAGCTTTTGCGTGAAGGCGTCGGGTACTTGTTCCTTGGGGGCTTCGACGAACCGCTCCTTCGCTGATTCTACGAGCCGTTCTCTCGGCGCCTCGACCGGCAGCTCCGTGGACGCCTCAGCCTTCGCGGGCACCGTCGCGGGCGTCTGCGGTTCCGGCGCGACTTCGGGCGACTGGAGCGCCAGCACTTCAACGGTCGGCGTGTCGTCGTCCGCGGACTTGTCGTCTTGCGCGGGCTTGTCGTCTTCGAAGATGCGATCGATGAAGTGCAGGTCGATCGGGATATCCGTGGCGGCGCTATCCGTGTCGGGCACTTCGTCGATCCGCGGATGTGTCACGGCGTGTGCATCGTCGTCCGGCGCTTTCGCGACCGGCACCTCGGCCGGCATCGCAGCCGGCGCGATCGGTGCCACCGGCTTCACGGCAGCGGCTGTTTGCACCTCGGGTGCCGGTTTGCGCGCGGGCTCGAGCGCTACGGAGTAGGTGATCGTCGGCATCGCCACGGTGGGTGGCGCAACTGAGCTCTCGCGGGCTTGCGGACTCGGCGGTATCGAAACGCTGACCGATTGCGCTGCGCTGACGGGTGGCAGCGTGCTGACCGGTGGCAGCGTGCTGATGGGTTGAGCAGTGCTGACCGGTTGCGGAGTACTGACCGGTGACGCAGTACTGACGGGTTGCGCAGTGCTCACCGGCGCGGGTTTGGCAGGCGGCGGACTCGCAGGCTGCGACTTGCTTACGGCTGGCACGCTGGCCTTGTGGGCCGACGGCGCCGGAGCGTGCTTCGCCTCGTGCTTCGAATGGCGCTGATGCTTGTGACCGCCGCCATGCTTGTGCGGATGCGCGGCCTTGTGCGGATGCCCCGGCTTGGACGCCTGCGGCTGCGCAGGCTTGCTCGGCGGGGTGGGCGCCTTGCTCGACACGGCGGGCGTCGAGGGCGCGAGGGCCGCGAGCAGAATGGATTCGACGTCGAGGTTTTCCGGCTCGACCGGCTTCTTCACCTCGAGCGCGTGAGCGTTGCGCTGCAAACCCTGCGAACCCTGCGAACCCTGGTGGCCATGACGGGCGGAATGCTTGTTGCGCTGAGGGCCGTGGCCTTCGCCGCCACGCTGCTGCGTGCCGTGGTCGCGCCGCACGTCGCGTTTCTTGTGACTGCGGCGCGAGTTGTCGGTGCGCACGACACCGCGCGCATGGGGTGCGGTCGGCGTCGCCTTGGGCAACGGTGCCGCAGCAGCGCCTGCATTGTCCACCGGGCGCACACGCGCCGGGTTGAAGCGCTGGTCTTCATCGGAAACGTTGGTGGCAAACGCACTCGGGTAGCGATCGCGCAGCACCGCGAGCGCTTCGTTCGCGGCGGCCGGCGTGTCGAAGAATCCGAGCCGCAGCCGGAAACGGTCGCGCCCATCTTCCTTGCGCGACCATTGGAAGAGCTTGTGTTTCTCGAAACCGGCGAGGCCCGTGGGCGGAATGGTGATCGGCGCGGTCGAGGCGCTCAGGTTGATGACGAACGGGCCTGGACCTTCGAGAGGCGGAGTCTCGACTGGCGCGACGAACAGGTCGTCGATGCTCAGGTGCCAGAGGTCCTCGGCGGCGCCTTGCGTCATCCAGAAATCTCCTCGAGTCGCAATTCGAAGCCCAAGCCAAATACCAGCCTCGCAATGAGGCGCTTGATGGATTCGAACCTGGGGATTTCGCGGCGTCGGGAGGGCGGATTGATTCTTGTCGGAGGGCCCGCGCAAGGCAAGCAGAAGCGTCGCCTTCCGCCGACAACCGCGTCGCAGATTTGACAGGATCTTCTGAACGATCGGCCGCTTATGTCACAAGGCGAATTACAGCGTTTCGCGCGCCTCTCCGCCGGCCGGACACGCTCAGGCCCTGTGGTACGGATGCCCCCTGAGCAGGCTCAGCGCGCGATATAGCTGCTCGACAACCACGATGCGCACCAGGCCGTGCGGCAACGTCAACGCCGACAGCGACCAGCGCAATTCGCTTCGCTGCACGCAGGCCGGCGCGAGGCCGTCGGGTCCGCCGATCAGGAATGTGAGATCGCGCCCATCGCGCATGCGTTGCCCGAGCCACTGGGCGAGCTGCTCGGTGCTGAAGGCTGCGCCGCCGACCTCGAGCGCAATTACGAAGGCGTCCTTGCGGACCGCGGCCAGGAGCCGCTCGCCCTCATCCGCGATGGCACGCGTAACGTTGGCGTCGCCGCTGCGGCGGGCCAGGGGAATCTCGCGCAGCTCGCAGCGGATTTCGGGTGCGAAACGCCGGACATAATCCTCGACGCCGGCATCGACCCAGGCGGGCATCCGGGTGCCGAGCGCGAGCAGCTCGATTCGCATGCGCGCAGCTTACTGCATCGGCCCCCAGGCTCCGCGCGAGCCCCGCCGAGACGAGTGGCAGCAGTTCAAACCGGTGTTGGGAGGCTGTGCGATGCGCTCCACAGCTTTTCCAGTCCGTAGAACTCGCGGACGCGTGGCAGCATGATGTGCACGAGCACGTCCGGCAGGTCGACGAGAACCCACTCCCCGTCGCGCTCCCCTTCGATGCCGAAGGGCCGAAAGCCTGCTTCCCTGGCCTTCTCGATCACCCGGTCCGCCACTGAGCGTACGTGTCGGTCGGAGGTGCCGGATGCAATCACCATCAGATCGGTGATGTCGGTCAGCGTACGTACATCGAGCACCTTGATGTTCGCCGCCTTCATGTCCTCAAGCGCCTCGATCACGACCGTCTCGAGTGAACGCCGCGTATGCGTGCGCGGGCGCTTGATTGTGGATGCTGTCATGCCGGGTTGTTGCCTCCTTTGGGTGAACGAAATCTAGCGTTGCGCCACAGTGTAGCAGCGACTGTCGAGAATGATCTTGCGCACTGCATCGGGCATCAGGAACCGTGGATCACGTCCCGCCGCGACCAGGTTGCGTACTTCGGTGGAGGATATTTCGAGCTGCGTCACAGCGTGGATAAAGATGCAGCCGGCGCGTGATTCATGCAGGTCGCCGATCCGGCCGGTGCCCCGGTCGACCAGCAGTTCGCCGAGGGGACCCATGCCCGGGGCGCGCCAGCCCGGCCGGTGTGCGACCACGACATGGGCAAGTTGCAGGATCTCACGCCATTGATACCACTTCGGGAGTCCCAGAAAGGCATCCATTCCCACGATCAGACACAGCGAGCGATCCGGATGTTCCGCGCGCAGCGTCGCCAGCGTATCGACCGAATATGATGGTCCTTCGCGGCGGATCTCGCGGTCGTCGACCAGGAAGCCGTGTTGTCCCTCGGTCGCCGCCTTGACCATCTGCAGGCGCACTTCGGCGTTGGCGATCGGCGCTTCGCGGTGCGGTGGGTTGCCGGCCGGCATGAAACGCACTTCGGTGAGACGCAACGCCTGGAGCAGTTCAAACGCCGTGCGCAGGTGTCCGTAATGGATGGGGTCGAAGGTGCCGCCGAAGATGCCGATCGGGTTCATGGAGCGCGGCGCGCAGGTGGATCAGGCGGCGTCGGCAAGCGTACGCACGCCGGCAAGGCGCGCGGCCAGGAGCGCGAGCGCATCCCAGGCGTCGCCGGGGTTGCGTCCCTTGATGGTGCGATCGGCGCGTACGGCCAGAGTCACGAGGTCGGTGAAATCGACATTGCGCGCCCGCTGCGCGGCCGCCAGCAATGCGGGACTCGGGCGCTGCCAGGCGGGCGCCGATCGACCCCCGCGCTCCTGGGACAAGTGTTGCCATAGCGCACGCAGCTCGCGACTCAGCACCCACAGGACGAGCGTTGGTTCCACACCCTCGGAGCGCAAGCCATCGAGCACGCGCAGCGCACGACGTGCATCACCGCGCAGGGCCGCATCCCCGAGTTGAAACACATCGAAGCGCGCGCTGTCCGCGACGACTTGCGAGAGACCTGCGGCATCCACGGGTCCGGGCTTCACCAGCAGCACCAGCTTGTCGATTTCCTGCTGGGCTGCGAGCAGGTTCCCTTCGGCACGCTCGGCGAGGAGCTCTGCTGCGCCGGGTTCGGGTACCAGGCCCCTGGCGCGCATGCGCGAGGTAATCCAGTCGGGCAAGCGCGCCGTGTCGATGGGCCAGACCTGCACCCAGACACCTGCGCGTTCGAACGCCTTCACCCACTCGCTCTGGAGCGTCTGCCGCTCGAGCTTGCCCGAGGACACGAGCAGCAGTTGATCGGGCGCAGGCTTTTCCACCAGGGACTGGAGCAGCTCCGCGCCATCGCCGGGCTTGCCGCCGGGCATGCGCACATCGATGACGCGCCGCTCGGCGAACAACGACAGCGACTGGCTTTCGGTTCGCAGCTCGTTCCAGTCGAAGCCGCGCTCGACGAAGAACACGCGTCGCTCGGAATAACCCGCATCGCGCGCCTTGCGGCGGATGGCGTCGAGCGCCTCCGCAGCCAGCAGCGGCTCATCGCCGGTGACGAGATACGCCGACTTGAGATCGCGGGTGAGATGAGCCGCAAGGCTGTCGACGTTGAGCTTCACGAGCGCAAGCGTACCGAGACTGGGTGGCCCTCGCCACTGGCGAAGGGCTGCCAGTGGCGAGCGTTCGCTGCCTAGAACAGCGGGCCGGTGTCGTCCTTGCCGAGCATCGCCTTGCGGATCATCGGTATCGGCGGGCCGCCGTACGACAGCAGCTGGTCGTGGAAGTCGTGCCACGCCGCGCGCCCGCCGCGGCTCGCGGTCCACTGCTCGCGGAGCTTGCGGATCATGAGTTTGCCCATGGTGTAGTTGAGGTACGCGGGATCGTACGTGCCGCGCGCGGCCTGTTGGCGGGCGGTGCCGACATCCTGGAACGCCTCGTCGCGGAACAGCCGCTCCGACTCCGCCACCGTCATGCCGTGGGTGTGCAGCCCGATCGCGGACAGGAATCGTGCATCGCGCAACAACGCATTCGACAACTGCCCGATGTGCGTTTCCGGATCGCCGTTCCCCAGGCCCATCTCCCACATCATCTCCTCGCCGTAGTGTGCCCAGCCCTCGGCGAACGCGTAGCCGACGAACAGGCGCCCGACGATCGAGCCGGAACGATTCGAATGCAGGAACTGCAGGAAATGGCCGGGCCACACTTCGTGCACGGAGGTGAAGAGCAGGTCGGCTTGACCGGGGATGTAGTCGCGCCGCTCCTTCGCGGTCCAGCTCGGATCGGGTGGCGCGATGTTGTAGGTCGAGGGCAGCCCCTTCTCATAGGGACCCGGAATTTCGATGTAGGCGGAGTTCGCGCGGTTGTACGGCGGTGCTTCGGCGACACGCGCCTGTTCGGTGCCGGGAATCGTCACCACCTGCTTGTCGATGATGAATTGCCTGAGACCCGTAAGCTGCTTGCGTGCGCCCTCGACCGCGCCACCGGTCGGCTTGTGGTCCTGCATCTTCGCAAAGCACGCCTGGAGGGACTTGCCGGGCGCGAATTGCGCACAGGCTTCGCGCAGCGCCGCAACGTTGCGCTCGAGGTCGGCGCGCCCGATGGCTTCGAGGTCAGCGAGCGGTGTCGTCACCTGCTCGGTCATGCGCAGCATCTGCGCGAACTTGTCCGCCCCGAGCGCGTAGCTCCCGGTCGCGGAGGCACGCTGCGACTCGAGCCACGCGGCAAGGTCATTCATCGCCTTGGCCGCATCGGCGCTCGCGCTCTTGAGGTCCGCCTGCAGCGCCGCATCCTTGATGCTGGCGAAAGTTGCCGGCGCATCCTTTTCGTAGAAGGCGGCGAAGCCCTTGAATGCCGACACGCCCCGTTCCAGGAGCGGCAGCGCCAGCGGCGCACGCAGGTTGGCGTGGATCTGCTGCGCGGCGTCCGGAATCGAGCGCAGGTACGTGATGTACGCATGCATGCGCTGCTCGAGCGGCGCGTACTCGCGCGTGAGGTACGGCGCGGGGTCGAGGCCGTCGTCGATCCAGTCGAGGTAGAACGCCGGGTTCTTGAACGGCGCCTCGGCGGTCTCCAGCCAGAACAACAGGCGGTCGAGACGCACCACGAGGTAGTCGCGTTCGAAGCGCTCGGCATCCGTGAGCGCGCCATCGGCGAACGCCGTGGTGGCGTCACGCGCGTCGTGCAGCCGCTTGATCTCGGCCGCGATGCCCTCGGCGCTCCAGTCCGGGAGCTTGCCGTCGTACTCGTGCCGTCCGGCATTCACGGCGAAGACCGGATGCGCCTTGAAATAGGCTTCGAGAAACTGGTCGCGGAAAGTGCTCCAGGGCACGGAGGACTTGGCGGCCGCAGGCTCGGCTGCGGGCGGCGGCGGGCTGGATTTTCCGCAGCCCGCGATCAGCACCAGGCTCGCAGCGGCCAGCAGGCGGCACATCGATACGCTTGGACTCATGGTTGTTCCTTGTTGTCGCAGGCAGGTGTAGCCCATCGGTTACAGCGTCGGCGGAGTCTACACGGAGCGCGAAGCGCGGCGCATCGGTCGCGGCGTGCGACGCACTCGTTCTCGCATCGCAACTGTCAAGACGTCCTTGTGTTGCCTGTGGGTAACACTTCGAGCCGCGTCGGACCGCTGCGCACACTGCAAAACTCGCTGTATTCGCACGCTGGCGCGCATCGAATGCAGGTTGGCACGCGCACTGCATCTCAACCTGCGACCCCGGCGCGCCTATTCCCGCACGCAGGGACGATGTAACACCTGAAGGAGCAATACATGAACGCAATCATCAAAGTCACCGCACTGGCCGCTGTCCTCGCCGCCGGGGCCGCCTTTGCGCAGCAGACGCCTCCGCCTGCTTCGAGCAGCCCGAGCACGTCGACCTCGATGGATTATTCGAAGCTCGACACCAACGGCGACGGCGTGATCAGCAAGGATGAGGCCAAGGGTGACGCGAGCCTGTCGGCGCAGTTCAGCGCGCTGGACACCGACAAGGACGGCAAGCTGAGCAGCTCAGAGCTTGCGAAGGCGAAGAGCAAGAGCAACGGCTACTAATCGGTAACGTTCGCTAACGACCCTGGGTATCGCGGTGGCCGCGTGCCGCCGCGATACCCTGGCGGCAGGGACGTACCGTCCCTCGCCGTTCACTTCCCGCGGCGCCAACCTGTAATTCTTGCCGCGCTCCCACACTCCGATGGTAGGCTTTTCCATCCGGCGGGTTGCTGGGAGCACGCATGCCGACGTTATTCGAAAAAATCATCTCCGGAGAGCTGCCCGCGGCGATCGTTCATCGAGACGAGCGCGTCACGGCGTTCCGTGACATCCGTCCGGCGGCCCCGACACACATCCTGGTGGTGCCGAACAAGCCGATTCCGACGGTGAACGACATCACCGACGAGGACGAAGCGCTCATCGGCCACATGGTGATCGTGGCGCGCGATCTCGCCCGCAAGGAAGGCATCGCGGAGAATGGCTATCGCCTCATCGTGAACTGCAATGCGCACGGCGGGCAGGAGGTCTACCACCTGCACGTGCACCTCATCGGCGGCCGCCCGCTCGGACCGATGGTGATGAGGACATGAGCCCGCGCGAGAAGGCGCGCGGCCGTACGCAGCGAAAACCCAGGCGAACTTCGACTCGACGGCGCCCCGCACCAGCCAGCGCGCGCCGCACGGAGTTGCGCCGGCTGTACCCGGCGATCGAGCCCTATCGCAGCGGGATGCTGCGCGTCTCGGACCTGCACGAGATCTATTACGAGGAATGCGGCAACCCGCGCGGCAAGCCGGCGCTGTTCGTGCACGGCGGTCCGGGAGCGGGCGCCGGCAAGGACTCGCGCCGCTTCTTCGACCCGAAGCGCTACCGCATCGTGCTCTTCGACCAGCGCGGCTGCGGTCGCAGCAAGCCGCACGCGAGCCTGGTCGACAACACCACCTGGCACCTGGTCGAAGACATCGAACGCCTGCGCGAGAACCTCGGCGTAGAACGCTGGCTGGTCTTCGGGGGCTCGTGGGGCAGCACGCTCGCGCTCGCTTACGCACAGACTCACCCCGAGCGCGTCAGCGCGCTGGTGCTGCGCGGCATCTTTCTGCTGCGGCGGAAAGAGATCCAGTGGTTCTACCAGGAGGGTGCGAGCGCGATCTATCCGGACCCCTGGGAGCAATACCTCGCCGCCATCCCGCCCGCGGAGCGTTCGGACCTGGTGAGCGCCTTCTACCGGCGCCTCACCGGCAGCGATACCCGGGCTGCGCTGGAAGCGGCCAAGGCCTGGTCGATCTGGGAGGCGGCGACGAGCTACCTGCACCCGAATCCCGAGAACATCGCGCGCTGGAGTGACGATGAGTTCGCGACCGCGGTTGCACGCATCGAGTGCCACTACTTCGTCAATCGCGGGTTCTTCACGCACGACGAGCAGTTGCTGCGCAACGTGGATGCGATCCGCCGCATTCCCGCCGTGATCGTGCAGGGACGCTACGACGTGGTGTGCCCGATGATGAGCGCCTGGGATCTGCATCGCGCCTGGCCGGAGGCGCAGTTCCTGGTCGTGCCCGATGCCGGGCACTCTGCGATGGAGCCCGGGATCCAGCACCAGCTTGTCAGCGCGACGGATCGCTTCGCGCGCCGCTGAGACTCCTTACTCGCGCAGGCGTGCGGTCGGCCGCTCGTGCTCGTCGATGAGACCGTGCGTGCGCAGCCAGTCGCGCGCATCAGCCGCGTCGGTCTCGAACCAGGAGCGCGCCGAGCCGAGCCGGAACGTATAGCCCCAGGTATCCATGTCGAGCAGCATGCGCGCACGCCCGAAGCGCGCGACTTCATCCGCCAGCAGGATCTGCAGGTAGCAGACGCCGTTCTCCTCGGCATATTCGCCACCCGCATCGGTGTCGAGCCCGGCACGGCGCTCCGGGGTCATGCAGGCGTAGTGCGCCGCTTCGTGCAGGACCGAATGGACTGGCGTATCGAGACGCGCGAACAGGATGCTGCCCTTGAGACCGGCCTCGCTCTCGCCCCAATAGGAGCCGGGGATCAGTTCGCCGGCAGCGATCAGCCTGAGCTCGATCCCGTAACGCGCAAGAAGCGTCGCGACGGTGATGCGCGACACCTCACCCAGCTTCACGACGGATTCGGACGGCATCACAGGTTCTTTTTGTCTTCGCCCGAGGCCCGAGGCCTTTTTTTCCTAGAGGCTCGCCAGGCGGCTCATGACGATGCCCGCGAGGTCGCGCGCCAGCGCTTCGCGCAGGATGTCTTCTTCGTGTTCCTTCGCGAGCAGCGTCGTTTCGTCGAAGCTGTAGTCGCGCGTCACTTCGAGCGTCTGCGTGGCGAGGACGTCCTTGCCGTTCGCGCTCACCGAATACTTGATCCGGTAGAAGATCTCGTATTCCGTCGGCTTGTTGGCCGCCGACACGGACAGCACGCGCTGGCCGGTTTCGTCGTGCTCGATGTGCAGCACCGCCGTCGCGGCCTCGCGCTGCGGCGTGAGCGTCGTGCCACTCGCCTCCAGCGACTGCTTGAGGATGAGGAGAAACGCGCTGCGCTCGTCCTGCGTGTCGACGTACGTGACCTTCATCACCGGCGACATGGAAGTGGCGCCCTGGAGGTGGAAGCCGCAGCTCGCAAAAAGGGTCGTAGCGACGGCGAGTATCAGCGTACGAAATACACGCCGAGAGATGGCCTCGGGCCTCGGGCCTCGGGCCTCGGGCGGAAATAGGTCTTGCGGTCCCCGGCCTGAGGCCTGAGGCCTCAGGCCTGAGGCCCTCTTTCTCTTATACGACCACATTGACCAGCTTGCCCTTCACGATCACACGCCGCACCGGCTTGTCGAGCACGAAGCGTTGCACGTTGGCGTCGCTCAGTGCGGCTTGCGTGATCGCGGCTTCGTCGGCGCTCGCCGGCACCTGGATGCGGCCGCGGAGCTTGCCGTTCACCTGCACCACGATTTCCAGCACGTCCTGCGTCAACGCGGCCGCATCGGGTTCGGGCCAGCGCGCATCGATCACTGCACCGGGTTGCCCCAGCTCCTGCCACAGCACGTGACAGATGTGCGGCACGATCGGCGCCAACGCGAGCACGGTGATCTCGAGCGCCTCCTGGCGAACCGCCCAGCCACCCTCGGAGTCATCTGCGAATTTCGCGAGCGCGTTCATGAGTTCCATGACCGCGGCGATGGACGTGTTGAAGGTGCGCCGCCGGCCGACATCGTCGGTCACCTTGGTGAGCATCTGGTGCGTCAGGTGACGCATCTCCCGCTGCGGCGCCGTGAGCGCGCCATGATCGATCTTCGCCACTTGCGCCGATTCCGTGACGCCGCGCGTGATGTGTTCATGCACAGCCTTCCACAGCCGCTTGAGAAAGCGCTGCGCGCCCTGCACGCCCTCATCCGACCATTCGAGCGTGTCCTCGGGCGGGGACTTGAACATCATGAAGAGCCGCACGCTGTCGGCGCCGAACTGCTCGACCAGCGCCGTCGGATCGACGCCGTTGTTCTTGGACTTCGACATCGTGCGCATGCCTTCCCATACGACGGGCTGGCCATCGCTACCCAGCGTCGCACCGACGCGCGCGCCCTTGGCGTCGACCTTCACGTCGACGTCCGCCGGGTTGAAGTAGGTGACTCGCCCCTCCGCGCTGGTGCGCGAGTAGATGTCGTTCAGCACCATGCCCTGCGTCAGCAGGTTCATGAAGGGCTCGGAGATCTTGACGAGTCCCAGGTCGCGCATGACGCGCGTCCAGAAGCGCGAATAGAGCAGATGCAGGATCGCGTGCTCGATGCCGCCGATGTACTGATCAACCGGTGCCCAGTACTGCGTGCGCTCATCGACCGCGGTGCGCGCGTTGTCGTGACTCGCGAAGCGGAAGTAGTACCACGACGAATCCACGAACGTGTCCATCGTGTCGGTTTCACGTCGCGCGGCCGCGCCACAGCGCGGGCACTTGCACTCGTAGAAGGACGGTGTCTTCGCGAGCGGATTGCCGCTGCCGTCCGGCACCAGGCCTTCGGGCAGCACGACGGGAAGGTCCTCATCCGGTACCGGTACATCGCCGCACGACGGACAGTGCACGAGCGGAATCGGGCAGCCCCAGTAGCGTTGGCGTGAGATGCCCCAGTCGCGCAACCGCCAGACTGTCTGTTCGTCGCCGAGGCCGAGCGCCTTGAGATCCTGCGCGATCGCGCTGACCGCCTGCTCGTAGTCGAGACCGTCGTACTTCCCGGAATTCACGCACAGGCCGTGCTCCGCGTACCAGCTCTGCCAGCCTTCAGTCGAATACGTCTGGCTGTTGACGTCGATCACCGGCTTGATCGGGAGCTGGTACTTGCGCGCGAACTCGAAGTCGCGCTCATCGTGTCCGGGCACGCCCATCACCGCGCCTTCGCCGTACGCCATCAACACATAGTTGCCGACCCAGACCTCGATCTTTTCCTGCGTGAGCGGATGTGTGACGAAGAAACCGGTCGGCACGCCCTTCTTCTCCATCAGCGCGAACTCGGCTTCGGTCACGCCGCCCGTGCGGCATTCGTCGTTGAATGCGGCGACGCGCGGATTGTCACGCGCGAGTCGCACGGCCAGGGGATGTTCCGGCGCGATCGCCACGAAGGTCGCGCCCATGATGGTGTCGGCGCGCGTCGTGAAGACTCTGAGGAGCTGCTTCGCGCCGTCGATCTCGTAGGGAAAGCCGAAGTTCACGCCCTTGCTGCGGCCGATCCAGTTGGCCTGCATCACCTTGACGCGCTCCGGCCAGCCGTCGAGCCCGTCGAGCGCCTCGAGGAGCTCTTCCTTGTAGTCGGTGATGCGCAGGTAATACATCGGGATCTCGCGCTTCTCGATGAGCGCGCCGGTGCGCCAGCCGCGCCCGTCGATCACCTGCTCGTTGGCGAGCACCGTCTGGTCGACTGGGTCCCAGTTCACGATGCCGGTCTTCTTGTATGCGATGCCGCGCTCGAGCATGCGCAGGAACAACCACTGGTTCCAGCGGTAGTACTCGGGCTGGCAGGTGGCGAACTCGCGCCGCCAGTCGATCGCGAAGCCGAGCGATTGCAACTGCGCACGCATGTACGCGATGTTGTCGTAGGTCCACTTCGCCGGCGGCACGCTGTTGGCGATCGCGGCGTTCTCCGCGGGCAGACCGAACGCGTCCCAGCCCATCGGCTGCAGCACGTTGTAGCCGCGCATGCGCATGTAGCGCGTGATCACATCGCCGATGGTGTAGTTGCGCACGTGGCCCATGTGGAGCCGCCCGCTCGGGTAGGGGAACATGCACAGGCAGTAGTACTTGCGGCGCTCGGCGTCCTCCTGAACTTCGAGCAACTGCTGCGCCTGCCAGAGGGCGTTCACCTCGGACTCGAGCTGCGCCGGATCGTAACGTTCCTGCATCTGGATACTACGTAAAATCAAGGCCTTGCGGAGAGCGCGCAAGGATACACGACACTGCCATGCGCGGCCAAATCAGCGCTCTGGCGCGTGCGCCTGAACGGCGCTGTCTCACTTTGGGGTCATACGAATTTCATGGTCGCGGCGTTATGCTGCCGCTCCGCGCGACATGCGCTCCCGGGCCGCACATGGAAGGTGCCGCCTCCTCCGGGCGCAGCTCGCGGGGGCAAAAGGGGATTGCACCAACCTCATCACGCAACCACGGAGGATGCGCTCCATGAAACTCTCTCTCTGGCTTTCCGCTGCACTCGGCGTCGCAACGATCGGCATCGCTGCCGGCGCCGCGTTCGGCGACAACAAGGACGACAACAAGCATCATCGACAGGAAATCGTTCGCGCCACGCTGGTCGGCTTCAACGAAGTGCCGACCCTTTCCAGTCCGGCGAGCGGCCGCTTCAAGGCAGTGATCGACGAAGACGCAGGCACGATCAGCTGGGAGCTCAGCTACACGGGGCTGCCCGGTGTCACCCAGTCGCACATTCACTTCGGCCGCAGGGCCATCAACGGTGGCGTGATGGTGTTCTTCTGCAGCAACCTCGGCAATGGGCCTGCCGGCACGCAAGCCTGCCCCGACGGCGAAGCGACACTGAGCGGCACGATCCAGGTGGCCGACATGGTCGGCGGCGCGGCGGCCCAGGGCATCGCGGCGGGCGACTTTGCCGAAATGCTGGCGGCGATTCGCTCGGGTTCAACCTATGCCAACGTGCATTCCGCGACCTACCCGGGTGGCGAAATTCGCGGACAGGTGCTCGAGTCTTTCAGATAGTCAGTGTGGTGGTGCGCCGACTCGGATCGGCGCGCCATTCTTCTTGTTCGCGTAGTGTGCGGCTCCCAGCGCCGGTTCGCGCTCACGGCTTCCACACGTCTGAAAATACCCGCAGCAGGTTGCGCCCCAGGATCTTTTCGATGCGCGCTCCGCTGTGACCGCGGCTGGAGAGCATCGTGGCGAGTGTCTCGAAGCGACGCGCGCTGTTGAGATCGCTCGCGAAGAGGTAGCCGTCTTCGGTTTCGCCGGGCGCGGCGATGCCAGCTTCACGTCGCGCACGGATATTTTCGGCGAAGTTCCTGCGGAACGCGTCGTCGATGGTTTCCGGTGAGATGCCGCCGTCGGTGCCGATCGATACGTGGTCTTCGCCGGCGACCTCGATGGCATGCTCCAGGTGGGCGATCACGTTCGCGGCCGTCGGCTGATGCCCGTTGTTGAGATACGGCATGAAGTAGATTCCGGAGACGCCGCCCTTATCAGCAACCGCGCGCAGTTCTGCATCCGTCCGGTTGCGCGGGTGATCGCTGAGGGCCGCGCAGCCCGTGTGGGTGAAGGCAACCGGCCGCTTCGACGCCTGGATGGCGTCGGAGGCCGTGCGTCTTCCGCAATGGCTGAGGTCCACCAGGATCCCGAGGTCGTTCATGCGCGTGATGGCTTCGATCCCGGCCTTGCTCAATCCGGCATCGGCCGTCTCGAGGCAGCCATCCCCCAGCAGGTTGCGACGGTTGTAGGTCGGCTGAATGATGCGCACACCGAGCCGATAGAAGTCGCTGAGCCGCGAAAGATCGGTTTCAAAGGCGACACCGTCCTGGAAGCCGTAGATCAGGCCCGTTCGCCCGGCCTTCTTTGCCGCGGCGATGTCGGCCACCGAGCGGATGCGCGCGAGCACCTGCGGCACACGGTCGATCTCGGATTCCCAATAGAGGATCCCCTGCACCGCCTGTGCAAAGGCGCTGTCGGGAGGTGTCGTGCCGACCGGGAGGATCGTGAGATTCAGCGCCGTCAGGCCTGAGTGGCGCACGTCTTCGAGAGCCGCCTCAGGGAGCGGAACGCCAGCGTTGAACGCGCTGTTTCCGGGCCCGCCGACGCCGTCGATGACGATCGCCGCATCGTAGCCCGTCCAGCTCGCAGCCCGCGCGAGCCTCAATGGCAACAGACCAGCCGCGGACCACATGGCCGTGGTCAGGAGAAATGAGCGTCGTGAGGTCGATCCCGTCATCTGCTTGCGCTCCGCAGGTTCACGGCGGCTGGGGCGTGAAGCTGAGTGCGGCACCGCCCGCCGAGCGCGGCCCGACCCACACACCGCCATCGGTGCGCGGCTGGAAACGCACGCGCGCGCGCGTGAGGTATCCCGCGGTGCTCGCGATGTCGCGCACCGTCACCTCGAACGCTGCGAGGCACGGAGTCTTGCGCACTCCGGCACCCGGGTAGTCGGCGACGAAGCGATGCTTGGTGGTGATGCGAATGCGCTGCGAGGCCCATTCGAAGTGCAGATCCTCGCCCTCGCCGCGCGGCTCCTGCTGTAGCAGCGTGCGATAGAGGCCGGCGGTGCGCGCCGGGTCTGCCGACACGATCGTCGCGCCGGTGATGGCGCTCGCGGTGTTCGGATGCCCCATCACCTCGGCCTGGAACACGAGCTCCGGCGTGTGATTGTGGACGAAGCACACCAGCCCTTCTGGCGCGCTCTGCGGCGCGAGCGTGAACCAGTGAAACTGCGCAGCGCCGTGGCGCGCGCCGTACGCGACATCGCGTGTCGCCACGGACACCGCCGACGGCTCGAGGCCCGCGGCGCGACAACGCTCCGCGTCCGCTTCGATGTCGGTGCTGCCGAAGGCGAGGATCTCGAGGCCCTGGTGGCGGCGCACGTACCCGGCGACCGGGTGCGCGTGATCACCGCTCTCGAGCATCGACAACTCGACATAGCCTTGCTCGAGCACTGCGTGCGAGCACAGTTGCTGGAGCGAGTGACGCTCGCCGGTCTTCGGGTCGGCCTGCATCAGGAGCTTGGGCGGCGTGGTAATGAAGCCGAGGCGTTCGAAGGACGCCTGCAGCGCCGCGACGTCCGGACCGACGAGACCCACATGATCGATGCGAATCATCGCCCGCGACTATACTCGCGAATGACCGCGGAGTTCGTCACCGGCCTCACTGATTTCGTCCTCGCAGCGCTTTGCGTTGGCTTCGCCCGCGTGTTCACGCGCACCGGCGGTTGGACCTTGCGTGGACCGCTGATCCTCTTTGCCGGCTTCGCGCTCGCAGCCTTCGCCGGCGGCCTCTGGCACGCCTTCTTCAGCGCGCGCCAGGACTTTGCGCAAGCGATCGTCTGGTGGTTCTCGATGCTGTTCACCGGCGTGACCGCGGCCGGGCTCGC
>DATFRO010000075.1:0-36685 GCA_035263105.1 Steroidobacteraceae bacterium | reverse complement strand
TAGTTGTCGGCCGCAGGCGCGCCCGGCGACGCGAACAGCGCCTGGTTCTCCTTCAGCCACTGCATCGACATCACGACGCGCTCGCGCCCGCTCGGGTGATCGTAGAACAGCAATTCTTCCAGCCGCGACGGCTCGAGCTTGCGATAGGCGCCCAGCCGCATCGCCGAGGTCGCGAACCCGTACGGCTCGCGCGCGGCGTTGAGCCCGAACATGTCCGCCTCGGACTCGAAGGCGCAGGTGAAGCGATTGATGAAGGGCGTGGCGACGAAGAAGTAGATGCTGAGCACGATGAAGGCAAACGGCAGGCCCGCTGGATCGGCGCGGCCGATGATGCCGAGACGTTTTCCCCAGCCCGGCAACATGCGATCGAATGCGTGGTGCAGCACCAGGAACCCGAGTGTGAACACGATCGTGTAGAACGCGGTGCCGATGAGCGAGTGGTGCAGGACGTAGTGGCCCATCTCGTGGCCCATGACCGCCTTGATCTCCGGGAGCGAGGTGCGGTTCAGGAGATTGTCGTTGAGACTGACGCGCGTCGTCCCGAAGAGGCCGCTGACGTTCGCGCTCACGCGCTTGGTCTGCTTCGATTCATCGAACCACATGACGTTGTTTACCGGGATCTGGTTCGCGTGCGCCAGCGACAGCACGGCATCGCGCGTCGGCCCGTTGTCGAGCGGCTTGTAGTCGTTGAAGAGCGGGCTGATGAAAACCGGCGTCACCATGAACACGAAGATGAGGAACAGGCACACGAACCCCGACGCCCACAGCCACGCGCGGCTGCTCGCGCGACGCACCAGTGCATAGATGCCGGTGAGCGCGATGATGCCGAACACCAGGGACACGAACATTCCCTTGATGTCGTCCCACAGCCAGGCGCCGAAATCCTGGTTCGACATCCCGTACTGGTGCTCGCGCAGGAAGTCGCTGTACCAGCTCATCGGCAGCGACAGCACCCACAGCAGCGGAATGAACATCGCGACGAACAGCGCCGTCTGCAGCATCGGACGTGTGCTGATGCGCTCCGCCCGCGCCCGCATGCGCACCGACCACCCCAGCCACAGGATCAATGCGAGGACGCCGACCGAGTACAGGAATTGCCACAGCTGCAGCCAGTAGCCGCCCTCGTAATACGCATCGGAACGCGCGCGTTGCTCGGGACTGAGCATCGCAAGGTAAGCCTGCGTGGCGCGTTCGACGTCGAACCCCGGTCCCGGCTTTGCCACATCGGGAGTGTAGGTCCCCGGCGGCAGCTCGGGAGCCGCCTCGGCGCCGAACGCCGTCGCGGCACATAGAAAGAGGAGTAGCGTGCCGGCGAGCGCCTGCAGCTGGCTACGAAAGCGCATGTGCTGTTCCCCCTGCGCGCCCGGGCGGGCCGCGCGAAATTGTTAGCCTTGTTCGTGCCCGCGGCATGCCGGGCACGCGCAGCGTGCCACAGCGTGGGATCGGCTCCAACAACGCGGGGACGAACCGAGAGCCGTTACAATCCGGAAACCATCGGGCAATGCCGACGGTCTACTGTCCCGCTTCACTCACCACCGATTCAGCCAGGGAGTATCGAATCATGAGCAGTTCCAGAGCATCCCACGCCGCGCTGGCCGCCGCCGCCGCCGTGCTGTTCAGCGCCGGCGCCATCGCCACGGCGTCCGCGGCGGAAGAGGGCACGGTCAAGTGCGAAGGCGTGAACAGCTGCAAGGGCACCTCGAGCTGTGCGACGGCGGAGAGCTCCTGCAAGGGCCAGAACGATTGCGCGGGCCACGGCTGGGTCGAAATGACCAAGGCCGACTGCGACGCGGCGAAGGAAAAGCTGCAGAAGGAGAAGTCCGGCGCCTGATCGATGGTGACCCCGCTGCAATCGGCGCTCGGGTTCGGGCTGGGGCTGCGCACCGAGCACTACGAAGCCCTGCTCGCGGAGCCGGTGCGCGTCGACTGGCTCGAGGCACTGACGGAGAACTACCTGGTCCCGGGCGGCAAGCCGCTGCACTTCCTGGCGCGGCTGCGCGAGCGCTTTCCGATCGCGTTGCACGGCGTGGCGCTCTCGATCGGCGGCACCGATGCGCTCGATCGCGAGTACCTCGCGCAGGTGAAAGCGCTGGCCGCGCGCTTTGAAGCCGCCTGGATCTCCGATCACCTTTGCTGGACCGGAGTCGCAGGTCGCAACACGCACGACCTGCTGCCGCTGCCTTACACCGAAGAAGCGCTGCGCCACGTGGTCGAACGCGTGCGCGTGGCGCAGGACATCCTCGGGTGCCGCCTGGTACTCGAGAACGTCTCGAGCTACCTCAGCTTCCACACCTCGACACTGTCCGAGCACGAGTTCCTGCGTGCAGTCGCGGAGCAGGCGGACTGTCTCATCCTGCTCGACGTCAACAACGTCTACGTGAGCAGTGTCAACCACGGCTTCGATCCCCTCGCGTATCTCGACGCGATGCCCGTGAACCGGGTGCGGCAGGTCCATCTCGCCGGACACGACGATCACGGGCCGTGTCTCGTGGATACGCACGACCGTACGGTTCCCGCCGCGGTGTGGGAGCTGTACGTCCAGGCGGTGCGCCGCTTCGGCGCCGTGCCGACCTCCATCGAACGCGATGCGAACATCCCGCCGCTCGCCGATCTGCTCGCCGAGCTCGACACGGCACGCACGCTCGCGCGCGTCGCGTTGAGTCGGGCCGCATGAGCCCGTCCTCCCTCGCCGGCCTGCAACACGCTCTGCAGGCGTTCGTACTGCACGGCGCGACCGACGTGATCAATCAGGTTCGCAGCACCCCGACTGCCTCCGCCCGCGTGCGCCTCGAGATCTATGCGAACGCCTATCGCACGCGCCTCACAGAAGTGCTGGAAAGCAATTTCCCGATGCTGGCGCAGCGGCTGGGCCCGGACGAATTCCGCACGCTCGCGCGCGCCTACATCGAGCACCACGATTCACTGCAGCGGTCCGTGCGCTGGTACGGCGACGGCCTGCCGGCTTTCCTGCGAACGCACGCTCCTTACCGGGACGCACCGCTCCTGGGTGATCTCGCCGCCTGGGAGTGGACGATGGCCGAGGCCTTCGATGCGGCTGACGCGCCGTGTCTGCAGCCGGCTGATCTCTCCGGCCGTGCGCCGCACGAGTGGGGTGACCTCAGGTTCAGCGTGCACCCCGCGGTGCGCCGGCTCGATCTCGCCTGGAATACGCCGCAGACGTGGAAGGCGCTGCAGGAAGGTGTGGCGGCGCCCCGGCCCGAAAAGGTCTCACCGCCGCAAGCCTGGCTGCTCTGGCGCAAGGAGTTGCAGATCTACTTTCGTTCTCTCGATGCCGTGGAAGCGGCCGCGATCGACGCATTGCGCACCGGTGAGACCTTCGGGTCGCTGTGCGCCGCCATGGCGGTACGGATCGGCGAGCAGGAGGCTCCGCAACGCGCCGCAGGCCTGCTGCACGCGTGGCTGGAGAGTGGTCTCATCCGCTCAATCGTCTCCAGCTAGCGACAACGCGCCGCGCGTCCTTCCATTAACAATGCTTCACGCGCGGCAGTGTGAACTAGACTGCGGCTTGCCGATCAGTGGAAAGTCATGATGAGTGCGCCTGGAGGCACTCCGTGAACCGTAAACTCCTCCTTCCGTTCGTGCTGTCCGCACTCATCCTGAGCGGCGCTGTGTCGGCGCAGTCCGCCGAGTACAACGGCCGCTTCGTTCATCCGACCGGTGCGGCACTCGCGCCCGATCGCATCATCGTGAAATGGCGGCCGACGGCTTCCATTGCCGCGGCCAACCGCACACCCGGCACCGCGGAACTGAACGCGATGCCCGCGCTCGCCGGACTGCACGTCCTGTCCGTCGCGCAGATCGCCCCGCGCCTGCAGCTGGTCAGGCTCGAGCAGCCGATGAGTGCGGCCGACCTGCAACGGACCATCGCGCGCCTCGCCGCCGATCCGGGCGTCGAATACGCCGTACCCGATCGGCGCCGCTGGCCCAACCTCGTGCCGAGTGACTCTCTGTTCAGTGGCCAGTGGTACCTGCAGGCCGCGCAGCTCTCAGCGATCCGCGCGACGACAGCTTGGGATACGACGACCGGAAGCGCAGGCACCGTGATCGCGGTGCTCGACACCGGCGTGCGCTTCAACCATCCCGATCTCGGTCACGCCGAGCAGGGCGGCAAACTCCTGGCCGGTTACGATTTCATCGCGGGCGAGAGCGCGAACAGCTTCCTCATCGCGAACGATGGCAACGGGCGCGATCCCGATCCCTCGGACCCGGGCGACTGGATCGATGCCAGCGATCAGCAGAACCCGCAGTTCGCGGACTGCCCGATCAGCGACAGCTCCTGGCACGGCACCCGCGTCTCCGGGATCATCGGTGCCGCCACCAACAACGGCATCGGCATCGCGGGCATCACGTGGAACGCGTGGATCCTGCCGGTGCGCGTGCTCGGCAAGTGCGGCGGTTTCGACTCCGACATCCTGGACGCGATGCGCTGGGCGGGCGGAGAATCGGTCGCGGGCGTCCCCGACAATCCGCATCCCGCGAACATCATCAACATGAGCCTGGGCGCCGACGGCGATTGCCCGCCCGACTATGTCGACGTCATCAACGAGTTGACGGCGCGTGGCGTCGTGGTGATGGCGTCCGCCGGCAACGACGGGACGTTCATCGACTCTCCCGCGAACTGCCCCGGCGTCATGGCGGTCGTCGGGCTGCGGCAGGCGGGCACCAAGGTGGGCTTCAGCAGCCTCGGACTCAATGCGGGTATTGGTGCGCCCGGCGGCAACTGCGTGAACGTCGGCGCCGGGCAGCCGTGCCTGTTCCCGATCAATACCACGAGCGACACCGGCAGGACGACGCCGGCGGGGCCGACCTATACGGACCAGACCAACTTCAGCGTCGGTACGAGCTTTTCCTCGCCCATCGTTGCGGGCGCCGCCGGCCTGATGCACGCGGTCAACGCGCGCCTGCCGCCGGCACTCATGATCGCGCGCCTGCGCAAATCAGCCGCGCCCTTCCCGACCACGTCGCCTTCCGTGCCGACACCGCCGGTATGTCACGTGCCGACCAGCAGTGCCGACACGCAGGACGCGGAATGCATCTGCACGACGCAGACCTGTGGTGCGGGAATGCTCGATGCCGCGGCCGCGGTCGCGGACGCCGAGCGACCGATCGCGTTCGTCAACGTGCCCGCCTCGGTCACGGCGGGGCAGACGATTTCCCTCGACGGCCAGGTGAGCGCTGCGGCGTGCAACCGCACGTTGTCCACGTTCTCGTGGAGCGTGTTCGACTCGAGCGGCACACCGCCGACTATCAACAATCCGGACCAGGCGGTCGCGTCCGTCCAGGTGCCGACCAGTGGCGACTTCGTGTTGCGACTGACGGTGACGGACAGCCAGGGCGCGCAGGACACCGCCGATGTTGCCGTGACGTCGAGCGCTGCGGTGACGACGGCGACCGCACCACTCGGCGGCGCTGCGTGCCCACCGACCATCACCATCGCGCAGACTGGCCCTCCGCCGGCGAGCGGCGGCAAGCACGGCGGCGGCGGGATCCTGCTGCTCGACCTTCTGGTCCTCGGAGCCGCGTTAACTCGCAAGATCACGACGCGCGGCTGAGCTGGGCGTAGGATGGCGGCGTACGAGATCCTTCGTCGCCACTAACAACAGCTCATGGAACGGGGATTCCTCACGGGCTTGACGCGCCTGGCGCGCAGGGTGCTCTGCGCGCTCACGACCGCGAGCTTGCTCAGCGCCTGCGGAGGCTCCGGGTCCGGCGGCTACGGCGGCGGGTCCGGTTCGCCAGCTCCGCCGCCTCCACCCGTCACCGTCACGATCGTCGACATCGCGCAGCCGTGGGCAACGGCGACGCCCGCCGACGCCGGCATGGATGATGTGGGCCTGATGCGGGCTGCGGGCGATGCCGCCGCGATCCCGCGCTTTCGCAGCCTGCTGATCGCGCGGCACGGGAAACTGGTCGCGGAGAACTACTTTGGTGGCGCCGATGGCGCGACGCTCTTCGACCTGCGCTCAGTGACCAAGAGCGTGGTGAGCCTGCTCGTGGGAATCGCGCTGCAATCGGGTCAGCTCGCGGGACTCGACGCCACCGTAGGGCAGTACATCGGCGCCCCTTATTCTATGGATGCCGGGGACCGCGCGGTCACTGTGAGCCAGCTCCTCACGATGACTTCACGCTACCAGTGGGACGAGAATCGCGGCGACGACTACAACCTCTGGGTCGCCTCGAGCGACCACATCCAGTTCCTCTTCGATCGCCTGCAGACCGATCCGGCCGGCCAGTTCGTCTACAACTCGGCGGCCGTGAACCTGCTCGGTTTCGTGTTGCAAAAAGCGGTCGCCGAGCCGCTGCCGCAATTTGCCAGTGAACATTTGTTTCAGCCGATCGGCGTCACGAGCGTGGGTTGGGAGGATCTCGAACCCGACATGGTGAACGGCGGCTCGGGAATCCACATGACCGCGCGGGATCTCCTGCGCTTCGGTCAGCTGGTGCTGCAGAAAGGCAAGTCCGGCGCTCAACAGGTCGTGCCCGAATCCTGGATCGCCGCCGCGACTATGGCCCGGTTTCCCTGGCGTGACACCTACGGCGCGCAGCGCAGTACCTCCTACGGCTATCTGTGGTGGGTGGCGGATGCACCGGCGCGGCCGGCGTCCTTCGGCTGGGGATACGGCGGACAGTTTGTCTATGTCGTGCCGACGCTCGATCTCGTCGTGACCGCCACCACTGAGTGGCAGGGCATCAGCACCGAAACGGATCCCACCGCGTTCGGCATCCAGATCCTCTCGCTGATCGTCAACGACGTACTGCCGGCCGCGCGCAGCTGAGGCCGTGCCCAGACGTCCGAGGTCGCAATCGCCCTGGCACCAGTCAATCGCCGACGCGGATCACGAGCGCGTCGATGTCCGCCTGGCGCAGGCGATCGCGCGTGCGGTTGAGTTCCTTGAGGTCCTCGATCGGCCCGATCCGCACGCGATGCCAGGTGTCGTTGTCGACCGAGACCTTCTGCACTTTCGATTCGACGCCGAGCAGCGCCAGCTGCGCGCGCACGCGATCGGCATCGGCGTAATTGCGGTACGAACCCGCCTGCAGCACATACGCGCCCGGACGTTCGATCGGCGCCGGCTTGGCATCGGCTGCCTCGGCCTTCTCACGCTCGGGCACCACGACCTCGAACTTCGGCAGCATCTGGTAGAAGTCGTACTTCTGGCCTGAGTCCTCGGCGGGCTCTTCTTCCGCTGAGGCGCGCGCGTTGCGATCAGTGCGTGCGGATGCTTCGGGCTTGGCCGGTGCCTGCGCGCCCGGGCGGCGGTCATATATATAGAGTGCCGCGGCCACACCCAGGCCGATCGCCAGGCCCAGCAGCAGACCGGCACCGCCGGACAAGCCGCTCCCCGAGCGGCCGCGACTGCCTTTGTAGTCGCGCGACATCGCTACATCGACTCGGGCGCGGAAACGCCGAGCAGGCCAAGCCCGTTGCGAATCACCTGCTGCAGGCCCTGCACCAGCATCAGGCGCGCATTGCGCAGCCCCTCGTCCTCGACGATGAACTGGTGCGCGTTGTAGTAGGTGTGGAAGTCATTGGCGAGGTCGCGCAGGTAGTGCACGAGCGCGTGCGGTGCGCGGTTCGCTGCGGCCAGCTGGATCACCTCAGGGTAACGGCTGAGAGTCCGCAGCAGGGTTACTTCCTGTTCCGCCTCGAGGCGCGCGAGGTTCGCCCGCGCGACGGCGGCTTCGTATTTCAGGCCGCGATCGGCGAGCTGCTTCATCACGCTCGCGACGCGCGCGTGCGCGTACTGGATGTAGTACACCGGGTTGTCGTTGGAGCGTGACTTGGCGAGCTCCAGGTCGAAATCGAGGTGCTGATCGTTGCTGCGCATGAGATAGAAGAACCGGCAGGCGTCGTTCCCGACCTCGGCGCGCAGCTGCCGCAGGGTCACGAACTGTCCTTCGCGCTTGCCCATCGCCAGCTTCTCCTTGCCGCGATAGAGACTCACGAGCTGGATCAGCAGCACTTCCAGGCAATCCGCCGGCTGTCCCATCGCCACCAGGCCCGCACGCACGCGCGCCACGTAGCCGTGATGATCCGCTCCGAGCACGTCGACGAGTTGCGTGAAGCCACGCGAGCGCTTGTCGAAGTGGTAGGCGATATCGGAGGCGAAATAGGTCTTCGCGCCGTTCTCGCGCACCACGACCCGATCCTCGTCGTCACCGAAGGCGCTGGCACGAAACCACTGTGCGCCATCCTTGGCATAGATGTGGCCTTCGGCACGCAGGCGCTCGAGCGCGCGATCGATGGCGCCACTCGCCACGAACGAGCGCTCGGAGTACCAGTTCTCGAATTCCACGCCGAACTCGCGCAGGTCATCGCGGATCTCGGCCAGCATCTGGTCCAACGAGAATGTGAGCACCCGATCGAAGCCCTCGGCGCCGAGGAGCGCTCGCGCACGCTCGATCAGCGCATCGACATGGATTTCCTTGTCGCCGGCGGGCGCATCCGGTGGCAGTTCGCTGAAGACTTCGGCCGCCGGTCGATGCAGGCGGCGTTGCTCGGCTTCGAGCAGCGCCTGCGCGATCGGGCGCAGATAGTCGCCGCGATAGCCATTGGTCGGAAAGGTGATCGCCTCACCGCACAGTTCGAGATAGCGCAGCCACACGCTCACGGCCAGGATGTCCACCTGGCGTCCCGCGTCGTTCACGTAATACTCGCGTTTCACGTCGTAGCCGGTCACCGCCAGAAGGTTCGCGAGCGACGCGCCATAGGCGGCGTGACGTCCATGTCCGACGTGCAGCGGACCGGTGGGATTTGCGGAGACGAACTCGAGCAGCACGCTCGTGCCCTGGCCCACCCTGGAGCTCCCGTAGCGCGCGCCTTCGGCGACGATGCGCTCCAGCTCGCGCGCATAGGCGTTCGGCGCCAGGCGGAAATTGATGAAGCCGGCGCCGGCCACTTCGGCTTTCGCGATCAGGTCAGAGGTCGGCAGCGCCGCGACAATCGCTTGCGCGAGCTCGCGCGGATTGCGGCGCGCCGCCTTGGCGAGGCGCAGGGCAATGCTGGTCGCAAAATCGCCATGCGCGGGGTCGCGCGTGCGATCGACCTCGATCGCGGCCTGCGCGCCTTCGGCGGGGAGACTCCCGGCGGGCATCGCGGCGAGGGCCTGCCGGATCAGGCTGCTGATCTCATCTTTCAAGAGCTCATCTCGAGGTCGAACGAAGCGCGCCAGTCTACCCGATCACATCAGTTCCTGCGGATCCACATCGAGCGACCAGTGCACGCGGTGCGCGCTGCGCAGCTCCTCGACCGCAGTCATCCAGTCGGTCAGGAATCGCTGCAGCACGGTGCGTGCATCGCTCTCGATCAGAAGTTGCGCGTGATGGCGGCCGGCCCTTCGGGCCATGGAGGCAAACACCGGACCCAGAACGCGCACACCACCCGGCACCGGTTCGGCCACGCGCACCGCGGCTTCCAGGAAGCGCATGGCCGCTTCGCCTTCGCGCGCATCCGCGCGTAACAGCGCGAGGCGCGAGAACGGCGGCCAGTGCGCGGCAGCGCGTTCTTCGAGCGCGGCGGCGGCAAAGCCTTCGTAGCCTTTCTCCAGCAGACTCACGAGCAGCGGATGCTGCGGGAACTCCGTCTGGATCAGGACCTCGCCGGGTCGCGAGGCGCGGCCCGCGCGCCCCGCCACCTGCACGATGGTCTGTGCGAGGCGCTCGCTCGCGCGAAAGTCGGCGCTGAAGAGGCCCTGGTCCGCGTTAACGACCACCACCAGCGTCACATCAGGAAAGTGATGACCCTTCGCGAGCATCTGCGTGCCCACGAGAATGCGCGCCTCGCCGCTCGTGACACGCGTCAGCAGAGTCTCCATCTCGCCCTTGCGTCGCACGCTGTCGCGATCCAGCCGCACCAGTGGCACCTGCGGGAAGCGGTCGCGCAACAGGTCCTCGACGCGCTCCGTACCCTGGCCGACCGGCTTGATCTCGTGACCGCAACGCGGGCAGCCGAGCGGCATCGGCTGATCGGCGCCGCAGTGATGGCAGCGCAAGCGCTGCGAGCGCAGATGCACCGTCATGCGCGCATCGCACTCCTTGCAGGGCGCGATCCAGCCGCAGCCCGGGCAGTACAACGTGGGCGCGTAGCCACGCCGGTTGAGATACACGAGCACCTGACCCGCGGCTTCCAGGTGTCGCGTGATGCCGAGGAGCACCGGGCCGGCGAGCCCGGACTCGGCGGCATGCTGACGCAGATCGACGAGACTCATGTGCGGGTGACGTGCTTCACCGGGGCGCTCCGGAAGCACGTGGCGCGTGTAACGTCGCTCACGCGCGTTCTGCAAAGACTCCAGCGATGGCGTCGCGGAGCCGAGGATCACCGGCACGTCCTGGCGGCGCGCGCGCATCACCGCCAGGTCGCGCGCCGAATACCGAAAGCCTTCCTGCTGCTTGTAGGAGCCATCGTGCTCTTCGTCGACGATGACCACGCCGAGATGCGCAAGCGGCGTGAAGACCGCCGAACGCGTGCCAATCACGATCGCGGCCTCGCCTTCGCGCGCGCGCCGCCAGGCGGCGAGCCGCTCGCCTTCATTCAAGCTCGAGTGCAGCACGGCGAGTGGCGCTGCGAAGCGCTCGGCGAAACGCTGCACGAGCTGCGGTGTGAGACCGATCTCGGGCACGAGGACCAGCGCCTGGCGTCCGCGCGCCAGCACTTCGGCCACGATTCGCAGGTAGACCTCGGTCTTGCCACTGCCCGTCACGCCGTCGAGGAGCCAGGCGCCGAAGCGCTCACCGGCGTTGAGCACCGCGGACACGACCTGCGCCTGCGCGTCGGTGAGCGTTGGCCCGGTTCGCGCGGTCCAGCGTTCGGGTGCGGTGCGCGCCGGAGCGCTCTCGACGGATTCCACCCAGCCCTTGCGCACGAGTTCACGCAGCGTGTCGCGCCAGCGCGGACCCTCTGCCGCGAGCTCCGAGGCGCCGAGTGCGCCGCGCGCCAACTGGTCGAGCAGCGCACGCTGTCGTGGCGCGCGCTTGCCGGGTTGTTGCTGTGACTCGAGTCCGGCGGCGGTGAGTTGCCAGCGTTCCTCGATCTCCTCGAGCGGCCGCGCGAGCCGCAGCCCGAGCGGCAGCGCCGCGCTCACCACTTCGCCGATCGGATGGTGGTAGTAGTCGGCGGCCCACTCGAGAAATCCCAACAGCGCCGCGTCGAACACGGGCTGCGAGTCGAGCAACTCGAGCGCCGGCTTGAGCTTGTGTGGGGGTACCTGCGACCTCACTCCAACTTCGAGGAGCACGCCGGTGGTGCGCCGCCGTCCGAAGGGGACGCGGACGCGCTTGCCGGGCACCAGCGCCGCAGGTTCCGTACCCGCAGGGGCGAGGTAGTCAAAGAGGCGCCGCAGTGGCGTGTCGAGTGCGATGCGAAGGATCGGTCGCGTCGGCTGGTTGTCCACAAAAGCTGTGGGTAAGTCTGTGTATGAACCGGCGTGCGAGTGCTTAAGTGAGCGTGGCACAGGGCACTCGCATTGGGTTGGCGATTTTTTGAGCGAAGCGCAAGTAACCAAACCCGATCAACACGTTAGAAACCGGCGCGGACTCGCTTTGTGAAGGCTTCATCAAAATGTCATGCGCGACCGCGCGTCGTGTGCGTAAGTCGATGATTAAGAGCGTTTTATGTTTCGCGCCGCAGCGTCAACTGTCGGCCGGGTGCGACGTTATAACTGCTACCCGGGCTCGCGTCGATGCGCCGCGCGCCCGCGCACAACGATCGGGGAGGAGGAGTCCTGTCGCCGTGACGAACGCGTCTGCTACGCTGCCCGCCGCTCTCGCCGCACTGCTCACGCAGGAGCCGGCGCGCACTCCGAAGGAGGCGGTCCTGGACCAGTCCCGTGAGCTGGAGCGTTTTCTCGCGAGCGTCGAGCGTCGCGCCTTCAAGGTCGCCGAGATTGCCGTGCGCAACGTCGATGACGCGCTGGACATCGTCCAGGATGCGATGCTGCAGCTGGCGCGGCGTTATGCGGGCCGCCCCAGCGACGAATGGACACCGCTGTTCTACCGGATCCTGAATAACCGGATCCGCGATTGCCAGCGCCGGCGCACGGTCCGCTCGCGCGTGATGGCCTGGCTGCCGATGCGGGCGCACGAAGATGAGGAATTGCCGGACCCGATCGAGACCGCGCCGAGCGGTGGACCCGGGCCCGGCGAGCAACTGCAGGCGGAGGAAGCGATCCGCGCGCTGGAGCGCGCGGTGGGCGACCTGCCGCAGCGCCAGCAACAGGCGTTCCTGCTGCGCAACCTCGAGGGTCTCGACGTTGCCTCCGCCGCGAGCGCGATGGGCTGCTCGCAGGGCAGCGTGAAGACGCACTACTTTCGCGCGCTGCAGGCATTACGTGAACGACTCGGAGATTTCTGGTCATGAGTACCGACAACAACGACAACGAGATTCTCGAACGGCGTGCGCGTGAGCTGCTCGAAGAGAGCACCGACCGGCTCGACGCCAGCGTGCGCTCGCGCTTGACCCGGGCGCGCTTCGCGGCCGTTGAAGAAGCCAGGCGGGCGCGTCATTCGATCGCCTGGCGAACCTTGATCCCGGCCGGCGCGCTGGCGGCGGCCGCGGTGCTGGCGGTGGTGCTGTGGACCGGCCAGTCCTCCCCGCCGGCGGTGCAGGGCTCGCTCGACGATCTCGAGATCGTCGCGGACGGGGAGAACTTCGAGTTGCTGGAGAATCTCGACTTCTACGAGTGGGTGTCGACCCAGGATCCGACGGACATCGGGTAAGGCATGGAGCGAACGTCGTGGTACTTGTCGCTATTGCTCGCAGCGGCTCTGCTGCCGGCGCGCGTGCCGGCCGAAGAGAAGAGCGCCGTCGATTCGGACTTCCTCGAGTTCCTCGGCAGTCTCGACAGCGACGATGCGGCCTGGAGCGCCTACCTGCAGCACGCGGACCCGCCGCCGGCCGGCGCCGTGAAGCCGACGAACGCTCCCAAGCCGGTGAAGCCAGCCGAAAAGGCTGTGCCTGAAGGTGAAGAGAAATGAGCGGCAGGTTGTACGGGTTGATGCTGACGGCGGTTCTGGCGCTCGCCGCGCCGGTGCTTGCCGTGGCGGGCGATGAGGCTGCAGCCAACGCCACGCCGGTGCCCTGGAACTCATTGTCGAGTGAACAGCAGGGTCTGTTGCAGCAGTTCTCGGGCAACTGGGATCAGCTGCCGCCGGAGCGCCAGCAGGCCCTCACGCGCGGCAGCGAACGCTGGCTGAAGATGACGCCGGATCAGCGCAAGCAGGCGAAAGGGCGCTTCACGCGCTGGCAGCAGCTCACGCCCGATCAACGCAAGGTCATCCGCCAGCGCTGGCAGCAGTTCCAGTCGTTGAGCCCGGAAGAGCAGCAGCACGTGCGCGACAACTTCCAGCGCTTTCGCGATCTCACGCCGGAACAGCGCGAGCGCCTGCGCCAGCGCTGGCAACGCATGACGCCGGAGCAGCGTCGCGAGCTGCGCGAAACGATGCGTCAGCATCGCCAGCAGGCGCCGCGCCCCGACAAGCCGCAGGGCCGCTAGAACAACGAAGGCGGCCCGCGATCGCGGGCCGCCATCATCCGTCGTGAGTATCAGTCGAGCGTGATACTGAGGATCACGTCTTCGGCGCAGTCTGCATGCCGAGCGAGGCCATGATCTCGCTGCCCTTCGCCTGCACCGACTTCGCCTTGGCAACGGCGTCTTCCACGTTGCCCGAGCTGAAGGACTGCTGGGCGGCGTTCCACATGTTCTTCATCTCGTCGAGGCCCGACTTCGCCGCATCGAACGTGGCCTGGTCGAGGCCCTTCGGCAGTTTCTTGCTCTTCGACAGCATGTCGACGCGGCTCTGGATGGCGTCGACCATCTTCGGAAGGTCACCGCTCATCGAGTTCCAGGAGTCGGTGAGCGCGGCGATGGCCTGCTCCTTCGCAGCCTTCACCTCCGTGCCGAGCTCGCTCACTTTTGCGGGCAGATCCTTGGCCGCTGCGAGCGCGCCCTTGTAGTCATTCTTCTCGAAGCTGGCCTTGGCGGCGTCGATTGCGTCCTGGACTTCCTTGTACTTGTCCGGCAGGTACTTCTGCGCATCCACGGAGATCGCATCGAGCGCGGTCTCGGCCTGCGTGATCGCGGCCTGGGCGGGCTCCTTGTAATTCGTACATGCGCTCACCAGCACGGCGAGCGCCAGGATTGCCAGGCTCAAGAACCTTTTCGCGTACATGAATGCCACTCCTCGGTTCATTGGTTGGTTTACGGTATTCGGAGTTTCTGACCGACCTGAATCTTGTTCGGATCCTTGAGGATGTCGCGGTTGGCTTCGAAGATCTGCGGATACAGCTGCGCGTCCCCGTAGTATTCCTGCGCAATCTTCGAGAGGGTGTCGCCCTTCTTCACCACGTGGTACTGCGCGTAGGGATTGTCGGCGCCGGAACCCGTGGATTTGCTCTGGTCTTCCATAGGAGCACCTCCAGGCTGCAAGCGGGAGAGGGGCAGACTACTCCGATTGTCCGACCGGTGCGAGCCGTCGCCGCGCCGCACCGTCTGCGGCACCGCGACGGGCACGGTGCGCTTCAGAGGTGCGCGAGTACTTTGCGCAGCACGGCGCGGGGGTCGCTCAGCACTTCGCTGTCCCAGAGCCGCAGCACCTGGTAGCCGAGCGACTCGAGGAAGCGCTTGCGATCACTGTCGGGGCCGAGACCCAAGACGTGCTGTGCGCTGACGAGCTCGATGATCAGCGCCTGTTCCACGCAGATGAAATCGACCACGAACGGGCCGATGGTGTGCTGGCGGCGGAAGCGCAGGCCCTTCAGCCGGCGTGAGCGCAGCAGCCACGAGAGCCGGTGCTCGGCATTGTCGCGCCGGAGTCGCCGCGCCCGATCCGTGAGCAGCTGCAATCCCATGGCGGCACGCTAGCGTGCTGCGGCCCCAGGCGCAGCGCGAATTTGTCGTCACTCGTTGCAGATTGGTCCGGGCGCGAGCGCTTTCAGATTTCGCTGGCGCGCGCGAAGCGTCCGATGTGCTCCGCGGCGCGAAACGCCAACGCCTGGATCGTCATCGTCGGCTGACCGCGTCCGGAGGTGACGAAGCTGCTGCCGTCGCACAGGAACAGGTTCCTGACGTCGTGCGTGCGATGGAACTTGTCGATCACGGACTGCGCCGGATCATCGCCCATGCGACAGGTGCCGAGCAGGTGCACCGAGAATCGCTGCTCGCCCACCGGCACCTTGCCGACCCGCAGCGCGCCCGCCGCATCCAGGATCTCGGCGGCGCGGTCGCCGGTGAAGCGTGCGGTGGCCAGGTCATCAGGATGATCGCGATACGTCACCCGCATCGCCGGTACGCCCCACGCATCCTTGAGCTCCGGGTCGATGCTCACGCTGTTGGCGGCGCGCGCCAGCGATGTCGTGTGCGTGTAGCAGATGAGCGAGCGCGGAAATTCCTGCAGCCGCGCCTTGAAGGCGGCGCCCCACTTGGGTGCGCCTTCTTCTTCACGCAACCCCCAGAACATCGGCTGCGGGCCGATCCGCGCATCGATGCCGCCGCCGCCGTAGAAGCCGCGCTTCGGATCGGAGTCGTAGAAGTCGTGCACGATACGCGTGACCTGCGCGCTCTTGTACTCGTTGAGCGGGTGCTCGAACACCGCACCGAGCTCCTGGCCGCTGTTGAACATGAGGTACTTGCCGACCGCGCCGCTCGAATTCGCCAGCCCGTCCGGAAAGCGGCTGCTCGCCGAGTTGAGCAGCAGGCGTGGCGTTTCCGCGCCGTTCGCGCACACCACCACCGCACGCGCCTTCTGGAAGCGCTCGCGCTTCTCGTTGTCGTAGTAGGTCACGCCGGTGACGCGACCTTTCGCGTCGGTGGGCAGGTTGAACACGTAGCTTTCGGCGCGCACCTCGCAGCGTCCGGTCGCCTCGGCTTCCGGGATCATCGTGTAGAGCGAGGAGGACTTGGCCATCACTTCGCAGCCGTAGCCCATGCAGAAACCGCAATGCACGCAGGCCGGGCGGCCGCGGTACGGCACCGACGCGATCGCCATCGGCGCGGGAAACGGGTGCAGGCCGAGCTTGCGCGCGCCCCGTTCGAACAAGACGCCGGAGGATTTCACCGGCATCGGCGGCATCGGGTAAGGCTTGGAGCGCGGCGGATCGAACGGGCTCGCGTTCGCGAGTCCGGAAACGCCGACATCCCACTCGACCTTGGTGTAGTAGGGCTCGAGATCCGCGTAGTTGATCGGCCAGTCCGCGAAACCGGTGCCCGCGATCGGCCCGAGGCGGCTGCGCTCGATGAAGTCGATCTCGTGGAAGCGCCAGTAGTTGGCGGTGAAGTGCACGCTGCTGCCACCGACGCGCCGCGCGTACATCAGCGCGTTCGGGTCGCCGGCGCGCTCGGCTTTCTGATCCGGATCCTGGCGAAACGTCTGCGGCGACTGCACCGGATCGTTGACGATGCCGTTCAGCAGCCAGTACTTGAGCTCATCGTGCTCCCAGTCGCTCGCGTGCCAGTAGGGGCCCTGCTCGAACAGCACGACGCTGAAGCCGCGCTGTGACAGCTCGCGCGCTATCACACCGCCGGCTGCTCCCGAGCCGACGACCGCAAAGTCGACCGTTTCGTTCGGACGGAAGGTGCGCGGGCTCATGCCTTCTGTGCCGGCGTGGTGTACGGGACGAAGCCCGGGTAGTCGCGATCGTAGTAGCCGAACGGTGGCGAGAAGACGTGGTTGTCCTCGAAGCCGATCAGCTTCCAGCCGATGCCGTCCTTGTTGCCGCCATACTTCGGGCTCGACAGCAGTCCCGCCACGGTGAGGAAGCGCAACTGGCCGAAGAACGGCGTCGCCTCAACGCTGGTGAGATAGGCGTGCTGCTTCGCTTCATCGAGTGCTGCAAACGCGGCGCCGGCATTGGCGCCCTGGCAGCCGCTGCGAAAATCTCCGAGCCCCTTGCGGAAGTCCGCGGCCTGGCTGGCAAAGAAGCTCGCGAACGCGGCGTCGATGAAGTACACGACGTGAGCCTCCCGTGCGCCCGGGGTGTCGCCGCTCGGGATGATCTGCGAGGTCGCAGCTTCGACGTCCGCGGCTTCTTCCGCGGTCAGAAACTTGAAGCCCGCGCCGCCGGAGGCGACGGCGGTCTCGTGCGCGGCGTGCGCTGCGGCCGCGACCTGCGGCCAGTGCGCCATCAGCCAGCCCGCGCTCAGCGTGGCGGCGGAGGCGCCGAGGAATGAGCGCCGCGAGGTTCCCGATGGATCGTTCGAGGACATGGCCGATCTCCAGTCGAGGGTTCAGGGCTGTGCGATGGGTGCGTAGGCGATGCACTCGATCTCGAGGCGGCCGCCGTTGGCGAGGCCGTTGACGCCGAGCGCGCTGCGCGCCGGGTACGGCGGCTTGAAGTACTGCTTGTAGATGTCGTTGAACTTCGCCCACTCGCCGATATCGGCGAGGAACACGGTGCACTTCACCACGTCCGCCATCGAGCGCCCGTTCTGCTCCAGCACCGTCTTGATGTTCTCGAGCGCCTGGCGCGCCTCCGGCTCGAGACCGCCTTGCACGAGCTTGCCCGTCGCAGGATCGACACCCATTTGCCCCGCGAGGAACAGGATGCTGTTGACGCGCACCGCCTGCGAGAACGGCAGGCCGCGTTTTGAAGCTTCCGGTGAGTTGAGGTGTTCCGGCTTCGCGGACGGGGTCTGCTGCGGAGTTGATGCGCAGGCGGCGCCGAGCAGAAGAAGACAGGCGACTGCGATGTTTCGCATCTTCATGAGCGGAACCCTCCCCAACGAAGGCGCAATTATGCCGCAACGCGCGCTGCGGACCCTGGTGTCTGGACGATAAGCGCGACGGGTCGCAACCCGGCCTGTGCCGCGACTCGCGCCCGGCTACTCGACCGCCTTCACCGCCTGGATCAACTGGCTGACCGCGGCCTGACCGTCGCCGTACAACATGCGCGTCTGGTCGAGATAGAAGAGCGCGTTCTCGATCCCGGAGAAGCCCTGGCCCTGGCCGCGCTTGATCACGATCACGTTCTTCGCCTTGTCCGCATTCAGGATCGGCATGCCGTAGATCGGGCTGGACTTGTCGTTGCGCGCCACCGGGTTGACGACGTCGTTGGCGCCGATGATGAGCGCGACATCGGCGGTCTCGAACTCCGCGTTGATCTCATCGAGATCCGCGATCAGGTCGTAGGGAACACCGGCCTCGGCGAGCAGCACATTCATGTGGCCGGGCATGCGGCCGGCCACCGGGTGAATCGCGAAGCGCACCGTGACGCCGCGCTCCATCAGGAGTTGTGTCAGCTCCCACACCTTGTGCTGGGCTTGCGCCACCGCCATGCCGTAGCCCGGCACGATGATCACCTTCTGTGCGAAGGCCATCATCACGCCGACGTCCGCCGCCTCGATGGGCTTCATGCTCCCCTTCACTTCGCCGCCGCCCGCGGCCGCAGCTTCGCCGAAGCCGCTGAAGAGCACGTTGCCGAGCGAGCGGTTCATCGCCTTCGCCATCAACTGCGTGAGCAGCGTGCCCGCTGAGCCGACCACGGTGCCCGCGATGATCATCGCGGCGTTGTTGAGCACGAAGCCCTCGAAGGCGACCGCAAGACCGGTGAGCGCGTTGTAGAGCGAGATCACAACCGGCATGTCCGCACCGCCGATCGGCAACGTCATCGTGATGCCGAGCACCAGGGCGAGCGCGAAGAACACGATCACGATGTTCGAGGACGAGTTGATGTCGAGCGCGATGAACCCGCCGGCGACCAGCGCGACCACGACCAGGATCATGTTGATCGCCTGCTGGCCACGGAAACGCAGGCTCCGCTTGATCAGGCCCTGCAGCTTCCCAAACGCGATCAGGCTGCCGCTGAAGGAGACGGCGCCGATGAGCCCACCGAGCACTGCGAGGCTGACGGTCGCGGTCGCGTGCGCTTCGCCGCGAAACAACTCGACCGCGGCAATCGCCGCCGCCGCACCGCCGCCCATGCCGTTGTAGAGCGCGATCATCTGCGGCATGTCGGTCATCGCGACGCGCTTGCCGGTCCACCACGCGAGCAGGCCGCCGATGAAGATGGCGGTGACGATCAGCAGGTAATTGCCGGCGATCTGCGGCGCGAGGAAGGTGATCAGCGTCGCAACCAGCATGCCCCAGCCGGCCCAGATCACGCCGCTCTTCGCCGTCACGGGTGAGCTCATGCGCTTGAGCCCCATGATGAAGAGGAACGCCGTGAGCAGGTAGCTCGCGTTGACGAGGAGCGAGGCGACCTGCGGGTTGAGCGCGGGCATCATCGCTTCTTCTCCCCGCTCGCCTTGAACATCTGCAGCATGCGCTCGGTGACCACGTAGCCGCCGACCGCGTTGCCGGCGGCGAGCACCACGCCGATGAAGCCGATCACCGTGCCGAGCGTCGAGGTCGCCTCGCCGAGCGCCACCATAGCGCCGACCAGCACGATGCCGTGCACGAAGTTCGAGCCGGACATGAGCGGCGTGTGCAGGATCACCGGCACGCGGGAGATCACTTCGTAGCCGGTGAAGGCCGCCAGCATGAAGATGTAGAGGGCGATGATGCCGTCGATCATGACTCCACCATTTTGCGGGTTGCCTCGTGACGGATCGCGCCCTCGTGCGTCAGGCACGATTGCGCGAACACTTCGTCGTTCCAGTCGATCTTGAGCTCGCCTTTGTCGATCGCGGGCTTGAGGAGGTTGAACAGATTGCGCGCGTACATCTCGCTCGCGTGATACGGGACGGTGCTCGGCAGGTTCACCGGTCCCACGATTCTCACCGCGCCGTGCTCGACGACTTCGCCCGCGCGCGTGAGCTCGCAGTTGCCGCCGGACTCGGCCGCGATGTCGACGATGACCGCGCCGGGCTTCATGCGCTCGACGGCGGCGCGCGGGATGATCCGCGGCGCCTTGCGGCCCGGGACCGCGGCGGTCGAGATCACGACATCCATCGCGGCAATGCGTTGCTCGAGCACTTCCTGCTGCTTGCGCTTCTCTTCCTCCGTGAGCTCGCGCGCATAACCGCCGGCGCCTTCGGCGCTCACGCCGGTTTCCACGAACTTGGCGCCGAGCGATTTCACCTGGTCGCGCGTCGCACTGCGCACGTCATAGGCTTCAACCACCGCGCCGAGGCGACGCGCGCTGGCGATGGCCTGCAACCCCGCAACGCCGGCACCGATGACGAGCACCTGCGCCGGACGGATGGTGCCCGCTGCGGTCGTCAGCATCGGGAAGAACTTGTCGAGGGTGCTCGCCGCGATGAGCACGGCCTTGTAGCCCGCCACCGCGGCCTGCGAGGAGAGCGCATCCATGGATTGCGCGCGCGAAATGCGCGGCACGAATTCCATCGCGAAGCTGGTGATGCGCCGGTCGCGCAAGGCGCGCACCACGTCCGCGCGTTGATGCGCCTGCATGAAGCCGATGACGACGGCGCCTTCGCGCAGCGCCGCGATCTCCTCGAGCGTCGGTGGCTGTACCTTGAGCAGCACGTCCGCCGCCGACAGGAGCGGGCGTGCCGATGGGGAGAATTCAGTGTTCTTGAACGCAGCGTCCGGGAACTGGGCGGCTGCGCCGGCGCCATTTTCGAGCATCACGCGGGCGCCGAGTGCCGCGAACTTACCCGCTACTTCCGGAACCAGGGCCACGCGCGACTCATCGGGCGCGACCTCTTTCAGCGCGCCAATCACCACTGGCATGTCGCCTCCAAGGGAAACCTGGCGCAGCTGTGGCCCTGAAACCACGGCGGCCAAATTTTGTCTTTAACTTTGAACGGCTTGCGGCGTTGAATTATTGCACAGTCATGCCGTATCTTACACGCCGGTCCACCGAGGATCGGTCGACAGCATGAGCAAGGGCGAAGGCAAGACGGCAGTGTACGAGTGGGACGACGAGCGAACGCTGGTCGTGCCCGCTACGCAGCGCGCGCTTTCGCAGCAGGTGCTGCGCACGGACGTCGCCGGCATGCCGCTCGAATGGATCGACTATCGCGAAGCGGCGCGGCTCTATCACATGGAGCAGGTGGCTTACTCCGCAGGCAGTCTCCTGTATCGCCTGTTCGGCGGGATCAACGCACGCAGCGGCCTGCGCACCTGCGTCGCGGTGAACTCCATCATCGCGACCATCGGCCATTCGCATAACCCGGGAAACCTGCGCGGCGACTACACCCCGCCGCTCAACAACCAGACGCTGTTCCGGCGCGACGGCCAGATCTGCATGTACTGCGGCATGCGCTTCCCGGTGTCGCAGCTGTCGCGCGATCACATCCGTCCGTTCAGCCAGGGTGGCGGCGACACGTGGACCAACGTCGTCGCGGCCTGTCGCCGCTGCAACAACGCCAAGGCGTCGCGCACGCCCGAGCAGGCGAAGATGCAGCTGATCGCGGTGCCGTTCACGCCGACCTACGCGGAGTACATCTACCTCAAGGGGCGGCGCGTGCTCGCCGACCAGATGGAATACCTGCGCGCCCACTTCCCGCGCTCGAGCCCGCTCCACGACCGACTGCAGCGCTGGCACGCGTAGGCGCCGGCGTTCCCCATGCACGACTGGCCGGCGATTGCGGCAGCTCTCGCCGACGCGCTGTCGACTCAAATCGCTCCGCAACCGGCAGCCCGCGTACAGGGCGGCTGCATCAACGAGAGTTATCGCTGGGAGAGCCGCGCCGGAGCGCTGTTCGTCAAGCTGGGCTCGCCGGCGTCGCGTGAGGCATTTGCGGCGGAGGCGGTGGGTCTCGTCGAGCTGACGCGCGCCGACGCCGTGCGAATCCCCCAGGTGCGCGCGGTCGGCACTACACGCGCCTCAGCGTACCTGGCGCTCGAGTGGATCGACTTCGGCGACGGCAGCGCTCGCACCGAGTCGCTCCTCGGCGAACAACTCGCGACTCAGCATCGTCTCTCGAGCGCGCGGTTCGGCTGGGAACGCGACAACACGATCGGCAGCACGCCGCAGAGCAACGAGTGGAGCCCGGATTGGGTCGAGTTCTTTCGCGAGCGGCGGTTGCGTGCTCAGCTCGAGCTCGCGCGGCGCAACGGACATTCAGGACGGCTGCTGGAGCGCGGTGCGCGCCTGCTCGAAATGATGGGCTCCTACTTCAGCAGCTATCGCCCGGTGCCCTCGTTGCTGCACGGCGACCTGTGGGGCGGAAACTGGGGCGCCGATTCCACCGGGGCACCCGTGATCTTCGATCCGGCGGTGTACTACGGCGATCGCGAAGCGGATATCGCGATGACGCGCCTGTTCGGCGGTTTCAGCAACTCCTTCTACACCGCATATCAGCGCAGCTGGCCCCTCGACCAGGCAGCGGGCACGCGGCGCACGCTCTACAACCTGTATCACGTGCTCAATCACCTGAACCTGTTCGGCGGCGGGTACGGTGAGCAGGCGCTCTCGATGATCGATCACCTGCTCGCCGAACTCGGACACTGACTCTCAAGACCGGGACTGCTTGCCGGCTCAATGCTCGGCGGCCCCGTAACCCGCCGCGGCCCGCATCGCTCGCAACTCATCCAGCGAACGACACGGGCGCGGCGGTCGGGAGCCCTTGCGCTAGCACGTCATGGGGTTGAGGCACCGACGCGCACGGGCTGCGCCTTCCCTTGATGCAGAGCGGTGAGCTGCGGCCGGTTCACCTGCGCAACCGCCTTGTCGAGCGTCGCGCTGTAGCAGCGCTTGAAGGTCTCTTCGCGGCTCGCATCCCAGGGCGAGGACGCGTCGTTGCACACCCGGCGCGCGCTCGTCTGGATGCGCTTGTAAAGGTCGGCCACCGCATCGGGCTTGGTGAAGTCGAGGCGCTCGTAGCTGACCTTGATGCTGGCGTTGTCATCAGTGATCGGTTCGCCGGCATTGGCCGCAAGGCTTGCGAACGAAGCTGCGAGCGTCAGGGTGAAGAGTGACTTGATGATCGTGGCGTTCATTGCAGTTCTCCCAAAGTGTTTCCGGTTCTGGCTGCCGCCGGGTTTCGGGTTCCGGCGGGTCGGGGGTTAAGATCCGCTTCGCCGGCTGAAGAAGCTTTGGGATGAAGTTGAAATCGTCTGAATTCCTCTGAAAAAGCCCCTATGGAAGGGCATCAAGCACCTCTCCTGTACGCCTTCGGTGACTTCCGGCTCGACGCGACCCAGCGCCTCCTGCGCTCACGCGCGACCGGCGAGGCTCTGCCGCTGACCTCCAAGGCGTTCGAGACGCTGCTCCACCTGGTCGAGCGCCGCGGCGAGCTGGTGGAGAAGTCCGCGCTGATGAAAGCGGTCTGGCCGAACGTCGTGGTCGAGGAGAACAACCTCAACCAGTGCATCTCGGCGTTACGGCGCGCACTGGGCGAGAACGCCAACGAGCATCGCTACATCGTCACTGTGCCGGGCCGCGGCTACCGGTTCGTCGCGGAGGTCACGGCCGGTACCTCAGCAACCTCGCGGGCCGCCGTCACACCGGCCAAACCACGCATAGCGGTTCTGCCGTTCGAGAACCTGAGCCCGGACCCTGCGAATGCATTCTTCGCGGACGGGTTGCACGAGGAGATCCTCACCACGCTGGCGCGGCGCACGAGCGGCCTGGAGGTCGTATCGCGCACCACGATGCGCATGTATCGCCTGAAGCCCAAGCCGCTCCAGGAGATCGCAGGCGAGCTGGGGGTCTCCCATGTGATCGAGGGCTCGGTGCGACGCGAGGCGCAGCAAGTCCGGCTCACGCTACAGCTCGTCGACGCACGCGCGGATCGCAACCTCTGGTCGCGCAACTACGACCGCACGCTGTCCGATGCGTTGCGTCTGCAGAGCGAGATCGCCGGCGAGGTAGCAGCGCAATTGTCGGTGCAGCTCGTGGGCGAGGCCCAGGAGGGAGCGCTCACCAGCAATCCCCTGGCTTACGATTTCTATCTCAAGGGCCTGGTGGCCCGGCAGCTCGTGCATCCCTACGCGCCAATCGAGCGCTATCACGAGATCGACCATCTCTTCGGCCAGGCCATCGCGCTCGATCCTCAGTTCGCCGCGGCGTATGCGCAGCGGGCGACCTTCCGCACCACGATGTTCGCGTTCAATTACGACGCGAGCCGGGCACAGGCCGAGCGCATTCGTGCCGACGTCGCAACCGCGCGCCGCCTGGCGCCGCGCGATTCGCTCCCCATGGCGTCCGAGGCGTTCTACCTGAGCTGGGTTGAGGGAGACCTGGCGCGCGCCATCGCGGTTTTCGACCAGGCTGAAGCGGTTGGTGTCGGCGATACGATGTACCTCGCGGGAAAAGGACAGATGCTGCTGCGTGCCGGCCGGGTGGACGAGGCCTTGCGAGTAATGGGGGAGATCAAGGCGCTCGATCCGGCCAATCCCTTCATCGCTGGCGCCGCCGCGGCATTCCTCCTCGTGCTGCGCAGGCCGCACGAAGCGCTACGCGCCATCGATCAGGCGATCGAGCAATTTCCGGATGATCTGCCACTGCGCCTCATCGCAGGCTCGGCGGAGTTTGCTTATCGCGGGCAGACTGGCCGCTGGCGCGACGCGCTCGAGAGGGCGAGCCGCGCAGCGGGGCCGGCCGTCCTGATCGACCAGCACTTCAATGTGCTGCGTCTCGAGCAGCGGTATGCAGACCTGCGAGCTTTGCTCGATCAGGTACCCACAACGGCCGTTCGCGTGATCAGCGGACAAGGCGGTAGCAGTCTCTGGTCCGTCGGTGAGCGCCCGGTCGCCGGATACCGGGGCTGGACGGCAACGCTTCTCGGCGAGGCCGAGGAGGCTGCGCGGCACGGCAGAGACGTGCTCGACTACGCGGCAGGGCGCGAGCGAACGCCGTGGAACGATTGGTTCCTGCGCCTGCTCGATGCGCAAGGTCAACTCTTCGCCGGCAACCCGGCGCCGGCGATCGCGCGTGCGCGAGAATCCCTCGAACTGATGCCAAGGTCGCGTGACGCGTCGACCTCCCTGACCGTCGCAATGATCGCTGCGGCCGTCCTCGCCTGGGCGGGCGCGGAGGACGAAGCGGTACAGCTGCTGGAGCGCTTGTCGGCCACCACGCCGGGCATCGGTCCCGCGTGGGTCGCGCGCGATCCGCTCTACGTGGTGCCACTGGCCCGCAATTCGCGCTATCGGGTGCTGGCGGAGCGGCTGGAAGCGCAGTTAGGCGACACAGATCTTTAGACGAATTCAGCGTCGCACGCTGCCTGCCTCGGGCGAATCAGAACGGACGGCGCTGCTCCGGCGAGAGCGGCTGGCGGGGCTGCTGCGGGCTGGCCTGCGACTGCGCCTGCAGGCGCTTCTCGACGCGGCGGCCGAAGTCGCGCACCTGGCGATCGGCGACTTCGCGGATCATTCCGTAACGCTGCTCGATCAATCCCGAGAGATAGTTCGCGCTACCCTCGCGAGTGAGGTCTTCGTCGGTCAATCGACCCCAGCGGCGGCGCAAGGCGCCCCTGATCCGGGGCCACTGTTCAGCGATCACATCGTTGTTCATCAGCACTTCTCCTCTTCGACTCGAACGGTTGCCCGGCTGCGAAGCGCAGCGGGCCCAAGAGTCATGCGAGGATCGTGCCGACCGCTGCGTGGGCCAGAGAGGGGCTCAGGCAGCTGAATCGTGCAAAGAATACACAGCGCGCCGCGTAGGCACGGGAAATGCTGTCAGCCGAAGCTGACAGCATGTCGGTGCACGGGAGGCAGGGACTCAGCGTCCGGGAGGCAGCGAAACCGTGCCGGAAATCTCGGCGGTCTTGATGTCACCGCTCCCCTTGCCGGAGAGCGTGAAGTTGCCGCCGACCTTGCGCACATCGACCTCGCCCGAGCTGTCGGAATCGATGACGACGTTGGCCTTCACATCGACGATATCGATATCGCCCGAGCTGTCCTGCACGATGTGCACGCCCTTGCCGATGTGCTCGATGGTCATCGAGCCGGAGCTGTCGGCGGCCACCGTGACGTCGCCGCGCACATCGTCGACCTCGATGTCGCCGGAGCTGTCCTCGAGCTGCAGGTTCCCGGTCACGCGATCGATCTCGAGGTCCCCCGAGCTGTCGCGCACCTTGAGATCGCCGGTGACATCCTCGATCGTGAGGTCGCCGGAACTGTCGGAGATATCCGCCGTGGCGAGATGCTGGAACTTGGCATCGCCGCTCGAATCGATCGCGACCAGTGGCACGTTGTCCGGCAGCTCGACCACCAGGTCGAGCGTGGCGTAGGTGTTGCCGATCTTGAAACCGGAGAGGTCCGGCATCGGCGTATCGACGTGGATGACATCGCCCTCGCGCGTCACCTTGAGTTGCACCTGGTCGAGCAGCTCCTGCGTTGACGCGCAGGCTTTGCCCGTTCCGGACACCTCGCCTGCGCCGCGCTTGCCCGTGACCTTCAGGTCACCCGCACCCGCGCGCATCTCGATACGCTTCGCCCCTGCGGCCGAAACCTTGCCGCTGCGCTCGGCAGTGAACTTGCAGTCATCGGCGTGCGCCGCGATGAATGCCATGACGCCGACGAGCGCACACAGCAGGAGCTGGAGTCCTTTAGACATGATCTTCCTCCGAGGTCCCGGATCTGCCGATTGGATGGCGGCGGGGTCGAAAAGGTTTAGCACCCAGATTATTCTCCCGCACCATGGCAAAGAAGAACATCGAATCGGTCCTGCATGAGGCGCGGCGCTTCGAACCCGGCGCCGAGTTCCGCTCCCGGGCGCGGGTGAAACCGAAGGATCTCGAGGCCTTGCAGCGCAGGGCCGCCCAGGATCACGTCGGGTTCTGGGCCGACCTGGCGCGCGAGCAGCTCACCTGGCACCGCCCGTTCTCCATCGCCTTCGACGACCACCACGCGCCCAACTACCGTTGGTTCATCGATGGCGACCTCAACGTCTCTTACAACGTGCTCGACGTGCACCTCGAAGAGCGCGGTCACAAGACCGCGATCATCTTCGAGGGTGAGCCCGGCGACACGCGCCGCCTGAGCTACCGCGAGCTGCACGCGGAGGTGTGCCGCTTCGCCAATGCGTTGCGCTCGCTCGGCATGCACAAGGGCGATCGCATCGTCATCTACATGCCGCTGGTGCCCGAAATCGTCATTGCCATGCTCGCCTGCGCTCGCATCGGCGCGGTGCACTCGGTGGTGTTCGGCGGCTTCTCCGCGCCTTCGCTCCGTGATCGCATCGAGGACGCGGGCGCCCGGCTCGTCATCACCGCGGACGGCGGCAATCGCGGCAGCCACGTGATCCCGCTCAAGGCGACCACCGACAAGGCGCTTGCGGGTGCCTGCCCGACGATCGAGAAGGTGATCGTCTACAAACGTACGGGCTTCGAGATCCCGATGCAGGCCGGCCGTGACCTCTGGTGGCACGACGTCGTCGCCGGGCAAGCACCGGTCTGCGATCCTGAATTCGTCAACGCCGAGCATCCGCTCTTTCTGCTCTACACCTCGGGTTCCACCGGCAAGCCGAAAGGCATTCAGCACAGCAGCGGCGGCTACCTGCTCGGCGCCAAGGTCACCTGCCAGTGGGTGTTCGATCTCAACGATTCAGACGTGTTCTGGTGCACGGCCGACGTCGGCTGGGTGACTGGTCACAGTTACGTGGCCTACGGGCCGCTGTCGAACGGCGCCACCGTCGTGATGTACGAGGGCGCGCCGACGATTCCGGACGCGGGGCGCTTCTGGAAGATCTGCGAGACGCACGGCGTCACCGTGTTCTACACCGCGCCCACGGCGATCCGCGCCTTGATGAAACTCGGCGAGGAATTTCCGAACCGCTACGACCTGAGCAAGCTGCGCTTGCTCGGCAGCGTCGGCGAGCCGATCAACCCCGAAGCGTGGATGTGGTATCAGCGCGTGATCGGCAAGGGACGCTGCCCGATCGTCGACACCTGGTGGCAGACGGAAACCGGCTGCATCCTGATTTCGCCGGTGCCCGGTGTCACGGCCACCAAGCCCGGCTCCTGCACGCGACCGCTCCCCGGCATCGTCGCCGACATCGTCGACGAGGAAGGCAACCCGGTGCTCGAGCCCGATCACGGCGGCTTTCTCGTGATCCGCAAGCCCTGGCCGTCGATGCTGCGCACCATCTGGGGCGACAACCAACGCTACATCTCGACCTACTGGGAGAAGTTCCAGCGGCGCTACTACGTCGCGGGCGACAGCGCGCACCGTGACACGGACGGCTACTACTGGATCATGGGACGCATCGATGACGTGCTGAACGTCGCGGGTCACCGCCTCGGCACGATGGAGATCGAGTCGGCGTTGGTGGCGCATGCGCGCGTCGCGGAAGCTGCCGTCGTCGGGCGTCCGCACGAGATCAAGGGTGAATCGGTGTTCGCGTATGTCGTGTGCAAGGGCACGCGGCCCGCCGGCGACACCAGCGCATTCGAGAAGGAGTTGCGCAACTGGGTCACCGAGCAGCTGGGCGCCATCGCGCGCCCGGATGACATTCGCTTTGCCGACAACCTGCCGAAGACACGCTCCGGCAAGATCATGCGCCGGCTCCTGCGCGCGATCGCGCGTGACGAGGAGATCACGCAGGACGTCTCCACGCTCGAGAACCCCGCGATCATCGATCAGTTGCGCGGCGTCGATCGCGGCGCGGCGCCGGCGAAGAAGAGCAAGCAGTCGACGACAGCGACTGCCAAGTCATCTGCAAGCCGCACGCCAGCGCAGCGCAAGAAGGCATCGTCCGACAACAGGACAGCGAAGGCGGCGCGGCGCGCAGTGCGCGCACCCGCGGCGAAGAAGAAGAAAAAGCGTCCCGCCTCAGTGAACAAGACGCGCGCGCGTTCGACCACGCGTCGCATACGCGCACGCGCGAAGCGCAAGTAGGACTTTCACTTCCGTGTTTTTTTCGCCACAGGCGCGCGCTCGCGCGTCGCCGGTGGCTTCTCTAGCCCCGCGTTTCCGGACATACTCCGCGTTATGAAAAAGCAACAGCCGTATTCGCGGCTGTGCTCGCTAGGGGGTTTTCCATGAGACACGCAATCACACTCGCGACACTGACCTCTGTCGCGCTGCTGCCGCTTGCCGCCAGCGCACAGGAGACCAGCAACGACAAAGTCATCGCGGAACTCATCGTCACGGCAACCAAGCGCGAACAGACACTGCAGGACGTGCCGTTCTCAGTGGGACTGCAAACCGAAGAACAGATTCGCAACTCCGGCACCAACAACATCATCGACCTGGCACGCAACGTAGCCGGCCTCACGATCGCCGATCTCGGCCCTGGACAGAGCCAGGTCGCGATTCGCGGCATCAGCTCCGGCCAGGTGGTGCGCGACCAGCCGGGGGTGAAGGAATCCGTCGGCGTCTATCTCGACGAGTCGCCGATCTCGATCGCGCTCTTCACGCCGGACCTCGACCTGTTCGACCTGGAGCGCATGGAAATCCTGCGCGGCCCGCAGGGCACACTGTTCGGTGCGGGCTCCTCTTCGGGCACGCTGCGCTACATCACGGCGCAGCCGAAGCTCGGTATCTTCCAGGGTGCCGCGGAAGTCACCGGCACCGACGGCAGCGGCGCCGATACCGGCGGCTCGGTGAAGGGCATGCTCAATGCGCCGATCGGCGACAAGACGGCGCTGCGCATCGCGGCGTACTACGACTGGATCCCCGGCTTCATCGACGCCGTGCAGCCCGATCTCAGTGTCAAGAAGAATGTTGACAGCGGCACGAAATACGGTGCGCGAGTCGCGATGCTGTTCCAACCGAGCGACGCCTTATCCATCACGCCGCGCATCGTCTATCAGAAGCTGGAAACCGACGGCTATCCGCGCGCCGATTTCTACAACATCCTCGGCAACCAGTACACGACCACCGAGCCCGCGGTGCGGCTCGGCGAGCGGGAGCAGTTCACGCAGATCGGCGAGGGCCTGACGGACGAATTCACGCTGGGCGATCTCAAGATCGCTTACGACTTCGGCCCGGTGACCCTCACCTCGATCAGCTCGTATACCGACCGCAGTGTCGAAGTGGATCGCGACGCGAGCCAGTTGACCGGCAGCGTGACTTTCGACATCGGCGGCACCGCGGCCCAGGTGCGACTCAATTCACCGCTGATCGACAAGACCGACCTCCAGTCCTACAGCCAGGAACTGCGGCTCTCCTCGAACGGCAACAACAGCGCGATCGATTGGCTGGTCGGTGCGTTCTACCAGCACACCGATCGCGACTACGGACAGACTCTGCCGACGCCCGGATACGACGCGGTGACCAGCGGCCTCGGTTTCGGTGTCAGCGCGGACTTCGGCGCGCCGCCGGATACGCCATTCTTCTCGAGACTCAGCTACAAGTTCGAACAGTGGGCCCTGTTCGGTGAAGGCACCTATCATTTCAACGAGCAGTGGGCGCTGACCGGCGGCCTGCGCTATTACAACTTCGATGAGGATCGCGTACTCACGTTCGCCGGGTTCTTCGCCGTGCCGACTCTGGATGAGCCCGGATCGACGACGTCGGACGGCTTCTCGCCACGCGTGATTCTGACGTACCAGCCGAACGACGACGTGACGCTGTCGGCGCAGGCGGCGCGGGGCTTTCGCCTCGGCGGCATCAACGACCCGTTGAATGCGCCGCTCTGCTCGGCCAGCGACCTCGCGACCTTCGGTGGTCATCCGACATGGGATGACGAAACGGTGTGGGACTACGAGATCGGCGCGAAGATGCGCCTCGCCGGCGGCACGGTGACCTTCAACACGGCCGTGTTCTACAGCGACATCAAGGATCTGCAGGACGGCATCGACGTCGGCACCTGCTCCTCGCGCATCGTGCTCAACGTGCCCAAGGCGCATAGCTACGGCATCGAGGCCGAGCTCTTTGCGCGGCCGAACGTCAACTGGGACTTCGGCGTTTCCGCGACCTGGCTGAACGCCGAGCTCGACTCGACGATCACGACCGATGTCGCCGGCGTGCCGACCGTCGTCGCAGGCATCGAGAAGGGCAACCGCCTGCCGACCTCGCCCGAGTTCCAGGGCGCGGCGAGCGTCACCTACCGCTGGGATTGGTCGACGAATCTTTTCAGTTTCGTCAACGCCACCTATCAGTACGTCGGCTCGTCGTTCTCGCGTATCGCCGACGAGGCGCCGAACTTCGGGCTGATCTCGTCCGACGCGGCGTTGCAGGGAGCGGGCGCGGCGCGCCTGATTCCATTCGGCGCTCCGGCGACGCCGTTGAACATTCCGTTCGATGCCGAGTTGCCGTCCTACGATCTGCTCAACCTGCGCTTCGTGCTGGGTGCGGATCGCTGGAACGCCGCGCTCTTCTGCAACAACGTGTTCGACGAGCGTGCGCTGTTGTCGGTGGATCGCGAGCGCGGGCGGTCCGCGCGCGTGGGTTACCTCACGAACCAGCCACGCACCTACGGGGTGAGCCTGCTGTTCAACTTCTGAGGCGGCAGGGATCGGGGTGGCGCGCATAACGCGTCGCACAGTTCTGGGGGGTGCAGCGGGTGGCGTTGCCACACTGCTGACGGTAGGGCCGGCTGTCGCGGAGACGTCCGCGGCAGCCCCGCCCACAGCCGCCGGTGCCGATCCTGAGCGCGCGCCATCTCGCATGAAAAATCACTGGGACACGATTGTTGTGGGCGCCGGAGTGTTTGGCGCGTGGACCGCATGGCACCTGCGACGCGCGGGTCAGCGCGTGCTGGTCGTCGACGCCTGGGGCGCTGCGCATGCGCGCGCATCATCCGGCGGCGAATCGCGCCTGACGCGCACTGCCTACGGCAAGGACGAGATCTACTCGCGCATGGCCTGGGATTCGCTCGTCGACTGGCGCTGGCTCTCGGAGCGCTCCGGCCTGCCGATCTTTCATCCGGTCGGCATTCTCTTCTTCTTCCCGCATCGTGAGCCCTACGTCGATGACACGCTTGCCGTGCACCGGCGCCTGAGCCTGCCCACCGAGGAGCTGGATCGCGCTGCGCTCAAGAAGCGTTTTCCGCAGGCGAGCTGGGACGACATCGAGCTCGGCCTCTACGAGCCGCAGCTCGGCGCACTGATGGCGCGTCGCGCGGTGCAGACGCTGATGAAGGAATTCGTGCAGGCAGGTGGCGAGTTCCAGCTCGCCTCGGTGTTGCCGCCCAGCGGCGCGCAGCTCAACTCCGTGTCGACCGCGGATGGCGCGACGCTCAGCGCGGAGCGCATCGTGTTCGCCTGCGGGCCCTGGTTGCCGAAACTCTTTCCGCAGTTGCTCGGGTCGCGCATCTTTCCGACGCGACAGGAAGTGTTCTTCTTCGCGCCGCCCGCCGGCGATCGGCGCTTCGAGCCCGCGCAGTTTCCGGGCTGGGCGGACTTCAACAACGGCGATATCTACTACGGCTTCCCGGATCTCGAAGGGCGGGGCTTCAAGGTCGCGCATGACAAGCACGGACCGGCGATCGATCCGGACGTCGGGGACCGCCAGCTGACACCCACTGAGCTCGCGGACGTGCGCGCCTACATGGACCGGCGTTTCCCGGCGCTCAAGGGCCGGCCGCTGGTCGAGTCGCGCGTCTGCCAATACGAGAACAGCTCCAACGGCGACCTGCTCATCGACCGCCACCCGCAGTGGTCAAATGTCTGGCTGGTGGGCGCGGGTTCCGGACATGGCTTCAAGCACGGGCCGGCGGTCGGACGCCTGGCCGCCGATCTCGTGACCGGCAAGCGCGCCGCGACGGAGCCGCGCTTCACGCTGGCGAGCAAGGGAGAAGTGCAGAATCGCGCCGTGCATTGAGTGTCCGGCAGCGCGATGCGATCGTGTCAGGCCGGAGAGCGTGAGGACTTACCGCATCCGTCCCTGCTACCCGACTCGGTTGATGACTGCCTCATCGCCTCGGCCTGAACGTGGCGGCCGGCCGTCCTGAGCACCGCCATGCGCCCGTCAGGATGAACACGCGCCATGAAAGCCTCGTGGCACGAATGTGACGCCGATGTGACGGTGCAAGGCGAGGCAAGCGACATCGCGAGGCCCACGACGATCGAGCACGCGATCCAAAGGCCGCGTTCCAGCGCAACAGCCTTCTGGTCAGTGCACCAGGTCGCGCAGCTCGAGCGCCACGAGGCGCTGCCAGAGAAACTCCTGCACGTTGCGCGGGCGGTCGAGCTGCAAGCGTGCCAGGTACGGTCGCAACGCGGCCGGAATGCCGCCGCTCAGGAGCGCCGCCGCGGCAGCTCCCGCTTTGCCGGAGCGGGTCGCCGTTCTTTGTGCCAGGCGCCGCAGCGCCTTGGCGAGCACGATTTCTTCGCCGGTGAAGTCGGTGCCGAAGGGATACTCGGAGAAGAGGCCCGCGCGCCGATGCGGAGCGAGCCGCTGCTCGAGCGCCGCTGGTGTGTTGTTGCGACACGCGTCCGGGATTCGATGGTCGCGCGACAGCTTGCCGGCCGCCTGCGCCTGGCGCAGGAGCTCCTCCTGGAACCGCGAGTCCGCGATGTTGATGAGGGCCGCGATCACTTCGCGATCCTCGCGGCCGCGAATCGCTGCGATGCCGTACTCGGTGACGACCACATCGCGCAAGTGACGCGGGATGGTGCAGTGGGCGTAGTTCCAGAGGATGTTGGAGACGGTCCGTCCGTCGTGTGTGCGGGTGCTGCGCACACACAGGAGCGAATTCGCGCCGCGCAGCGCATGCGCCATGGCCACGAAGTTGTATTGCCCGCCCACGCCGCTCACGACGCGGCCGTCCGCAAGACCGTCGGAAACCGCCGCGCCGAGTAGCGTCATCATCAGCGCGGTATTGATGAAGCGCGCGTGCTGGCGCTGCTCCACGCGCAGCGGCAGGTCCTCGCCATAGAGCTGGTTGATGAAGCCGACGCTCGTCATGTTGAACTGGCGGCGCTCGCTCTCCGGCAGGTCGCGCAAGGCTGCGTAGAACCCCTTGGGCCCGAGGAAGAAGCCGCCGTGCAGCAGCACGCCGTTCTTGAGACGCGCACCGAGCGCCGAGGCGGCAAGCTCCCGTCGCACCTCTGCATTGGCGAGATCGGGCTCCACGCGGTCGCCGGACGGCAGGTGAATCGATCCGTCCTCGAACCGGCAGTCGCTGCGGAACACGCCGATGTGCTGCAGCGTCGCGAAGTCGCTCGCGCTCAAGTGCGTCGGGAGGCCGGCGTCGACCAGGCGATCCAGCATGTCCGGCGTGATGCGCTCATCGCTGACGCCGCTGTTGAGCAGGCGCTGCACTTGCAGGTGCGGAAAGACCCGGCGCTTGAGGATCCCGGAGCGATAGAGGTCGAGATACCCGTCGACGAACATCTCCGAGCAGCCGTAGAGCCCGGCGCGAAACGGCTCGAGACCACCGATCTCGCTGATCGCTCCCTCCGCGCGCGACCGCACACCGCCCGCCTCCAGCACCTGGCGCCACACGTCGTTCTGCCGATGCCGCAGCTGCAGGCAATAGACGATCGCATCGCCGAGCTCGCCGATACCGATCTGCAACGTGCCGCCGTCGCGCACCAGGGCGCTCGCGTTGAGCGCGATGCCGTAGTCCACGGTGCTGAGCGCGAGGTTCGGCGGACAGTAGAGCTCGAAGTCGTAGCGCGGATGATCGACGAGGTAGTCGAACTCGCTCTCGGCGATTTCCGCATCGCCCAACATGAAAGGCAGTTGCCGATGCACTTCGCCGATGAGCGCGACGTCGCGGCCGGCCTGTTTCGCCTGGCGCAACGGCGGCAGCAGGTCGAGGGTGACGTCGGGATTGCAGCTCAGGCTGTAGTGGGTGCGGTTCTCGACCGTGCGCCGCGCGACGAGATGCGCGAGCACGTTGACGCCGCGGCGCAGGACTTCCGCGCCGACGTGCGTGTAGTTGGCGCTGAGGTAGTGTTGCTGCGCGTACGGCGCGTTGAGGTAGGCACCGGGTTCGAGGAAGAATTCGACCACCTCGATATTGGCCGGCAGCGTGCCGCTGCGGACCGCACTGACGTAGTCGAGCTCCGGGTAGTCACCGAATACGCGTGCGACGAAGGGCTCGAGGAAGCGGCGCTCGAGCTCGCTGCGTGCCGTGGGCTTGCGCAGGCTGAGCGCCGTGAAGATGCGGAGCTCGATCTCGGGATCGCGCGCCGCGCGCCGATAGAACTCGTTGACCAGCGGGTTCGGCTTGCCGAGCGCCAGCGGCAACGCCAGTACGATGCGGCCGCCGAAGCGGCGCAAGGTTGCTTCAACACATTCGCCGACGTCGTCGAACGCCTGCGTCATGTGCCGAGATTACTTCGGCAGCAGGCGCAACTCGAATTTCACGCGCACCGGGTTCTCGGCCACCGATGTGTCCTTCCAATCTCCCTGGCCGACGCCGTAATCGAGGCGGTTGAGCCCGACTCCACCCTTGAGCCACGCCACGGGTTTGCCGCCCTCCTGCGTCGTCTGGAAGGTAAAGGGCAGGTGGACCTCGCGCGTGACGTCGCGGATCGTGAGCTTGCCCGTCGCTTCGTACTGGCCGGCGGCCTTGCGTGTGAAGGCGCTGGTCACGAAGTGCGCGGTGGGAAACTTGCTGGAGTCGAACAGGTCCTTGTCGCGCAGCACGCTGTCGCGGTTGTCGTCCTGAGTGTTCACGGACTTGGTGTCGATCTGCACATCGAAGCGGCTCGCGGCCAGGTTGGCGTCGGAAAAAGCAATGGCGGCGGTGAACTTGTCGAAGCGGCCATCGACATCCCCGCCACTCTGCTTGGCCGTGAAGCCCACCCAGCTCTTGGCCGGGTCCACGGTGAAGGTGGCGCCACCGCTCGCCGGGGTCGCCGGCGCGGCCGCCGGAGTGGTCGCTGCCGGTGCGGCGTTGGGCGCCTCGCCGCCGGCGAGAACGATCGCCGTGCACAAGGACAGGAACAGGAACCCGGCAATCGCTCTACGCATGCATCACCTCGGCGTCTTGGGAACCTGCGGCAACATGCGGCGCAGGACGTCGTCTTTGAGTACGAAATGGTGCTTTAGTGCCGCGGCGATGTGCAGAACTGCAAAGGCGACCAGGATGTTGAACAGCCACTCGTGCACCTCGTGCATGATTGCCGCGAAGTGCTTGTCGGGCGCAACCAGGTTCGGCAGGGTGAACCAGCCGAAGTAGCTCACCGGGAAATTGGAGGCCGACGACAGGATCCAGCCGGTGATCGGCTGTGCGAACAGGAAGAAGTAGAGGCCGAAGTGGCTCACGTGCGCGAGCACGCGTTCGTACGGTTTCAGGGTATCCGGGAGCGGTGGCACCGGGTTCATCCAGCGCCACAGCAAGCGCAGGATCGCGAGGATCAGGATCGTGATACCGATCGACTTGTGCCGCGCCAGGATTGCAAACTTTGCCAGGCCGAGCGGCATGTCGTGCTCGGTCTCCGCCAGCACGAATTGCGTGATGATCAGGATCACGATCAGCCAGTGCAACGTCTGCGAAACGACACCCCAGCGACTCAGCGTATTGCGTATCTGCATGGCCTCACCTGGGTTGGAGGGGTAGCGGGCGGCAGCCTCGGCGCCCGCAGGCGTGCCAACATAATGGAATCACTCCTGTCCGCTCAACTTCGCTTGGTTAGAATCTCGCCTGTCCACCCTGAATCGACGGTGAACCCATGGACCGCCTGCTGCGCCTGATCGCGATCCTGCTGGTGAGTGCGGCGCTGGCCGCCTGCCCACAGGCACAACGTCCCGAGGTCCCGGCCGGACCGACGCCCGGTGCCGCGCAACGCGACTTCACCGGCGCGACCGCGTACCAGGTGCAAGCCGCGCAGTCGCTGGTGCGCATCCTCACGTACAAGGGCGGGGCCTTGTCCGCCGCCGGCCACAACCACGTGATCGCCTCGCACAACCTCAGCGGCACGGTCTACGTCCACGACGACCTCAAGCATTGCGGGTTCGACCTGGTGATGCCGGTGAC
>DATFRO010000074.1:0-2744 GCA_035263105.1 Steroidobacteraceae bacterium | reverse complement strand
TATTGAGGCCGCTGACGTCTCACTCCTCGTCCTCGGGTTCATCCGCCGCCGCGACCGGGTTGGAACGATGCAGCGTGTTCATCACGTGCTCGCCGCCCTTCTCGAGCAGTGTCGGGAAGATCGCGACCGCATCGCCGACGCGCCCGATGATCTTGTCTTCCTCTTCCGAAGGCGCACGTCGCAGGACGTAGTCGAGCACATCGTCCTTATTGCCCGGATGCCCGACGCCGAAGCGGAAGCGCCAGAACTTGTCGCCGAGGTGCGCCATCAGGTCCTTCAACCCGTTGTGGCCACCCGCACCGCCGCCGAACTTGAGGCGCACGGCTCCGACCGGCAGATCCAGCTCGTCGTGCGCGACCAGCACCTCTGCCAAATCAATCTCGCGATAGTCGAGCAGGCTCTTCACCGCGAGGCCGCCGCGATTCATGAAGGTGAGCGGCTTGAAGATCTCGATGTCCTGGTCCCCGACGCGAACCTTGGCGAGCTCGCCCTGAAAGCGGCGCTGCTCGCGAAACTTCCCGCCATGCGCGCGCGCGAGCGCATCGGCGAACCAGAAGCCGGCGTTGTGACGCGTGAGCGCGTACTCCGGCCCGGGGTTGCCGAGACCGACGATGAGTCGTAGCGAAAGCGCAGCCATGGCTTGGATCTGTGATTCTCGAAATCAGTCGGCCGCCCGAGGCCGAAATCAATGGGCCGCCCGAAGGCGGCCCACTGGTGAGACAAGCGGATCGCGCTCGTCTTACTTCTTGCCGCCCTTCTTCTCGGGCTCTTTCTTTGCGTCTCCCTTCTTGCCCGCCGCAGCACCTTCCGCAGGCGCAGCCCCGGTCGCAGCAGCCGGCGCACCCGGCGCTCCAGGAGCCGCCCCCGGCGCACCCGGTGCTCCGGGCGCAGCGCCCGGCGCACCCGGAACCGCTGCAGCACCTTCGACCGGCACGCCTTCCGCAGTCGCAGCGACCGCAGTCGGCTCCACCTCTTCGGCACGCGGCGTGTGGATCGAGACCACGGTGGGATTACGCCCATGCGCGAGCTCGAAGAACGCCACGCCTTCCGGCGCTTTCAGGTCCTTCAAGTGCAGGCTCTGGTTGATCGAGAGGCCCGAGACATCGACTTCGATGAACTCCGGCAGATCCTTCGGCAAGCAGGTCACGTCGACGTCCATCTTCTGGTGCGACACGACGCCGCCCTGGTCCTTCACGCCGGGCGCGGTGTGCTCGCCCTTGAAGTGCAGCGGGATGCGGATGCGGACCTTCTCGGTCTCGACCACACGCTGCAGATCCACGTGCAGGATCGCGTTGCGCGCCGGGTGACGCTGCACGTCCTTCAAGATCGCGGCCTGCGTCTGGTCGCCGACCTTGACGTTCATGATCGTGCTGTAGAAGCGCTCGTTGTCGAGCAGCGCCATGAGTTTCTGGTGATCGAGCGAGAGCCCCCGCGGATCGCGGTGGCCTCCGTACAGGATTGCTGGCACCTTGCCCTGGTGACGCAGGCGGCGGCTCGCACCCTTGCCCTGGTCATCGCGGAACTCGGCGCCAATTTCGAATGAAATCTTCATTGGCTGCGTTCTCCGTTCATTTCACTACACACACCGCACTCCGCGACCAGAGGCGGCACTCATCAACACTCAATCGATATACAAACTGCTCACCGACTCCTCGTCCCGGATGCGCCGGATCGTTTCCGCGAGAAGCCCCGCAACGCTCAGTTGCCGGATCTTGCGGCACGCCTGCGCGTCGGCGCGCAGCGGAATCGTGTCGGTCACGACGATCTCGTCGAGCACCGACTTCGAAATCTTCTCCACCGCGTTGCCCGAAAGCACCGGGTGCGTGATGTACGCGACCACGCGCGTCGCACCTTCGTCTTTCAGGGCCTGCGCGGCCTGCGCCAGCGTTCCCGCGGTGTCCACCATGTCGTCGATCATCACGCAGGTCTTGTCCTTGACCTCGCCGATGATGTTCATCACCTTCGATTCGTTCGGTCGCGGGCGGCGCTTGTCGATGATCGCCAGGTCCGCGTCATCGAGGCGCTTGGCCAGAGCGCGAGCTCGCACCACGCCACCCACGTCCGGCGACACGACCACCATGTCGCGGTAGCCCTGCTTCCAGGCATCGCCGAGCAACACCGGCGATGCATACACGTTGTCCAGCGGGATGTCGAAGAACCCCTGGATCTGCTCCGCGTGCACATCGACCGTCAGCAACCGGTCGACGCCTGCGCTCGCAATCATGTTCGCGACCAGTTTCGCCGCGATCGCCATGCGCGCGCCGCGCATGCGCCGATCCTGCCGCGCGTAGCCGTAGTACGGCACGACAGCGGTGATGCGCGCGGCGGACGAGCGCCGGCAGGCATCCACGAGGAGCAACAGCTCCATCAAGTTGTCGTTCGCCGGCGGGCAGGTCGATTGCACGATGAAGACGTCGCGTCCGCGCACGTTCTCCATCAGCTCGACATTCACTTCGCCGTCGCTGAAGCGCCCGACCACCGCGCGGCCGAGCGGCACCATCAGGTGACGCGCGATCTCCTGCGCCAGCGCCGGGTTCGCGTTGCCCGCGAACAGCGCCATCGACGATCGTTCAGTAGGTGTCGCCGAGTGATTCATAGTGGCTGGGGTGGAAGGATTCGAACCTCCGAATGGCGGGATCAAAACCCGCTGCCTTACCACTTGGCGACACCCCAGCCGAAACCTTGCTCAATTGCGCTGAGGATGCGCCCGCCCGAACGTCCAGTCTCTAATCTCCCGCCGCCAA
>DATFRO010000073.1:0-17949 GCA_035263105.1 Steroidobacteraceae bacterium | reverse complement strand
TAGGCGTGGCTCAGGTTGCCGACGTCGGCGAGCGGATCCGCATCGAGGATCACCAGGTCCGCCAGGCGACCGGCTTCGACGGCGCCGACGTCCTTCTCGAGGTGCAATGCCTGCGCGCCGTTGGTGGTCGCCGAGCGCAGGATTTCGAGCGGGCTCAGGCCCGCCTTTCGCATGAGCGCCATTTCGCGAAAGATCGACGGGCCGTGCAGGGTGCCGATGTTGCCGGCATCCGTGCCCATCACGACGGTGACACCTTCCGACCAGAGGCGCTTGAGATTCGCGAGCGCCACCGTGGGTTCGGGTGGCGGAGCGTGCGCCTCCATCATCTTCGTCACACGCTCGGGAATCATGTCTTTCGGGATCTTGTCGAGGTCGTGCATCGACGCGAGGATCTCGGGGTCGGCGAGCCGCTCCTCCTCCTGCGTCGCGGTCCAGATATTGCTCAGCGCGTACGTGTAGCCCCCCGGCACGAACAGCGTCGGGCAGTAGAGCGCGTGTCGCTGCTTGATCAGCGCCACGAATTCGTCGTCGACCGGCTGATTGAACACCGAGTGCACCAGGTAGTCCGCGCCGGCCTGTAGCGCGGCCTTCGCGGTCTCGAGCTCCGTGGCGTGCACGGCCAGCGGCACGTTCGCGGCATGCGCGGCCTCCGCCGTGGCGCGCACGATCGCGGTCTGCGCCGCGAGATCGTCATTCGGGCGATGAATGAACCAGACCTTGATGTAGTCCGGCTTGCGCTCCAGCTCGCGCGCAACGAGCTTGCGCGCCTCGTCCGGATTGTCGATGCGGATGATCGGCGGGTCGCCGAGATCGAGCTGCGGGCGGTCGACCATCGAGATCAGTGGACCCGCGACGCGCACGTGCGGCGCGGCTTGCGTGTGCTCGGCGAGCTCGCGCACGTCGAAGTTCCAGAACGGTCCGCCGATATCGACGACCCCGGTCACACCGCTCGCGAGCCACACCTTGAAGGTCGCGGGCAGGCGCGCCTTGTTGCGCGCCATTTCTTCTGCGTACGGTCGATAGCGATTGAAGTCCGCCCCATCGGGACGGGTGTACAGATTCCCGGATTGAAAGAAATGCACATGTGCGTCGATCAGGCCGGGGATCACCCACTTGCCGCGCGCATCGATGATCGTGGCATCGCGCGGCACGCGCACCTTGCTCGCAGGGCCTACTGTCTTAATGCGCGAACCGGAGAGGACGACGACCTGGTCGGGCGCGGTCGCGTGCGCGTCATCCCGCTCGGGAAAGACTACTGTGGCGCCACGGATGACCGTGACGAAATCCGCGGCCTCGGTCGCCAGTGCGAGCAGTAACAGAGCGATAGCAGTTCCGAATCGCAGCAGGCTCGCGATGCGCATGTCGATCTCCGCTCATGAGCCGCGTGTGCGGCGCGGCGAAGCATAGAGGATGTTGACGTTCCTTTCACATGGAGCACAGTGTGTGCGCTGGCGAGCGAGGCGCAAGCCTGTAAATCCCGATATGCTGTCGCCGGGGAGTACCGCCAGGAACGGTGGTGTCGTGCGCATGCCGCGAGAGTCACTCGTAGATCTATATGCCGCGCCGGACGTGGCGCGGGATGCGCCTTCGAAAGGTTCGCTGTTTCGCACACTCGTCGATCACTCTCCCGTCTTCACTTTGCTGCTGAGTGCCGAGGGCACGATCCTTCACTGCAATCGCCTCTCGCAGTCCCTGCTGGGCTACGCGCCGGACGAGCTCATCGATGCGACGTTGCCGAGCTGCATTGCGAAGGACGACCAGGCGCGGTTTCAGGATGAGTTGCACCGAGTGCTGCGTGCCGAGTCCGCCGCAAATGAAGCGCGCCTGGAGCTGCGGTTCCTCGCGCGCGATGGCACTCGCCGTTCCTTCAGTTGCCGGCTTTCGAACCTGCTCGCCCATCCGGATGTGCGCGGTGTGCTGCTGAGCGCGCAGGACATCACGGAGCAGCGCTCGCTGGAGGAGCAACTGCGCGACAGCGAGCTGCGTCTCGACGCCGTGCTGTCGGGCGGCAACATCGCTTACTGGGACTACGACCTGAGGCAGCAAAGCGCACGCCGCAGCACGCATTGGTTCGCCATGACCGGCTGGTCGGCCACGGAGTGGTACGCGGAAGCCTATCCGTGGGCCAAGCGCGTACACCCGGAGGATCAGCCCTACATCGAGGCACGCCTCAGGGAACATCTCGAAGGCAACCTCAACACGCTCGAGCTCGAGTATCGCGCGCTGTGCGCCGATGGCAGCTGGCGCTGGATGGTCGATCGCGGCCGGATCGTCGAACGCGACGCCGCGGGACGGCCGCAGCGGATCATCGGCACCTCGACCGATATCGACGCACGCAAGCGCGCCGAGCAGCACCTTGCGACCAGCACCGAACAGCTGCGCGCCGTGACGGAAAGCGTGCCGGACCTGCTGTTACTGACGGACCTCGAGCTGCGCATCCAGTTCGCCAACCGCCCGCTGCTGGGGCGTGAGCCGCAGGACCTCATAGGGCGCTCGATCCTGGAACTGCTGCCGGAAGAGGAACGCGAGCCGGTGCGCGCGGTGCACGCCCGCGCGCTCGCGACCCGACGTCCACAGGTCTACGAGTCGCGCCACATCGTCGGCGGCGAAGTGCAATGGTTCGAAAACCGCGTGGGCCTGGTGATGCACGAGGGTCAGCCCACCGGCCTCACGGTGTCGAGCACCGAAGTGACGGTGCGCCGGCGTGGCGAGGAAGCGCTGAAGATCCAGGCCAGGATTCTCGACGCGATGCGCGAAGGCGTGCTGGTGCTCGATGCCGCCAGCGTCATTCGCCTGGCGAATGGCGCCATCCGGCGCCTCACCGGTCACGAACCGCGCGACCTGATCGGGCAACCGGCGCGCATGCTCACGCGCTACAGCGAAGCCCAGTTCCTGGAAGCGAAGGCGCAGATCGATCGGCAGCTCGCGGAAGAGGACTTCTGCGCGCGCGACATCGCGAGCCTGCACCGCGACGGCAGCGCATTTACCGCCGGCTGTGTCATCACGCCGATCTCCATCGGCGGCGAGGCGCACCAGCTGATCGTGCTCGAGGACGTGACGCAGCGACGCGAGCTCGAGCGCGAGATCATCGACATCGCCAACCGCGAGCAGCGGCGCATCGGCAACGATCTGCACGACGGCCTCGGGCAGGAGCTCACCGGCGTGGCGCTGATGCTGAGCGGCCTGGTCGGGCGGCTGCGCCGCGAACATCCGCCGGCCGCAGGCGATGCGGAGGAGATCGTGGCCCTGGTGAACAGCGCCATCGATGGCGCACGCGCACTGGCGCGCGGTGTCTCTCCCGTGAGTGTCGAACGTGGCGGGTTGCCCTCGGCGCTGCGCGCGCTCGCGGCGCGGGCCAGTGACATGTACGGCACCACCGTGCGCTTTCGCGGCAAGGTCTGGCCGCAGCTCACGCTCGATGCCGCGGCCTGCGATCACCTGTTTCGCATCGCGCAGGAAGCGGTGAACAACGCCGTCAAGCACGGCCACGCCACGCAGATCGTCATCGATCTGCACGTCACGAAGGACACCGTCACGCTGGCGGTGCGTGACAACGGCGGCGGCCTGGCGAGCGATGCGCAGCTCAGCCGTGGCATGGGTCTGAAGATCATGCATTACCGCGCCAGCATGTTGTCCGGTTCGGTCGCGCTGGAACCGGTGGAAGGTGGCGGATTGCAGGTCGTGTGTCGGTGTCGGCAGCCGCCGACCCCGGAAAGCAGCGCGGTTCGTACGCAGTAAACAAGGAGCAGGAGCAGATGATGACCGGTAGCCAACCGACGATGAAGTACTCCGGGCCCGTGGTGAAGAAGAAGGGACGGCGAGTCCTGATCGTCGATGATCACCCGATCGTGCGTCACGGCTTACGACGCCTGATCGACCAGGAGGACGACCTCGCCGTGTGCGGCGAAGTCGAGACCGTGAAGGACGCGCGCACCGCGATTCGCGAGCTGCACCCGGACGTCGTGATCGTCGATATTTCGCTCAAGCAGGGCGACGGGATCGACCTCGTGACCGACGCGCGCGCACAACATCCGCGCCTGCCGATCCTGGTGCTCTCGATGCACGATGAGACCATCTACGCCGAGCGCGTGCTGAGCTCCGGCGCCAACGGCTACATCATGAAGCAGGCCGCGAGCGAGCAGTTCCTGGTGGCGCTGCGCCGCGTGCTCGATGGCGGCGTGTACGTGAGCGAGGCGGTGAACAAGATCCTGGTGGACCGCTTCACCTCCGGCGGTCATTACGTGTCGCTCAACCCGATCGACCGGCTGAGCAACCGCGAGCTGCAGATCCTGAACCTCATCGGCAAGGGCATCAGCACGCGCGCGATCGCCGAGTCCCTCGACCTGAGCGTCAAGACGGTCGAATCGCACCGCCAGCGCATCAAGAAGAAGCTGCGCATCAAGGACGGCCCGCAACTCATTCGCTACGCAGTGAATTGGTTCGCCGGCCGCGAGACCGGCTGAGGACCAGCGCCTGTCCTTGCGCCGCCCGCGACGCCTCGCGGGCGGCGACCGGGGCGTTGACCAGGCTCCTTCCCGGCGCAATTTCACCGCTTTTCCATTCAAACCTCCCGGCCCTCGGCCGCCTCTAACCCGTCGGATACCTTCGGATTTGCGCGTGGCGCGCCCTGCGTGACACGGCTGGTAGTATCGATGCATGAGGACGGGCCAGAGCGCCGCAATGACGTTGCCACCGCGGGCGATCGACACAGAACAGGAGTGGGTCGAGCGCGCCCGGGATGGCGATCGCGCGGCCTTCGAGCAGATCTACCGCGCGTATTCGGGGAAGGTTTATGGCTTGTGCCTGCGGCTCACGCGCGAGGCTTCGATTGCCGAGGATTGCACCCAGGAAACCTTCATCAGTGCCTGGCGCAACCTCAACCGGTTCGAAGGACGCAGCGCCCTCGGGACCTGGCTGCACCGGATCGCGGTGAATGCATCACTGGCGCGGGGACGCAAAGGGCACCTGGAAGTGGTGCCGCCACCGCAGGACGATGCGGGCGAGGAACGCGAGCCGTCGGTGCTCATGGATGCGACACCGCCACTCGACGTGGAAGCCGCGATCGAGTCGCTGCCCGAGGGTGCACGACACGTGCTGGTGTTGTACGGAATCTATGGTTACACGCATGAAGAAGCGGCAAGCATGCTCGGGATCGCAGTCGGCACCTGCAAGGCGCAACTGCACCGCGCACGCCGCCTGCTGCGCGAGCGCCTGAGCGCATGAGGCCAGCATGAAAGACGAACTCCACACCGGCGATGAGCAGGACGACGTGCTGAAGGCAGTGGGCCAGCTTCCGCAGTCGATCGAGCCGCAGCGCGACCTCTGGCCGGACATCGCGAGCCGGCTCGATGCCCTGGTCCCGGCACGCCGCCGCGGACTGCAGATGGGATGGACGCTCGCCCTTGCGGCGGGCCTCGGTTGCGTGGCGCTCGGTGCGCTGCTCGCAGTCGGGGTGATGAAGGGTTCCGGCTCGAGCACGACGGGCAACCTCACCGCACAAGCCACGTCGCCCGCGACGACCGCGTTGCCTGCCCAGACGACAGCACCGGCGAGCGGCGATACCGCGCAAGTTCGCCAGGCGAGCCTCGGCGGCTACGCGATGCTGGGACCCGAATACGAGCAGGCGCGCGCCCAGCTGTTGATCGGCCTGGCCGAGCGCCTCGATCGCCTGCCCCCGGTCGAGCGGCAGAAGGTCGAGCGCAACTTGAACGAGATCCGCCGCGCGTTGGGCGAACTCAACGCCGCGCTGCAGCTCGCGCCCAACGACACGTTGCTGCGAGAGCTGCTCCTGAACACCTATCACGACGAGTTGACGCTGCTCGCCAACGTCAACCAGATCGCCGACACGATTCCTTCGAGGTCCCAATCATGATCAAACGCTTTTTCCTGGTGGCAGCACTCCTGTGCGCGTCCACGGCCTATGCGGACGAAGAAGATTTCGACCACTCGCTGCAGGCGGATCCGAAGGGCGACGTGGAGATTTCCAACGTCGCGGGCACGGTGAACGTGAGCGGCTGGGACCGCCAGGTCGTGCAGGTGACCGGATCGCTCGGCGAGGGCGTCGAGCGGCTCGACTTCCGCAGCGAAGGCAAGCGCACGATCATCAAGGTCCTGCTGAAGAAGTCCACGCACTGGGGCGACGGCGGCGATGCCGACCTGCAGATTCGCGTGCCCGCGGCGAGCCGCCTCGATATCAACACGGTGAGCGCCGACATCGTGGTGCACGACGTCACCGGCGCGCAGCGCCTGCAGGCCGTGTCCGGTGAAGTGACGACGGAAGTCGATGCGGAAGAGGCGGAGGTCAAGACCGTCAGCGGCGACGTGAGCCTGCGTGGCGAAGGCAAGACCTCCGTGCTGAACCTCACCACGGTGAGCGGCAACGCGCAGGTCAGCCACGTCGCGGGCGAGATCACCGCCACGACGGTGAGCGGCGACCTGACGCTCTCGCTCGACAAGCTCACGCGCGCCCGGTTGCGCACGACCTCGGGCGATCTCTCGATGCGCGGCGCGATGGCCGACAGCGCGCGAGTCGACGGTGAGACGATCTCCGGCGACCTGTCCTTCACGTTCAAGTCGCCGGTCGATGCCGAATTCGACATCGAGACCTTCTCGGGCGACATCAACAACTGCTTCGGCCCCAAGTCGCAGTCGAAGAGCGAGCACGGGCCGGGGCGCGAGCTGCACTTCCGGCAGGGCGCCGGCAGCTCCCAGGTGCGCGTCAACAGCCTGAGCGGCACCATCAGCATCTGCGACCGGTGAGTCCCGTCGAGCGGTGGGTGAGACACCGCGCACACTTGTCGTCGTCCGGCTGACAGCGCCGAACTGACCCGCCCTCTCCGCGGTCCACTCCTCCAGCTAGAATGGATGCGCATCGCCACTGGCGATGCGTAGCCGTTACAAAGGAGTGAGGAATGCGGGGCCTGAAGATCGCAGGCTGGGTGGCTCTCGGTGTGGTGGTGCTGTTCGTGCTCGGCGCCATCGCCGTCGTCGCGTTCGTTGACCCGAACGACTACAAGGACGACATCGCGAAAGCCGTGCGCGATCGCACCGGGCGCGAGCTCAAGCTCGACGGCAAGCTTTCCCTCTCGGTGTTCCCGTGGCTCGCGATCGAGACCGGCCACGCCGAGCTCGGCAATCCGCCGAACTTTGGCGCGGGTCCGTTCGTCGCGGTGGATTCCGCCGATGTCGGCGTGAAGCTGTTCCCGCTGCTGCGCGGTCAGTTCGAGGTGCGACGACTCCTGCTCGACGGTCTGCGCGTCAACCTCGTCAAGGACGAGCACGGGCACACGAACTGGGAAGACCTCAGCAAGTCCTCGACCAGCACGAGTTCCAAGGACACTTCGACCACCTCGGCGACGATCGCCGGGCTCACGATCAAGAACGCGACCCTCGACTACCGCGACCTGGGCTCGGGCACTCACCAGCGTCTCACGGGACTGAACCTCACGACCGGCCGGCTCGGCGGCAGCGAGCCTTTCGATCTCGACCTGACGACGAGCGTCGACGAAGGCGAGGGCAGTGCACCGATGCACCTCAAGCTCAAGTCGCAGGCGACACTCGATACCCAGGCCCGGCACTACGGCGCCAAGGATCTCAGTCTCGACGTCGTTCAGGCACCGGCAAAGGCCGGGGACAAGGAGCGGAAGTTCCAGCTGCAAATCCCGGCGCTCGATGCCGACCTGAATCAGCAGACCCTGGACGCTCCGAAGTTTGTCCTGCACGCGGCCGGCGCCGAACTGACTGGGAATCTCAAGGGTGAGCAGATCGTCAACAAGCCGCGCTTTGCCGGATCAATCCGGTTGCCGGCTGTCTCACCCCGCGACCTGCTCGACGAAATGGGCCAGGCGAGTCCCAAGACCCGCGACGCGAAGGCGCTTTCGACCCTCGCCCTCGATGCAAACTTCAAGGCTACCGGCGAGAGCGTATCGTTCGACAACCTCAAGCTCACGCTCGACGACACCCATGTGACCGGGCGCGCCGCCATCGAAAGCCTGAAGGACAAGGCGCTGCGCTTCGACCTGACGGTCGACCAGCTCGATCTGGATCGCTACCAGGAACCAGAACAGAAGAAGCCTGCTCAGAAGGAGGGTGGTGTCTCCAAACCCTTCGAGTTGCCGGTGAGTGAGCTCAGGACCCTGAACGCCAACGGCACAGTGGCGATCGGCTCGCTGACCCTGTCTGGCATGCGCATGAGCGCGGTCAAGCTCACCGTGGATGCGAAGGATGGGATCGTGCGCCTCAATCCGTCGCAGGCGAAGCTCTACGGCGGCGCGCATCGCGGCAATGTCGTGATCGACGCGCGTGGCGATGTGGCCAAGCTTTCCATCGAGGAGCACATGAGCGGTGTGCAGTTCGCGCCGCTCCTCACGGATCTGTTCAATACCAAGCGCCTCAGCGGATTGGGTGCGGCGACGGCGGTGCTCGCGGCGCGCGGCAATGACACCGATGCGCTGCTCAAGACGCTCGATGGACGCATGGACTTCGAGCTGAGCAACGGCGCGCTCGAAGGCACCGACCTCTGGTACGAGATGCGTAAAGCCCGGGCGGCTTTCAAGCGCGAGTCGGGCCCGGCGCCGACGAATACCGGGCGCACGCCTTTTCAAGCACTCAAGGGTACGGGCACCGTAGAGAAAGGAGTGCTGTCGAACCGCGACCTGCAGATCGACATGCAATACCTGAGGGCCACAGGCTCCGGCACGCTCGATCTCAACACGCAGGCCGTCGACTACCGGCTGCAGACCACGCTCTACCAGGTCCCGCAGGAGGGCGCGGGCAGCGAGATGAAGGACCTCAAGGCGGCCGAGATCCCGGTGCGCGTGAGCGGGACGCTCAACGATCCGAAGATCCGGCCCGACGTCGATGCGCTCGCCAAGGCGGAGGCGAGCAAGCAGCTCGACGCGAAGAAGCAGGATCTCACCGAAAAGCTCAAAGGGAAGCTCGACAAGTGGCTCGGCGGCAAGAAGCCCTGATCATCGGGGCCGTAGCCCTCCTGCTGAGCCCGCTCGCCCAGGCACTCGATGTCGAGCAGCTCGACGTCAACCTGCAGGGCGACCGCTACGTGGTCGATTTCGTCGCCAGGCTGGACGCGCCGGCCGACGCCGTGCACGCGGTGCTGACCGACTACGATGACTACCCGAACCTCGATCCGCGCATCCAGGAGAGCCGCGTGCTCGCGCGCGATCGCCTCAACTCGGTGCAGCTCTACACGCGCATGCGCGGCTGCGTCGGCGGGTTGTTCTGCCGTACCATGCAACGCGTGGAAGAGGTCGTGGAGCGGCCCGACGAACTGCTCGCGACCGCGATCCTCGACAAGAGCGACGTTCGCTTCGGTGTGACTCATTCGCAATGGCAGCCCAAGGCAAACGGCACCGAGCTCGTGTACCGGCTCGAGATCATGCCGAAGTTCTGGATTCCGCCGCTGTTCGGCCCGCGGATGATGATCAACACGCTGCGCAGCGGAACCCTGGAGCTGTTCACGAACGTCGAGAAGGCTGCGAAGGAGCGCTCGCGCACGGTCGCGGCGCAGTGACGCGAGGCGAGCCCTTCGCCGACGCACTGCTCTCCTGGTTCGACCGGCACGGCCGCAAGCACCTGCCCTGGCAACGCGACCGCACGCCCTATCGCGTCTGGGTGTCGGAAATCATGTTGCAGCAGACGCAGGTCAACACCGTGATTCCCTACTACGAAGCGTTCATGCAGCGCTTCCCGGACATCGCGGCGCTTGCGGCATCGCCGCTCGACGAAGTGCTGCACCGCTGGTCGGGCCTCGGATACTACGCACGTGCACGCAATCTCCATCGGGCTGCGCAGGTGCTGGTCGAGCGCCATGGCGGCACTCTTCCGCGCGGCTTGAGCGAGGTCGAGGCACTACCCGGCATCGGGCGTTCGACCGCGGGTGCGATCCTCGCGTTGTCGCGCGACGAGCGGCATCCGATTCTCGACGGCAACGTCAAGCGCGTGCTCGCACGTTACTTCGGCATCGGGGGTTTTCCCGGCGAGCCGGCGGTCGGCGCGGAGTTGTGGCGGCGCGCGGAAGCGTGCACGCCGCACGCTCGGGTCGCCGAGTACACACAGGCGATGATGGACCTGGGTGCCACTGTCTGCGTCCGACGCGGGCCGCTCTGCGCGGCGTGTCCTCTGGCTGAAAACTGCGTGGCTCGCGCTAACGGGACGCAGGAATTGCTGCCGACGCCGCGGCCTCGCAAGTCGCGCCCGCAGCGGCGCACCTGCATGTTGCTGGCAGTTCGCGCCGGACAGTTCGTGCTGCTTGAACGGCGCCCTGCGCAGGGCATCTGGGGCGGCTTGTGGGGATTGCCGGAGTTCGCCACCTCGAAGGCGGCACTCGAATGGAGCCAGCGCGAGTTGCATACGAACGCACGGACGCGCGAAGCACTCGCACCGCTCCGGCATGCGTTCACTCATTTTGATCTGCAGATCGATCCGATCCGGATCGAGTGCCAGGCGGATAATCGCGTCATGGAGCCCGGGCGCTACGTCTGGTATAACCCCGCCGCCCCTCAGGCCCTCGGACTGCCTGCACCGGTGAAAACACTGATTGATTCGTTGTTCGCCGAGCGCCTCGCATGAGCCGCACCGTGCAGTGCGTCCTGCTCGGACGCGAAGCGCCCGGCCTCGACCGTCAGCCGTACCCGGGCGAGCTCGGCAAGCGCATCTACGAGAACGTATCGAAGGAAGCCTGGGCGCGCTGGGTGCAGCACCAGACGACGCTCATCAACGAGTATCGCCTGACCCCGATCGATCCCAAGGCGCGCAAGTTCCTCGAGGGCGAGATGGAGAAGTTCTTCTTCGGCGGAGGCTCCGCGAAGCCGCAAGAATTTGTGACGCCCGAGTGAAGCAAGGCCTCGGGCCTCAGGCCTCTTCTGGCCTCGGCTTGAACGCAGTCATCAGCTCCTGCTGTTTCTTCGCCGGCACCGGGTCGTAGTGACTCAGCTCCATCGTGTACGTGCCTTCGCCGCCGGTGAGTGACTTGAGGCGCGACTGGTACTCGTTGAGCTCGGCGAGCGGCACCAGCGCGCCGATGCTCACGCGATTGCCGGGCAGGGAGTTGTTGCCGTTGATGCGGCCGCGCTTGGTGGCGAGATCGCCGGTGATGTCGCCCATGGTGTTCGACGGCGCAGTGATCTCCACGCGCACGATCGGCTCGAGCACGATCGGCCCCGCCTGGTTGATCGCGTCGATGAACGCCTTGCGTCCCGCAGAGACGAACGCGACTTCCTTGGAGTCGACCGGGTGGTACTTGCCGTCGAACACGATGACGCGGATGTCCTGCAGCGGGTAGCCGGCGATGGCGCCTTCGCCGAGCACCTGCCGCACTCCTTTCTCTACGGCGGGAATGAACTGGTTCGGAATCGCGCCGCCGACCACTTCGTCGACGAACTCGAATCCCGAGCCGCGTTGCAGCGCTTCGATCTTGAGATAGACCTCGCCGAACTGGCCGGCGCCGCCGGTCTGCTTCTTGTGGCGGCAGTGCCCCTCGGCGCGCCGCGTGACGGTCTCGCGGTACGGAATGCTGGGCGGGTGCGTCTTGACGTGCACGTTGTAACGCTCGGCCATGCGCTCGAGCATCATGCGCAGGTGCAGCTCGCCCATGCCGTAGAGCACCGTCTCGTTCACGCTGGCATGGTGCTCGACGCGCACGCACGGGTCTTCCGCCATCAGCTTGTGCAGGCAGTCCGAGAGGCGCTGTTCTTCGCCGCGCCGCTCCGGTTCGATCGCGACGCCGAGCATCGGCGGCGGGAACGCTATCGACTTGAGATGAAACTGGTCTTCGTCGTGCGAGTCGTGCAGCACCGCATCGAAGTGCAGCTCATCGACCTTGGCGACGGCGCAGATGTCGCCGGGAATGGCTGCGGTGATTTCCGTGTGGTCCTTGCCCATGAGCCGGAACAGGTGTGCGACCTTGAAGGGCTTGCGCGCGTCGCCCACCAGCAGCTGGCTGCCGTTGCGCACCGTGCCCTGGTGAATGCGGAAGATACCGAGCTTCCCGACGAAGGGATCCACCGTGACCTTGAACACATGCGCGACCACGTGCTTCGCGGCGTCCGGCTTCACCTCGACACGCTCGGCGTCAGCGCTCTCGCCCTTGAGGAAGGGCGGCGGATTGCCTTCGGCCGGGTTCGGCATCAGGCGGCGCAGGATGTCGAGCAGCTCGTGCACGCCCGCGCCCGTTTCAGCGGATACGAAGCACACCGGGATGAGGTGTCCTTCGCGCAGTGCGCGCTCGAAGGGATTGTGGAGCTGCTCCGGGTTCAGTTCCTCGCCCTGCTCGAGATACAGCGCCATCAGGTCGTCGTCGAGCTCGACCACCTGGTCGATGATCTCAGTGTGCGCAGTTTCGACCGAGCCGAAGTCCGTCGGGCCGCCGCGCGGCTGGAAGAAGCAATCGACGACTTTCTTGCCGCCCTCGGCCGGCAGGTTCAGCGGCAGGCACTCGCGGCCGAACATCTCGCGCACCTGCGCCAGCGTCCGCTCGACATGCGCCTCGCGGCTGTCGATCTTGTTGATGATCACGAGCCGGCACAGCTCCCGATCCTTCACGAACGCCATCATTTTTTCCGTCACCGACTCGACGCCGCTGATGGCATTGACCACCACGCCGACGGTTTCGACCGCCTCGAGCACGCTGAGCGAGCGGCCGACGAAATCCGGAAATCCCGGCGTGTCGATCAGGTTGATGCGCGTGTCGCCGGCTTCGAAAGTGCAGATCGCCGCGTCGAGCGAGTGCTGGAGTTTCTTCTCCTGCGGATCGAAGTCGCACACGGTGGTGCCGCGCGCGAGACTTCCCTTGGCGCGGATCGCCCCCGCGTCGAGCAGCAGTGCTTCAGCCAGCAGGGTCTTGCCCGCGCCGGCGTGGCCCACCAGCGCGAGATTGCGGATATCGGCAGTGCTATTGGCCATGACAGGTTCCCCGATTCAAGAAGTTCACTTGCGCCCCACCGCTGCGCCTTTCTTTTCCCCTCGCCCCGCCGTCGGGGAGAGGGCCAGGGTGAGGATCTCTAAATGGTTGCGAGCAGTTGTACGCTGAAGCGCTCCTCCCGGTCGGTCCAGACGTCGATGACGTCGAGACCCGCTTCACGGGCCAGTGCGGAGAATTGCACGCGGTCGTACTTGTGACAGCTCTCGGTCCAGATGGACTCGCCGTCCTCGAAGCCGATCTCGGTGCCACCGATGTGCACGGTCTGGCGCCGTGTGCTCACGAGGTGCATCTCGATGCGGCTCTGCTCTTCCACCCAGGGCGCACGGTGTACGAACGCGTCGAGGTCGAAGTCCGCGCCGAACTCGTGGTTCAGGCGCGCCAGCAGGTTCAGGTTGAATGACGCGGTAACCCCCGCCGCATCGTTATAGGCCGCCTCGAGGATGCGAGGCGACTTGCGCAGGTCCGCTCCCACGAGCAAACGGCCGTCCATGCCGGCAAGATCGCGCATCATCGCAAGCAGTGCAACCGCTTCGTCGCGGTCGAAGTTACCGATGGTCGAGCCGGGGAAGAACACCAGCCTCGACTGCGCCGGCGTCGTGCCCTCCGGGATCTCGAAAGGCTGGGTGAAGTCAGCGCACACCGGCAGGATCTCGACCTGCGGATAGCGCGCCGTAAGCGCTTGTGCCGCCGCCATGAGATGCGAGCGGGAGATGTCGACGCAGACATAGCTCGCAGGCGCTTGCATCGCATCGAGCAGGATGCGCGTCTTGGCGCTCGAGCCGCTGCCCGGCTCGATCAATCGCAGGCCGGGCCCCAGCGCGCGCATGAAGGAGGGCGCGCGCTCACTGAGAATCGCGGTCTCGGTGCGCGTCAGGTAATACTCGGGCAGCTCGCAGATGGCGTCGAACAGGATCGAGCCGCGCTCGTCGTAGAAGAACTTCGGGTAGAGGAATTTCGGCTGCGCCGTGAGTCCCGCGAGGATCTCATCCAGCAGCCGGTCTCCGGCGTGCGCCGCCGCTCGCGTGAACGAGACTGCGGCGCGGTTCGGACTCATGCCGAACCCTTTGCAAGCCGGATGCCCGCGAATTGCCAGCGCGCGGTGGGGTAGAAGAAGTTGCGATAGGTCGCGCGGATATGCGCAGCCGGTGTCACGCACGAGCCACCGCGCAGCACGAACTGGTTCGCCATGAACTTGCCGTTGTATTCGCCGATCGCGCCCCTCGCGGGCGCAAATCCCGGGTACGGCGAATAGGACGACGCCGTCCACTCCCACACGTCACCATAGAGCTGCGCGAGGTCCGCGCCTGCGCCGTTCGAGCCGGGATGCAGTGCGCCGCTGTCGAGAAAATTGCCGCGGGTCGGGTGTCGTGCGGCCACCGCTTCCCATTCGGCTTCAGTCGGCAAGCGTGCGCCCGCCCAGCGCGCGAACGCATCGGCTTCATACCAGCTCACGTGGCAGACAGGGCCGACATCGTCGAGCTCGCGTTCACCGTCGAACGTGAACTCGCCATCGAGTGCCGCGTTCCAGTAGATCGGACGCTGCCAGCCCTGCGACTGCACCGTCGCCCAGCCGTCCGACATCCAGAGTTGCGGGGTCGTGTAACCGCCGTCGCGAATGAACTCGCGGTATTCAGCATTGCAGATTGGGCGATGGGCGAGGGCGAAGGGCGCGAGGAACACGCGATGGCGCGGCGTCTCGTTATCGAACGAGAACGCATGCCCGGCGTGGCCGATCTCGTAGATGCCTTCGGGACTGGAGTGAAAGATCAGCGGCTCTGCCGTTGCACCGGTCGTGGATGACTCGGTGACTCGCGCGGACGGGTGAGCGTTTCGATACGCCGGTCGCAACGGGTTGCAGGAGAGCAGGTGCTTGATGTCGGTGAGGAGCAGCTCCTGGTGCTGCTGTTCGTGGTGGACGCCGAGCTCGACGATGGCGGCGACCTCGGGACTTGCGCCGCGTGCCAGCAAGCCCGCGACGCCTTCGTCGACGGACTCCCGGTACGCACACACATCCTCGAGCGTCGGACGCGTCAGCAGACCGCGATCCGCACGCCGGTGTCGTTCACCCACGGTCTCGTAATAGGAATTGAAGAGGTAGCCGAAGCGCGCGTCGAACTCGCGATAGCCGGGCCCGTGCGGGCCGAGCACGAACTGTTCGAAGAACCAGGTGGTATGCGCGAGGTGCCACTTCGCCGGGCTCGCGTCCGGCATGCTTTGCACCACGCAATCTTCCGCCGCCAGGGGCGCGATCAGCGCGGTCGTGAGCGCCCTTGTCTGGCAGAAGCGCTCAGCCAGCGCAGTCCGGGACGCGCTGGGTTGGTTGGAAAGGGAGCCAAGCGGCATGTTTTGCTCGGCGAGCGCCGTAAGACTACAGAACGCGCGCCGGAGACGTCAAAAGAACTCTGGCGCCGGCGAAAGTTCGCTCCATGGGCGAGGAATTTGCGAGCGCGCATTGAAATATCTGCCAAGATTGCCCGGTCTCGGCCGCGGCGTGGGGGAGTGCGATGGGTTCGAGCCTGGATGTCGTGCCAATTCCTGTCCTATTTGTGCTCACGATCCTGCTGGGGCAGGCCTCCATCGAGATCGGACGCTGGGTCGGACACCGCCGCGGGGAAAAAGAAAATCAAGGACCCGTCGGGGCTTCGGTGGGCGCCACGCTCGGCCTTCTGGCTTTCATTCTCGCTTTCACTTTCGGCATGGCTGCCTCGCGGTTCGACGCGCGCAGGGAGATGGTGCTGGAGGACGCGAACGCGATCGGCACGACGTATCTGCGCGCTCAACTGCTGTCCGAGCCCACCTCATCCGAGATCCGCTCGATGCTGCGCGAATACGTCGATGTGCGATTGAACGCGGCGGCCAGTCCGCAGGGAGCGAAAGGCGCCGTCGAGCGTTCCGAGCAGTTGCAGAACCAGATGTGGGCGGCCACCGTGGCGCTCGTCGCGCGTCAGCAAGGCAATCTCGGCGCGGCGGGTCCCTTCATCAACTCGCTCAACGAGCTCATCGACGTGCATGCGAAGCGCGTGGCGGCGGTCCGCAACCGCATTCCGAATGCGATCTGGTTCTTCCTGTTCCTGACCGCGGCGATCGGGATGATGAGCATGGGCTACCAGGCGGGCCTGACGGAATCGCGCCGCCGCAGCATCGCCGTTGCCACGCTCGCCGTCGCCTTCTCCGCCGTCATGATGCTCATCGTGCAGCTCGACCGGCCGCAGGGATTCCTGCGCGTCAGCCAGGAGCCGATGGCCGATCTGCAGCGAAGCATGCAGGCGGATGTGAAAAATATGAGGCCGCCAGCGCCTTCTCCTTGACTCGCCCGGGGCCGCGTCGGTCTAATACGCGCCTCTTCGGGCCGGCCCCCTGCGCCGCCCCCGCATCAATGGCCAGGTAGCTCAGTTGGTAGAGCAGCGGACTGAAAATCCGCGTGTCGGTGGTTCGATTCCGCCCCTGGCCACCATCCAAAATCAGCCAGTTGGGCGCGAGACTTAACCGCGAGCGGGTATTAGTGTTTCCGGTTTGTATCCACAGCGCTCGGTGCGACCTAAGAGGATTGAATAAGTGAACGCTTGCGTGGCTACGTCGACGAATCTCCCGAGACAAATTCCCTTAAGATAGCGCCGCGACTTGCTAGGCCGAGATGAACCAACGAGAAGGATTGATGAGCTCCACCACGACTGAGATTGGAAATCAAGCTGCCTCAATCCGGAAGCAGCACATCTCAGCAAAACCGTCCCTCGACTTGTATCTACCGCCGCATCTCTTGAAGTTCGATGACGTACAAACAGCGCTACCTGCGTTGGCGAAGAATGTTGATCTGACGCGCGAGATCGAGAGTTGTGTCCAGCGCATCCCAACGTCGCATAGTCTTCACCATGCGGATGCTCGCGAACTTGACCTGCCGGCGCAGAGTGTCCATCTGATCGTCACTTCGCCCCCCTATTGGACCCTCAAGAAGTACAACGATGGTGAAGGACAAATGGGGTATATCGACGATTACGAAATGTTCTTGAAGCAACTCGATCGCGTGTGGAGTCGGTGCTTCAAGGCTCTTGTGTCCGGTGGAAGGTTGGTATGCGTCGTGGGTGATGTGTGTTTGTCTCGCAGAAAGAACGGTGGCGAACACACGGTTGTCCCATTGCACGCGAGCATTCAAGAGCACTGTAGAAGGATTGGCTACAGTAACCTCGCTCCTATTATCTGGTACAAGATCGCGAATGCCGTCTATGAAGCCGAGGGCAATGGTGCTGGTTTTCTTGGAAAACCTTACGAACCTAATGCGGTAATCAAGAACGACATTGAGTTCATACTCATGGAGCGGAAGCCTGGGGGTTACAGAAAGCCAACTCTGGCGGAACGTGTTCTGAGCGTGCTTTCTGCAAAGAATTACGACCTATGGTTTCAGCAGATCTGGACTGGCCTGACCGGCGCCTCAACGAGACAACATCCAGCACCGTATCCCCTCGAACTCGCGGAGCGGCTGATCAGGATGTTTTCCTTCGTAGGCGATACGGTCTTAGATCCCTTCCTTGGCACCGGAACCACATCCATTGCCGCGTCAAAGTGGGGCCGAAATAGTATTGGCCTTGAAGTTGACCGCGACTATTTTGCCATGGCTCATCGTCGGTTGACGCATGAAGCTGGCAACCTCTTCGCCCCAGCCACGATACAAATCAAATAGGGTCAATATTCCGCTGGCCGACGCAGAGTAGGCTGTAGCGGCTTTGAAGCGCTACTATCGTCGCTTGGGCATCGGCTGGGCGAGTCGGCTTCGATGGTTTCCCAACTTCGGTGTAGATAAGGAAAACGCCGTCCGCCCTGCCCTCATCATGGGCGTGATCCGGGATGGCTTATCGACTGTTGGACAAGTTTCGCAGCGTCTTCGAAGGTGTGCGCTATCGACATCGCGATTCAAGTTTGGGCGATAGCATTACTCCGTTCCTTTACGACGATCTAGTGGAACTCGGGCGTTCACCAAAGCTGCAATCATCGGTGGAAAGTCAAACCCGCGTCATTAA
>DATFRO010000072.1:0-5226 GCA_035263105.1 Steroidobacteraceae bacterium | reverse complement strand
TTGCCAAGGCCGAGCAGGAAGGCCAGCTGGTCTTCTATTGCCATGAGAACGAGGCCGGCACCTCAGGCATCATGCAAGGCTTCAGCAAGGACTTCCCGAAGATCAAGACGAGCTATGTGCGCGCGCAGACCGGCGCGCTCTACAGCAAGATTCTGGCGGAGCGCCAGGCCGGCCGTTTCGACGTCGACGTGATCCAACTTTCGGACCTGGCGCCGGCTTTCGATTTCCAGAATAAGGGCGGCTACGAACGCTATGAGTCGCCGGAATCCGGCGCGTACAAGAAAGACCACCTGAGCTCGCCGAACGGCTACTTCTTCTGGACCGGCGTCGATCCGGCCGGCATCGCCTACAATACAGACAAGGTCGCCGGTTCCGATGCGCCGAAAGGCTGGAAGGACATCCTTGATTCGCGCTGGAAGGGCAAGATTAGCTGCAAGATTTCGGCTTCGGGGCTGCAATTCGTGCAGTGGTACATGTTGCGCAAGCTCTACGGCGACGGCTTCTGGAAGGAATTCGCCAAGTTGCAGCCGCACGCTTTCGATTCGCGAGTGCAGCTGTTCGACCGGTTGTCGAAGGGCGACGATATGATCACCGCGATCGGCGAATATCCGGCGTATATCCTGTTCAAGAGCCGCGGCGCCAAGGTCGAGTTTGTCGCGCCGGCCGACGGCCTCGTGGCGACGCCGCTCGTCGTGGGCGCCGTGAACAAGGCGCCGCATCCGGAAACCGCCAAGCTGTTCGTCGATTGGGCGATGTCGCAGCGCGGCCAGGCCTGGTACCAGACCAATCCGAATCTCTATTACGCTTCGGTACGAACCGACGCGCTGCCGATGCCGACCGGTGTCAGTCTCAGCCAGTTCAAGCTGCTCTATCCGGAGGATTGGGACGACTACGCCAAGCTGAGCGCGACCTTCCTGAAGGAGTGGAACGGCATGCTCGGGCTGTGAGCGCGGCCGTTACATCCATGGAGTCATTCTCCGCGCCGAAGATCGCCGGGTATGGGGTCGCCGCCGTCGCCGCGGTGCTCGTCCTTTACCCGGTGTTCTATCTGCTGCAGGCAGCCCTCGATGTCGGTGATCCGGAGACACGGCCGCCGACCGCCTACGGTCTCGGCAATTTCGAGGCCCTGCTCAATTATCCGCAGATCATGCTCAACACGCTGTTGGTGTCGTTCGCCGCGACGCTGATGGCGCTGGTCATCGGCTTCATTATGGCGTGGATCCTCACGCGCACCAACGTGCCGGGCCGGCGCGTCTTCGAGCAGCTGATGGCGGTGCCCTACTATCTCACGCCGCTGCTCGGTGCGCTCGCATGGAGCATGCTGGGATCGCCGGAATCGGGCTTCATCAACCAGTTCTGGCGTGCGCTCGGCGGCAGCGGACACCTGATCGACATCAACACGCCCTACGGTATCGCATGGGTGATGGCGCTGTTTGAGGGCTCGGTCGCCTTCGTGATGATTGGCGCGGTGATGAAGTCGATGGACCCCTCGCTTGAGGAGGCTTCGCAGGTCATCGGCGCGAGTCGGCTCCGCACGATGTTGCGCGTCACGCTGCCACTCGTCATTCCCGGCGTGCTAGGCGCGGCCATCTTTGTTTTTGCCGAAATGCTGGGCTCATTCGCGGTCGCCCTCGTCCTTGGAACGCCGAACCGCTACTACGTCATCACCACCGCGATCTACCAGCTGATCCAGCAATATCCCCCGCGCATCCAGGTCGCCGCAGCGATGGGCACGTCACTGTTCGCGGTGATGTTCGTGATGCTCTTCATCTACCGGCGCATCGTTACGGCGGGCAGCTATGTCACGATTACCGGCAAGGCGTTCCGGCCGCGGGTCGCCGACGTGAGACGGCTGCGCTACCTGCTGCTGGGCGTGTGCGTGCTCTATCTGGCGGTGTCGGTCGTCCTGCCGATCGCCACATTGCTTTTTGCATCGGTGCAGAAGATCGCCGTCGCATTTCCTGCCGCCGATAATTTCACCCTTGACAACTTCCGCGCCGCAATGTCGATGAACGCGGCCGGTTCAGCGCTGACCAACAGCCTGATTCTCGCCTTCGCGACGGCGACGATCGGTATCGTGCTCATGGGGCTGCTCGCCTGGCTCATCTATCGTTCCAGACTGCCGGGTGCCGGGCTGATCGAATATGTCGTGATGTTTCCGCAAGCGGTGCCGCGGCTGGTCTTCGCGTTCGGGATGATGTGGGCCTGGCTCGTCTTCCCGATTCCGATCTACGGCACTTTGTGGTTATTGCTGATCGCTTACCTGACCGTGTTTCTCCCGCTCGGCGTACGCACCATCGCGGGCGTGATGCTGCAGGTCGACAAGAGCCTCGATGAATGCGCGCAAATGTGCGGCGCATCCTGGACGTTTCGAATGCGCACTGTCGGTATCCCGCTGCTTGTGCCGGGCCTAGTTGCGGCCTGGCTGCTGCTGTTCATTGCCAGCGTGCGCGAGTTGGGCGCGTCCATCCTGCTGATGGGACCGCATTCAAAGGTGATCACGCCGTCCATCGTCGAATCCTGGTTCGGAACCGCTTCGGAGCTCACCGCCACGCTGGCGCTGATCCAGACTTTGGTGGTGGCGGCGGCGGTGGGCGTCCTCGTTGTCGTGACGCGCCGCCTTAGTACTGTTTCGGTGAACTAAATGGTGTCGAAGCCGCATATCGAGGTGGAGAACCTCGAGGTCTACTTCGGCGCGGTGCCGGCGGTCCGCGGCGTCAGCTTCACCGTGACTCCTGGCGAGCAATTGACGCTGCTCGGCCCGTCGGGCTGCGGCAAGACCACAACATTGCGCGCGATCGCCGGCCTCGAAAAGCCCGTTGCCGGCGAAATCCGTATCGACGGTACGCCGATCTATTCCGCGGCGCGCAACATCAACGTCCCGGCGGAGAAGCGCGGCCTCTCGATGGTGTTCCAGTCCTACGCCATCTGGCCGCATATGAGCGTGTTCGACAACGTCGCCTACGGCCTGCGCGTGCGGCGCGAGGAGGCGGCCGCAATCAAGAACAAGGTCATGCAGGCGCTTGCGCTCGTTCAGATGCAGGCGTTGGTCGATCGCCGCGCCTCGCAACTCTCGGGCGGGCAGCAGCAGCGCGTCGCGCTGGCCCGTGCTTTCGTTTTCCAGCCTTCGGTGCTGCTGTTCGACGAGCCCTTGTCCAATCTCGACGCCAAGTTGCGCGCTGACATGCGCATCGAACTGCGTGAGCTGCAGCATCGGCTCGGCATCACATCAGTTTATGTGACCCACGACCTCGAAGAGGCGCTTGCAATGTCGGACCGTATTGTGGTGATGCGTGACGGGCTGGTCGAGCAGACCGGTGCGCCCGATGAAATTTATCGCCTGCCGTGCAGCGCCTTCGTCGCCGATTTCGTCGGCTCGGCCAATCTGGTGCACGGGCGCAACCGCCGCGATCTCGCGCAGGACGGCGTGCTTGCGATCGAAACGCCGGGCGGGCAGGTGATCTATGGTTACGCTTACGGCCGTCCTGCGGGCGATGAACTCACGGTGTCAGTGCGTACCGTGCATGTGCAAATTTCGCCGCAGCGCCCCGCCGGCGATCGCAACGTGTGGCCGGCGCGCGTCGAGAAGACGGTTTTCCAGGGCGACTTCACTCAGGTGCACGTTCTTTGGGGGGATCAGCGGCTCATCGCGCGCTGTGCGGCGTTCGATCCCCTGCCGGCCGGGCAGGAGGTATTCATCGCTGTTGACCCGAAACGGGTGGTGCTGCTTGGCGCGTGACACGTCACGCTGGCGATGCGGTTCGATCAATTCGATCCTGTTGCGGAACGGATCCTGCACATGCCGGCGCTCGCAGCCTTCGATGGGCTCGTCTTCATCCTCGACCCAACGACCGGAGGAGGGCGAGATAAAAGCGTCTCGCCGCGCTTTCGCAAAGCATTGCTGTGCAATTGCTTTTTGCGTGCCGGTCGGTCGGGCGCGTGCCGCGCCTGCCACTTTCACCAACGAATCTAATGATGTTTTCGGCACCGAGCCCGACGGTCACCAATTTCAATAGCGATTTCCGAATCCGGGCTCGATCCATCTTTGCATACCGCGGATGGTTGCGGGGCTCGGTCCGCTCCGAAAAGAAATCCGGGTCAGCAACGAACCAGCCCGCTCCACCGCAATGAGGCTCGCGCACACGCGTTTGGGGTTCGCAGGATGGCTTGGGAAACGAGGATGAGCTTCGCGCTATGATCTTGGAAGAAGCGCGGAAGCACCCCGAGTGTGCGAACGTCGCGAGCGTCGCCATCACACGCCCAATTGGCGCGAACTGGGACGTGGCTATGTCGGGCCCTCCCTGGGGGTCCCATCGACCATTACGGATTGATGCGGCGGGGCACGGAGGGTCTGAAAAGCGTGATGCGGATCACACTCCTCTTCCATTCTCACGGAAGGTGTTCCCGAGGAGACATCCCATCCCGCGATCTCACGCTACTCACCAGCGTTGATGCGAAGGAGAGGTATAATGGACCGTAACAAAGGCAGGAATGTCGCAGTCCGCCACCTGACTGACGAGGAGCTTGCGGGGGTATCGGGCGGCATGACAGTCGTGGAATGCGCGCTGCAGGCCGCGGCGCAGATGAGAGGGATCGCATATCCCTGTTTGAGCATGTACAGCCCAGTGACGATAAGGGAAGGATACATTTGCGATAGGTGATGGGCCGCGACGGCCTGTTCCAGGCGCGCGGTGCGGCCGCAGGGTTTGGCCGCGGACCGAGAGCGAGCTTCGGCACCCATTGGAGGCGTCGGGTTCCATAGCGAGCCGCTCAGCGCCGAATGGATCCCATCAATTCCCCAGAACAGCGCTTGGGGAACTCGCAAAGGGTCAAGCGCAAAGTCTGTCAGAAGCCCCGCACGCGCCGGTACAGGTCCGCAACGACACCCAAGAGACCAGCACGCTTGATGAAGATCCACAGCGACGGCGCAACAGTCGCCATTGTTCACACGGAAGTCCAGCGCTGATCCTCGGGCGCGCCGCGCCGCTCAGACGCTAATCCGATCATTCCAGAACTGAGTCGACGCTTCACACATCGACCGGCATGAGCAGGGGAGTGAGGAGCAGGCTCAGCCTGCAATGGGCGCATTGACCCTGAGCGGAGCGAAATCGTCTATTGCGGAACCACACCTGCCGCCTTTATCGCGACGGCCCACTTGTCGATTTCACGGGCGACAAACTTTTCCAGGAATTCCGGCGAGCGATCCTCGCGCGGTACAGGCTCGGC
>DATFRO010000071.1:0-36841 GCA_035263105.1 Steroidobacteraceae bacterium | reverse complement strand
ACGATCAGGCTTTCCTCGGCGGCGCGGACTCGTTCGCCGATCCGACGGCATCGTCGAGCAAGGCGTCCGCGATCGAGCTGGGACTCAACTGGTACCTGACTCAGAACCTCAAGTGGGTGCTGAACTATGGCGTCACGCGCTTCGAGGGTGGCACGCCGGCCGGCGATCGTGACGATGAGAAGTTCGTGCTCACTCGCTTCGCCCTGAGCTTCTGACCTCTACTACGGAGTAGTCCATGACTGGTTTCAGAATCACACGACGCGTCCTGGTTGCAACGCTGATCGCCTGCGTGGCGATCCCGGCAGCTGAGGCGGCCACCACGCTCCTCAACGTTTCCTATGATCCGACGCGTGAGCTGTACGTCGATTACAACGCAGCGTTCGCGAAGTACTGGAAGGCGAAGTCCGGCCAGGACGTGAAGTTCAACCAGTCGCACGGCGGCTCGGGCAAGCAGGCACGCACCGTCATCGACGGGCTCGCCGCCGATGTCGTGACACTGGCGCTGGCCGCGGACATCGATCAGATCGCGACGCAGGGCAAGCTCCTGCCGCTCAACTGGCAGAGCCGTCTGCCGAACAACAGCTCCCCGTACACCTCGACCATTGTCTTTCTGGTCCGCAAGGGAAATCCAAAAGGCATCAGGGACTGGGGCGACCTCGTGAAGCCCGGCGTGAGCGTCATCACGCCCAATCCCAAGACCTCGGGCGGAGCGCGCTGGAACTACCTCGCCGCCTGGGCCTGGGCCCTCAAGCAGCCCGGCGGCAGTGAAAAAAGCGCCGAGGAATTCGTCACCAGGCTCTACAAGAACGTGCCGGTGCTCGACACCGGCGCGCGCGGCTCGACCACCACGTTCGTGCAGCGGGGCATCGGCGACGTGTTGCTGGCGTGGGAAAACGAAGCGCTGCTCGCGATCAAGAACCTCGGCCCGGACAAGCTGCAGATCGTGGTGCCCACCTTGAGCATCCTGGCCGAGCCGCCGGTCGCAGTAGTCGACAAGGTGGTCTTGCGACACGGCACGCGCGATGTCGCACAGGCGTACCTCGAGTATCTTTATAGCAAGGAAGGCCAGGACATCGTCGCGCGCAACTTCTACCGGCCGCGCGATCCCGAGATCGCCGCGAAATACGCGCAGCAGTTTCCCAAGCTCAACCTGGTGACGATCGCGGACTTCGGGGGATGGGCCAAGGCACAGAGCCTGCACTTCGCGAACGGGGGCGTATTCGATCGCATCTACGCGCCGTAATCCGTCACTCCACAACGAGACGATAGCCCGCGCCCGAGACAGTCTGCAGCAGCTGCGGCACGGCGGGATTCGCTTCGACTTTCTGTCGCAGGCGGTGCACCAGTTGCTTGAGCAATTGCCGGTCGCCCGCGCCGGAATGTCCCCAGACCTGGACCAGCAGGCGATCCGAGTTGACCGTGCGCCCGTGGCTCGCAAGCAGCGTCTGCAGGAGCCGCAGCTCCAGTTTCGTCAGTCTCACGGCCGTAGCGGCTCCGACCTGCACGGTGTGCTCGGCGACGTCGAGTTTCACGCGTCCCGCGGCGAGCTCGGCTGCAGGCGCACTGCCCGCCCTGCGCAGCAGCGCCTTGACCCGCGCGAGCAACGTCCGCGGGCTGAAGGGCTTGGTGAGATAGTCGTCGGCGCCGAGCTCGAGCGCCTTGACCAGGTCCTCCTCCTCGCCGCGCACCGTGAGCATCATGATCGGCACCGCCGAACGCGTACGGATCGCCTGGCAGACCTGGAAGCCACTCGCCCCCGGCATGTTGATGTCGAGGATGACGAGGTCGGGCAGCTCTGCATCGAACAGGCGCAACGCCGCGGCGCCATCGCTCGCCTTCACGACCAGGTAGCTCGACTGCGACAGCGCGAAGCCGATCAGCGCCAGCAGGTCAGCGTCGTCGTCCGCGACCAGGATCTTCATATCGGTGGCTCGACCGGCAGCGTGATCGTGAAACGCGTGTGATCGTCGGCGGTGCGCGTGGCCTCGATCGTGCCGCCGTGCCGGTCGATGATCGACTTGACGATCCACAGTCCAAGGCCGAGTCCGCCGGGTGCGGGCTCGTCGTCGGCGCCGCGCTGAAAGCGGTCGAAGATCGATGCGCCACCGTTTGCGGGCAGCCCGGTTCCCGGATCGTCGACCCAGGCCGCGATCGACTGCCCGCGTCGCTCGGCACCGACGAGGATGGCACCGCCCTCCGGCGCGAACTTGCTCGCGTTGGCGAGCAGGTTCACGAACACCTGTGTGAGCCGCGGGGCATCGCCACTGACGGAAGGCAGGCTCTCGGGCATCGTGACCGCGAGGCGCTGGTGACGCTGCGCCAGGAGCGGCGCGACCAGTCCCTGGGCGTCGGTCACGATGTCGTGCAGCGCGACGCTCTGCCGGCGGATCCCGAGCTGTCCGGATTCGATGCGCACGCTTTCCAGCAGGTTGTCGATCAGGCGAGTGAGCCGCAAGGTGCCCCGTTCCAGCGACATCACGAGTTCCGCGCGTTGCTCCGGCGCCATGGTCTCGAGCCCGCCGCGCAACAGCTCGATGGAGGCCAGCTGTGCAGCGAGCGGTGTACGGAATTCGTGTGAGATGTTCGCGAGCACCGAATCGCGCGCGCGACGCACCGCCTCGAGCTCGGTCTCATCGCGGATCACCTGCACCTGCAGGCCATCGACCATGGCGGCACTCGTGATGACCGTGGTGCGCGGATTGCCTTCGACCGGCACGAGGTGCTCGACGGCACGCGCGCTGCCGGCGGTCTGCGCCTGCAGGATCGGGCAGTGGGCGCGGCACGGCCGCTCCCCATCGACGGGTTGCGGCTTCAACACATCGCCACAGAAGCGGCCGATCGCTTCACCGGCCTCGACACCGAGGAGCTTTGCAGCCTGTGGATTGAGATAGCGGATGGAGCGACTGCGGTCGACGGCGAAGACGCCCTCGACGATTCCGCCGAGGACAGCCTGCGCCTCGGCCTCCCGGCGCCGCAGCGTGCCGGTGAGATCGACGAGATTGCGGCGCATATCCTCCATCGTCCGCGACAGCACCGCCATCTCGGCAACGCCGCCGGTCGGAATCGAGATGGAAAAATCGCCCTTGCCGAGGCGCGCGGCGGCCTCGGTGAGTGCGCGGCTCGGACCCGCGACCTGCTGGCCGAGAACGATGCCCGCGCCGACGGCCAGCAGGCCGATCACCAACGCGGTGATCAAGAGCCGCTTGACGAGCCGCGCGACCGCCGTATCCAGTTCCTTGGTCGGCAAACGCGTCTCGATCAGCGTCACGGCTTCGCCGCTCGCCGCGAACACCGGAAAGCTCGCGGCGTACAGGTCCAGCGATTCGATGCGCGCCAGGGCCGAACGGCCGTCCGCAAGGCCCGCAGTATGCAGCGCCGTGAAATCGTCCACGGGCGCAGCCGCAAACGTGCGGTAGTCGATGAGCCGCACCGGCAGCCCCGCGTGCTGGCTCAGCTGCCGCGCCGCCTTGTCATCCAGCACGCGCGCGACCAGCACCTTGAAGCCGCCGAGGTTCGCGAAGGGCGCGGAAGCGCCGAGCACCGCATGAGTGCGGTCCTTCGGCGCGGCGAGGAAGCGCTCCCCCTGCTCCGCTTCACTGGTCAGCAACTCCGGCCAGGGCATCTCGACGCCGACGCGCGCGACGACCACGAGTCCGTTCACCACCGCGCAGGCATCGACCGCCGCTCCCAGGCAGAAACGCTTCAATACCGGTGCCGCAGCTTCCGCGCGATCCTCCGCGACCAGGCGCGTGAGGGTGGGATGCGCCGCCGCAGCACGTGCCGCGCCGAGTGCATCCTCGCCCATGCGTCTGAGATCCTCGCGCGCCATCGCGCCCGCGAGCTGGACGCGAGCCTGCCCCTGCGCGTCCGCCTGCCCGCGCAGGATGCGAATGGCGAAAACCGAGATGCCGACGACGGCCAGGGTCACGATGATGACGTTGGTCATCGCGAGCCACCAGCCGAGGCTCACCTTGCTCGGATCGAGACTGAGTCGCTCCCAGGCCTGGCGCAGGAATTTCTGCATCGTCAGCGCCGCCGATAGCCGGTGCCTTCGATGAAGGTCTTGATGATGAGCGTGATCACCGCCAGCACCGTCAGGAGCGAGGCGACGGCGAAGGCGCCGACGAAGTTGTACTCGTTATAGAGAATCTCCACGTGCAGCGGCATGGTATTGGTCAGCCCGCGGATGTGGCCGGAGACCACCGACACGGCGCCGAACTCTCCCATGGTGCGCGCATTGCAGAGGATCACGCCATAAATGAGTCCCCAGCGGATCTTGGGCAGCGTGACGCGAAAGAAGGTCATCCAGCCGCCCGCGCCGAGCGTGATGGCGGCCTCCTCTTCGTCGTTGCCGAGCTGCTGCATGAGCGGGATCAACTCGCGCGCGACGTAGGGGAAGGTCACGAACATCGTCGCCAGCACGATGCCGGGCAAGGCGAAGATGATGCTGATGTCACGCTCCTGCAGCCAATGACCGAACCAGCCCTGCAGCCCGAACAGCAGTACGTAGACGAGACCGGACACGACCGGTGAGACGCCCAGCGGCAAGTCGATGAGCGTGATGAAGAAGCTCTTTCCGCGAAACTCGAACTTCGCCAGCGCCCAGGCGGCCGTGATTCCGAACAAGGTATTCAGCGGCACGACGACTGCCGCCACCGTCAGCGTGAGGCGGATCGCAGCGGCGGCGTCCGGATCGATGAAGCTCTTCAGGTACGCCGCCAGGCCCTTTTCCAATGCCATCGCGAAAACCGCAGCCAGTGGCGCGAACAGGAGTGCCGCGAGGAACGCGAGCGAGAGCCCGATCAGCATCCAGCGCGCGAGGTGCGACACGATGGTGTCGCGGCCCGGGCGGGTGGCGCGATCTTCGAGCTGCGCAACGTAGGTGGCGACGGCCATCAGCGTCCCGCCGCAACCATCCAGCGTCGGCCCCAGGCCTGCAGGAGGTTGATACTGAGCAGCATGAGAAACGAAATGACCAGCGTGACGAAACCGAGCGCCGCCGCGGCCTGGTAGTCGAATTCCTCCAGGCGGATGACGATGAGGAGCGGCGTGATCTCGGTCTTCATCGGCAGGTTCCCGGCGATGAAGATCACCGAGCCGTATTCGCCCACCCCGCGCGCGAACGCGAGCGCGAAGCCCGTCAGCAGCGCGGGCGTGACGGTCGGCAGGATGATGCGGCGAAAGATATAGAGCCGCCCGGCCCCGAGCGTCTCGGCCGCGTCTTCCAGGTCGCTCTGCACTTCCTGCAACGCCGGCTGCAGCGAGCGCACCACGAATGGCAGACCGATCAGGGTGAGCGCAACCGTCACGCCGACCCAGGTATAAGCCACCTTGATGCCGAACTGCTCGAGGTACTGCCCGATCCAGCCGTTCTGCGCGAACACGGCTGTCAGCGCGATACCCGAAACGGCGGTGGGCAGCGCGAACGGCATGTCGATGAGCGCATCGATGATCTTGCGTCCGGGAAATTCGTAGCGCACCAGGGTCCACGCGATGATGAAGCCGAACACCGCGTTGACGCTCGCCGCGAGGAGCGACGCGCCGAAACTCAGCCGATAGGCCGCCACCGAGCGTGGATCGAGGATCACGCGCAGGAACTCGCTCCACGGCATCGCGCCCGCCTTGAGCACCAGCGCGGCGAGCGGCAGCAGCACGATCGCGCTCAGGTAGAACATCGCGAAGCCGAAGGTGAGCCCGAAGCCGGGCAGCACACTGGGTTGGCGGAAATTGCTCATGGGCGCTGCGCGTCCTCGCCGGAACGGTACACCACCAGGATCGGTGCGGCCGGCGCGCCGGCGAACACGCTCGCGAAGCGCTCGCGCAGCTGGCGGATGTCGGAGATACCGAGAATCAGCATCTGGTCGCGCGATTCACGCAACTGCGTCGCGAGCTCAGCGGCAATGTCGCCGAAACGCAGCTCGGTGCGCATGTCGAGGCTGTGCATCGCCTGCGCTTCCGAGCGCGCATCGAGCAGCGCACGCATCCCGAGCGAGCGATGACTGTCCGGCGTGGTCGCCGGCATGATGCCGACATACACCGCTTCGGCGGCGACGTGCCGCAACAGGCTGGCCGCGACCGCCATCGTGCCCTTGCGCGCCGTACGGTCGAGCCAATGAATCAGCACGCGCTGCGGATTGGTGGGCGGCGCGGGCAACACCAGCGCTTCGCCCATGCCCTGGTGAAACAGCCATTCGATCTGCCCGACCACATCAGGCGCTGCCGCCAGCACCGCCACGCCGCCGCGATCGGCACAGGCTGCCGGGACCTCTCGCGAGTGTGCAGTGAGCTCGGGTTCGACGCAGACGGTGATGCGCGTGCGCATGCGCGTGGCGAGATCGACGAGTAACGGGTGCCGGCCCAGCTGCTCGGCTTCGGCAGCGCTCGCTCCAAACGCCGTGTAGCTGGAGAGCGGCGTCGGCAGCAGGTGAATACGCCGCATGCCGATCGCCACCTCCTGGCCTGGAGAGAGCGGAAATACGCGCTGCTCGCGTTGCGTGCGGCTCGCCTCGAGCATCCCCGCGTCGGGATTGTTCTCCGGTCCCACCAGCTGCGTGGCTGCGCCGTTGCTCAGGCGGATGCGAATCCGCTCGAGTGCGCCGGTGAACACGATCTCATCGACGGCTCCCTGTGCGATGTATGGCGATGCCAGCGCCTCGGGAGTCGGCGCGAGCTCGGCTTCCTCCGGCCGCAACACCGCGACCACTTCGTGCTCGCGCCGCCCATCGATGCGTTCCGCACCGGGAACCTCGACCGGAGCCGCGCCGAAACGCAGGCCGTCGGGTGTCTGGCGCGCGAGCAGCAGGTTCGCCGCGCCGAGAAAGGTCGCAACGAAGCGCGTTGCGGGGCGGGCATAGAGCTCGTCCGGAGGTGCAGTCTCGAGCAGGCGCCCGAGATTCATCACGCCGATGCGATCGGCGAGCGCGAAAGCCTCCTGCTGATCGTGCGTCACCAGCACGGTGCTGATTTTGAGCTCGCGCTGCACCTGCCGGATCGTGCGTCGCAGTTCTTCACGGATCTTCGCGTCGAGCGCGCCGAACGGTTCATCCAGCAGCAGCACCTCGGGCTTGTGCGCGAGCGCTCGCGCCACCGCGATGCGCTGCTGCTGACCGCCGGAGAGCTGCGTCGGCAGTCGATCGTCGAGACCCTCGAGCGCTACGAGACGCAACAGCTCCTTGCGCCGCTCGCGGCGCTCACGCGCCCGCATGCGCCGCACTCGCAGCGCGAACTCGATGTTCTCCGCCACCGTCATGTGACGGAACAGTGCGTAGTTCTGGAACACGAGCCCGACACCGCGCTGACGCGCGGCGACATTGGTCACGTCGCGACCGTGCAGGGAGATGCGCCCATGATCGACGCTGGTGAGGCCGGCGATCGCGCGCAGCAGCGTGCTCTTGCCGCTGCCGCTCGGCCCGAGGAGCACGAAGAATTCGCCCTCGCGCACATCCAGGGACACGTCGTTCACGACGGGAACTCCCTGGTAGTGCTTTGTCACCTGGTCCAGCGTGATCGACATGCAGACCTGCGGATCCGAACCCCGGCCGCAGATGGTACCGGCGTGCGGGTCTCAACGTCAGTTGGTCGACGGTTATAAGCCGGTTACAACCGGTTACCGGCGAGCGGCGGGGGCGCGGACGGTCCCGGGCACTTGTTGCGTGATGCAGTGGATGTTGCCGCCGCCGAGCAGGATCTCACGTGCCGCAACGCCAAGCACCTTGCGCCTGGGAAACAGGCGCTCGAGAGCGGCGAGCGCCGGCCCATCGCGCCTGGCATCCAGGAGCGGCACCACGATGCCGCGATTGGCGATGTAAAAATTGACGTAGGAGCCCGCCAGGCGCTGCCCCGCCGGCCGCGGCCGCGTTCCCTGGATCGGTCGCACACCGTCCGCTTCTTCCTGCGTCGAGTAGAGCGGGCCGGGCTGGATCAGCTTGTGCACCTTGAAGCGCCGGCCGCGCGCATCGCGAGCCTGCGACAGGCGCTCGAGCGCATCGTGCGAGATCGCGTACTGCGGATCCTCCTTGTCGTTCGTCCAGGTGAGACAGACCTCGCCGGGACGCACGAAACAGCACAGGTTGTCGACGTGACCATCGGTCTCGTCCTGGTAGACGCCGCGGCCGAGCCAGACGATGACCTCGACGCCGAGGTAATCGCGCAAGTACTCCTCGGTCTGCGCGCGGGTGAGATCGGGGTTGCGGTTGGGATTGAGCAGGCATTCCTCGGTGGTGATGCAGGTGCCCTGGCCATCGACGTGAATCGCGCCGCCCTCGAGGATCAGTGGCGCGCGGTAGCGGTCGACGCCCTCGATCGCGAGCACTCTGCGGGCAACGCCGTCATCACGATCCCAGGGAACGTACAGCCCGCCGTTCAATCCACCCCAGGCGTTGAACCGCCAGTCGATGCCGCGCAGGCGCCGCTGCGCGTCGACGACGAAGGTCGGTCCGACATCGCGCATCCACGCATCGTCACTCGGAATCGGCAGCACGCGAACCGCGGCCGGCAATTGCGCGCGCGCGTTGCCGTATTGCATCTGCGACACGCCGACGCTGACCGGTTCGAACTTCGCGATCGCGGCGGCGACCGCGGCAAACGCCGCCTGGGCGGGCTTGCCTTGCAGCCGCCAGTTGTCGGCGCGCTCGGGCCACAACATCCAGCAGCCGGAGTGCGGCTCGAATTCCGCCGGCATGTGAAACCCGTGGCGCGCCGGGGTGCTTTTCAGTGTGCGGCTCATTGTTGTTGCGGGCACCTGCAGGCGGCCGATTGTAGCAGCCACACCTGCGGCGCCCGCGCAGCCGCGGCTGCAAATTGCGGCGCCTGCCTGGGCTTCTTATACTCGCGCGCCCGCGCAATGCTGGCCCGACTGCCCGCCAGGACAGATCCAATGAGCTTCCCCACACCGGCTGCCGATTGGTATCGCACCTTCTTCATCGCTCCATTCAACGAGCTTTGGGATCGCGTGATCCCGGCGCAAGCGAGTGCGCGCGAGGCGCAGTTTCTGCTGGCACAGCTCGAGGTGGGTGCGCGCGCGAGGATCCTCGATGTGCCTTGCGGTTCCGGGCGCATCAGCGTCGCGCTCGCGGCGGCCGGCCACACGGTGACCGGCGTCGATCTGTCAGTGGACGCGCTCGAGCGCGCGCGGGCACGCATGGCCGCGGCGGGCGTCAGCGTGACCCTGCAGCACTCGGATATGCGTGAACTGCCGCAGACGCATGCGTTCGATGGAGCGCTCTGTCTCGGCAACAGCTTCGGGTACCTGCCGCACGCCGGCACGCTCGATTTCCTGCGCGCGCTTGCCGGCACCGTGCGCCCGGGTGCGCGCGTCGTGATCCACACCGGAACCTGTGCCGAGTCGATCCTCACCAGCCTCAAGCCCGAAGAGACCTACGACTTCGGCGACATCCAGTTCTCGATCCGCAATCGTTACGACGCGAAGTTCAGCCGCCTCGAGACGGAATTCACGCTGGCCCAGGGAGAGCAGGTCTGGCGCCAGTACGGCACGCAGCACGTCTACACCGCCGCAGAGCTCACGCGCATGCTGAGCGCAAGCGGGATGGACGTCGTGGCGCTGCTGAGCGGAATCGAAGGGAAGCCCTACGCGCTCGGCGAAGGGGAGCTCTACCTCGTGGCTCAGGTGCCGAGCAGATAGAGGCTGAGCGTCGAGAGGATCGTGCCGAGCAGCGCGCCCGCCAGCACGTCAGTCGGGTAGTGCAGGCCGAGGATCACGCGCGAGGCTGCCACCAGCGTCGCGAACGGCACCAGCAGGATCGCGAGCTCCGGGAAGCAGGCGCTCGCCATGATCGTGAACGACACCGCGTGCAGCGTGTGGCCCGACGGGAAGCTGTAGCGGTCGAGCGGCGCCATGCCGAGGCTGATGCGCGCATCCGAGAGGAAGGGACGCTCGCGCACCAGCGTGTGCTTGAGCCCCTTGTAGAGCAGCACGCCGACGATCCCGGTAGCCACCATCTGCAGCGCCGCCTGCCGTCCGGCTTCGCCGTACAGCAGCGGCAGCACCAGCATGAGCGCGTACCAGAACCACCCGTCGCCGAGCCGGCTGATGACGCGGAAGAACCCGCGCACGCCGGGCCGCGCGCACGCCCGGTTCACCTGGACGCACAGCGACAGTTCCGCTGCGTCGAAGCGGCGCATCACCTCTGTCGCTCGGGTCACCATGCCTTTTACCTCCTGTCCCTCGGGTGCCGGTCGCTTGCGGCAACGACACACTACTGGACGCTGCCAAGGTTGGTTCCGGTCTGCTACGGAGCCGTTGCGGTGGAGTTAAATATTTATGACATTCATTAAGTTATGTGACATTCATCATTCAGGTAAGAACTTCAGCACGTTCGCCCGCCCGCGCAGCCCGCACGGCCAGCTGGTCCCGCGGCTCTTTTACTCGTCGCGGGATCTGCCAAACTGCTCACATGCGCATCCTGCTCGTGGAAGACCATCAGGACATCGCGGAGAACATCTGCGAGTTCCTGGCCACGAAAGGCCACCAGGTGAGCCATGTGCTGACCGGTGAAGACGGCCTGAACCAGGCGCGCGCCACGCCCTTCGACATCATCGTACTCGACGTCATGCTGCCCGGAATGGATGGCCTCGCGGTCTGCCGCGCGTTGCGCTCGGAAATTCGCGCGGTCGCCCCGGTGCTGATGCTGACCGCGAAGGACCTGGTCGTCGACAAGGTCGCGGGCTTCGAAGCGGGCGCCGACGACTACCTCGTCAAGCCGTTCTCGCTCCTGGAGCTGGAAGCGCGACTGGGCGCGCTGGCGCGACGCGCGGTGCCGCGCACGACCGAGGGCGTGCTGCGCGTGGCCGACTTGAGCTACTGTCCCGACACGCTGATCGCGGAGCGCGAGGGTGTCGCCATCAAGCTCAACCCAAGCACGCGCCGGCTCCTGGTGTTGCTGATGCAGAACACGCATCGCGTCGTCTCGCGGCGCGAGCTCGAGCGCGAATTGTGGGGCGACCAGCCGCCGGACGGCGATGTCCTGCGCGCGCACATGTACGCCCTGCGTAACGCCATCGACAAGCCGTTCGCGCGCAAGCTCCTGCACACGCACCACGGCGAAGGCTATCGCCTGGCCCTGTCCGACTGATGCGCCATCTCAGTCTTCGCGCACGTTTCGTCTGGGGAATTCTGTTTTGCGTGGGGCTGACGCTCCTGCTGCTCGCCTGCTGGAGCATCTGGGCGAGCCAGCGCATCGAGCAGGGCCTGCTCAACGATGTGATGCGAACGCACCTCGCCATCTACGCGGGGTACATCGAGAAGCACCAGAGCCCGATCCCCCCGCAAGGTGGACAGCTCGCGTTCTTCCGCGGCAGCTCGCCCGACCTGCCACGCGAGCTCGCGGCGCTGGGACCCGGCTGCCACCAGCGCGTGCCGGTGGGAGACAAGCTCCTGCAGGTGCTGGTGAAGGATTTGCCCGACAGCGGACGCGTGTATGTCACCTTCGATGTGACGCTGCACGAGCAGCGCGCGTTGTGGGCGTGGCGATTGTTGTACGCCATCATCGCGGTGACGCTGATCGTCATCGCCGCCACCGCCATCTGGGTGTCGCGCAGCATCCTGGCCCCGGTGACTTCGCTCGCGCAGCGCCTGCAACACATCGATCCGCGCCGGCGCAACCAGCGGCTCGGCCCCGATCACTCGCAGCACGAGCTCGCGCCGATCGCCGATTCGATCGATGGCTTCCTCGAACGCCTCGACGGCTTCGTCGAGCGCGAACAGTCCTTCACCGCGACGGCGAGCCACGAGCTGCGCACGCCGCTCGCGGTGATCCAGGGTGCCGCGGAGATCCTGAGTGATCACACGCGGGAGCGGCCCGCCGCGCACAAGGCGTTGAGCCGCATCCGGCGCGCCGCAAACGAGATGTCGGACTTCACGCAGGCACTGCTGATGCTGTCGCGCGAGGCCCAGTCCGAAACCGACCCCGGTGAAGTGTGCGACGTCGGCGAGATCATGCCGGGCATCGCCGAGGAACAGCGCGAGCTGCTCAACGGCCGGCCGGTCGGAATCGAGTGCGCCTGTGGCAACGCGCTGCGCGTGCAGGCGCCGCCCAGCCTGGTGACGATCGTGGTGGGGAACCTGTTCCGCAACGCCATCGCGCACACCGACCGCGGCACGGTGCAGTGTGAGATCAACGGACGCACGCTCCGCATCCGCGACAGCGGCGCCGGCATCTCGCCCGCACACATCAACCAGGTGTTCGACCGCAACTTCACCACGCGCCCGGGCGGCTATGGTGTCGGGCTCTACCTCACCAAGCGGATCTGCGATCGCTACGGTTGGAAGATCGCCCTCGAGAGCAGCCCGGCCGGGACCATCGCCTCGGTCACGTTCTAGTCCCAGGAGTCGCCATGTCCACCACGGCCAAGGCCATGAAGGTCAGCCCGCCCGCACAGGGCGAAAAAATCACGATCCAGGACGGGAAGCTGCGCGTGCCCGAGCGGCCGATCATCCCGTTCATCGAGGGCGACGGGACGGGTCCCGATATCTGGCGGGCGAGCGTCCGCGTGCTGGATGCGGCCGTGCAGAAGTCCTACCGCGGCCAGCGCCGGATCGAGTGGATGGAGGTGTACGCGGGACAGAAATCGAACGAGCTGCTCGGCACCTGGCTGCCGGATGAGACCGTAGCCGCGTGCCGCGAGTACCTGGTGTCGATCAAGGGCCCGCTGACGACGCCGGTCGGCGGCGGCATTCGCTCGCTGAACGTAGCCTTGCGCCAGCTTCTCGATCTGTATGTGTGCCTGCGGCCGGTGCGCTGGTTCAAGGGTGTCCCCTCGCCCGTCAAGCAGCCGGACAAGGTCGACATGGTGATCTTCCGCGAGAACACGGAAGACATTTACGCGGGCATCGAGTTCGAGGCGGGCACCGAGGACAACCGGCGCTTCCTCGAGCTCTTCAAGCAGGCGTTCCCGAAGCAGTACGCCAAGATCCGCTTTCCCGATACGACCGCGATCAGCCTGAAGCCGATCTCGCGCGAAGGCACCGAGCGGCTGTTCCGCTCAGCGATCGAGTACGCGATCGCCAACCGGCGCAAGAGCGTCACGATCGTGCACAAGGGCAACATCATCAAGTTCACCGAGGGCGCGTTCCGCAACTGGTCCTATGCGCTCGCCGAGCGCGAGTTCGGCGACAGCACCTACACCTGGGAACAGTGGGAGCGCACCAAGGCCGCGAAGGGTGAGAAGGAGGCGAACGCCGAGCAGGATGCGGCGAAGAAGGCCGGCAAGGTGATCATCAAGGACGCGATCGCCGACATCACATTGCAGCAGGTGCTCACGCGGCCCGACGAGTTCGACGTGATCGCCACCATGAATCTCAACGGCGATTACCTCTCCGACGCGCTCGCCGCCCAGGTCGGCGGCATCGGTATCGCGCCGGGCGGCAACATCAACTACCTCACCGGGCACGCGGTGTTCGAGGCGACGCATGGCACCGCACCGAAGTACGCCAACCTCAACAAGGTCAATCCCGGGTCGGTGATCCTCTCGGGCGAGATGATGCTGCGTTACATGGGCTGGACCGAGGCCGCCGATGCCATCATCAGCGCCATGGACAAGACCATCGGCCAGAAGATCGTGACCTACGACTTCGCGCGCCTGATGGAAGGAGCCCGGGAAGTGAGCACCAGCGAGTTCGGGGACACGCTGATCAAGAACATGTAGGCGGGGAACGTGGCCACGAGCGCACTCCCCCTGCAATGCGCCCACGCCATCGCCGCGGCGTTCGTCGACTACAACAACGAGTTCCGTGCCATCACGCGCCGCGCGCCGGCGCACTTCGAAGCGCGTGACTGGCGCGCCAGCCAGCGCGACGCGGTGGCGCGCATCGAGCTCTACGACCGGTTCGTCAACACCACGATTGCGCAGCTCAGGGTCAAGCTCGGCGCCGATGCGCTCGACCGCGAGCTGTGGCGCTCGATCCGCCGGCACTTCGCGGTGATCGTCGAGCCGCTCCCCGACACCGAGTTCACCAAGACCTTCTTCAGTTCGATCACGCGGCGCCTGTTCGGCACGGTCGGCGTGGCGCCGGACCTGGAATTCGTGGCGCTCGACCTCGACCCTCTCGGCAGCATCACCTCGCACGTGGTCACGAACACCTACTTCAACCGCGGTTCGCTCGAGTTCATGTGCGAGCAGATCCTCGCCGACTTCCACATCCACACGCGCTGGAAGGACTTCGATCGCAGCGTCGCGCACGTCGCGACCGAGGTCGCCGCGCATTGCCGGCAGATGAGTGAGCGGCGCGCGGTGGAACAGATCGAGATCATCCGGCCGGTGTTCTACCAGATGACGCGTGCCTATCTCGTGGGGCGCGTGGTGGGACGCGGCTGGGTGTTGCCGCTCGTCATCGCGCTCAAGAACACCGACGGCGGCCTGCTGGTGGATGCCGTGATGATGCGCGAGGCGGACGTGAGCATCGTCTTCAGCTTCACGCGCTCGTATTTCCACGTCGACCTGGAGCGCGTCGGCGAGGCTGTGGTGTTCCTTAAGTCGATCCTGCCGCGCAAGCCGGTGAGCGAGCTGTTCACGGTGCTGGGGCGGGCCAAGCAGGGCAAGACCGAGCGCTACCGGGAGTTGTTCCGCCACCTGCAGCAGTCGGACGACCAGTTCGTGCATGCGCCCGGCGACCGCGGCCTGGTGATGATCTGCTTCACCCTGCCCTCCTTCGACATCGTGTTCAAGGTGATCCGCGACCGCTTTCCGTACCCCAAGACCATCCTGCGCCAGGAGGTGCTCGCGAAGTACGAGCTGGTGTTCAAGCATGATCGCGCGGGGCGCCTGGTCGATGCGCAGGAATTCAAGCGGCTGCGCTTTCCACGCCAGCGCTTCGCCCCCGAGCTGCTGCAGGAGCTCTCGAGCGAGGCTGCCGGGAGCGTGCACACGGAGGGCGAGGACCTCATCTTCGACCACATGTACATCGAGCGCCGCATGACGCCGCTCAATCTCTACATCGGCAGCCAGTCACGCGAGGCTGCCGAGAAAGCGGTGCTGGACTACGGCCAGGCGATCCGCGACCTCGCGTACACGAACATCTTTGCGGGCGACCTGCTGCTGAAGAATTTCGGCGTGACGCGTCACGGTCGCGTGATCTTCTACGACTACGACGAGCTGTGCCGCGTGACCGACTGCCGTTTCCGCGATATGCCAGAGGCGACGAGCGATGAGGACGAGATGCGCGGCGAAGCCTGGTTCTACGTGGCCGACAACGACGTGTTCCCCGAGACCTTCATGGCCTTTCTCGGCTTCGACGCGGGGCTCAAGCAGGTGTTCCTCGACGTGCACGGCGAGATCCTCACGGCGGATTTCTGGCGCCACGTGCAGCAGCGTCACAACAGCGGCGACCTGATGGAAGTGCTGCCGTATCACCCCCACCGGGTGCGGGTGGCGAGCAGCTACTGAGCGCCGAACGGGGCGGGCTCCCACGAGCCGAGGATCGCCGCGCGCGTGAACGTCGCCGCGTCCTGCGCAGAGAGCTGGCGGCGCGCCGGGTGCGGCTCGGCTCCCGGCCCGCGATTCTCGAATTCGAAAAAGCGCGCGTCCGCGGGTTGGAACATCACCCGGGTTCCGTCGCGCGCCGGCCCGCCCATTTCCGTCCACGCTGCGGGGACGATGTGGCGATCGAGCCAGCAGTGCAGCAGCGCGGCCGCGCCGACCGCGTCGGGATCCGCGTAGTGTCCATCCGGGAAATCGCGGCCCGGATGCCACGGTCGGCCGAGAAAGGTCTGCCCGTCGCGCACGCGTTCGTCCTGCGGAATGAAGCGGCATTCGCGGAATACCAGGCCGTACGCGTCGTGCACCGAGGTACTCGGCGCCAGCACGTAGCCCTCGGGGACGTTGTTGCGCGGCCGGCTCACGACTTCGCAGTCTTCGAAGAGCGCGCAGCCGGCACCGAAGATGAAATCGACGTGCCCCACCAGGCGGCATTGCTCGAAGAAGCTGCGGCCCGCGTCGACGAACAGGGTGTCCTGGTGGCCCACCACCGCGACATCGCGGAAATGGGCGCAATCACTCCCCGCCGCAGCGAGCAGCGCGACCGCCTGCGGCGATGTCAGCCGGAGCGGATCGCCGGCGGGTCGCGCGAAGTTGGCAGGATAGTCAAAAGTGTTCTCGATCGTGAGATGCGCCGCGCGAAATCGCGGGGCGCGCACGCTCAGCGTCGCGCTGCCGGGCATGCCCCAGTCGCCGCCGCCCGGCCGGCGCTCACCCGACGCCGCGCTGAAGGCGATGACCGTGCTATCGCGCGAGGTGCCAAGCAGTTCGATGCCGGGTCGGCTGATCTCGAGCTTCTCGACATAGCGTCCCGGGCGAATCGCAATCGTGAAGAGCTCCCGCGTGCTGTGCGCTGCCTGCTCCAGGGCTTGCGCGACACTGCGGAACGTCGGCACGTTCCCGGCATGCGGAGTGGCAGCGGCGTCGACGATGCAGTCCGGACCCGCCGGGTTGCGGCTGTGGACACAACCGCCGAGAGCGGCAACAGCAGCTGCGGACGTCGCGCCCTGCAGCCAGCTGCGCCGGTTCATTCCGGCTGATGACACACGGCCTCGATGGTGTGGCCGTCGCTGACCGCGAGGGCGATGTGATCGCTCATCGCTCCCCTCTTCAGCCCTGCACTTCGATATGAAACTTGTGCAGGACGCGGTGGAACATGGGCGCGAGAATCGCGCCCGCGGCGGTGAGGAAGACGATGCCCGAGAACAGCGCGTAGGCCGACGCGAAGATCTTGGCGGCATCGGACCTCAGCGGATCGATCTCGCCCATCCCGGTCAGGATCATCGCGGCATTCAGCAACGCGTCGATCCAGCCGAGCTCAGCGATGAAGTGATAGCCCGCGACGCCGAGCAGCAGCGCGGCGCCCAGCATTGCCGAGGCGACGCCCACACCCCGGAAGTAAGGGCGATTGAAATGAGACGACAACAGGTTCGGCGCCTTCGCGCTCTGGTGTGTCATCGAATTCTCCTCTGCGGATTCCTCGCTCAGCCGCGCTCGAGCGCCTGGCCGAGATCGGCAATGAGATCGTCGGCGTCCTCGATGCCGATCGAAAGGCGCACCGTGCTGTCCGAGACGCCCGACTGCTCGAGCTGCGCAGGAGTGAGATCGCGCGCGCGCAGGAGCTGCGGCGGAAGCACGAGCGACTCGGTCGAGCCGAGGCTCGGAGTCTTGGCGAACAGCGTCAGCGCATCGGTGAAGCGCCGCGCCACTTCCGCGCCACCCCGAATGTCGAAGCTGACGATGCTGCCGAAGTCGTGCATCTGCGCGCGCGCCAGCTCGTGCTGCGGATGAGTCTCGAGGCCGGGGTAGAACACGCGGGCCACCTGGGCGTGTGCGGCAAGGTAGCGCGCGATGCGCAGCGCGTTCGCGTTCTGCTCGCGGGCGCGCACGAAGTAGGTCTTGAGACCGCGCAGCACCAGGAACGCCGCATGCGGATCGAGAAAGGCGCCGAGGTTCACGAAGTCCGCACGCATGGCGCGGATCAGCTCCTTGTGCGCGATCACGGCCCCACCCATGACATCGCCATGCCCGGAGGCATACTTGGTGAGGCTGTGCACGAAAATGTCGATGTCGTACTGGCCGTGGTTGTGGAAGCCGGCGAACGTATTGTCGAGCACCGTCAGCGCGCCGTGCGCACGCGCCATGGCCGTGAGGCGCGCGATATCGGCGATCTTGGTCACCGGGTTCGTGGGGCTTTCGAAGATCACGAGACGCGTGGGCGTTGCGGCCAACGTCCGTTCCGCGCCTGCGAGATCCTCGATCGACAGGATCGTGTGGCTGACGCCGAATCGTCCCAGCACGCGCTTGATGGCATAACGCGTCGCGCCGTAACTTTCGAGGAAGCACAGCACGTGATCGCCTTGCTTGGTCAGCGCCAGCAGGCAGTGGCCTACGGCCGCCACGCCCGATCCGGTGACCAGCGCGTCCTCGCGGCCCTGCAGCTCCGCCACGAGGAGCTCGAGCTGGCGCAGCGTCGGGTTCGAGGCGCGTGAATAAAAGAACCCGGCACGCTCGCCACGCAGGTTCCGCTGCGTTTCCTCCAGCGTGTCGAACTCGAACTTGACCGACTGGTAGATCGGGGCCACCACCGGCCGGTTGTCGGCCGGGAGCTCCACCGCAGGCGGGTGGTTGACGCGCGTGGGCTTTTTCATGGGCCGGCAGATTATAATGCGCGGCCTTATCTCCCGCGGACCTATCCATGGATTTCCAACTGACCGAAGAACAGCAGATGATCCAGGCTGCTGCACGCGAATTCGCGCAGAACGAGATCGTGCCGGTCGCCGCCCGTCATGACGCGAGCGGCGAGTTTCCGGCCGCCACCATCGCCAAGGCCGGAGAGCTCGGCTTCATGGGCATCGAGGTGCCCGAGGAGTACGGCGGCGCGGGCCTCGATGCCCTCAGCTTCGTGCTGATGCTCGAGGAAATAGCCGCTGCCGATGCCGCTCACTCGACCATCGTCTCGGTGAACAATTCGCTCTACTGCAACGGCATCCTCAAGTTCGGCACCGAGCGCCAGCGGCGCGAGTTCGTCACGCCGGTCGCGAGCGGCAAGGAAGTCGGCTGCTATGGCCTCACCGAGCCGCAGTCGGGCTCCGACGCGAGCGCCATGCGCACGCGTGCCGTGCTCGCCAAGGACGGCTCGCACTACATCATCAACGGCAAGAAGTCCTGGATCACCTCGGGGCCCGTGGCGCGCTACATGGTGCTGTTCGCGGCCACGCAACCGGAGAAGAAGGCCAAAGGCATCACGGCCTTCATCCTCGACTCCAGTCAGAAGGGCTACGTCCGTGGCAAGACCGAGCCGAAACTCGGCATCCGTGCCTCAGCCACATGCGAGGTCGAGCTCGCGGACTATCGCTGCCCGGTCGAGAACCGCCTCGGCGAGGAAGGCCAGGGCTTCCTGATTGCGATGACCATACTCGACGCGGGTCGCGTCGGCATCGCAGCGCAGGCGGTCGGCATCGCGCGCGCGGCCTACGAGGCCTCGGTGCAGTACGCGCGTGAGCGCGAGGCCTTCGGTGCGCCGATCGGCACGTTCCAGATGATCCAGTCGAAGCTCGCCGACATGAAGTGCCGGCTCGATGCCGCGCGACTGCTCACCCACCGCGCCGCATGGAGCAAGGGCGAGGCCGCGCGGACCGGCGGACGCAACACGCTCGAGGCGAGCATCGCCAAGCTGTTTGCTTCGGAAGCCGCCATGTACATCACGCACCAGGCGGTGCAGATCCATGGCGGCATGGGCTACAGCAAGGAAATGCCGCTCGAGCGCTACTTCCGTGACGCAAAGATCACGGAAATCTACGAGGGCACCAGCGAGATCCAGCGCCTCGTCATCGCGCGCCAGGAAACCGGCCTGCGCTGAAGACGAGGCGGCCGGGATCGATCAGCGGCGGTGGTGTGCCGGTGACAGCGGCGAGCCCAGGTTGGCCTCACGCGCACTGACCTGCTCGAGGGTGCGCGCTGCGTGCGTGCCGTCCATCTGCGCGACATCCGAGAGACTGATGACTCCCACCAGTTGTTCGTCGTCGTCGATGCACATGACGCGCGACACCTGGTTTTCCGCCATCAGGTCCTCGGCGGCGTCGATCTCATCGTCGGGGCTGCACGCGATGACATCGCGGGTCATCAGCTCCTCGACGCGGGTCCACAACGGCCGTCGCTCGGCGACCAGCCGCATGGCGATGTCCCGGTCCGTGATCGTGCCCAGGACTCTTCCCGAGTACTCCTCGCAGACCGGCAGGAAACCGATATTGCCGTCACGCATCAGGCGCGCGGCGCTCACGACTGACTCCTCCGGAGTCACGGACTCGATACTCGTCTTCATCAACACTGAACAAATCATCTCGGATCCTCCTTGCTCTGGTGGCGGCGCACCGCTTCGGTTCGAGCGGCTGATGACGCGCCCACTGTGAGCCGACCTTGGCGCGAAGCAAATGTTCCGCCGCGAAAAGCATTGCAAGAATTGCAGGTTCAGCTTTTTGCGCGCCAGCGCTTGAGGCGCTCCGCGCCGGCGCGCAATGTTTCGTCGCGCTTAGCGAAGCAAAAACGCACGACGCTGAGCTTGGGCGGATGCTGATAGAAGGGCGCGAGCGGAATCGATGCGACGCCCGCCTCGCGCAGCAGCGCGTCCGCGAAACTCATGTCGTCCGCGTCGCTCAGCCCGGAAAAATCCACCAGCTGAAAGTACGTGCCCTCGGCCGGCGTCCAGCTCAGTCCCGAGCCCGCCAGCAGTCCGCAGAACAGGTCGCGCTTGCTCGTGAAGAATTCAGGCAGCTGCGCGAGGCGCTCGGGGTAAGTACGCAGGTACTCGGCAATGGCGTACTGCACCGGGGTGAAGACCGCGAAGGTATTGAATTGATGCGCCTTGCGGAACTCCGTGGTGAGTGCGGGCGGCGCGACGCAATAGCCGAGCCGCCAGCCGGTCGCATGAAAGGTCTTGCCGAACGAGAACACGGCAAATGAACGTTGCCGCAGTTCCGGATGGCTGAGCACGGAGGCGTGCCTGCGGCCGTCGAGCACGAGGTGCTCGTAGACTTCGTCCGACAACAGAAGTGCATCCGTTCCGCGCAGCAGCTCCGCCAGGGTGTCCAGGTCGCTGCGCTCGAGCACGCGACACGCGGGGTTGTGCGGGTTGTTCAGGATCACGAGACGGGTGCGCGGGGAGAGAGCGGCCTTCAAGCGTTCCCACGGCATGTCGAACCGCGGCAACTCCAGCGGAACGTGAATGCACTTCGCTCCGGCGAGACGGACCGCCGGGTCGTAGGAGTCATACGCGGGATCGAACACGATCGCTTCATCGCCCGTGCCAACGCACGTGCTCACCGCCGAGAACAGTCCCTCGGTTCCACCGACGGTGACGGTGATCTCCCGGTCGGGATCCACAGTCACGCCCTGCGTGCGCTCGAGCTTGCGCGCGATCTCCTGCCGCAGGTCCGGCACCCCCATCATCGGCGCATATTGGTTGCGCCCTGCTCGCACGTGCTTGTCCAGCAGATCGCACAGCTCGGGCTCGATGTCGTAGTCGGGAAATCCCTGCGCAAGGTTGATCGCGCCGAGCTCCTGCGCGCGCTGCGTGACCACCGTGAAGATGGTGGTGCCGACGTCCGGAAGCTTCGAGGTGAAGCGCATGCTCGATCAGGCGCCGGCGGCGAGCGCCGCGCCGACGATGCCGGCATGCGCGCGGAATTTCGCCGGCAGTATTTCCACGCGCGATTGCAGGAGTGGCGAGAAACTCGCGAAGTGCTCGGTGACGCCCCCGCCGATGATGAAGAGGTCGGGCCAGAAGAGCGCCTGGTAGGTGGCGAGCACGTCGTTGACGCGGTCCGCCCACTTGCGCCAGTCGAGCTTCTCCGCGGTGCGTGTGCGGCCCGACGCGTGCTGTTCGGCCTCGACGCCGCTGACCTCGAGGTGACCGAGCTCGGTGTTGGGCAGGAGCTTGCCGTCCACGAACAGCGCACTGCCGATACCGGTGCCGAAGATCAGCACCATCACGAGGCCGCGACGGCCCCGCCCCGCGCCCAGCTGCATCTCCGCCATGCCGGCGGCATCGCCATCATTGAGCAGGGTGATCGGCCGGTCGAGCCGCTTGGCAATCACCGCCTCGGCCGGCGCGCCGATCCAGCTCGCGTCGATGTTCGCGGCGGTCCAGGTGACGCCGCCCTTGACGACGCTCGGCACGGCGAGCCCGACCGGCCCGTTCGCGTCGAGCTGCACGGCGAGCGCATCGATCGCGTCCGCGACCGCCATGAGTGTCGCCGGCTGCGGTGTCTTGACAGTGGCGGGCGCCCGCACCAGCTCGCCCGTGGAGAGATCCACGGGGGCGCCCTTGATCGAGCTCCCTCCGACGTCAAAGCCGAGACGATTCATCTATTCGTTCGCCGCCAATGCCATCTGGACATCGCGCTGGCGGATCCGTTCCTGGCGCTGCATCCAGAAGGCGGAAGCGACGATCCCGACGGTGACGATCAGCACCAGGATCGTCGCCAGCGCGTTGATGTCGGGACTCACGCCGAGGCGCACTTTCGAAAAGATGAGCATCGGCAGCGTGGTCGAGCCCGGGCCGGAGACGAAGCTGGTGATGACGAGATCGTCCCACGACAGGGTGAAGGCCAGGAGCCATCCCGAAATGATCGCGGGCAGGATGATCGGCAGCGTGATGACGAAGAACACCTTGGCCGGGCGCGCACCGAGGTCCATCGCCGCCTCCTCCAGCGCTTCGTCGAAGGTGGTGAGCCGCGATTGCACCACCACCGTGACGTACGACATCGAGAACGTGATGTGCGCCAGCGTGATGGTCGTGACACCCCGGCCCTGCGGCCAGCCGAAGGCCTGCTCCATCGCGACGAACAGCAGCAGGAGCGAGAGGCCGGTGATCACTTCGGGCATCACGAGCGGCGCGGTCGTCATTCCCGAGAGGAGCGTGCGGCCCTTGAAGCGGCCAAAACGCGCCAGCACCAGTCCCGCCACCGTGCCGAGGATCACCGCGCCGGTGGCATTGAGGCTCGCGATCTTGATGCTGAGCTGCGCCGCGTTGAGCATCTGCGCGTTGTGAAACAGCTCCACGTACCACTTGGTCGAGAAACCCGCCCACACGGTCACGAGCTTCGATTCGTTGAACGAAAACACGATCATCGACATGATCGGGATGTAGAGGAACGCGAACCCGAACGCGAGCATCGTGAGGACGAAGAATGAGCGTCGCTGCATCAGCGGTGCGCCGACAGTTCGCGGCCCTGGAAGTACTGGAACACCATGATCGGCACCACCAGCAACAGCAGCATCGCGATCGCCACCGCGCTCGCGACCGGCCAGTCACGATTGTTGAAGAACTCGTTCCACAGCACGGCTCCGATCATCAGGGAATCCGGACCGCCGAGGAGCGAGGGAATCACGAACTCGCCCACCGCCGGAATGAAAACCAGCATGGCGCCGGCAATGACGCCGGGAACGGACAGCGGCCAGGTGATGCGAAAGAACGCCTTGGTCGGCCGGCAGCCCAGGTCCGCGGCGGCCTCGAGCAGCGTCAGGTCCATCTTCTCGAGCGTCGCGTACAGCGGCAGCACCATGAACGGCAGGTACGAGTAGACGATGCCGATGTACACCGCGAAGTCCGTCTGCAGCATCACGATCGGCTGGTCGATGATGCCGAGCGCCATCAGCACGTTGTTGATGACGCCGTTGTTCTTCAGCAGCCCGATCCAGGCGTAGACGCGCAGCAGGAACGAAGTCCAGAAGGGCAGCACCACCATCATGAGGAGCACGTTGCGCCACGCCGGCGTCGCGCGCGCAATGCCGTAGGCCATCGGGTAGCCCACCAGCAGGCACAGGAACGTCGAGATGCCGGCAATGACCAGCGAGTTCAGGTACGCACGCGTATAGAGCGCATCCTTCAACAGGAAGCTGAAGTTGGCGAGATTCAACTTGATCGCGAGCGCCTGCTCGCCCAGCCACTCGATGAGCGGCGCATACGGCGGCATCGAGATCTGCGTCGCTGAGAACGAGATCTTGAGAACGATGACGAACGGGATCGCGAAGAACAGGATCGACCAGAGGTAGGGAAGCGCGATGACGAAGCCGCGACCGGTGACGCCGCGCCGGCGCAGCCAGCGTTGCGACCACAGATACGGCGGGCTGTGCGTGACGCCTTCGATCAACTGCGCGAGCGCGTGACTCAGGCGCTCACCCAACGACACGTACGCCGTGCGAGCCATGCGGCGCCTTCAACCGCCCCGGATCATTGTGTGACCACTACGCCGCTCGAGGAATGCCAATGCAGGTACACCTGCTCGTCCCAGGTGATGCGGTCCTCGGGGTGGCGCACGGTATTGGGCTGGGTGACGCGCACCATCTTCCCGCCCGGCAGCTGCGCGATATAGATCGAGAGGTCTCCCATGTAGGCGATCTCTTTCACCGTAGCGCGTGTCTGGTTCTCGCGCCCGGGCGGTGCTTCGCGCGCCAGCATGATCTTCTCGGGTCGCAGCGCGACCCAGACGATGGCGCCCGGTGCCGAGCTCACACCGTGATCGACAAAGAACGTCCCGCCCAGCTCCTCTGATTCGATGCGCACGTGATCCGGCTCGTCCTCGATCAGGCGGCCCTCGAACATGTTCACCGAGCCGATGAAGTCCGCAACAAAGCGCGAGTTCGGATACTCGTAGATGTCCGAGGGCGTCCCCACCTGGACGATCTCGCCGTGATTCATCACGCCAATCCGCGAAGCGAGCGTCATCGCCTCCTCCTGGTCGTGCGTGACGACCACGAAGGTGACGCCGAGCTGCTCCTGGATGTTCACCAGCTCGAACTGGGTGTGCTCGCGCAGTTTCTTGTCGAGCGCACCGAGCGGCTCATCGAGCAACAGGAGCTTGGGGCGCTTGACCAGCGAGCGCGCGAGCGCCACGCGCTGGCGCTGACCGCCCGAGAGCTGGTGCGGCTTGCGCCTGGCGTACGGCGTCATCTTGACGATCTCGAGCATGTCGCCGACACGCTTGCGGATGTCCGCCTTCGGCAATCCCTCCTGCTCCAGGCCGAAGGACACATTCTTTTCGACCGTCATGTGCGGGAACAACGCGTAGGACTGGAACATCATGTTCGCCGGCCGCTCGTACGGCGGAATGCCTGCCATGTCCTCGCCGTCGATGAACACGGTGCCGGAGGTCGGAACTTCGAAGCCGGCGAGCATGCGCAGCAGTGTGGTCTTGCCGCAGCCCGAGCCGCCCAGCAAACAGAAGATCTCCTTCTGGTAAATCTTGAGCGAGACATCGTGCACGGCAACGAAGTCGCCGAACTTCTTGCTCATGCGCTCGATGCGCACGTAGGGAGTGGCATGCGGATCGTTCCAGGGCTCGATCTTCGTCTCGGAACGCGGCGCGGTGGCCATGCGGAAGGCCTCAGGCATCGGGCCCCGACGCCTCGGCGGCACGCATGGCGTGCGCTCCGAGGCCGGGCCCGCGACCTACGAGTTCATTTTCCGGTCTTGAATCGCGTCCAGGTCCGATTCAGAAGACGGGTGTATTCCGCCGACTTGGCCAGGTCCGGGAACAATTTGGCCTTCACCTCGGGCGGCGGATACACGCCCGGGTCGTTCTTCACCGCATCGTCGACGAACTGCAGCGCCGCGGCGTTGCCGTTCGCATAGCTCATGGCATTGGAGATCGCCGCGGTGACCTCCGGGCGCATGATGTAGTTGATGAACAGGTGCGCATTGTTCGGATGCGGGGCGTCGGCCGGAATCGCCAGCATGTCGAACCAGATGATCGTGCCTTCCTTCGGCACCGAATACTTGATGGTCACGCCCTTTTTCGCCTCTTCGGCGCGCGTTCGCGACTGCAGGATGTCGCCGCTGTACCCGACTGAAACGCACACCTCGCCGTTGGCCAGGTCGCCGATGTACTGCGAGGAATGGATGTAGCGGACGAACGGCCGGATGGACATCAGGGTTTTTTCCGCCGCGGCCAGATCGTCGGACGACTGGCTGTTCGGATCCTTGCCGAGATAGTTGAGCACTATGGCGGTGATCTCGCCCGGGTCGTCCAGCAGCGTGAGGCCGCAGCCCTTCAGCTTGGCGGCGTTCTTCGGATCGAAGACCAGCGCCCAGGTGTCGACCGGGGCATTGGGCAGCGCCTTCTGCAGCTTGTCGGCGTTGTAGCCGATGCCGCTCGTGCCCCACATGTAGTCGACCGCGTGCTCATTGCCCGGGTCGTGCAGCGCCACGCGCTGCATGATCTCGGGATCCATGTTCTTGAGGTTGGTGAGCTGCGACTTGTCCAGCTTCCTGAAGACGCCGGCCTTGATCTGCCGCTCCAGGAACGATGCCGAGGGCACCACGACGTCGTAGCCGGAATTCCCGGCGAGCAACTTGGTTTCCAGCACTTCGTTGCTGTCGTACATGTCGTAGTTGACCTTGATACCGGTCTCCTTCTGGAAATTGGCGACCGTGTCCTCGGCGATATAGTCCGACCAGTTGTAGACGTTGAGAACCTTCTCTTCCTTGCTCGCCGCTGGCGCCGCCGCCGTGCCGGCAGCCGGTGCAGTCTCGGTCTCCTTCGCCTTGTCCCCCTTGCCGCAGGCTGCCAGCGCCAGCGCGCACAGCACGCAAAGCCCGGCGTATCGCAACTTCATCATGGTGAGTCCTCCCGATAAGGCTGCCGCGAATTGTTCTAGTTGGCTCGGTTTATAGCAGTACCGGGGCGGCCATGCATAGCCGCCCCAAAGGGCTAAAGGGTCCGTGCGGACCCCTAGACATTGAGCAGCAGGTGCTCGCGCTCCCAGGAGCTGATCACCTGCGAGAACGTCTCGTATTCGTTTTCCTTGACGGCTGAATAAGCGCGCACGAAGCGATCGCCGAACACCTCGACCAGCGGCTTGCATTCGCGCAGGAGCTTGAGCGCCTCATCCAGGGTCCGCGGCAGTGCGAACGGCAGGTCGTGCGCGCTGCCGGAGATCGGCTCGGTGGGTTTCAGGCCTTCGACCATGCCGAGATAACCGCAGGCGAGCGAAGCCGCGATCGCCAGGTAGGGGTTGGCATCGGCGCCGCCCACGCGGTTTTCGACGCGCCGCGCATCGGGAGCGGACATCGGCACGCGCAGCCCCGCGGTCCGATTGTCGTAACCCCATTGCACGTTGATGGGCGCGGACAGGTAGCGCGTGATGCGCCGATAGGAGTTCACGTTGGGCGCGAACATCGACATCGCCGCCGGCAGGTACTTCTGCAGGCCCGCGATGTGGGAGAAGAACAGCGGGCTCGGCGTGCCGTCAGGGTTGCTGAGGATGTTCTGCTTGCTCTTGCGATCCAGGAAGCTCTGGTGGATGTGCATGGCGCTGCCCGGCTCGCGCGCCATCGGCTTGGCCATGAACGTCGCGTACATCTTGTGGCGCAGTGCCGCCTCGCGCGCCGTGCGCTTGAAGAGGAACGCCTGGTCGGCGAGATCCAGCGCGTTGCCGTGCAGGAGATTGATCTCCATCTGCGCCGCGCCGTCCTCGTGGATCAGCGTGTCGATCTCGATGTCCTGTGCTTCGCAGAACGCATAGATGTCGTCGAACAGCGGGTCGAATTCGTTGACCGCCGCGATGCTGTACGACTGACGTCCGATCTCGGGCCTGCCCGAGCGACCCACGGGCGGCTTGAGCGGGTAGTCCGAATCCGTGTTCGGCTCGACCAGGAAAAACTCGAGCTCGGGCGCCACCACCGGGTCCCAGCCGCGCTCGGCATAAAGGTCGAGCACGTGCCGCAGCACGTGACGCGGAGCCATCGTGACCGGCCGGCCATCGGAGTAGAAGCAGTCGTGGATCACCTGCGCCGTCGGTTCGGCCGCCCACGGCACCACGCGCACCGTGCGCGGATCGGCCTTGAGGACGATGTCGATCTCGGAGGGGCTGATGGCGCTGTCGTCCTCCGGGTACTCACCCGTGACCGTCTGCAGGAAGATGCCTTCCGGCAGGCGCATGCCCTCCTCTTCGGCGAACTTCTCGGCCGGCATGATCTTGCCGCGCGCCACCCCCGCCATGTCCGGGATGATCGCCTCGACATCCGAAATGCCGTGATCCTTGAAGAACTGCTGGATGGTTTGGGCCATGAGTCACCGTGCCGCAAGGCGCTCGCGGCTCGCCGCGCCGAACGCGGAGAACAGCGCACGCGAGAATGGATTGCTCATCACTTTCCACTCGGGGTGCCACTGCACCGCCACGGCAAAGCGCGGCGCTGCGTGAACGCTGAATCCCTCGATGACGCCGTCGGGCGCCCGGGCTTCCACATCGAGCCCCTGGCCCAGCGCCTGCACACCCTGCGAATGGAGCGAATTGACGCGGACTCGCTCCTGCCCGGCGAGCTCGCGCAGCAGCCCTCCCGGCTCGAGGATGACGTCGTGTGCGGGACCATATTGGAGATCGAGCTCCTGCTCGTCGTCCTCGCGGTGGTCTTCGAAGCCGGGCACCTCGTGCAGCTTCTGCCAGAGCGTGCCGCCGAAGGCGACATTCATTTCCTGGAATCCGCGGCACACGGCGAGCACGGGCAGCCCGCGGGCCACGGCAGCGGGAATCAGCGGTAGCGTCGTCGAATCGCGGTGTGGATCGTGCAATGTTCCTGGATCACTGGGCGGCCCCTTGTAACGATGTGGTTCGACATTGGACGGGCTCCCGGTGAGGAGCAGCCCGTCGAAGCGCGAAAGCAGCGCGTCCAGATCCAAAGCCTCACCCAGCGCCGGGATCAGCACCGGGATCGCGTCGGCCGCGTCGGCCACGGCGGCGATGTACTTTTCGCCGACCGCATGAAACCAATGCTTGCTGAGCAGGCGACGATCGGCGGGAATGCCGATGAAAGGCTTTGCTGCGCGCATGTTAATTATTTTAAACAGCCCGCGAGAGCCGCAGGCGTTTAAGGACGCGGCATTAGACCACATCGGCCTTGGTGTCGCGCTCCAACATATTCCGCGAGCGCGAAGATTCCCGAGATTCCAAGGCTTAGGTGAGGCTCTTGCAGCGCAACAGGGCTGGCTCTACCCCACCCGCCCCGCTATCCTCGCGCAAGTCAAGAGCGGCGCTCCCTCACCGAATCTTAAACACGTGTCCTTCCTGAACGGTCACATCCGCTCTTATTACTCGGCCACCGCGCATGCGGCGCCGGCCCGTCCGCCGCTGCGAGGCACCGTCGATTGCGATGTGTGCGTGGTCGGCGCCGGCATCGCCGGGTGCTCGAGCGCGTTGCACCTCGCCGAGCGGGGCTTGCGCGTCGTGGTGCTCGAAGACAAGCGTGTGGGTTGGGGAGCCTCCGGGCGGAGCGGCGCCCAGGCGCTGCCCGGGTTCTCTTGCGGACAGGAAAAGCTCACTCGACTCGTTGGAGCGCAAACCTCCCGCGCGCTCTGGGACATCAGCGTCGAAGGCCTGTCGCTGATGCGCACGCTGATCGCCAGGCACCACATCGAGTGCGACTGGGTCGACGGCCAGCTCCAGGCCGCGATCAAGCCACGGCATCGCGACGAGCTGCTCGCGCAGCAGGCTCAGCTCGACGGCGACTACGGCTACCGATCACTGCGCTGGTACGAACGCGATGAGCTGCGCACGCTGCTCGAAAGCGATCGCTACATCGGCGGCCTGTACGACAGCAACAGCGGGCACCTGCATCCGCTCAACTACACCCTCGGGCTGGCGAGCGCGGCCGAGCGAGCGGGCGTGCGCATTTTCGAAGACACGCGCGCATTGCGCTACGAAACCGCAACGGGCGTTCGGGTCCAGACGAGCGAGGGTGAAATTCGCTGCCGCCAGCTGGTCCTGTGCGGCAATACCAGCCTCGATGGCACCGCGCCCGAGCTGGAACGCAAGATCATCGGCGTCGCGACCTACATCGTCGCCACCGAGCCGCTGGGTGCCGAGCGGGCCGCGCGGCTGATCGGCAACAACATGTCGGTCTCGGACATGAACTGGGTGCTCGACTACTTTCGCCGCTCCGCCGACCACCGGCTGCTGTTCGGCGGACGAGTCAGCTACTCGGGTTTCGATCCGGCGAACACCGCGAACGCCACGCGCGCACGCATGCTCAAGGTCTTCCCGCAGCTGGCCGGCGCCGCCATCGACTACACCTGGGGCGGCCAGGTGGACATCACGCTCAATCGCGCGCCGCACTTCGGCCGGCTGGCGCGGGACGTCTACTTCCTGCAGGGGTTCTCCGGCCACGGCATCGCGCTCACCGGCATCGCGGGCAAACTCATTGCCGAGGCCGTCGTCGGAACAGTGGAGCGCTTCGATGTCTTCGCACGCATCCCGCACCGCGACTTTCCGGGCGGCATGGCGTTGCGCCGGCCCGCACTGATCCTGGCGATGTTGTACTACCGGCTGCGCGATGTACTCTGAGGCGACGCCGTCCGGGGCGTGATCCCGGAATCAGCCACCGCAGGAGAGCCCGTGCCTACCGAAATCACTCCGATCGCGCACGTCATCCAGCTCGCGGTCGCGCCCGTGTTCCTGCTGTCCGGTGTCGGCGTCACGCTCACCGTGCTCACCAATCGGCTGGCGCGGGTCGTCGATCGTGCGCGCACCGTCGAGAAACTCGCCGCGCAGGCTCAACCCACCGAGCTGCCCGGGTTGCAGGAGAACCTGCGCGTGCTGGCGCGCCGCGCACACCTGATGAATCGCTCCATCACGCTGTGCACCATCTGCGCGCTGCTCATTTCGCTGGTGGTGGTCGCGCTCTTCGTCAGTTCCTTCACCACGTTCCCGCTGGCAGTCCCGGTCGCCCTGCTCTTCATCATCGGGATGCTGTGCTTCATCGCCGCGCTGCTCATCTTTCTGCGCGAGGTGTTCCTGGCGATCGACTCGCTGCAGATCGGCCATCATCACTGACGCGCGTTCGCACGCCGCCGCCGCGGATCCGGAAACACTGATGGATGCGCGGATTGCGTGCGAAGTCGCGTGGCACGGTGGCTGCAGTGACATCCTGGACATCCAGTTCCGCCAGCGCCGCCTGGTCGAGCCGAAAGCGCTCGAAGTTGGTGGAGAAGATCAATTCCCCGTCGGGCGTGAGCAGTGCCACGGCACGGCGGATCAGTTCCACATGATCGCGCTGCACGTCGAGCACCTCGCGCATGCGCTTGGAGTTCGAGAACGTCGGTGGATCGAGGAACACGAGGCCGAAGCGTGGCCCGCGTTCGCCCAGTGAGACCTGCTCCGCCAGCCACGCGAGGCAATCGGCGCGCACCAGTTGATGCTGCTTGCCGGTAAAGCCGTTGATCTCGAGATTGCGCCGGGCCCATTCGAGGTAGGTGTTCGACAGGTCGACGCTCAGCGTGTTGCGCGCGCCGCCCGCTGCTGCGTGGACCGTGGCGCTGCCGGTGTAGCAGAAAAGATTGAGAAACCGTTTACCGGCCGCGGCCTCGCGCAACAGCGCACGGGTCGGCCGGTGATCGAGAAAGAGGCCCGTGTCGATGTAGTCGGTGAAGTTGACGAGGAACTTGAGACCGGCCTCCTGCACCGTGACGAACTGACTCTCGCTGCCGCGCCGCTCGTACTGTTCGCCGCGCCGCGTCCGCCGGCGGGTGCGCAAATGGATGTGGTCGAGCCCGATGCCGAAGAGCTCCGGCAATACCGACAAGGCTTCGTCGCGCCGCGCGCGCACGGCCTTGGCATCGATGCTGCGCGGCGCCTGGTATTCCTGCACATTGAGCCAGAGCTCCTCGCCCTGGTAGCGGTCGATCGCGAAGGCGTACTCCGGCATGTCGGCATCGTAGACGCGAAAACAGCTCACGCCCTCCTTGCCGGCCCAGCCCTCGAGCTCACGCAGGTTCTTCTTCACACGGTTCGCGAACATCTGCGCGCCGGGGCGCGCGCGTGCCGCCGCGGCATCGTTCAGACGCACGCCCGAATGCTCGCGCTCGACGGCGAAGCGCCGCGGCTGGATATCGAAGCGCAGCAGCCGGCACTCGATCGGCCCGTTCCACAGCACATGAGAGCGCGTGGCGTGCAAACCGATGGCGAATCCGAGCTGCGGGCTGCTGGTGAGCACCGCGGCTTGCCAGCCGAGGAACTCCTCGCGCAAGCGCGCGCCCAGCTGCATGTAGAGCGCTTCGAGCTCAGAGCCTGTTCCGAGCCGCTCTCCGTAGGGCGGATTGACGCCGAGCAGGCCATGATCGCTCCCGCCTCGATCCGCTTGCGCGAGTTCCCGGCGCTCGATGTGGACCAGTCCGCGCAGTCCGGCGCGTTCCAGGTTCTGGATCGCGACCGCAACCGCGCGTGCATCGTTGTCGAAGCCGCGGATCGGTGCCGGGGGCTTGCCGGCGTGCCCAAGCTCTTCGGCTTCAGCACGGAGCCTCCGCCAGAGCACAGCGTCGTGCTGACGCCAGCCTTCGAACCCGAAGCGCGCGCGGCGCAGACCGGGCGCGATGTTGCACGCGATGAGCGCTGCCTCGATGGGGAGCGTCCCCGATCCACACATCGGATCGAGGAATCCCCCTCCCGATTCGGCGATCTTGCGCCAGCCGGCTCGCAGGAGAATCCCGGCGGCGAGGTTCTCCTTCAGTGGAGCGGCGACGCCGCGCACCCGGTAGCCACGCTCGTGCAGGCTCGCGCCCGCAAGATCGATGCTTACGGTCACCCGCCGTCGTTGTGCGTGCACGTGGATGCGCAGGTCAGGCGCATCGGTATCCACCGAGGGACGCGCACCGGTCATCTCGCGCATGCGATCGACGATCGCGTCCTTGACGCGCAGCGCCGCAAAATGCGAGTGCTCGAAGCTCGACTCGACCGAAGTGAATTCGCACGCGATGGTGTTCTCGGTGCCGAGGTGCTGCGACCAGTCGACCTGCCGCACGCCCGTATATAAGGAGTCGGGCGAATCGGCGTCGAAACGCGCGATCTCGAGCAGCACCCGGTTCGCAATACGCGACCACAGGCACGCGCGGTAGCCGGTTTCCAGCGTGCCCTGGAACGCAACACCGGCCCCGCGCTCCGTCGCCTGCACTGCGCCGCCGCCGCGCAGTTCATCGACCAGCAGATCGGCGAGGCCTCGCGGTGCCGAGGCGTAGAAAGAGAACGGCGTCACGAGCGGCGCGTGTCGCGCGGCTCGCCGTCCAGGCTGATCAGCGAATCGTAGAGATCCGGGCGCCGGTCGCGGAACAGGCCCCACGCCTGCCGGTAGCTGCGGATCGCGTCCAGGTCGAAAGACGCCGTGATCACCGCTTCCGAAGTGCGATCCGCCTGCTGCACGATGGCGCCCGTCTGATCCGCAATGAACGACGAACCGTAGTAGGTCACGGGGAAACGTTCGCCCTGCTCCACGCCGATGCGATTCGAGGCAATCAACGGCATGACATTGGCGGCTGCGTGGCCCTGCATCGTGCGCTGCCAATGATCTTTCGAATCGATGCTCGCGTCCTGCGGCTCGGAGCCGATGGCGGTGGGATAGAAGAGGATGTCGGCTCCCTGCAAGGCCATGGCGCGCGCGCCCTCTGGAAACCACTGATCCCAGCAAACCGCGACGCCCGGTGTGCCAAAACGCGTCGGCCAGATCCTGAAGCCGGTATCGCCCGGCGAGAAATAGAACTTCTCGTGATAGCCGGGGCTCTCCGGGATGTGGGACTTGCGATAGACGCCCAGCTGCGCGCCATCGGCGTCGACCATCACCAGCGTGTTGTAGTAGGCGTTGTTCGCTCGCTCAAACACGCTGAGCGGCAGCACGACCTGCAGTTCCTTCGCGACCTTCATGAAGCGCGCCACGGTCGGATGGCCATCGATCGGCCGGGCGAGCTCGAAGTACTTCGGGTTGTGGTCCTTGCAGAAGTACGGCATCTCGAACAATTCCTGCAGCAGGATGATGTTCGCGCCCTTGCGCGCCGCTTCGCGCACCAGCTTCTCGGCTTTCGCAACGTTGGCGTCGATGTCCCATGAGCAGGCCATCTGCGTGGCCGCAACCGTGACTTTGGTCATGACAGGTCTATCCACGTGGTCTTGAGCTCGACGTACTTGTCGAAGGCGTGCAGCGACTTGTCGCGGCCGTTGCCCGATTGCTTGAAGCCGCCGAACGGCACGGTGATGTCGTCCGCATCGTAGCAGTTCACGTACACGGTGCCCGCCCGCAGCGCACGCGCGACGCGGTGTGCAGTCGTGATATCCCGCGTCCAGATCGCCGCAACCAGGCCGTAGATCACGTCATTGGCGATCGCCAGCGCCTCGTCGACCGTCTTGAACGTGAGTGTCGCCAGCACCGGCCCGAAGATCTCTTCGCGCGCGATCTGCATGCGTGGCGTTACGGAATCGAACACGGTGGGCTCGACATAAAAGCCGCCGCTGTCCTGGCGCGCGCGCCGTCCGCCGAGCGCGACCCGCGCGCCTTCGCTCTTGCCGGACTCGATGTAGCGCAACACCGTATTGAGCTGCGTCTCGTCGACGATGGCGCCGAGGGTCGTCTTTGGATCGAGGGGATCGCCGGGCTGCATCGTGCGCGCGATGGCCGCGATCTTCTCCAGCACCGCGTCATGCACGGAATCCTGCACCACCAGGCGCGAGCCCGCCGAGCACATTTCGCCCTGGTTGAAGAAGATCGCAAAGGCGGCCGCGCGCGCCGCGCGCTCGAGATCGGGGCAGTCCGCCATGATGATGTTGGGCGATTTGCCGCCACACTCGAGCCAGACCCGCTTGAGGTTCGACTGACCCGCGTACTGGAGCATCAGCCTGCCGGTCGCGGTCGAGCCGGTGAAGGCGATGCAATCGACATCCATGTGCAGCGCGAGCGCTTTGCCTGCCGTCTGGCCGAAACCCGGCAGCACGTTCAACACACCTTCGGGAATGCCCGCCTCGATCGCGAGCTCGGCCACGCGGATCGCGGTCAACGGCGACTTTTCGGACGGCTTGAGCACCACCGAGTTGCCGGCAGCGAGCGCCGGACCCAGCTTCCACGACGCCATGAGCAGCGGAAAATTCCACGGCACGATGGCGCCGACGACACCCACCGGCTCACGAGTCACGAGTGCCAGCGCGTCGTGACTCGTCGGCGCGACTTCGTCATAGATCTTGTCGATCGCCTCCGCGAACCAGGCAATGCAGCGCGCCGCCGCCGGGACGTCGATGCGCGTGCTGTCGGCGATCGGCTTGCCCATGTCGAGCGTCTCGAGGAGCGCGAGCTCTTCGGCATGCTTGAGTATCAGCTCGGAAAACCTGAGCAGCACACGCTTGCGACGCGCGGGCGCCATGCGCGACCAGCTGCCCTTGTTGAACGCGGCGCGCGCGGCGGCGACCGCCGCATCGACGTCTGCCGCATCGGTCGCGGCCACCTGCGCGAGTCGCCGTCCGTCGATCGGGCTCAGGCAATCGAACGTTTCGCCCGAAGCGGCATCGAGATAGCGCCCGTTGATGAAGGCCTGCGAGCGCGGCCGGACGGCGGCGGCGAGGGAATGCCAGTCGGGCGTGCGTGTGTCTGTCGCCATGGTGGAGCGCGTGCTCAGAACGTCGGAGGGCTGCTGGCGCTGATGATCTCACACTCCTCGCGCGCCGGATTTCGGAACCGATGAGGCACCGCGCTCGAGAAGTAGTACGCATCGCCCGCCTCGAGCACGCGGGTAGCGGCGCCGACCGTGAGCTCGACACGACCGCGAATCACCACACCGCCTTCTTCGCCCTTGTGAGTCAACATGTCGGCGCCGGTGTCGGCGCCCGGCGCATAGCGTTCGTGCAGGATCGCGAGCGCGCGATTCGGGCGCTTCGCCGCAACCAGCCGCAGCGACACCTCGCCACTGCCCAGGTCCGTCAACTCGTCGCGCGCGTAGAACACCTGCGGTCCGGCGCTCAGGTCGAGCGTGAAGAACTCCGCGAGTGACATCGGGATGCCGTCGAGAACCTTCTTGAGCGAGCTGACCGAGGGACTGACGCGGTTCTGCTCGATGAGTGAAATCATGCCGTTGGTGACGCCGGCGCGCTTGGCGAGCTCGCGCTGCGAAAGTCCGTACATGCCGCGCACGGCGCGCAGATGAGCGCCGACATCGATGGTCATGGTCTGTTGCCTGGTGTTTAAGATAATTAACGATCGGCGCCAAATCTGGGCCAGATTTGTCGTCACTGTCAATTTTTCTTAACCTGCTGGGGCAAATCCGTCCTGGGAGCACACCGATGACCTCGTTGCCGAATGTCTCGCGCGCAGATCTGGAAGCGTGGTGGATGCCGTTCACGCCGAATCGCCAGTTCAAGGCGAACCCGCGCCTGCTGGCGCGCGCCGACGGCATGTACTACTGGAGCGCTGACGGACGGCGCATTCTCGACGGCGCAGCGGGGTTGTGGTGCGTGAACGCCGGACACAACCGGCGCGAGATTGCCGAAGCCGTGCACCGGCAACTCGAGACGCTCGACTACGCACCGTCGTTCCAGCTCGGGCATCCGGCGGCGTTCGAGCTCGCCAATCGCCTGATGCGCATCGCGCCCGCGGGTCTCGACCACGTGTTCTTCACCAATTCGGGGTCGGAGTCCGTCGATACCGCGCTCAAGATCGCACTCGCCTATCACCGCGTGCGCGGCGAAGGGCAGCGACAGCGGCTCATCGGACGCGAGAAGGCGTACCACGGTGTAGGGTTCGGCGGAATCTCCGTCGGCGGCATGGTCAACAACCGCAAGACCTTCGGCATGATGCTCGCGGGCGTCGACCACTTGCCGCACACGCTCGACATCGCGCGCAACGCCTTCTCGCACGGCCTGCCGGCGCACGGCATCGAGCGCGCGGACGAGCTCGAGCGGCTGATTGCGCTGCACGACGCATCAACGATTGCGGCCGTGATCGTCGAGCCGATCTCAGGCTCCGCCGGCGTGATCCTTCCGCCACACGGGTACCTGAAACGCCTGCGCGAGATCTGCGACAAGCACGGGATCCTGCTCATCTTCGATGAAGTCATCACCGGTTTCGGCCGCCTCGGCTCGCCGTTCGGCGCGCAGGAGTTCGACGTGCTGCCCGACCTGATGACCGCGGCGAAGGGGCTGACCAACGGTTGCGTGCCGATGGGCGCGGTGTTCGCGCGTCGCTCGGTGTACGACGCGTTCATGCAGGGACCGGAGAACCTGATCGAGCTGTTCCACGGCTACACGTATTCCGCCCACCCGGTGGCGTGCGCGGCCGCACTCGCGACACTCTATATCTATCAGCATGAGGGGCTGCTCACGCGGGCGCGCGAAATGGCGCCTTGCTGGCAGGACGCCCTGCACAGCCTGAAGGGACTGCCGCGTGTCGTGGACCTGCGCAACTACGGATTGATCGGCGCGATCGAGCTCGAGCCGCGCGCCGACGGCAGCTCACGTGCATTCGAGCTCTTCACGCGCAGTTTCGACGAGGGGTTGCTGACGCGTGTGACCGGCCATGTGCTGGCGCTGTCACCGCCGCTCATCATCGAGAAGA
>DATFRO010000070.1:0-63720 GCA_035263105.1 Steroidobacteraceae bacterium | reverse complement strand
GCTTTTCATCCCCACTAAAAGTGCTTTACAACCCGCAGGCCTTCTTCACACACGCGGCGTCGCTGGATCAGGGTTGCCCCCATTGTCCAATATTCCCCACTGCTGCCTCCCGTAGGAGTCTGGGCCGTGTCTCAGTCCCAGTGTGGCTGGTCGTCCTCTCAGACCAGCTACGGATTGTCGCCTTGGTGGGCCGTTACCCCGCCAACTAGCTAATCCGACTTGGGCTCATCCAGAAGCGCGAGGCCTTACGGTCCCCCGCTTTCCCTTCCACCCGATATGGATGGGAGGCGTATGCGGTATTAGCCAATCTTTCGACTGGTTATTCCCCACTTCAGGGCAGATTCCCAAGCGTTACTCACCCGTCCGCCGCTCGTCAGCACGTATTGCTACGCCTGTTACCGCTCGACTTGCATGTGTTAGGCACGCCGCCAGCGTTCAATCTGAGCCAGGATCAAACTCTTCAATTAAAGGCTTTGAGACCTAATCAAAGATGAGTGACCCAAGCGCTCAGCATTACTGCTGGACTCTTGGTTACTCGGTAAAGCGTCAAAGGCGCTCGACACGAGTCCCCACACAAATTACCTGTTGATTTTTAAAGAGCGGCCGGGACCGTCGGGGGCCCCGGGGAAAGACGCGGGAGTATACCGGACAAATCCGACCCGTCAACGGCTTAAGCCCGTCTGGAGCGGTCTGGAGAGGTCCCGGAAACCCCGGGGCGTCAAGAGGGGGCGCAGTATAGCGGCGGAATCAGGAGAGTCAACGATCGGCTGTGACCCGTCACTCATTCAGTCGCTTGTGAAGTTGCTGCAGGCCCTTCAAGAGCTGCTTCTGACCGCCGACGGTGGCCATATGGGAGAGAAAATCGATCTGGTCGCGTACTGAGGCGAACTCGCGCAGGCTCGACAACACCCGGATGTCGCCGTACTCGCCTCCGATCTCGTCGAGCAGTTGCTCGGAGAGGTCGCTCGCTACGAGCGCGCGCACGAGCTTGCAATCGATGCGCGCCTGGTCGACCAGGAAGTCTGGACCATCCTTGAGAAGCAACTCGATCTTCCGAGTGATCACGTCGAGCTCCGTTGTCAGTCGCGCCGACTGTGAACCCCCGCGTGCACGCTTCGCGCCGGCTTTCGTCGCGAGCCAGCTGGCGACGATGTGCCCCATCACAAGGTTGAGCCGTGGGTAGTAGTCGTTCGCAGGACGCCGGCTCAATGCGGCTTCGTAGTACTCGAGCATGCGTTCGATCGCGCGCCGCGTCTCATCGCGGTCCACGCTGAGCCAGGCTTTGCGCTTCTGCCAGCTGGCGAGCAGAAGCAGGCGCTCTGCGGTCAATTGGGGGTTGCCACGAGTAGACGTGCGCGTGCCTTCTTGCTCCATCAGCGGCGTCGTGACCCAATGCAGAAGCTCTTCGGCCTCGCCAAACAGATCTGCAATCCTGCGTCGATCCGCTTTGGCCCCAGCTCGAGTCGCTTCGACGGCGAACCGGGTCATCAGATTGGCGAGCTGCTCGACGTCGCGAAGCGTGAGCGACGCCGAGTCCTCCTTGAGCGCGCGACGATAGAAGCGCAGCGCACTCTCGAATTGCAGCGCCTCCCAGTAGGCGCGCGCGAGCGAGATGCAGATCCCGGGTTTGGAGAGCCATTCCTGGCCCTGCAGCCATTTCTCGATGCGCGCCAACTGACTCAGATACCAGGAAGGATCAGCTGCGCCAACGGTCTCGAGCTGCGCCGTGATGTCTTCGATCTCCGTAACCGCAATCTCGGGCGTCGAGAAGCCAAGCTCAGATTCCCCGGCGACACCGTCCGTGGCGGTGGCGAGGCGATAGTCCGGGTCCCCATAACATTGGTATGCACCCCAGGTATTGACCGTGGGATAGCGCTCATAGATGTCCTTTCGCGCCGCGCGCGTCGCCTGTCCGAATGTGACACCGGCAAGCATGTCGCCGTAGATCGATTGAGCGAATGCGGTTGCCGCCTCGTCGTCGACAGCCCAGCCCGCGGCGATGACTGCGCGCACGCCCATGCGAATGAATTCCTGGGCGACATTCGCCGCTAGGTGGTTGTAGTCATCGCGCACGTTGGCGTGGCCCGGAACCTCGCCAGTGATCCGCCCGAGATGGCAGCAATTGATGAACACGAGTTCGGGCACACGCCGCATCTGCGCGACCTCGCGCGGCGTCAGGAACATGCCGTCGCCGATCACCATGCCGGTGACGTGGTCCTTGGCGTTCGCGGTCGGTGCATACTCGTACACGCCGTGTCCGGCGAGGTGCAGCACTCGGTAGGGGCGATCGAACAGCGCATTCAGCACCTGCGTGCCGCTCGGCCGCTCGAGATGAGTCACGCGAAACTTTCCGCTCACATCGAGTGCACGCGCTACGGCCCGTGCCTCCTGCTGAGCGCCTTTGAGTTCCACGAACGGACTCACAGGGTCACCCACGACCAACGCATCCATAGACGTGCTCGGCTGCACGTTCTCGCGGAACACCAGTGATTCAAGCTGGCGCAGGACGCCCTTGCGGCAACTGAAGGGCTGACGATCTTCAGGCCCGCGTCCCTCCAGCGGGTCCTCGAGCAACTCCCACGGATAAGCCGCGGACTCGTCGTCGACCATCAACACGACGTTGTCTTCATCCAGCGAAGCGTCCTTGAACTCGTTTGGCAGGAGCAATTCGAACAAGGTCCGCGCCACCTGTTCCTCGTGTTGCGTGGTCTGAATCGCTTGGCGGATGAAACCGTCGACCAGGGCGCGTTGTGTTGTGAGCAGGCGAACCTCGTTGCGCGCACGGCGCGTCATCGCGGTGAAGCGCAGCGCTTTCTCGCTCGAGTCGCCAATCGCCTCGCCGAGAATCTGGATCCGGTGCCACCAGCCGCCGGGCTCCTGGTAGCTGACGCGCTGTCGCGCACCCTTGCGACGCGTGAGTCTTCCGTCGAAGCGGAACCGGCCCTTGAGTGCCGGCTCATCCTTTTCGATGCGCGCAAAGGCACTGACGATCTGGATCGCGCGATCGCGCCACAATTCGATGAACTCGATCTCGCCGATGCGCTGAGCCTGGCGGGACGTGGCGAGGATGTCGTTCGCCTGCGCGACGGCACTGAGGCACGCCGCCACCGAGTCCGCCACTGCCACGCCGCCCATGCCGCTGCCCACGAGCAACGCACTGATTCCGAGCGTGTGCGGCTCATCGTCGACCGACACGACGCCACGCTCCGTCCACTCGCTCACGTACTCGAGCAAGCCATGGACGAAAGTGCGCGTCAGCTCGGAGCCGCTCAGCGCTCCCGCGTTACCGAGACCCACCACCACCGCACCTTTGGGAGTGACGCGGTCGTAGTCATGCAGCCGGGCGTTGACGAATACGGCGCTCGATTCGAGGGGACCTGGATAGAGACCGAGTTGCAGGCGCTGCGCCAGCTGACCGGCGAGCGCCCGGTCGAGCGCGCGCTCGGCGCTGATGATCGTGTCGCCAATGTAGTGACCTACTGCTACCGGGAAGCGGGCGAACGCGAGATTGCCATGCACGGCCCGCACCGCCACTGGCACCTGGTTGCGCCGGCTGGCCACTGGCCGCGCTCGGCCCGGCTCGGCGCCCAAAGCGTCCGCCTGCAGCGCCCGCTCATCCGGGTACACAACCTCCACATCGCGCGGCATCGGAAATACTTCTGCCGCCGCCCGATCCACCGGCGGTGTCGTTGCGAGCCGGATGGTGTTGCCGAACGAAAGCACGTCGAGGATCGCCGGAAAGCCATCTTTCGCCGCCGACAGATCTCCATGTGCAACATCCATGTACCAGGTCTTCAAGCCCTGCGGAATGCCGGTCTCCCACAACACGCGGCCGTCTCCGCGATTGCTCGCATCGAATAGGATGCGCTTGGCCGGATCCGGCTCCTGCGCGTCGATACGCATCGCGCACAGCGTGGCGCGCGCGTGACCCGCGATGTAGAACATCGATTGCGGATCGAAGGACGCGTGGTCGAGGAGTTGCCGAACCTCACGCGCGCTCTGCAGGTCCACAGCGGCGGGCTGAATCCAGTCACCGTCGCTCTGACTCGCGTAGTTCTTCCACACCGCCGCGTCGAAATAATCCTCGCGCGCGTCGGCCGGAAGCATCGCGAGAACTCCGGGAAAACGCGCGATGACGTTCAGCAGCCCGCGCGTGCCGTGGCGTACATCCAGCAAGGCAAGCTGGCGCAAGGTCTTCGAGCGCGCAACCAACAGTTCAGTGATGGAGTGCGACCCACCGTTCGGCGTGCCCAGCATCACCAGGCGCGCGCCGGGTAGCGCGAGCATTTCCGCCCACACGTCGGCGTGTCGCGCGATCATCGTGCGCGCCACGAGACCGCCCATCGAATGCGCGAGGATCCGTATGGGCTGGCGCTGTGCGCGCGCTGCGGGCAGTTCCGCCTTGATGCGCGCCGCCAATCGATCCGCCTCGGTGCGTGGGTCCACGCGCCAGTCGTACGGGAACGGAATCACGCGGTGGCTCGCGGCGAGGAACTGCAGCAAGTCGCCGTAGTAACGCGCGAATGGCTGCAGCGGTCGCACATTCTTCGCCCCGATCGCAAGCTTCTCTATGCCGCCGAACAGGAGTTCGCCGATGGCGAACCAGATTCGCTCGTCCTTGATCCCGAGCTCGCTCCCCATGATGCCGGGAAGCATGAACACGGTCGGGCGCGGGGTCGCGTCGCGGACTTCGATAGCGCGCGCGATGTCGACGACTCGTGGTTCGAAGTCCTCGTACCCTGCGCTGTCCCCGCGAGCCATTGCGGCGAGCATCCGCGCAGCGCTGTCAGAGTTGCGAAAGTAGTTGAAGTGGTTAACCGCCGGGCCTTCGAAGAAACTGCCCTTGGCGAGAGCGGTGCGCTTTGCGCCGCCGTACATCGACGCGGTGTTCACCACCAGGTCGTGATCACCGCTATAGAAGCGATCCGTCACCCACACCAGCAGCTTCGCCCACCAGGCATCCGGATCGAGATCGCCAGCAATGACGTAGAGCTCGCCCGCGACGGCCGCGCCCGGCCAGTTCACGAGCTTGATGAATGGCGACTCCGGCATCATCGCCTCGACGCCGGGCAAGGTCTTGGGATCCGTGCGTTCCTTGACGACCGCGGCAATGAAATCGCCGATGTCGCTCGCAATTTCGGCGATGGGCGATTGTGGCAGCGCCTTGCTCGCCACGCTCCCGAACAGGGAGAACCAGCGATCGAGCCGGCGCGACGCGAGCGTCGTGCCCAGCGCGGGACACGCGACACGCGCAAACCGTGCGACGCGCAGCGCGCGCCGTTTCAATGCCTGGTTGAGTTGCCCGAGCAAGTGATTCTGCGGCCCGAGCAGGCCGAGCTCGTCCGCGCTGAACGGATCGCTCGGCTGCCATTGATCGGTGCCCGGAGTTCGCGCGGTGCGCGACTGCGAGCGACACAGCAGCTCGCCGACGAGACCGCCGCGCGAGTGCGAAATGAGATGAATCGTCGCGCCGACAGGTAGCGCGTTGGCGAGGTCGAGAGCGTTCTGCAGCGGGCTCACCGCCAGTGTCGGATGCTCGAACCCGAGGATGCGATCGCCATAGGCCTGCTTGAGGAGCGAGAGCTCGCGCGCGCGTTCCGGCGACCACAGCTCGCCGAAGCTGCCCCAGGTGCTGGATAGCGTACCGTGCAGAAACACCAGGTACGGCTTGTCATCAGGGGCCTTGTCCGGAAGGGAACAGGGCCGCAGCTCGAAACGACCCGTGTCCACCGAGCACTGGTACAGGCCAAGACCCGGCCGGCGCAATCCCTTGCGCTTCTCGACACTCGCCGCCAACGCGAGCGCCGTGCGCGCCTGCACGTCGACGCCGAGCACCTTGAGCGACTTCAGCGCCCATTCGACGACGCCGCGACTCGGCGCGCCGGCTGGAGTCACCGCGAAGCTGGCGGGCACATCCACGCTCGCCGAGCTCGCATCACGTGCTGCCGGACCGCCGAACCGCTCGCGATACTCATCGCCACGCAGCCAGACTCGCGTGCCGTCGGCAAATTCGATTTCGAGCACATCGTCGGCGGCAACTTCGACGCTGCGTTCGGGAGTCAGCCCACGACTCGCAGGACGGAACTCGGCTTTCACCTCGATATCGACGAGCGACTTCTCCGGGGCTGTGCTCGGACGCTCGAGTGCCGACGGCTGCGCGGCCTCGACGGCCGGCCCCCGCAAGCGGAAAGGTGATGCTGCGGTCTTTGCCGGACGTGCCGACCGCTTCTTGGGAGTGCGTCGCGCACGTGATGTTCGACGCTTGGCAGATTTCGCCACGGAAGCTCCTACCCGAGCGAGGACAGGAAAGGTCGATCGAAAGCGGTGCGCCGGCCTTCCAGCTGGGGCACCTGGTCGAAGTCGCCGGCCTTGAGCCGCTGCGACGTCGCTGCATGCAGTTCGCGATTGGTCAACTTGCCGCGCGCCGCCTGTATCGCCGCAACGAGTGAATAGGTCATCGCACCGTTGTAGGTGCGGCCGATATATGCGTCCGCCGACGTTTGCGTGGAACGACAACCGGCGAACAGCGTCTCGCCGATCGCGGCTTCCACGACATCGCTGCGCTTGCGCGCCGCACGCGCGCCGGCGCCGCGAACCGTGCCACGCAACCTGCGGCGCGATTCCTCCGCCATGAGGTCCCAGGGATTGGGCAGGTAACGCGGAATCACTGGTGCGTCGGGCGAAAGGATGGCGCGCGTGTTGGTGCCGGAATGACAGCAGTCCATGACCACTGTGAGGTTCACGCCCGCCCGCAACTTGTTGAAAGCGCCTCGCAGCCAATCGTCGGTGAGCGGATCCTTCCAATCGAGATCCGCGGGACAGAGGATCTCGTCGCGGTGGTCGGCTTCATCACCATTCTTGTCGGGCACGTTGGAGCCGTGACCCGAGTAGTGCAGGTAGAGCACATCGCCTTTCCTGCCACTTGCCACCAGTGCTGCGATTCCCGACTGCATCGCCTTCTTGGTCGCAGCGCGATCGCTCAGGACCTTGATGTCGCCGCTCCGAAACGCGAAGTACTGCAGCAGCGCCGCGCGGATGTTTTTCACATCGTTGACGCAGCCCCGCAGATCCGCGCCGGGGATGAGGTAGCGATTGATCCCGATGAGGAGTGCACGTCGAGCCATTCCGTCCTCCCTGGGCAGACTAGGCCTTGAGAACTTCCTTCAGCATGAGAGCGGCACCGCATTGCCGGCTGACCGCAGCCGCATCGAATTTCCCGTCCTGCGTGAACTTCCCCTGCGAATAGAGGTTGGAAAAACTCCATAGATAAGGAGTCGGCACGCCGTGGCGCCGATACCCGAAGCCGTTGTAGGCCTCGAGCAGGAAGAGCAGGTGTGGCACCGACCAGTCCGTCACCTCGTTGAGCCCGCGCAGCTGCAGCGCATCCACGGCACTCTGCAACCAGGTGAACGGCGGCTCCTCTGCGGACGGCCGGCCCTTGGGCACATGCGTCGTGCGCGCCGCGAGCGGATCGCCGTTGTGCAGATGACAGGAGAAGTTGAAGCCGCACTCCATGGCGTGAATCACGCCTACGACGGCCCAGGGCACACCGAGCGCCGCCTGCACCAGCTCGTAGCTGTTCTGGCCGGCGCGCAGTCGCCGCACGTAGTAATCAACGGTGGCCCGGCATTCCGGCCGGGCTGTGCACTTGGCGTAGCAACGCGCGTATTCCTTGCGCAGGTCGGTGTAGTTCGTACTGACGATCGGAAACACCGCCGCCGCTGCATGGCGCTCGAGCGTGCGGCGCGCCGCAGCCCGCCTGGCAACGCCTGCGCCGCGCCAGCTGGCCTTGGGCAGCGCCAGCTTCGCATGGAGCCGGCCGGAAACCCGATCGAAGGATGCGAGATGGTGTTCGAGCGCGCACAGGTAGCCATCGAACGGACCCACGCGGGCGGCGCCCACGGCTTTCTCGAGCTCATCGCGCGCTACTGCAAGGCTCTGCAAAGTGGCAAGGAGATCGGCGTGACGGAGCCTGAGCTGTTCACCGCTCAGGACGATGAGCGCAGCGGCGATGGCGCGCTTTTCCCGCGCATCCGCACTGGAGACCAGCCGCCGCTCGAGCGTCTCGATGGACGCGGCGATTTCCCTCTGCAGACCTTCCTTGTGACTCATGCGTGCCGTCAGTCTGCTTTCCCTGCCGCCTGGACCGACCGTTCAGGCGGTCGTGTAGCTCACGGTGACTTCAGCAAACTCGCGCTTGCCGACCTGCACGATGTACGTGCCCGCTTCCATCACTCTGTCGCGATCGCTGAGTTTCTCGCCCCCGACGCGCACCGCGCCCTGGTCGATGAGGCGGTAGGCCGCGGTGGTGCTCTGTGCGAGCCCGGCATCCTTGAGGAGGTTCGCAATCTTGAGCCTGGTTGATCCGGGCTGGAGAGTGACCCTGCGCATGTCGGAAGGGACCTGGCCCTTCTGAAAACGCGCGACGAATTCCGCCTGCGCCGCTTCGGCGGCCCGCTGATCGTGGAACCGCGCGACGAGCTCTTGCGCCAGCTCGAACTTCACATCGCGGGGATTACGGCCATCGGCGACCTGTCGGCGCAACGCTTCGATCTCGCCACTCGAACGAAAACTGAGCAGCTCGTAGTAGCGCCACATGAGCTCGTCGGAGATCGACATGAGCTTGCCGAACATGTCGCCCGGCGACTCGTCGATGCCGACGTAATTGCCGAGCGACTTCGACATCTTCTGCACGCCATCGAGACCTTCGAGGAGCGGCATGGTGAGAACCACCTGGGGTTCCTGCCCGTACGCTTCCTGCAGCTGCCGGCCCACCAGCAGGTTGAACTTCTGATCCGTGCCGCCGAGCTCGACGTCGGCCTTGAGGGCGACCGAGTCATAGCCCTGCACCAGCGGGTAGAGAAACTCGTGAATCGCGATCGGTTGCCCCGCCTTGTAGCGCTTCGCGAAGTCATCGCGCTCCAGCATCCGCGCCACGGTGTGTTTGGCGGCGATCTCCACCAGGCCCGCGGCGCTCATCGCACTCATCCAGCGTGAATTGAAATCGATGACGGTGCGCTCGCGGTCGAGGATCTTGAAGATCTGGCGCTCGTAGGTGCGCGCGTTGTCCTTCACCTCTGCGGGCGTCAGGCGCGGCCGCGTCGCGTTGCGACCGCTCGGATCGCCGATGAGACTGGTGAAATCGCCGATCAGGAAGATGACTTCGTGTCCGAAGTCCTGGAACTGCCGCAGCTTGTTGATGAGCACCGTGTGCCCGAGGTGCAGATCGGGAGCCGTGGGATCGAAGCCGGCCTTCACGCGCAGCGGCTTGCCGCGCGCGAGTTTTTTCTTCAGGTCTTCTTCGAGCAGGATCTCCTGCGCGCCGCGGCGATATTCGAGCAACTGAGCATCGACCGAGCGCATGCGCTCTCCTGCAGCGTTGGGACGGGGCACTCTAGAGTCACGCGCTGCGCTGCGCAATTCGGACGTGCCTCTCACGTTCAGCCGCGACGAACGCGAAATGCTCCACAGGATCGGCGTCGCGCACCTCTTCTCGACAAAGAAACGGTTGACCTCACGCACTGCGGCAGATAGTTTAACCGCCTGTTTTAGCTGGCTTTTGAATAGTGACCTCCTCCACGACCCAGTTGCGCGTCGATTATCGGGACCGTCAGCCGCCGCCTTCGCGGCGGCGCTTGCCGCTGTACGCCGGTCTCGCGGCGCTGCTGCTCGCCGGGATTGCCTTCCAATCGTGGAGCCGCTTCGTCACGCATCCTGCGGCGAGCGTTGCTGCGCCCGATGCGCCGAGTGCACCGGCCGTGTCGGCGGAACTGACGCCCGCGCAGACGCCCGTGATCGACATGACCGCGCAGCCGGTCGTCGCAGCGTTCCCGTTGGACACGATCGACGTCGTGGTGGGACGCAACGACACGCTCGACCGCATCTTCCGGCGGCTCGATCTCAATCTCACCGACCTCGCCAGCATCCGGTTGCTGCCGGGAATACGCCAGGGCCTCGACCTGCTGCGTCCCGGCGACCAGATCACCGTGACGCATTCGAACGGCGACCTGCAGGGACTCACGCGACAGATCAGCCTGACGCAGACACTCTCGGTGAAACGCGACGGCGAAGGTTTCGCTGCGCAGATCATCGACAACCCCGTCGAAACGACCGTCGTCAGCAAGCGCGCACGCATCTCCAGTTCGCTGTTCGAGTCCGCAGCGGCCGCCGGCATTTCCGATCAGACCGCGCTCGCGCTCGCCAACATCTTCGGCTGGGACATCGACTTCGTGCTCGACATCCGTGACGGCGATGAATTCAGCGTCATCTACGAGCAGATCTGGCAGGACGGCGAGCTCGTGGGTGACGGCGCGATCGTCGCCGCGCAGTTCGTCAACGACGGGCGCACCTTCCGCGCCGTGCGCTACCAACTTCCAGACGGCAGCTGGGATTACTTCGCGCCCGACGGCCGCAGCATGCACAAGGCCTTCCTGCGCGCGCCCGTGGACTTCACGCGCATCAGCTCGCGTTTCAACTCGGCGCGGCAGCACCCGATCCTCAACACCATCCGCGCACACAAGGGCGTCGACTACGCCGCGCCCACCGGCACTCCGGTGCGCGCCGCGGGTGACGGTCGCGTGCAGACCCGCGGCCGCTATGGCGGCTATGGCAACGCGATCGTGCTCGAGCACGGGAGCGGGGTGAGCACGCTCTACGGTCACTTGTCGCGCTTTGCGAAGGGCGTCGCTCCCGGCGCGCGCGTGCGGCAGGGCCAGGTCATCGGTTACGTGGGCATGACCGGCCTCGCCACCGGACCGCATCTGCACTACGAATACCGGGTCAACGGCGTGCATCGCAATCCGCAGACCGTGAAGCTCGCGGATGCCACGCCGATCGCAGCCGATCTGCGCGCGGACTTCCAGATGCGCACAGCTCCCGATCTCGCGCAGCTCGACCAGCTCACGAGCAACGCGCTCCTCGCCAACCGCTGAGCGATTTTCACGATGGCCCTGTATCTCGGGCTGATCTCCGGCACCAGCATGGACGCGATCGATGCGGCGCTGGTGGAAATCGACGCAACCCGCTGTGAAGTGCGCCATGCGCGCGCGATGCCGTACGCGCGTGAGTTGCGCGAGCAGCTCTTCCGTCTCATCGCTCATCCGGACGGAGTCAGCCTCGACCAGGTCGGCGCGCTCGACACGGCGATCGGTGAAGCCTTTGCCGCTGCCGCGCTGAAGCTGCTGCAGGAAGCAGGCGTATCGGTCGCTGAAGTGACCGCCATCGGCAGCCACGGCCAGACGCTGCGTCACCGTCCCGAGGGCGCGCACCCGTTCACCTGGCAGATCGGCAACCCGGACGTGATCGCCGAGCGCACGGGCATCACCACAGTTGCGGACTTCAGGCGCCGTGATGTGGCGGCAGGCGGCGAAGGCGCACCGCTCGCTCCGGCCTTGCACCAGGCCGTGCTCGGCAGCCCGATGGAATCGCGCGCGGTCATCAACATCGGTGGCATCGCCAACGTCACGTGGCTACCCCCGGGCGATACCGCAATCGGCTTCGACACCGGGCCCGGCAATTGCCTGATGGATGGGTGGTCGGAACGCCACCGCGGCGCACCGTTCGATCGCGACGGTGAATGGGCGGCGAGTGGACAGGTGCACGCAGGTCTTCTGCAGTCGCTGCTGTCCGAGCCGTACTTCGCCAAGGCGCCACCGAAGAGCACGGGACGCGAGCTGTTCAACCTGGCGTGGCTCGATGAGCAACTGGCGAGCGCGCGGCTTTCGCCGGCCGACGTTCAGGCGACCTTGTGCGAGCTGACCGCGCGGACGATCGCGGATTCCTGCGCGAAGCTCGGCCACGTGCAGCGCGCCGTGCTGTGTGGCGGCGGCGCTCACAACCGTGAACTGCGTCGGCGCCTGCAGGCACTGCTGCGCCTCTCGGTGATCTCGACGACGGCGGAATTCAATCTCGACCCCGACTATGTCGAGGCGGCGGCATTCGCCTGGATCGCCTCGCGCACGCTCGCGGGCCTCCCCGGGAACCTGCCGTCGGTGACCGGAGCGCGGCACCGCGTCGTGCTTGGATCGATTCATCCGGCGGGCGCGCACGTCATACATTCGTAGTCGCGCGGCTGCCGATATACTAGCGGCCCACCCAAGGCCCGCCGATGGATGCCCCGAATCTCAAGTCACCTCAGTTCTACATCAATCGCGAACTGAGCTTCCTCGAGTTCAACCAGCGCGTGCTGGATCAGTGCAAGGACACCTCGCTCCCGGTCCTCGAGCGCGTGCGCTTCCTCGGCATCTCGTGCAGCAACCTGGACGAGTTCTTCGAGATCCGGGTTTCGAGCCTCAAGCAGCGGCTGGAGCTCGGGTCGCTGGAAGCGGGGCCGGATTCGCTGTCACTGCCCGAGCAGCTGACGGCGATCCACGAGCGCGCGGTGCGCCTGGTCCAGGAGCAGTACATGCTCCTCAACGATGTCCTGACGCCCGCGATGGAAGCCACCGGAATTCGCTTCACGCATCCGGGCAACTGGAGCGTCGAGCAGGCGCGCTGGCTGGAGGATCATTTCGACAAGGAAGTCGAGCCGGTGCTGACGCCCCTCGCACTCGACCCGGCGCGTCCGTTTCCGCGCATCCAGAACAAGAGTCTCAACTTCATCGTGCAGGTGAAGGGCAAGGATGCCTTTGGCCGCAACACGCGTCTCGCCATCGTGCAGGCGCCGCGCTCCCTGCCCCGCATCATCCGCGTGCCGGGCGACAGCGGGCAGCGCGATTTCATCTACCTCTCGACGATCGTCGAGGCGTTTGTCGCGAAGCTGTTCGTCGGCATGGAGGTGCTCGGCTGCTACCAGTTCCGGGTCACGCGCAACAGCGACCTGTTCGTCGACGAGGAAGAAGTGGACGACCTGCTGCGCGCAGTGGAAGGCGAGCTCGCCCAGCGCCGCTACGGCGAGGCCGTGCGCATCGAGACGGCGCACGACTGTCCGCGCGATCTCACCGATTTCCTGCTGAACCACTTCGCGCTCGAGCAGAACGACCTCTACCAGGTCGATGGACCGGTGAACCTCAACCGGCTGATGGCGATCTACGACCTCGTCGATCGGCCCGACCTCAAGTACCCGGCGTTCACCGCGGGCGTGCCCAAGCGCTTGCAGGGGCAGACCGACCTGTTCGGCGTGATCCGCAACAAGGACGTGCTGCTGCATCATCCCTACCAGAGTTTCACGCCGGTGGCCGACTTCGTGCGCCAGGCGGCGGCGGATCCGGAAGTGCTGGCGATCAAGCAGACGCTATACCGGACCGGCGCGGACTCGCAGATCGTCGATGCGCTGGTCGACGCCGCCCAGGCGGGCAAGGACGTGACGGTCATCATCGAGTTGCGCGCGCGCTTCGACGAAGCGGCGAACATCGAGCTCGCCACGCGCCTGCAGGAAGCGGGCGCGCACGTGATGTACGGCGTCGTCGGCTACAAGACACACGCCAAGCTCATCATGGTGGTGCGGCGCGAGGCCGGGCATCTGCGCCGCTACTGCCACATCGGCACGGGCAACTATCACATCAAGACGGCGCGTTCCTATACCGACTACGGCCTCTTCACGGCGGATGAGGCGATCGGCGAGGACCTGCACGAGCTGTTCTTGCAGCTCACGAGCCTCACGCAGGTCCCGCGCCTGCGCAAGCTCGTGCAGTCACCGTTCGCCCTGCACACGACGCTGATGGAAAAGATCGCACGCGAGACCGCGCACGCGCGTGCCGGTCGCAAGGCGCGCATCATCGCCAAGATGAATGCGCTCATCGAGCCGGAAATCATCCGCACTCTTTACGAAGCCTCCGGCGCGGGCGTCAGCATCGACCTGATCGTGCGCGGCATCTGCGCAGTTCGCCCCGGCATTCCGGGCGTCTCCGATAACATCCGCGTGCGTTCCATCGTCGGACGTTTCCTCGAGCACTCGCGCGTCTACTACTTTCTCAATGGCGGTGAGGAGGAAGTGTATTGCGCGAGCGCGGACTGGATGGAGCGCAATTTCTTTCGCCGCATCGAGGTCGCGTTCCCGATCCAGCGCCAGAAGCACCGCGAGCGCATCCTGCGCGACCTGGAGCTGCACCTCGCCGATACCGCCGGGGCCTGGCAACTGCACGGCGACGGCAGTTACTCGCGCGTCGGTACGCCGGGTGCAGGCGGCGCGAGCGTTCAGCAGCAATTGCTGGAAGCGTACGCGGCGCCGGGACAGCTCAGCATCAGTGCGTGAAGTCGAACACGCGCAGCCTGAAGCCCACCGCCTTCCAGTAGTCGACTTCGTTGCGCAGGTCCGCGATGGTGAGCGGATGGTCCTTGAGCCAGCCGCGCGGAAATTCGATCGTGAGCGACTGTCCGCGCGGCAGGATCGTGATCGGTGGCAACGGCTCGGAGGTGCGCCCGCGATGCATCAGCACAGCGAGGCGCAGCAACAGCACCAGCAACAGCGCCTTCTTGTCCCACGGCGGAATCAGGTCTTCACTCGTGACGACGACCTTGCGGCGGTGGCCGCCGATCAGCGCGGCCAGCAGCATCTGCTCTTCGCGCGGGAACCCCGGCAGATCGGCGTGCTCGAGCAGGTACGCGCCGTGCTTCTGATAGTGCGAATGTGAGACGTCGAGCCCGATCTCGTGCAGCCGCGCTGCCCAGCCCAAGGCGAGCTCCGCGAGCGAATCGGTGAGGCCCCAGGGCGCCGCGACCTGGCGCAGGAAGTCGAGCGCGGTTTTTTCCACGCGTTCGGCCTGCGCCACATCGACGTGATAGCGCTGCTCCATCGCACGCACCGTGCGCTTGCGCGCATCCTCGTCCGTGAAGCGGCCGATCATGTCGTAGAGCAGTCCCTCGCGCAGCGCACCGTCCGCGATTCGCATCTGCTCGATCTCGAGCGCCTCGAACAATTCCGCGAGAATCGCCAGCCCGCCCGGAAACACCGGGGCACGTTCGGGGGTAACTTCGGGTAATTTCACCTGGTTGACGTGTCCGGCCTCGATGGTCTCGAGGATCACGCGCTCGAGTCCTTCGGGCGTGATGGCGACGGCCGCAGGATCGAAGTGCCGGCAGATATCGGCGATCACGCGAATCGTTCCCGAGCTGCCGAAAGCGTGTTGCCAGCCCTGCGAGCGGAATGCCCCCTGCACCGGCTCGAGCTCGAGGCGCGCGGCAGTGCGCGCGCGACGGAAGCGCTTCTCCGAGATCTTCCCGTCGCCGAAGTGCGCGAGGCTCAAGCCCACGCAGCCCATGTACAGGCTCTCGAGGCGCAGCGGGTTGAAACCTTCGCCGATGATGAGCTCGGTGCTGCCGCCGCCGATGTCGACGACCAGGCGCCGGCCCGGGTCGTTCGGAATCGTGTTGGCGACGCCGAGATAGATGAGGCGCGCCTCTTCGATGCCGGAGATGATCTCGATCGGGTGGCCGAGCGCTTCACGCGCGCGCTCCAGGAACACCTGCTTGCGATGCGCCTTGCGCAGCGTATTGGTGCCGACGACGCGCACGTTCTCGGCGTGCATGTCACGCAGCCGCTGCCCGAAGCGCTCCAGGCATTCGAGAGCGCGCGCGGTCACTGTCTTGTCGAGCCGGTCCTCCGTATCGAGGCCGGCAGCGAGACGCACCATTTCACGCAGGCGATCGAGGATGGTGAGCTGGCCGTGCGAGTAGCGCGCCACGACCATGTGGAAGCTGTTCGATCCCAGATCGACAGCCGCCAGGACGTCAGGGATCTTGCTCTTGCTCAGGGGTCAGACGGAGAACGACGAACCGCAGCCGCAGGTCGTCGTGGCGTTCGGATTGCGGATCACGAACTGCGCGCCCTCGAGGTCCTCCCGGTAGTCGATCTCCGCGCCTGCCAGGTACTGGAAGCTCATCGGATCGACGATGAGCTTCACGCCCTGGTTCTCGACACAGGTGTCGCCGTCCTCGATGTTCTCGTCGAAAGTGAAGCCGTACTGGAATCCCGAGCAGCCGCCGCCCTGCACGAACACGCGCAGCTTCAGGTTGGGATTGGCTTCGCCACGGATCAGCTCGCCTACCTTGCTGGCGGCGGCATCGGTGAAGACCAGCCCCTCGGGCTGGCCCGCCTCGACGGGTGTTGCAGTGTCGTTCATTGGCGCATCAAACCTGTGGTAGCGGCAGTCTAGCGATTGCGCCGGCGAGGTCCAAGAGCCGGCGCTCAGCCGGCCGGCGCGGGCTCGGGTTCCACGCTTCCTGCCGCAACGGCCGGATCGTGGATCAGCTTGCCGTTGATCGAGGCGCCCAGCGCCATTTCAATCACGCCGTAGCACACATTACCGTTGACCTGCGCCTTCGCGCCCAGTTCCACGCGTTCGTGCGCGAGGATGTCGCCCTTGACCGCGCCGTTGAGCACGACGTGCGGCACTTCCACCGAGCCCTCGATCGAGCCGTGCTCGCTCACGCTCAGCACGGACGTCGTGCCCGTTTCGGCGCGCACGTTGCCCGCAACGTGGCCGTCGAGGTGAAAGCCGCCCGAGAACGTCACATCGCCATTGATGCGCGTGGTGCGACCGATCAGGGTGTCGATCTCACCCCGGACGCCGTCGGCGGAACTGTTGCGTTTGAACATGAGTGTTGCGACTCCTCTCGAGTTGATCAGGAACTCTGCACGTTCCAGTTGAAGGATTGGCTGACGGGCGCGTTGCGCCCCGATGATTTCACTTCGACGTTCACCCGGCCGGGCTGAAAGCCGTCCGGCAGCGCGACTTCCTGGTCGAGGTCCTGGAAGTAGCGGAAGGAAAACGACAGCTGGTTGCGTCCGTCGCTGGTGAGGCGCGCGAGGCCGTACTTGGCGGGTTGACCGCGCTCGGTGCCCTCGACCGTCACCTCGACCGTGCCCGCGACGATGTTGTCGGGCTTCACCGCCTGCACCAGCACCATGTGCAGGTGGTACTTGCCGTTGCCCGCGCCGGCCATCACCTCGAATTTCTGCACCTTGATGTTCGGCGCATTGATGGTCGAGCTGACCAGGCCGCGATAGAAGGCGACATCCTGGCTCTGCCGCCCGACCTGCGCCTGCAGCTCGCTGATCGTGCGCGCCAGCTCGGCGCGCTCCTGCTCGTGGCTCACGCGGCCGGTTTCGAGCTCCGCCACGCTGGCGCGCAGGTCGGCGTTCGCTTTCTGCAGCCGTTCGATCTCGACCTGCAGCTCGCGCCGGTTCTGACCCACGGTCGAGCGATCGTAGCCGCCGTCGAAACGTCCCAGCTCGTACGTCAGGTAGAGGGCGATGGGCAGAATGGCGAGAGCGCCGATCCAGATTGCGCGACGCACCCAGGGACGCTGCGTGCGGATGACGAGTGTGGCCGGCTGAGCTGGCATCGATCGGGGGCACCGCCCTCCAGAACCGGGCGGTAGATTACCTCAAGCGGCCAAGAGCCGCGCGTAACCCGGCGCGATTCAACGGTGACGTCGTGGTTTTGTGACGGGCGCACGCTCGCGCAGTCGCTCCGGCCACCACTCGGGATACGGCGGCAGTCCCGCCGGGAAAGCCAGCGTCCCCAGCTCGTGAAGCGCCCGGGCATAGACATGTCGCTTGAAGTAGATCACTTCGCGCACCGGCGTCCAGTACTCCACCCAGCGGCTCGATTCGAATTCCGGAGCATCCGTCGTATCGAAGCGCAACCTTGCTTCCGGTGCGGCCAGGCGCAGCAGGAACCAGCGCTGCTTCTGGCCGATGCACAGCGGCACCGACTCGCGCCGCACGTACTGCGGCGGCAGCCGGTAGCGCAGCCACGACCTCGTGTTACCGATGATCTCGACATCCGTCGCGTCGAGACCGATTTCCTCGTGCAGCTCGCGATACAAGGCGGCCTCGAGCGCTTCGCCCTGCCGGATGCCGCCTTGCGGGAACTGCCAGCCGCGCCCGCCGCTGCGCCCGCCGAGCAGCAGCTCGCCGCCGTCGCGCATCAGGATGATCCCGACGTTGGCGCGAAATCCCTGGGCATCGATGGTGTCGGACATGACTCGGGCATTCTTCCATAACCCGCGCGGACTCCTGAAATCCGCCCGCAAGCCCGGCCGGTCGAGCCTTGTGACCGCCGGGTCGCGACAGTAGGCTTGCGTACGCGTGACACGCCTGCCCCCTGCACTCGTCTTCGCCGCGCTGGCAGCCGCTGCCGCGCTCAGCATTCTCGCCGCGTTGCTGGTCGGCAGTACTGCGCTCGATCTCGCCGAAGTATGGCGGAGCCTCTTTGGCTCCGAAGACACCCTGGCCCGCACGCTGGTGCTCGATCTGCGGCTGCCGCGGGCGCTCACCGCGTTTGCGACCGGCGCGACGCTGGCGCTCGCCGGCGTGATGATGCAGGTGCTGCTGCGCAACCCGCTCGCCGACCCCTACATCCTGGGTGTCTCTGGCGGCGCCTCGATCGCCGCCCTCGGCGCGATGCTCCTCGGACTCTCGGGCCTGTGGATCGACGGTGGGGCGGCCATCGGAGCGTTCGCCGCCACGGTGCTGGTGTTCGCACTGGCACATGGCGAAGGCGGCTGGACCCCGATGCGACTGCTCCTCACCGGCGTCGTGGTGGCGGCGGGCTGCGGAGCGATCGTGAGCCTGATGCTCGCGCTCGGCGCCGAGAGCCGGTTGCGCGGCATGGTGTTCTGGCTGATGGGCGATTTTTCGACCAGCGGGTCGCCGGCGCGTGTGTTCGCAGTCCTGGTTCCGGTGCTCGCCGGCGCGCTCCTGTTCTCGCGCTCCTTGAACCTGCTGGCGCGCGGCGAAGTCGAGGCGCGCAGTCTCGGGCTCAATCTCGGTCGCGCACGAGTCGCAGTATTTGCCGCGGGGTCGCTCCTCACTGCGATCGCGGTCACGACCGCGGGCAGCATCGGGTTCGTCGGCCTGGTGACGCCGCACCTCGCACGCATGATGCTGGGGAGCGATCACCGGGTGGTGGTGCCCGCATCCGCGCTGCTCGGTGGTGTGCTGCTGGTGCTGGCGGACTTGCTGGCGCGCAGTGTAATCGCGCCGCGCCAGCTTCCGGTCGGCGCACTGACGGCGGTGATCGGGGTACCGCTGTTCCTGACGCTGATGCGCCGTCAGCGGTTCATCGGCTGACGCGACCCTGCAATGCCCTATCGTTCGGACGCCTCGACGCGTCCGCGGCCCTGCGCCTTGGCGCGATAGAGCGCGGAGTCCGCTTCCGCCAGCAGGCGATCGGCCATCGCCTTGAGGTCGCGCTCTTCCCGTTGTGGCGCGATCGCGGCCGCGCCGATCGACAGCGACAGCGCGAGGCTGCGCGAGTCGCCGAGGTCGACCGGCGCCGAGCAGACGATCTGGCGGATGCGCTCGGCGAGGCGTGCCGCCTCGGTCACACCCGTGTCGGGCAGCAGGATCGCGAATTCGTCGCCGCCAAAGCGCGCCGCCGTGTCGCTGCCGCGAATCTGCCCATCGATGCGCTGTGCCAGCTCACGCAGGACCTGGTCGCCCGCGAGGTGTCCGTAGAGATCGTTGGTCTGCTTGAAGTGATCGACGTCGATCATCAGGCAGGCGACGCTCGAGCCGTGACGCTGCGCGCGCGCGAGCTCCTCCTTGATGCGCGTGTGCAGGTAGCGGCGGTTGTGCCAGCCGGTGAGGAAGTCGGTCATGCCACTGCGCAGGAGTCTTGCGCGGTTGATGGTGTTCTCGATGCACACGGCCGCAATCACGCCGAGGTGGGCGAGAAAGTCGGTGCCGTGATGGCGCGTGAAGCGCTTGTCGTCGGTGGAACCGAAGTTGAGTGTGCCGGTGAGACGATCCTGGCGCGTGAGCGGGATGAGCGCGATGCTGCGCAGGGCGCGTCCCCCGGGGAACAGGAGCTGGTGGTCCGACCCGATGTAGGGACCGAGCCAGGGACGGTGCAGCGCCACGAACGAGGGCGCGAGCGCCGTCAGACTCTCCACGAACATCACTCCCGGGAAATCCTCCAGCCGCTCGCCGCCACCGATGAGGAGGTGGCGGATCTCGTGTTGCGGGTCGAGCAGGACGAGGGTCACCGTGTCCAGCGAGTAGGAGCTGGCGAGCCCGGTCACCAGCGCCCGCAACAGGACCGGGAGCGATTCCGCCTTGAGGAGCTCCAGTTCGCGCTCCTGCGTCTTGCGCAGGATCACCTCGTTGGTCGCCGCCTCGCTGGTGAGCGCGCCCAAGCGCGTCTTCAGCTCGCGGATCTCCTCGTGCAACGCCGCGAACGGGTCGCGGGTCTCGGGCAGCTCTGAACGGTTTGATTCCCTTCGTGCCATCGGCTTCCTCGGCGCTCCGTGCTCTAGTTTCGCGTCCTGACCGTGCTCCGGCCATCGAGATACGCCTTGCCGCGCATCATGAGGCTGGCGAACTCCGACTCATTGCCCGCCGCGACGATGCGCGACAGGCGCGCCACTGCGGCCTGCAGTGCCGCGAGCGACTCGCCTCCGTACTGGTTGAGGCTCTGGATCTCGAAATACAGCGACGGGCTCTCCGCCGCCACGCGGCTCGCGACATCGAGCTGCGCATCGAATGTGGTGCTCGACAGCCGTGCGAGCTGCGGTGCCGCCTGACCGCTCTCGGCGAGCGCGGTGAAGAATGCAATGTTGAGCGCGTGCGAGAGACCGAGCACATAGGCGATGAGCCGGTCGTGATCGTCGAGTGACATGACGACCTGCTCGACCATGGTCGGCGCGAACAACTCGCGCGCCGCACCCAGCGCCCTGGCGCTCCCCAGGTCGATGAAGATCACGTGCCGGCCGGACAGCATGTTGGTGTCCGGCCCGAACATCGGGTGAATCGAGGTGACATGGCATCCGGCACGCACCAGCCCTTCGAGGCCGACGCGCAGGGGAGTCTTGAGCGAGCCGATGTCGAACACGACACCGCGCGGGCGGCGCTTCGCCAGCTGCTGCAGGACCTCGGTGGTTGTGCCGAGCGGCGTAGCGAGGAGGATGAGATCCTGCTCGAGCGCGTCGGCCTGCCAGTCGGCGTGATGCACGAATCCCTTGACCGGGCCTGCAGGGTCCGCGACCTCGACCGCATAGCCCTGCGAAGCCAGGAACTCCACGAACCAGCCACCCATCTTGCCCTTGCCGCCGATCACGAGCGCGCGCTTGCCGGTTCCCTGGCCGTGGGCGGCGATGCGCGCCTGCTCCTGCGTCGCGAGTGAGGCGTGAATCAGCGGCCGAAGCAACGCTTCGGCAAGCTCCGGCGAAACGCCGAGTCGCGAGGCCTCCTCCCGACCCCGCAGGATCACTTCTCGTTCGCGGCTGAAATCCCGGGTTGGCAGGTTGCGTTCGCGCTTGATGCGCGCGATCTCGGTACTCAGGCGCTGGCGCTCGGCAGCGATCTCGATCAACTGGTGGTCCAGCGCGTCGAGTTGCTCGCGCAGCGTATCGAGGTTCATGGCCAGCCGCGGGATCGGTTCATGCGAAGTGTTTTACCGGTGCCCCGCCGGAGCCGCAAGCCATAGGGAGTTCCCGCGCGCACAAAACAAAGCAGCCGGGCAAGTGCCCGGCTGCTCAGGTTCGATCGGCGGACTAAAGGGTCAGAAGTGGAACGGGAACGAAAAGATGATCGATCCGCTCACGCTCGGGTGGTTGTAGCCATAGCCACCGTACGGATAGTACGGATACACCGGGACAGGAGCGGGTGCGTAGTAGACCGGCGGCGGGCCGTAGTAAACCGGCGCGGCGTAGTAGCCGCCGTAATACCGCGGCGCCACGTACACCGGGCGCGGCACGGGACGGTAGTAATAGCCCGCCGGCCGGTAGCCGCCGTTGTTCCAGCGACCGTTGTTCCAATTGTTGTTGTTCCAGCGCCCATCCGACTGGTGCCAGTTGCCCTGGCCGTTGCCGTTCCAGTTGCCACGACCCCGACCATGGTCATCGGCGCTGGCAGCAGCCGAGAACAGAACCGCACAGCTCGCAATGGCGGCAAGAAGCTTGAGTCGCAGCATGCGTGACGCTCCTCTGGTTACGGCATGCACTGTAGGACTGGGTGCCTGAATCGTAACTGAATCGCCTGTTCAGCCAGGCCAGGCGCCGATTGGGTGCTCGGCCAGGAAATCCAGGACCTCGCGGTTGAACCGCTGCGGCTGGTCCCAGTGGCTGGCATGCCGGCTGTCGGGGATTACCCGCAAGCGCGCATTGCGCATCCGGGCGACGTAGCGCTCCTTCTCGCTGACTGGCGTGTAATCGAACTCAGCGGAGATGACCAGCGTCGGCGTACCGATTTCGGCCAGGCGCTTCTCGACCGTCCAGCCCTTCAGGGCGTGCAGTGCGGCGATATACGCATCGCGGTCGTTGCTGCTGCCGCGCGCGATCAGGCGGGCACGCAGCTCGTGCTGCTCGGGCTTGGGGAAGAGGTGCGACACCACGTAGTGGCTCAACCCGCGCATGCCGAACACGTGCGGCAGGAGCTGGCGCGTCCAGGCCATCAGCCGGCGCCGCCAGTTGCTGAGCTCGAAGCTCGGCGAGCTGTTGACGATGATGAGGCTCGCAAGCCGGCCGGGGTCGTCCAGCGCGATCTGAAAGGCGATGGCGCCGCCCATCGAGAGACCGAGCAGGTGACAGCGCCGGATGTCGAGCTCGTTGAGCAGGGAGCGCACGTCGGCCGCGTATTGCGCAATCGAGTAGGGTCCGCGCGGCTTGGCGCTGCGTCCGAAGCCGCGCAGATCGGGTGTCGTGACGCGGTAGTGCGCGGCGAACGCGGGCACCTGGTGCTCCCAGTCCTGGCTGCTCGAGCCGAGGCCGTGCAGCATGACCAGCGGCTCGCCCTCGCCGTGCACGTCGAAGAAGATGTCGACGCCATTGACCCGAATCGTCGGCAAGCGCGCACTCCCGGGGCGGCATTCCACGCAGCCCGCATTCTGGCGGCAGTGAGAGGGAGCAAGCTAGTATTCGCGCATGAACGCATCCGCGCAGATGCTCCCCGATCCCCTGCCGGATGACCCGATGCCCGTCGCTGCGGCCTGGCTCAAGGAAGCGTGGGAGCGTCGCGCACTGCCCAACCCCGATGCGATGGTGTTGGCGACGGTGGATGCCCAGGGACGCCCGTCCGCGCGCGTGGTCTTGTGCAAGTCGATCGTTGCCGATCCCGGGTATCTCCTCTTCTATACGAACTACCACTCCCGCAAGGGGCACGAGCTCGAGGCTCATCCGCGCGCCGCGGCCGTGCTGCACTGGGACACGCTGCAACGGCAGCTGCGGATCGAAGGGCCGGTCGTCAAGGCGACCAGCGCCGAGAGCGACGCGTACTTCGCCACGCGGGCCTGGCAACGACAGCTGGGCGCATGGGCGAGCCGGCAGAGCGAGCCGGTCGAATCGCGCGCGGTCCTGGTCGAGGCGGTGCGTCGCGCCAGCGAGAAGTTCGGTACGCCCGATGCGCTCGAGTCGCACTCGGCCACGGACCATGCGGCCCAACTCCCGCGTCCACCGCATTGGGGTGGCTATCGACTCTGGGCTGACGCAGTCGAGCTCTGGGTGCAAGGCGAGCACCGCATCCACGATCGGGCGCGCTGGGAACGGACGCTCGCACCGAAGGATCCGCATTCTTTCGCTGCCACAGCCTGGCACGCCACGCGGTTGCAACCCTGATGCCCTCGCTCGTCGACACGCGCACCATCCAGTGTCCGCACTGCGGGGAGGAGATCCAGGTGGTGATCGATGCGACCGAGGCCGAGCAGTCTTACATCGAGGACTGCAGCGTCTGCTGCCGGCCGATCATGCTCACCATCACCGCGGCCGACGGCGAAGTCGTCGACGTCGATGCCAGCGCGGCGGACTGACGGCGCTTGTTCCGCGCCATCCGCATCACGATCCTGCTCCTCATCCTGGTGTGCGTCTCCCTCGGCGCGTACCTCGCGCGCGTGCGCAGCACCGACTGGGACAAGCCGCTCTGGGTGGCGATCCATCCGATCAGCGCGGATGGGAGCGAAGTCACACGCCGCTACATCGACTCCCTCAGCGGCGACACGTTTGCGCCGATCGGCAGCTTCCTCGCCGAGCAGGCTCGACACTACGAGCTGGCGCTCGATGAACCCGCGCGCGTGCGGCTGTATGGCGAGATTCGCACCACGCCGCCGCAACTCGATCCGGGCGCCGGCCTGCTCAGTCGCGCGTTCTGGAGCCTGCGCCTGCGCTACTGGGCCTGGCGTGCCACGAGTGCAGAGACCTTGCCGCCGCCGGACATCGATATCTTCGTGCTCTATCATGATCCCGAGATCACCCCGTCCGTGCCTCATTCGCTCGGGTTGCAGAAGGGACTCCTCGGCGTGGTGCATGCGTTCGCGGATCCCGGCATGACTTCGAGCAACAACATCGTCATCGCGCACGAGTTCCTGCACACCGTGGGCGCGACCGACAAGTACGACCCCAGGAGCGATGAGCCGCGCTACCCGGATGGCTACGCTGATCCGAAGCGCCAGCCGCTCTTTCCGCAGGACAATGCGGAAATCATGGCCGGCCGGCGCATGCTGAGCGAGACCCAGTGGGAGATGCCCGACAACCTGCGCAACGTGGTGATCGGCCCGCTGACCGCGCAGGAGATCAACTGGGTCCACGCCCGCTGAGCAGACGCTCTGGCGCCAGCAGCGCTGTGCGACGCACCAGCAGTGCCATCAACAAGGCGAGCAGTGTCCAACCACCGGTAGTTCCGCCGCCGCTTGAGGCCGGCGCGGCGAAAGTGGGCGGTGGCTGTGGGGGAGGCGGCGCTGCGTCATTTTCCAGGATGTATAACGCTCCCGACGTCGTGGTCAGCGCCGCGCCGCCGGAAGGATTGGAAAGCGTCAGGTACACACTCATGCAGCACTGGTGCCAGGTCGTATCGTCGGCAAACGGTATCGTGATCGTCTTGGCGCCGGTTTCCCGGTCGCCCCAGGTGAGCGTGCCGCTGACGGGCGCTAGCAGCTCCGTTGGGTCCGGTGTGGTCGCAAACTCCACGCTCACCGGCCCCGCCGTACCGCCCGAGCGCCGTACATTGAAGGTGGCGCTGCCTGCTGACTCGTCGACCTGAAAGTAGTTGTAGCCTTCGATGCCGATGAGCCCCGGGGAATCGCCCGAAGCCAGCAGCCGGGCAACGACGAAATACATCCCGCCGAAGTCCCAATCGAATGCATCCGACGCGACGACGACCAATCGCCCATCGGGTTGGCGCAACACATCGACACCAAAGCTCGCATCCGCCGAGGAATCCTGCGAGCCGTCGCCCACATCGACGAATGCTGTTCCATTGGTGCCGAAGGCGGCGTCAAGCTCACCCGCCGCAGTCAAGCGCGTGACTGCTATGTCACTTGCGTAACCGCCCGCGCTGCTTGCCGCAATCTTGCCGATGACGATCGTGCCGCCGGGCTCGACGATGAGCGTGCTTCGGCCTCCCCAGAGACAGCCTGCGTCCGGCAAGCTGACCCTGCCGGAGTCACCGAAACCCAGGTCGGCACTGGCGTCTGCATTCAGACGCGCAATCACGGACGCGCACGCATCGCCCGGTCCCAGCGCGTGTGCGGCCATCACGAGTTTGCCGTCACCTTGCAACTGCAGCGCGACTCCGCCGATACCCCGCCCGGGAATGGCAACATCAGCCACGCCAGGCCTGGCCACGCCGGATTCTCCGAACGTCGTGTCCAGCCCACCCGTCGGCATCAGTCGTAGCAGCACCGCGTAGGTACCGCTCGTGCCAGTCGCGTAGCCGGCGGCGACGAGCTTTCCATCGGGCTGCAACACCAGTGCCTGTGCGCTGTCGTCGGCGCGCGCGCCGCCCACATCCAGCACGAGGCTGCCGAGCGTGCCGAACGTCGTGTCCGGTGTCCCGTTCGCATTGAAGCGCGCAATCAGCAAGTCACTCGTGCCCTGGCTGTCGATGACACGGCCCGCGACGACCAGGCGGCCGTCGGGCTGTTCAAGCAACGCGCTGGCGGAAGCTTTCGCCGCACCGAAAGTCGTCGTCACCTTGCCGGCGGCGCCGAAGGCCCGATCGATCGAACCATCCGGCTGGTACCTCACCAGCCCGAGCGCCGTCGTGAAGCTGTCGAACTCAGTGGCCGTGCGGCCTGCGGCCACGATGTTGCCGTTGGCGAGCTGCACGACTGCGATCGTCACGCCCTGCTCGCCGGCGAGCGGAAAGGTAGCGACACCATCGCGACCGAAAGTCGGGTCGCGCCTTCCGTCCGGCATCAAGCGGACGACCGAGAAGTCTTCATTCGAGGCCCAGTAGTAGACCCAGCGGCCGATCAGGAGCTTCCCATCGCGCTGCTGCGCCACGGAAGTCGCGCCCGCGAAGGTGTTGCTGGCGCCGAAGACCACTCGGCCGGCCACGCCGAAACTGGGATCAACGTCGCCGGACGCTGCACACGCGATGGCCGCCGGCATGAGCAGGAGAGCGACGCACAGGCAGCGGATCTGCCCGCGGAAACGGGGTTGCGCGACACGCATTTGGATCACCGCAATGGTTGTGAAGGCGCGCCAACCGTAGCCGCCCGGCGCCGTCGTTCAATCCCCCGCCCCTCACGAATCGCTCCCGCGTCTCTCCCGCGGCAAATTGCCGCCCGCGCTGCACTTTCCGCTGCGCGCGCCACTGACGTGATGTACGGAAGGTGGCAGAATCTCCTGAGAAAAAGGCAGTTGGCACGTGAATGTTTCGCCCGAGCGCTTGCAGTGTTTCCGTTTCGGAGTTTTCGAAGCGGACGTGCGCGCGCACGAGCTGCGCAAGGATGGCGCGCGGGTGCGGCTGCAGATCCAGCCGTTCCAGGTTCTTGCGCTCCTGCTCGAACGCGCGGGTGATGTCGTCACACGTGATGAGCTGCGCCAGAAGCTCTGGCCTTCGAGCGTCTACATCGACTTCGATCATGGGTTGAACAACGCGATCGCGCGCCTGCGCGAAGCGCTCGGGGACGAGGCGGCGACGCCGCGCTACATCGAGACGCTGCCGCGCGTAGGCTACCGCTTCATTCATCCGCTCGACGCGCCACCTGCGAACGGCAGCGCGGATCTTGAAGAGATCGCACGTGACGCAGCGACGTCAGCGCCGGCCGAGGCGCCGCGTGTGAATCGCCCGCGACGCATCGCCATCGTTGCCGCGACCTCACTCGCAGTCGTCGGCACAATACTGCTGGCGGGCTGGCTCATCGAGCGTCGCACGCCGCACACTGGGGAAACTCGCGACAGTGAAGCTTCGATCGCGGTTCTCCCGTTGGTGAGCCTGAGCTCCGACAAGGAGAACGAGTATTTCGCCGACGGCTTGACCGAAGAGTTGACGCAGAAGCTGGCGGGCATCCGTGGGCTCAAGGTTGCGGGCCGCACTTCCTCGTACGCGTTCAAGGGCCGCAACGAATCGGCGGAGGTCATTGGCAAGGCACTCGGTGTCAATCACCTGCTGGAGGGCAGCGTGCGCTACGCGGGCACGCGCGTGCGCATCACCGCGCAACTGGTCGCCACCCGCGATGGCTTTCATCTCTGGTCGCAGACATTCGATCGCAACATCACCGATATCTTCCAGATCCAGGAGGACATCGCCCAGGCCGTGGCGACCGCGCTGCAGATCAGGCTGGCGGGCGACGAGGCGGCGCGGCTGCGCCGGCGCGGCACGCAGGATGCCGAGGCCTACCGGCTGTTCGTCATCGCCAAGGCTTACCAGCAGGGCATCGCTGTCACACGCGACCTCGAGTACTCACGCCGGCTGTTCGAGCAAGCCCTGGCGCGCGACCCGCGGTTCGGCGCTGCGCACGCAGGCATCGCGCGCTACCACTTCAAGCGTTCGTTCGGCTTCATCGACGTGGATCGTGGCGGGCAGCTGGGAATCGCGGCGGCCGAGCGCGCGGTCGCGCTCGATCCGGAATCGAGCGATGCGCTCGAAGCCGAGGCCAACTTTCAGTACTGGCAGTATCGACTGCGCGACGACTTCTCGGCCTACGTGCGCGCGCACCGCGGCTTCCGGCGTGCCATCGAACTGGACCCGACCAACGTGCTCGCCCTGTTCGATTACGGCCGCGCGATCCTGTGGTACGAACCCGAGCTGGCGCAGAGCCTGTTCGCTCGGGCGCTGGAGGTCGATCCGCTGGCGCGCGGGGCGCAAAACCTGACCGCGACCATTCACAGCATGCAGGGCGATCCGGAAGCTGCGCGTGCGCAGTGCCGCGCCTGGGTGAACCGGCATGTCGGCGACAATCAGCTGTGCAACATCGTGCTTGCGGTAGTCGAAAGAGACTTCGGCCACCTCGATGAATCCATCGTGCAACTGCGGCAACTGCGCCAGAACGAGGACGTGAGCCTGCGCCTGCTCCTGTGGAGCCTCTACCTGTCGCTCAACGATCCCGCGGCGGCGCGCGGCGCGCTCGACCTCGGCGAGACGGACCTGGCGCGCGCGCTCACCACGGCAGCCTCGCTGACGATGGAGCGCCGCTACCGCGAAGCGTTTGCCGCACTCGAACGGCAACGCGCGCAATTCGCATTCAGCCGCATTCTCGACGTGCCGGCTGCGCGGCTGGCCCTGATCGCCGACGAGCCGGCACGCGCGCGCGACATTCTGAAGCTGCGTTTGCCGGACCTGGTGAGCGGCACCGAGCAGGTCAATGCCCGCAACGTCATGCCGGCGCTCGACCTGGTGGCGGCCTGGTCGGCAACGGGGGATACGGCTTCGGCCAACGCAATGCTGGCGCGGGTCCGCGGCTTCTTCGCAGGTCCCTCCGTGCCGCGGCTGCCGTACTTCGACTTCGTTCGCGCGCGCATGCATTGCCTCGGCAAGGAGCCGCAAGTCGCGCTGCAGGCACTCGAACAGGCGTATCAGCGCGGCTTTCGCACGACCTGGTCGGTCGACGTGCAGCCGCAGCCTTACCTGTACATCGATCCGATCGACGTCGATCCCGCCTTCGCGGCGCTGCGCGGCGATCCGGCATTCGCGCGCTGGCTCGCGCGGTTGAATGCCGACAACGCCCGGCAGCTCGAGCGATTGCGCGCGCACGATGCCGCATGAAACCGCCCCTGCGGTCGCCGGCGACACTGTTGGTGCTGTTCGTGGCGCGCGCGACGGCGGACGAGGAGGACGCAGCGGACGTGGTGCGCGCGCCTCCGCTCCATGCCTTCACCCTGGAAGAAGTGATCGTCAGCGCGCAGCGGCGTGAGCAGCCGCTGCAGCAGGTACCGGTCGCGGCCTCCGTGTTCTCCATGCCGGAGCTGAGGCGGCTGCAGGTTGATGATGTCGACGGTCTGCAATACGTCGCGCCGAATCTCCTGGTCGCGCCCAACCAGAACACTACTGCTTCCGCGAGCATCGCCATGCGCGGCCAGTTCGAGTCGGATACCACACCGACAGTCGACCCGGCGGTCGGCCTGTATCTCGATGGCGTGTACATCGCCCGCATGACCGGTGCCAATCTCGATCTCGTCGACCTGCAGCGAGTTGAGGTGCTGCGCGGACCGCAGGGAACCCTGTTCGGGCGCAATACCATCGGCGGGGCGATCAATCTCGTTCCAGAGCCGCCGCAGGCCGGGTTCGCTACCCGCTTGCAGGCGCGCATCGGCAACTACGACCTGCGCGAGTTCACCGGGATTCTCAATGTGCCAGTGTCCGCGGCAATCGCCACGCGCTTCACTGCGATGCACAGCGAACACGGCGGCTATGCGCACGACACGTTGCTCGACGCTGAATTCGCCGACGCGAACACGGATTTCGCGCGGCTGCAGGGGCAATTCGCGCTCGCGGCTCAAACCCGGCTCAACCTCGCCGCCGACTTCACCAGCAGCGAGACCGGGAGTCAGCGACGCACGCTCCTGACGGTACTGCCCGGGTCCGACAGCGTGGCAGCACTGCTCGGTCATCCGCAGGATGCCTTGGCGAACTATGTCGACCCGCACAGCCGCGACATACCGGCCAACCGCGCCGGGAGCACCAGCTCGCAGGTGTGGGGCGCCTCTGCCACGCTCACGTCCGACTTCGCGCCATTTACATTCAGATCGATCACTGCGTATCGCGCGCTCCAGCTGCGTGCGAACGATGGCGACCAGGATGCCACGCCGTACGACCTCGGCGTGATCTTCTACCGTAACGACGAACAGCACCAATTCAGTGAAGAGCTGCAGTTCTTCGGGCAAGCGCTCCGGCAGCGCCTCGAGTGGATCGGTGGGCTGCTCTATTTCGATGAGCGCGCCATCTTCAGCCAGCGCTTCCAGATCTTCATTCCCGCCGTCGCCACCTTCAGTGAGAACGACCCGTGGGGAGAGGCGACCAATCGTTCGCTCGCGGCCTACGGACAAGTGAGCTACGCACTGACCGCACGCTTCAGTGTTATCGCGGGTGCGCGTTACAACGAAGACCGCCGCCAGCTCGTTTCGCGCAACGCGCGCCGCGTGGGCAGCGCCACGGCGTGCCGGATTTCTCCGGCCCTGCTCGATGAGCTTGGGGTGTGCCAGGCCACACGGCCCGAACGGTCCTTCAACTACGTGCCCTTTACAGTCGGGTTCGAGTTCACGCCGAACGCGTCGTCGCTCCTCTACGCAAAGTTCAGCCAGGGCTTCCGCGCGGGTGGCTACAACCTGCGCGGTACCAATGCGATCGACATGGACACCTTCGAGCCGGAGAGAGTCGACAGCTACGAGCTTGGCATCAAGACGGACCTGAGCGAGCGGCTGCGGGTGAACCTCGCGCTCTTCCACAACGACTTCGAGGACATCCAGCTCCTGCAGCGCGAACCCGCCACGAGCCAGGTCGGCGCGCCGCGCTTCATTCTCAATGGCGGCGAGGCGCGCATCGACGGTGGAGAGCTCGACGTCACGGCGCTCCTCGGGCCGTTGCGCCTGGTGACCGCGCTCGGCGTCACCCATCCGAAGTTCACCAGGCTGGATCCGAACGTCGAGAATGTGACGCTCGACTCAGCGTTTCTGCACACCCCCGAGAGCACGGTCTCGATCGCCGCCGACCTGCCGATCGCCGTGGCGTTCGGGTCGCTGGCGCTGCATGCGGATTACGCGTGGCGCGACGCTGTGCCGTTCGCATACGATCGCGCTTCGCCGGCGCGCCAGGACGCGTATGGATTGCTCAACATGATGATCTCGGCAACATGGCCCGAGACCGGGCTCGAGGTGAGCTTGTGGGGACGCAACCTCACGGACCAGGACTACCTCACGCGCGCTTTCGAAAGCGACTACTACGTGAGCGCCGTCCCGGGGGATCCACGGACCTACGGTGTGTCGATCGCATACCGCTTCGGTGCGCATCGGTGACCGCGTCGTCTGGCCTGGCGCTGGCGGTTACGGATTTGTGCGTCGAGGTGCCGCGCCGGCGCCTGGTGAGCGATCTGCAGTTCACGGCGGCGCCGGGTGAATTGATCGCGATCCTCGGTGAGAACGGCGTCGGCAAGACACTTACGCTGCACACGCTGGCGGGTTTGCGCGCGCCGTCCTCGGGGAGCGTGCGGCTCGGCGAGCGTGAGATCAGCGCGTGGCCGCGGCGCGAGCTGGCCCGCTCACTCGGCTTGCTCGCCCAGTCGAGCGAAGATCCGTTTCCGTCCACGGTGCTGGAAACCGCGCTGATCGGGCGCCACCCGCACCTCGACTTCTGGCAGTGGGAGAGCGAGGCCGACGCCGCGCTCGCACGTGCATCGCTCAAGGAGGTCGATCTCGGCGAACGCGAAAGCCGCGCGATCGACACGCTGTCCGGTGGCGAACGCCGCCGCCTCGCGATCGCCACCATCCTCACGCAGGACCCGGCCGTGTTCCTGCTCGATGAGGCGACCAATCATCTCGATCCACACCACCAGGCCGAGGTGCTGAAGTGCTTTCGCAGGCGCGCCGACAGCGGACGCATCGTGATTGCGAGCCTGCACGATGCCACGCTCGCCGCGCGCTTCGCCGATAAGGCGCTGCTCCTCTACGGCGACGGCAGCTGGAATTTCGGGTCGGTTGCGGAGGTGCTCGACGCCATGCACCTTTCCCGCCTGTACCGCACGCCGGTGCATGAGCTCGAGTTCAAGGGACGACGAGTGTTCGTCAGCGATTAGGACCCAAGGCATCCGCGTCGCAGCGACGCTGCAGGTCTGCGTCGATCCGTGAAGCCCGCGCCCGCCGCGCCTAGGTCGGATTCCTCTGCGCGAAGTCGATCCGCTCGACAGCCTCCGGCGCCGCCTGCGGCTGCGCGAGCGCGCCGATGTGCTTCGCATAGCGATAGGGCCCAAGCACCAGGTAGAGCAGCGCCGAGATGATCAGGCCGACGACCGTCGCCCAGATCACCACATCGTACGAGCCCGTCACTTCCCGGATGTGCCCCGTGAGCGGCGGCGCGATGCCGAAGAGCAACGCCATCAGCGCCATCTGCACCGCGAACACGGTGGTGAACGAGCGCAGACCGAAATAGCGGGTGTGGAAGAACTGGCCCATCGGGCGATGAGCGCCGAATGCGAAACCGAAGAGCGCCGCAGCCGCATAGAGCAGTGTGACGCCGCCGTCCACCGCGGAGAGTCGCGCCAGGATGACGAAGGACAGCGCCGAGCAGAGCGTGAAGGGCACCGACACCTTCGCCGTGTCGATGCGATCGAGTATGAAGCCCCCGACGAGAGACCCAAGCCCGCCTGCGACGGTGAACACCGACAGGTAAGTCGCCGCATTTCCCTGCGTGAAGCCGCGCTCGATGAGCATCGGCTGGAGAAATGTCATGAGCCCGTTGCTGGGCACGGCTGCAAACAGGATCGCAGCGACGATGATCCAGTAGGTGCTGGTGCGGAACACTTCGCGCGCTGTCAGTCCCTCGAGCTCCGGGAGCACCGTCGGTGCTGCTGCTCGCTCGCGAGGCGCGAACAGCCGCCGCGAGCCCCTGACGATGCCCGGCTCCTCGAGCGTGAAGTAGAGCAGCGGCACGAGCGCGATGATGACCAGCCCCAGGACGACGAACAGGCCCCTCCAGCCGAAGTGCTCGGCGAGCGATCGAATGATCTGCGGCAGGAATGCACCTGCGACGGTCGACTCGAGGCCGAAGATGGCGAGCGCCTTGCCGCGATGCTGCGTGAACAGCGCCGTAAGGACCTTCGCATACCCGAGGGCAGTGGTGCCGAAGAAGCCGAGGAGCCCGAAGCAGAGCCAGAAGTACCAGAGGTGCTGCGTGAACGAAATCGCGATGGTGATCAGGCCGACCACCAGCGTGCCGCCGATGATCATCAGCCGCACGCCGCTGCGGTCGATGATGTAGCCGAGGAACGGTCCGACCAGGCCACCGCACCACATCAGCGCCGTGGCCGCATAGCCGAATTGCGTCGGCGTCCACTTGAACTCGCTGGTGATCGGCACGAACATCAACGTCAGTGCCATGAAAGGCAGGAGACTGCTCGCGAACATCTGCCCGAGCAGGACCGCGCCGGCGATCTTCATCTTGCGCAGCGAGAAATCGGATTCGATCGGCGGCATGGGCTAGAGTATGGCGTGGCACCCATGCTGCGAATCGACTGACAGCGAAATCGCATGCAACCCGCGATGGGAGAGTTCTGCAAAAACTTCTCGCGCGCCTTGCTTGCGGCGACGCTGGCATCGCTGCTGCTCGCGGGCCTCGTGTCCTGCGGCGGCGGCGGACACTCGAACGGTTCGAATCCACCCTCGCCCGTCCCGACGCGGACCTGGCGCATGGGCTTCTCATCGATCCCGCCGCGCATCGACACTGCGGCCGTGATCCAGGGCATCGACCTGTGGAGTCAGCGCGCCGAGCTCGCCGCGATCCACGAGGAGCTGCCGTGGACCGATCTGCTCGCGGGCATGTCGCCGGACGCGATTCTCGATCGCGACAAGGTCCAGCTCGTGAACTATTTGCGCGGCAAGGGGCTGCACCTTTATTTCATGGCCGACCTCACCGACGGATTGTCACGCGGCGAGGAAGCGCCGCAGTTGCGCGCGCTCGGGCGCAGCCTCACCGAACCCGCCGTGCAGCAGGTGTATCGTGACTACGTGCTCGCGGTCGCGCGCAAGCTCAACCCCGAAATCATCGGCCTCGCCGCCGAGACCAACCTGATTCGCGCTGCGGCTCCGCCCGCGCTGTACCAGGCCGTGGTGCGCGCTGCCAACGACGCCGCGGCGGATCTGCGCGCGGCGGGCGCCGGCGCGTCCCTGATGGCCAGCGTGCAGGTGGAAGTCGCGTGGGGAGTGCTGGGAGGCACGGGAACGTATGCCGGGGTCGAAACGGACTTCACCGACTTCCCGTTCGTGCAGATCCTCGGACTCTCCTCGTACCCGTATTTCAGCTTCACGCAGCCGGAAGACATTCCGGCGAACTACTACAGCCGCTTGCTGAACGGCCGGACGTTCCCGGTGATGGTGGTCGAAGGCGGCTGGACCAGCGCAAGCGTCGGCACGGTGAGCTCCTCGCCCGAATTGCAGGCGCGCTACATCACGCGGCACGCTCAGTTGCTGGATGCCGTGAGTGCGCGCGGCGTGATCCAGCTGCTGTTTGCCGACCTCGATCTCTCGACCTACCCGCCCCCGATACCGCCGAACCTGCCCCTCTTCACCAGCCTCGGGTTGACGGACAGCACCTTCGCGGCGAAGCCGGCCCTCGCGGCCTGGGATGCGCTGTTCGCTCGACGATTAGTGCAGTAGAGAGCGGCGGCGCCGGTCCGTATAGAATCCGCGCCTTTCCGTTCAGGAGCTTTCCATGGCGAAGATAGTGGGCGGCATCGCCACGTCGCACACCCCGACGATCGGCTTCGCGCTCGACGCCCGCAAGCAGAACGACCCGGTCTGGAAACCGATCTTCGAAGGCTACAAGCCGGTGCAGGATTGGCTCGCGGCCCGCAAGCCCGACGTACTCTTCTTCATCTACAACGACCACGTCACCTCGTTCTTCTTCGATCACTACTCGCACTTCGCGCTCGGCGTCGGGAGCGAATACCCGGTCGCCGACGAAGGCGGCGGGCCGCGCGCACTGCCGCCGATCAAGGGCCACCCGAAGCTCGCGCAGCACATCGCCTCGGGCCTGGTCGCGGACGAGTTCGACCTGTCGTACTTCCAGGCGAAGGGACTCGACCACGGCGCGTTCTCGCCGCTGTCGCTCCTCTGGCCGCACGAGCCGACGTGGCCGGGCGCGATCGTCCCGCTGCAGGTCGGCGTGCTGGAATTCCCGACGCCCACCGCGCGGCGCTGTTTCAAACTGGGACGCTCGCTCCGCCGGGCGATCCAGGCTTATCCCGAGGATCTCAAGGTCGCGATCGTCGGCACCGGCGGTCTCTCGCACCAGGTGCACGGGGAACGTGCGGGCTTCAACAACACTCCCTGGGACATGGAGTTCATGGACACGCTGGTGAAGGACCCCGAGAAGCTCACCGACATCACGATCGCGGACTATGCGACGCGCGGTGGCCTGGAAGGCTCGGAAGTCATCATGTGGCTCATCATGCGTGGCGCGCTTGCCCCCAAGGTGAAAAAACTCCACCAGGCGTACTACCTGCCGTCGATGACGCCGATCGCCACGCTCATCCTCGAGGACGATGGCGCCGATCCACCAGGCGAATCTGCGAGCGCGTATCGCGAGCGCGTCGGCCAGCAGCTCAAGGGCATCGAGAAGCTCGAAGGGACGTATCCCTTCACCCTGGATCGCAGTGTGAAGGCGTATCGGCTCAATGAATTCCTGCACCGGCTCATCGAGCCCGAGTTCCGCAAGCGGTTTCTCGCCGATCCCGAGCCGCTGTTCGAAGCAGCGGCGCTGAGCACCGAAGAGCGCGACCTGGTGCGCCGGCGCGACTGGCGCGCGCTGATCCATTACGGCGTGATCTTTTTCATGCTGGAGAAGCTCGGCGCGGTGATCGGCACGACCAACCTGCACATCTACGCGGCGATGCGCGGGCAGTCGCTCGAGGACTTCCAGAAAACGCGCAACGCCCAGGTGCTCTACTCGGTCGCGGGCCGGGACGCCGGCAAGAAGGACTGGGACAAGCCCGCGAAGCCGAGCTAGCACTACGAATAGGGCACAACTGCCGAGGCATCAATGGCCGAGAACAACACGATCAAGCTCTTCGACCTGCAGCTCCGGACTGGCGCGACCATCAGCCCCTTCGTCTGGGCCACCAAGTACGCGCTCAAGCACAAGGGCTTCGAGATCGATGCCGTGCCCGGCGGCTTCACGGGGATCCGCGAGCGCACCAATGGATTCCACGATCGCGTGCCGGTGATCGTCGACGACGGTCACTGGGTGAAGGACAGCTGGGACATCGCGGAGTACCTGGATCAGAAGTATCCGGACCGGCCGATGCTGTTCTCCGGCGACAGCATGAAGCTGCTGACCCGGTTCATCGACGGATGGGTGTGGGCCAACGCGGTCCGTCCCTGGTTCTTCTGCTACATCCTCGACTATCACGACCACTCACTGCCGCAAGACCAAGCCTACGTGCGCGAGAGCCGCGAGAGACTGTTTCTCGGCGGGCGCAAGATCGAGGACGTGCAGGCGGGGCGCGAGGAGCGGCTGCCGCTCGTTCCACCGCAGCTCGAACCGCTCCGTCAGCTCCTCAAGCTCTCACCCTGGCTCGGCGGGGAGAAGCCGAACTACGCGGACTACCGGGTGCTCGCGTGCTTCCTGTGGGCGGCGTCGATCGCGACCATTCCGCCGCTCCACGAGGACGACTCGCTCAAGGACTGGCTCGACCGCGGGTTTGACCTCTACGGCGGGTTGGGCCGCCAACCCGGCATGCACACCCTGTTCGGGTTGCCGAAGGCGAACGCCGCCTAGCGGGCGAGTGCTGCGAGGAGCGGCGCGTGCAGGCGGCCGTTGCTCGCGAGCACGTCACTGATCTCGAGCGACACCGGCTTGCCCTTGAGGTCCGTGAAGCGTCCGCCCGCCTCCTCGACGATGATCGCGAGCGCCGCGATGTCGAGGATGCTCACGTCCGACTCGATCACCGCGTCGATGCGGCCCGACGCCAGGAGGTGATACTGCAGGAAGTCCCCGTAGCCGCGGATCCGGTCCGCGCGTGCCACGATGCTGCCGAGGCCGGCCCAGAGCGGGCCACGTGCGAGGGTCTTGAGGTTCGCGGCGGATACCGATGCGTCCTCGATGGTTCCAATGTCGCTGACGCGAACCTGCTTGCCGTTGAGCCACGCGCCGCGGCCCTTCTCCGCATAGGCGAGCTCGCCGTACACGGGCGCGTTCGAAACGCCGACGATGATCTCACCGCGGTGCATGAGCGCGATCTGCGTCGAGAACATCGGGTATTCGCGCACGAACGCCTTGGTGCCGTCGATCGGATCGACGATCCACAGGTACTCCGCATCGCGATTACGCTCGCCCGTTTCCTCGCCGTAGAACCCGTGCTCCGGGAAATTTTCCTCGAGCAGCGCGCGGATGCGCTTCTCGGCCTCGACGTCCGCGACCGTGACCGGTGACTTGTCCGCCTTGGTGCGGACCTCGAGATTGCTCTGGTAGAGCGGCTTGACGATCTCGGCCGCCGCCTCTGCCGCCTGCAGGGCGACACGCAGGAAATCGGATTGCATGAACAGCGGCCGGGGTCGTCAGATCTTCACCAGCTCGCCGATGAGGGCCACGCCGCCCGTCACTGCGCCGGCGCCGCACTCGTACTCGGTCTCGCTGACGAATTCCTGGTTCTTGTAGTTGCTCTTGATGTTGACGACCGCGTTGGCGCCGCGCTGCTTGGCCGCATCCTGCAGCGCGAGAATCGCGGAGATGAACACCCACTCGCAGCCTTCCTTGTCGGACTTGTTGAAGAAGTTGGTCTTCTTGTTGGTCTTGACCGTGCCGAAGCTCTGCTGCGCCTTCGGATGCTCCTGGTTGCCGAAGAACAGCTGGATACTCGGATCCGCCTTGGCCTTGTAGTCCGCCGTCCCCATCGCGTCGCTCAACGGCAGCTTCAAGTGCGTGTCGCGCGCCTGCACCGCGCTGATCACCAGGATCGTTCCGAACATGACTGCCAGCATCCGATTCGTGCGCATGATTCCTGCCCCTGGGTTGAGTTGACGATCCGTCTCAGCTCAGACGGCGGAACAACAGCGAGGTGTTGATGCCGCCGAAAGCGAAGTTGTTGTTCATCGCGTATTCGCACTGGGCGCGCCGCCCCTCGCGTGTGATGTAGTCGAGCTCGCCACAGCGCTCGTCGATGTTCTCGAGGTTGAGCGTCGGCGCAAACCAGTCCGCGTTCAGCATCTCGATGGTCGCCCAGCTCTCGATCGCGCCGCAAGCGCCGAGCGTGTGACCGATGTGGCCCTTGAGCGAGCTCACCGGCACGCGTGCGCCGAAGAGTCGCGCCGTCGCCTGGGTTTCGGCGATATCGCCCTGTTCGGTCGCCGTCGCGTGGGCATTCACGTAGCCGACCACTTCGGCCGGAAGCGCGGCGTCCTGCAACGCCATCTCCATGGCGCGTTGCATGGTGTGGGTGTTGGGATGCGTGAGGTGATCGCCGTCCGCGTTGCTGCCGAAACCGACGATCTCGGCGTAAATGCGCGCGCCGCGCGCCCTCGCATGCTCGAGCTCCTCCAGCACCAGCGTGCAGGCGCCCTCGCCGATCACCAGGCCGTCGCGATCGCGATCGAAGGGCCGCGGCGTCGTCTTCGGCATCTGGTTGCGCGTGCTGGTCGCGAACAGCGTGTCGAATACCGCCGCCTCGCTCGCGCACAACTCCTCCGCACCACCGGCCACCATCAAGAGCTGCTTGCCGTACTTGATCGCCTCGTACGCGTAGCCGATCGAATGGCTTCCCGAGGTGCAGGCGCTGGAGGCGGGAATCACGCGCCCCTTGAGCCCGAAGTACACGCTGATGTTGGCCGCAGTCGTGTGCGGCATCATCCTGAGATACGTGGTCGCGTTGATGTTGCCCATGCGGCACGAGGACAGCATGTCGCCGAAGTCGCGCACCGCGTCGGGGCTGCCGGTGGAAGAGCCATAGGCGACGCCCATGCGGCCGTCGCGGATCGATTCATCCTCGAGCAGGCCGGCCTGCGCCAGCGCCATCTCCGTCGCGCAGGTCGCGAGCAACGACACGCGGCCCATCGAGCGCGTCACCTTGCGCGTGAAGTGTGCCGGCGCGGTGAAGTTGCGCACCGGGCCCGCGAGCCGGGTGTTGAGCTCGACATAGCGCGCCCATTCCGCCATGTGCTCGATGCCGCTGGCGTTGGCATGCAGGCTCCGTTCGATTTCCGGCCAGCTCTGGCCGATCGAGGTGATGCCCGCCATGCCGGTGACGGCGACGCGCCGCGTGCCGCCGTTGCCGTTGGCGTGCCCGTTGCCGTTGCCGCTCCCGTTGCCGTGCATCAGCACATCCCACCGTTGACGCCGATCACCTGGCGCGTGACGTACGAGGCGGCTTCGGACATGAGGAAAGCGACCACGGCGGCGACTTCGTCGGGTTCGCCGACCCGTTGTGCGGGGATCATCTTCAGCGCTTCTTCGATCGGAGCGTCTGCACTCATTGCGGTGCGGATCAGTCCCGGCGCCACGCAATTGACGGTGATTGCACGGCTCGCCAGTTCCACGGCGAGCGCCTTGGTGGCGCCGATTATACCGGCCTTGGCGGCGCTGTAGTTCACCTGTCCGCGGTTGCCGATCACGCCGGAAACTGAGGACAGCGTCACAATTCGTCCCGGCTTGCGCCGCCGGATCATCGGCATCACCAGCGGCTGCAGGATGTTGTAGAACCCGTCCAGATTGGTCCTGAGGACGCCATCCCAGTCCTCGCCCGAGAGCGCCGGGAAAGCGCCGTCCCTTGCAATGCCCGCGTTGCAGACGACGCCGTAATACGCGCCGTGCGCCTCAACGTCAGCCTCCAGGACCGATCGGCTTGCCGTCCGATCACTGACATCGAACTGCAGGATTCGCGTCTGCACGCCTGCCGCTGAGGTGTCTTTCATCACTTCCTCGGCCGCTGCTCGCTCCGTGCGGCAATGAAGGACGAGATTGAAGCCGTCGCCCGCCAGGCGCCGCGCGATCGCAGCACCGATGCCGCGGCTCGAACCGGTGACGAGCACCCATTCAGCCACGCGCGCCGGACCTCAAAAATGCGTCAATGTCCTTCGGCATGTAGCCCTTGACCTGGCCTTCCGCCAGCAGCTCGCCGTGTTCCCGGATGGCGCAATCGAACACCCCCAGACCCTCGGCGTCGCGCAGCGACACGTTCGCGCGCACATTCAGACTGGCCCCGATCGCGAAGAAGGCCACATGCGCCTCGAACCTTCGCGCGCCGAGCAGCAGGCCGATCCGCGGTGGCAGTCCCTGCGCCCGCATCTCGAGCCCGGAAAACACCGAGATCGCCTGCGCCATCAGCTCGATACCGACCCAGGCCGGCATGCCACGGCGTTCATCGACCAGCGGGTGCGGCGTCGACACACTCGCGCTCACTTCCACGTGATCCGGTCCGAATCCGAGCAGCCGATCGAGCAACAGCATCTCTTGCCGCTGCAGCAGCAACTCTTCGATGGGTATCTGCCCGGACTCCCTGGCCATGGTTCTTGCGCCGGCGTGCATGTTACTGCAGGGGCTGCGAGTCGATCGTGATGGAGTAACCACGTTCGAAGTTCACGAGCCAGGCGCGCCCGGTCCAGGGGTCGGCGCTGGCGTAGTGCACTTCGGCGACGAGCTTCGCGTCCCGCGTCAGGCGCCGCGTGCGCGGATCGGGTTCGGTGACGCGCCAGGCCGTGTTCTGCAGCGCGGTTTGCAGCGCTGCGCGCGGCCAGAAGGTGAGCTGAAGGTCATTCAGCAGCAGTTCGGGCCGCAGCGCTTCGGGCACACCTGAGCTCTTCTGCTCGGACACCTGCTTGCCGTCGTACTCCACTGTGAATACGCGAGGTCCACCCGGCAGCAGGCCGATGACGGTCAGGTGATCGGCGTCGACGTTGACCACGCAATCGAGACTGATCTCCTGGTCGCCGTAAGCGGCCCGCAGGCGTTGGTTCGCACTACGCGTTGCGCCCAAAGTCGATGGCGGCAACGGCTGCCAGGACTGCCCGCTGGCGGCGCCTTCGCGCGCCCCGGTGGTCGTGCAGGAGGCGGCGAGACCGACCGCGGCCAACAGCACTGCTCTATTCATTGCGGCACAGGCGCGCCAACGCGGCGAGGCGTCGTTGGGCATGCGCGCCGGTATAGGGATTGGCCGTGTCCCAGGCGTAGCCCGCGAGCACCGAGCAGATGTGCCGACGGATCGACTCGTCCTGGCGCTCGTGGAAGATCACGTCCTGCAACGAGCCGTCGTACCAGCCGTTCACGAACGCGCGAAAGGTTTCGACGCCGTACTTGAGGGGCGCATCGAAGTCGGCGCTCCAGTCGACGGTTTCACCGCGCAATTGGCGGTCGAGAGCGCGTGCCGCGAGGCTCGCCGACTGCATGGCGATCGTGACCCCGGAGGAGAACACGGGGTCGAGAAACTCCGCCGCGTTGCCGAGCAGGGCAAAGCCGTTGCCGTGCAGCGCGGTGACGTTGGCGGCATAGCCGACGATCTCACCCACCTGCGCGACCGGCCGAGCCTGCGCGAGGAGTTTCGCCAGTGAGGTTTCCTCTGCGACGATCTGCCACAGCCGTTCGCTGGTCGTGCCCTGGTAGCGCTGATGGAACTCGCGGGTCGCGACCACGCCGAGGGAGCTGCGCCCGTTGGAGAACGGGATCAGCCAGTACCAGACATCGCGCTCGCGCGGATGGATGCTGACGCGGATCTTCTGCCGGTCGAAGGCGCCTGCCGCGATGTGATCCTCGATGTGCGTGAAGAGAGCCGCCCGTGGCGGGAAATCCGACGGGCGCTCGAGGTTCAGCAGGCGCGGGAGCGTGCGTCCGAAGCCGCTCGCGTCGAGCACGAAACGTGCGCGATGGCGCGACTCTTCGCCGGCGGCGGTGCGGGCGACGAGCTCCGGCTCAGCACCCGAGAAGTCCGCCGCGCGGATCTCGACCTCGTAACGGATCTCGGCACCCTGGCGCGCCGCATCGTCCGCCAGCACCTTGTCGAAGTCGGCGCGCGGCACCTGGAACGTATAGCCGTACCCCGCGGCGCTCTTCTGCGCGAAGTTGTAGTCCGAGTAGGCACCCTCACGCACGAACGCGGCGCCGTTCTTGAACTGGAAGCCGCCGGCGTGCACCGCTTCGAGCATCCCCGCCTCTTCGATGAACTGCATGCTGTTGGCGAGCAGGCTCTCGCCGATCGAAAAACGCGGAAACTTCTGCCGCTCGAGGATCAGCACCTGGTAGCCGCAACGCGCGAGCAGCGCGCCGGAAATCGCTCCGGCGGGACCGGCGCCGATGATGAGGACGTCAGCCATCGCGCGCCGCCTGCGCATGCGCTGCCGGGGCCGAGCGACGCCAGGCGTCGCCCCCGACCGCGATCAGCCAGCAGCAGCCGATGCCGACCAGGAGCGTCAGCCCGATCGAGCGGATGAGCGGTGTCGAGCTGAACGCCAGCAGACCGAACGCGAGCATGGTGGTGAGCGCCGAGAGCGACACCGACAACAAGGCCGTCAGGCGCTCCGCGCTCGATTCGCGCAGGAAGATCGCATAGTCGACACCCAGCGCCAGGAGGAGCAGCAGTCCCAGCACGGCAAACAGGTTCACCTGCAGGCCGAAGGCCCCTGCAAACGCCAGGGTGAAGACCGTCGCGCCGAGCGGCGCGGCCAGGAGCCAGGCGGCATCACGCACGCCGTAGCGCCACAGGAGCGCCACCAGGATGATCGCGTAGGCGAGCGCCAGCAGTTGCGCCACCGCGACCCGGTAGTGCGCCAGCACCGCCGAGATTTCGGCGATGCGGTCCACGAACCGAACTCCGGGCAGGCCCTCGGCCAGTGTTCGCAGCGCTTCGCTGTCGCGCACGCCCGCGAGCGTCACGATGCTCGCCGCAGACCCGCCGGCCGAGCGCAGCCAGAGATCGCGATACGCGGCCGAGACCGGACTTGCGAGCCAGGTTTGCGGATCGAGCGGGGTCGCAGCCTCGCGAAACGCAGCCACTTCACGCGCGATGGCTGCGGCATCGAATCCCATCTCCTGCATGAGCCGCGGCAACAAGCCCTCCCCCCCGATGATTTTCTGCTCCAGCAAGCCGCGAATCTCGGCCTGGCGCTTGAGCGATGGCAATGAATTGCTCACTGCCGTGAACGCCTCAATGGTGCCACGCTGCTTGAGCGCGCGCAGCGCCGCCGCGAGACGCTCCTCGTTCTCGAGCGCCGCCTGCGCATCGGCTCCCGTGACGACGAAGTAGCGGCTCTCGCCGATCGTGCCGAGGAGTTCACCGACCTGCCGCTCCATCTGCGCGAGCCGCGGCGTCACCATCTGCAGGCTCCGGATGTCATCGCGGAACTCGATGCGCGACAGGCCGAAGACCAGGAACGCGAGTACGCCGAGCGCCAGCACTGTGCGCGCGCTGCGGCTCGCGAGCGGGGTGCCGAGCCGGTCGAGGCCCGCGAGGGATCGCGCACACCAGCGCGGCAGGTCGCGTCCGGAGCCGCGCGCCGCCGCCGGAAAGATCAGGAACACGCAGGCGCAGGCCACAGCAAGGCCGGCAATGCTGATGAGCGCCATCTGCTTCAGCCCCGGAAACGGCAGCGCCAGGAGCCCCACGTAGCCGAGCACGGTGGCGCCGATGCTGATCAGGATCGGCCGCCCGACATGTGCCAGCGCATCCGCCGGGACCCAGGTCGCCGGCGCCCTGAATTGATCGGCATAGAAGTGCATCGAGTAATCGATCGCGACGCCGATGAGGCTCGAGCCGAACACCAGCGCGACCAGGTGCACTTCGCCGAACACGAAATGCGTGGCGCTGATGCCCGCCGCCGCCCCCGCGCTCACAGCCACCAGGCCCAGCACCGGTGCGCGCCAATCGCGAAACAGCGCCAGCATCAGTGCCAGCACCGCCACGGTGCCGATCGTGCCGAAGAATGCGACTTCGCTTTGCGCGCGGCGTGTCGCGACGGTCGCGTGCTGCAGCGCGCCCGACTGCAGCAGCGTGACGGCACCGTGCGCTGCTTGGTTCGCGGCGTGCGTCGCTCCCGCGAGCGCCTGCTCGGCCCGGTCCTGCACGTCGCCGGCGAACGGACTCCCGAGTGTTTCGGCGATGACGAGCACGTAGGTCAGGTCCACTCCCGTCACTACGAGCTGCGTCCCTTGCAGGCGCGCGTTGCCGAGCGCCGGAATCTGCGCGAGCAGGTAGTCGGCGCCGAGCCCGAGCGGGTCACGACTCAGGTCGATGGGTCGCATGAGACCGGCCGGCGTGTAGAGCGCGAGCAGTGCGGAGCGATGCAGGTGTTCGGTCTCACCGGCGGCGAGGAGCTGCTGGTCCTGCACCGAGAGGAGACTGCCGCGGTGCGCGAGGTAGAGGTCAACGCTCGCGGCGAGGTCTTCGCCGACGCGCTCACGCACCGACGCAAACGCTCCCGAGCGGGACAGTGATTCGGCGAATGCGTGCGCCGCGGCGCTCGCGACCGCGGGATCCGGTGCGCCCACCAGGAAGATCACCTTGCGCGCCAGGCGCTCGGAGAAGGTATCCACCGCGCTTTCGATCCGCTCGTCACCGGAGTGTCGCGGCAGGAGATTCAGCAGGTCGGTCTCCACTTGCAGGCGCGGCTGCACGATGAGCCAGAACACGCCGCTCACCACGGCCAGCAAGACGAGTCCACCAGCCAGGCGCCGACGCGGATTCACTCGCGGAACCGGGCCGCATCGCTCGCATCGAGCGCGGCGTGCGTTTCGACCCTGGAGAACTCGATCTCGGTGCGGTCGCCTCCCGCCGTGAAGAGCTCGATCCGCTCCACCGCCCGCCCGCCGCCGATCACGGCGCGATCGAACACCTGCGCGAGCCCGCCCGCGCGCGGCCGCAAGCCCACCCGCCAGTGATCGCCGGCGGAATCACTGTACAGCTCGAAGCTGTCCGCGAGCCGCTCGACGTCGAGCGCGAACAACGAAAAGAACATCTCGAGCGCCGCCCGCAGGCCCGGGTGCTCCGCACTGGAAACCACGGTGCGCGCCTCGCCATCACGCAATGACATCCCCTGCGCGCCGAGCACGAATTCAGATGGGAACGGCACGCTGGTGCGCCAGAGAATGCCCTGCTCGCGCGCCAGCACGAAGTCGCCGCTCGAGATCAACGGCCGTTCGAGTCCCTTGAGGTAGCGCCGCTGCACGAACTTGCCGGTGAGCACCTTCGCGTTCGAGAGCTCGGCGGCGGGAGCAGCAAGCGTCGTCTTGAGAAGCTCACCCGCCGTCACCGGGTGCTCGAAGAGCGCGTCAGGCGAGGGATTGTCAGCGGGAGCCGCCCCGCTCGCGGCAGCCGCCAGTCCAACGAGCACGATGCCGAGTACGGCGCCTCTCACGCCGGCACGCCCAGGCGCTCGAACAGGATGTCCGGCGAGCGCAGGCACATCTCGCCGGTGCTCGCATTCACCGCCACCTGCACGGTGCTCGCCTTGGTCAGGCGCTGGCCGCTCGCGGCGCTGCGAATCAGGTATTCGATGCGCAGCCGGTACTCCCACTCCACCAGGCCGGCGCGCACGATGACGCGATCGCCGAAGCGCAGCGGTTTCAGGAACCGCAGCTCCAGGTCGACCACCGGCCACAGGTAGCCCGACTCGGTCATCGCGTCGTAGTTGTAGCGGAACTGCTTGAGCAGCTCGCAGCGCGCGAGCTCCAGGTACTTGGCGTAGTGGCCGTGCCACACGTAGCCGGCCGGATCGAGATCGTGAAACGGGATCTCGATGCTGATCTCGGCCTGGAAGAGCGGCTCGGGTTTCATGCCGGTCGGGTCCTGCGGAAGCTGCGCGCCACGAGGCGCGGAAACCGGCGCAGCATGCCGAAAAACAGCCGCGCGTGCATGCGACTGATGAGCACGTTGTCGCGCCACAACTGGAAGTGCGAGACGCCATCCTGCGGGTAGAGCACGCGCGTCGGGATCTCGATGATGGGTACGCCGCGCCAGTGCAGGCGCACGACCACCTCGGTGTCGAAGTCCATGCGCTCACCCATCGGCTCCGAATCGGCCAGCGCGAGCACCGTTCGCAGGGGGTAGACCCGGAAACCGCACATCGAGTCGGAAATATCGAGCGAAAGCGTGTTGATCCAGACCCAGAGGTGTGTGAGGTGCCGCCCGTAGCGACGCGCCGCCGGCATCGAACCTTCGAACCGCGGCACGCCCAGGACGAGTGCTTGCGGATGTTGCGCGGCTTGCGCGAGGAACCTCGGGATGTCCTCGAGATCGTGCTGCCCGTCGGCGTCCACCTGCAATGCGTGGGTGTAGCCCGCGACAGCGGCCGCCCGGCAGCCGCTCAGTACCGCCGCACCCTTGCCGCGGTTGGCGTCGTGCGTGACCAGCCGGACGCCGTCCGGCTCGCGTGACACAAGCGCCTGCGCGACCGCATGCGCCCCGGGTCCCGAGCCGTCATCGACGATCCAGCACTCGAGCCCGCACTGGCGCAACCGGGCCACGATGACCCCGAGAGTCCGTGGATGCTCGAAATACGGGATGACGGCGCACGCCCGAATCATCGCGCCAGCAGGAACCGTCCGGACGAACAGGTGACAGCGGCTTCGCGGTACTCGAAGCGCAGCGCTCGCTCTTGAGGCACCCACTCCAGGTCGAGATCGAGCTCGGCGCCGGGCCGCACGACGCGCAGGAACTTGAGCCCCGTCACGCGCTCGACCGTGGGGTCGAGGCCGAGATGCCGCCGCGCATAGGCAATCGCCCAAGCCAGCTGCACGACGCCGGGGAGAATCGGGGTGCCGGGAAAGTGGCCGCGGAACCACCCCAAGTCCGCCGGCACACGCATCTTCACTGCCAGGCCGCAGGGGCGTTCGCGAAGGCTCAATTCTTCGGGCTGGGTCGTCAGCGCGGTCACGCCGCGGTCTCGTCCTGCATCAGCTCGCGCACGGCGGCCACCACGTCACCGACGGTGCGCACGTGACGGAACTGCTCCGGCTGCACTTTGCGCCCGGTGATCTGCTTCAGTTCCAGGATAAGGTCGATCGCGTCCAGGCTGTCGATGTCCAGGTCCGTGTACAGGTTCGCCGTGGGGACGATCTTCTCGGGCGGCAGCTCGAAGAGCTCAGCCAGCACCCGCCTGACCTGCGCGTAGATTTCTTGTTCGCTGTGCATCGATACGCCGCCGCAAAAGCCACGCGCATTATAGGCGGGCCGACTGGACCTCGGGCGGATTCGTGACCAGAGGTTCGCAAGTGGCGTTCAGGACCGCATCGATCCCGCGTGTGAAGTGCGTCGCAAGTTGCGCGGTGAGGTCGCGAGCCGCGAGCGGATGGGACAGGGCGCCAGAGTCATAGCGTTGTGCCGGGAGCGGTTGCCCCACCGTGATCGTGAAGTGCGGGCGGCGCGCCGGCACCTGGTACCAATGTGAACCTTTCGTGAGGAAGGGTGGATCGCACACGATCGTCACCGGGAGCACGTCGGCCCTCGAGGCGAGCGCGACCTGCGCCGCACCGCGCTTGAGGAGGAGCGGTTGCCCGGGAACCGTGCGCGTCCCCTCAGGAAAGACCAGCAGTGAGCGCCCGGACTCGAGGAGCCGCGCGCAATCCTGAACGAGCTCCGGGCCCTCCGAGTTTGGAATGTATCCAGCCCAGATCACCGGCCAGCGCAACGCCGGATTGCGCCACAGCGCGCGCTTGACGACGCAGCCGGCCTCCGGGATCAGCCACAGCAGGAAGACGACGTCGATCAGCGTGGGATGGTTGGCGACGATGAGCTGTCCCGGCCGGGCGAGGCGCTCCAGCCCGTGCAACTCGTAGGTCAGAAGCCCGAGGCTGCGCATGAACCAGATGAACAACCCCATGACGCGGCGCATGGCCGCGTTGATCCGCCGCTGCGCGACGGCGCGATTCGGTGAAATGAGTCGCAGAACCGGAAACAGCGTGATGCTGAGCAGTGTGCCGCCGACCCCGAAGACGACGAACGAGAGCCCGGTGCCGAAGCGGCGCGAGCCGCGATCGAGCATGCCCCGCAATCGCGATTCCATCGACTGAGTGCCCCCCATACAATTAGCTTATCTCATCTGGAAGCGGCTTCACGGTGACGACTGTGTCAGATTCCCCGACGCTCGCGCAGACGACTGACGAAGCGGCGCTCGCAACGCTCCTGGTCCAGGCGCTCAACCTGCAGGACGTGTCGCCGACCCAGATTTCGCCGACCGCGCCACTGTTCGGTTTCGATCACGGAAGCCTGGGGCTCGACTCGATCGATGCGCTGGAGATCGCACTCGCCATCCAGAAGCAGTACGGCGTCGAGCTGCGCTCCGAGGACCCCGGCACCAAGTCCGCCTTCGCCTCGCTGAGGGAGCTCACGGCTCACATCCTGACCCGTCGCAACGGGCGCTGACGCGGCCCATGTTCGCGCTCGCCGTGGCCTATCCCGTGCTGGTGCACCTGGCCGTGATCTGGCCGCGCCCCTGGCTCGAATGGCTGGCGCTCGCGGCGCTGTGCGCACTGCCGCTCTATCCTTCGCTGCGCGCGCGCCGGCCCTGGGCCTGGCTGACGCTCGCGGCGTGTCTCGTGGCCAGTGCGCTCATCGTGCGCTGGCAGGGGACTCATTGGGTGCTGCTCCTGCCGCCGATCGCGATTCCGCTCTCGCTCCTCGTCCTCTTCGGCGCTTCGCTCCGCCCGGGCCAGCAGCCGATGGTGACGCGCTTTGCGCTCCTCGCGCGCGGCTCGTTGCCGCCGGAGCTGGTCAGCTATACACGTGGCGTCACGGTGCTCTGGGTCATCGTGTTCGCACTGCTGACGCTCTCGGCCATCCTGCTGGCCCTGTTCGCGTCGCGCGAACTCTGGTCGCTCGCCACGAACTTCCTGCATTACCTCTTCATCGGCGCGGTCTTCGCGGGCGAGTACCTGTGGCGGCGCTGGCACTTGCGCCACCTCGAGCACCCGGGGTTCCTCGCCTACCTGCGCCAGTTGAAACCCGTGCGTATGCGATCCTCATGAGCGCGGGCGCGACGTTCCCGGTGCTGCGCGAGCATGCGCCCGAAGACGTCGTGATCTGGCGCCGCGCAAGTCCAGTGAGTGCCGCGGAGCTGCAGGCCCGCGTTCACGCGCTCGCCCGCTCGCTACCGCGTGCCCGCTACGCGATCAACCTGTGCGAGAGCCGCCGCAATTTCCTGGCGGCTTTCCTGGCCGCGGCGCAGCGCGAGCAGATCAGCCTGCTGCCATCGAGCCGGGCACCGCTCGCCGTGCGCGAGATCCAGGACCACTATCCCGAGCACCACGTGCTGACGGACGACGTGGTCGAGGCGGCCGGCGCGAGCGCCGCGTCGACGCCGCTGAGCATCACAGGTTCCGGACCCGTCGCGATTGTCTTTACTTCCGGCACCACCGGACGTCCCAGCGCACACGAGAAGGACTGGCACACGCTCCTCGCCACGGCACAGCTCGCGCACCAGCGATTCCTCGACGGCGCACGGCGCTTCAATGTCATCGCCACTGTGCCGCCCCAGCACATGTATGGTTTCGAGACCACGGTCACGCTGGTGCTCCTGAGCGCCAGTGCCGTGAGCGACGGCCGCCCGCTGTTTCCGGCTGATGTCGCCGCGGAGCTCGCGTCCACACCGGCACCGCGCGTTCTCATCACGACGCCCGCGCACCTGCGCGCTTGCGTCGCGGCGGGCGTGGCGTTTCCGGCGCTCGAGCTCATCATCTCGGCCACGGCTGCGCTCGATCGCGAACTCGCGGCCGCAGCGGAGCGCGCCTGGAGCACGCGCGTATTCGAGATCTACGGCTGCACCGAGGCGGGCAGCATGGCCTCACGGCGCACCGTGCAGACGGATCAGTGGCTGACCTACCCGGACGCACGGGTCGAGACTCAACCGGGCGGTGCGACCTATCACGGCGCGCACCTGCCGCAACCCGTGCCGCTGCCGGATCGACTGGAGCTCGCCAGCCCGCGGCAGTTCCGGCTCGTCGGACGCGACGCGGACCTGGTGAAAGTCGCCGGCAAGCGCACCTCGCTCAGTGAGCTCACACAACGGCTGCTGGCGCTCGCGGGCGTGAGCGATGCCGTCGTTTTCGTACCGCGACCGGATGAGCGACCCGCTGCGCTCGTGGTCGCCCCGGGCGTGGCGCGCGAGGAGATCCTCGCAGCCCTCGCCCGCCAGCTCGACCCGGTGCTCGTGCCGCGACCCCTGATCCTCACCGATCGGCTGCCACGCGACGCGCTCGGCAAGATTCCACGTGCGGCGCTGCTCGCAGCGATCGGTGCGGTGGATGAGTGAAAGCCGAGTGAGCCGCTATGCCATCGCCGCGGATGCGCCCTATTTCGCCGGGCATTTTCCCGGCGACCCGGTGGTGCCGGGCGTGGTGATCCTCGACTACGTGCTCGAGACGATCTCGCGCGGCGCCGGAAAAACGTGTGCATTGCGCCGCCTGGATGCCGTGAAGTTCCAGAGCCCGCTGCGGCCCGGCGAGGAACTGAGCGTCGAACTGGAATCGCTGGGCGTCGACACGCTGCGCTTCATCTGTCGCTCGGGAACGCGATTCGTCGCCACCGGTGTGGTGCTGCTGCGCGCGAACGCCACGGAGCCGCAGCGCTCGTGAAACCCTCCCCATCGGACGCCGGCGGTTTGCGCTCGTGGGACAGCTACCGCGAACGCAGCACGCCATGGATGATCGCTCTGCTGGTCAACACGACGCTGTTCCTCGGCCGTCCGCTGATGCGCCTGGTGCTGTGGCCGATCGTGCTCTACTTCTACATCACCGGCAGCGATGCGCGCCGCGCCTCGCGCGACTACCTGCGGCGCGTCCTGCAACGCGAGCCGCGCGCGCGGGACATCCTGCGGCACTTTCACACCTTCGCGGTGGTGTTCATCGACCGCGTGTATCTCCTGAGTGAGCGCGAGGAGAAGCTGCACATCGAGGCACACGTCACCGACGATGCGCTGCGGACGATCAGGGCAAAGCAGGGGTGCCTGCTGCTGGTGGCGCACTTCGGCAGCTTCGAGGCACTGCGCGTCAAGGGCACGCGCCGCGCCGAGGCGACGATCCGCATCGTGCTCGACCGCCAGGTGGGACGCATGGCGATGAGCCTGCTCGAGAAACTCAACCCGGTCCTCGCCGCGCGCATCATCGATGCTTCGCGCCGCGGTCCCGAGTTGATGCTCGACATCAAGCAGGCGGTAGAGGCCGGCCACCTGGTCGGCATGATGGCCGATCGTGCGCGCGCGGATGAGCGTTCGCTGACGGTGCGCTTCCTGGGCGGAACGATTCGCGTTCCAGCCGGGCCCTGGATCGTCGCCGGCATGCTGGGTGTGCCGGTCGTGCTCGGGTTCGGCATGTACCGCGGCGGGCGCAACTACGAATGCCGGCTCGAGCTCTTCGCGCAGCGCATCGACTTTCCGCGCGAAAGCCGCGATGCCGTCCTGCAGGACTGCGCGCAGCGCTACGCGGCGCGGCTGGAGGAACAGGTGCGCGCAGCGCCGTTCAACTGGTTCAACTTCCACGACTACTGGCTCGAGGCCGAGCGCGATGGAACCGCTGCGCATTAGCGCGTACACGCTGACCTCGGCGCTCGGCCGCGGCAGGGCCGCGCACCTGGAGGCGCTGCGCGCCGAACGCAGCGGCCTCAGCCCGCAGAACGTCGAGGGCTGCACACTCGAGACCTGCGTCGGCGCCGTGCCCGGGCTCGAAGCGCCACTCGCGGGCGAGCACGCGCACTGGGATTGCCGCAACAATCGACTGGCGCAACTCGCGCTCGCGCAGGACGAGTTTCGCGCGGCCGTCGAGCGCTGCCGCTCCCGTCTCGGTGCCGATCGCGTCGGTGTCTTCATCGGCACCAGCACTTCCGGAGTGCAGCAGACCGAGCGCGCTTACCGCGAGCGCGACCGTGCCGCCGAGCGCCTGCCGGACTTCTTCCTGCATCGCTACACGCAGAACGTTTTCAGCGCCGCCGACTTCGTGCGCGTCGCTCTCGGCCTCGCCGGTCCCACGCTTGCGATTTCCACCGCATGTTCTTCCAGCGCCAAGGTGTTCGCCTCGGCGCGGCGCGCCATCGCGGCCGGGAGTTGCGATGCGGCGGTCGTTGGCGGCGTCGACAGCCTGTGCCTCACCACCCTCTACGGTTTCAACTCGTTGCAGCTCGTTTCCACCGAACCGTGCCGGCCTGCCGATCGCGCTCGCAACGGAATCTCCATCGGCGAGGCCGCGGGATTTGCACTGCTCGAGCCCGGGCAGGGCGAGTTGATGTTCCTCGGCTACGGTGAGAGCAGCGACGCGCACCACATGTCGGCCCCCGATCCGCAGGGGCGCGGCGCGAGTCTCGCGATGCGCGCGGCGCTGCGGCGTGCGGCGCTCGAACCCGGGAAGGTCGACTACATCAACCTGCATGGCACGGCGACGCCTGCCAATGACGCGGCGGAGGATTGCGCGGTGCGCGAAGTCTTCGGGAGTGACGTGCCGCAGAGCTCCACCAAAGGGTGGACCGGTCACACGCTCGGGGCGGCGGGCGGCGTCGAGGCGGCAATCGCACTCCTGTGCATCGAATCCGGTCTCGTGCCGCGCAGCCTCAACACGCGTGAGAAGGATCCCGCGATCCTCGGCAACATCGTGCTCGAGAACCGCAGCGCGCGCGTGCGACGCGTGCTCAGCAACTCGTTCGGTTTCGGCGGCAGCAACTGCTCGCTGATTCTTGGTGGCGCCGCATGAACGGGGCATTCCTCGCCGGCGTGGGCGTGATCGCCCCAGGGCTCACCTCGTGGCAGCAGGCCGCCGAAGTGTTGCAGGGCTCGGCACCCTACGTGCCCGCGCCCGTCGGCGCGGTGCAGTCCGAGCTCCTGCCGCCCAATGAGCGCCGCCGCGCGCCGCTCGGCGTGCGCATGGCCTTGCGCGCCGCGCAGGAAGCGACTGCGACACTCGGCTCGCCCACCGATCTCGCGTCGGTGTTTGCCTCCTCGGATGCCGACATCGAGATCATCCACCGCATCTCAATGGCGCTCGCCGAGCCGAGCCGCAGCGTCTCGCCCACCGACTTTCACAACTCCGTGCACAACGCCGCCGCCGGGTACTGGAGCATCGGCACGCGCGCGCGTGGCCCTTCGACCGCGCTGTCCGCTTACGATTTCAACCTCGCAGCGGGGTTGAACGAAGCGCTCGCGCTGCTCAAGTTCGACGACACCGACGTGCTGCTCGTGCTCTACGACGTCCCGGTACCGCCGCCGCTCTTCTCCGCGCGGCCGATCTCGCAACCGGTGGCCGTGGCACTGCTCCTCACGCGCGCTTGTGCACAGCCGCTCGCCTCGTTGTCACTCTGTACCGCCAGTACAGAGTCAACGCTACAGGATCCACAGCTCGAAGCGCTGCGCCGGGGCAACCCGGCGGCAGGCGCCTTGCCATTGCTCGAGGCCCTGGCGCGGCGTCGGCCCGCCGAGATTGGCGTGCGCGCGTACGACGATCGCTGCATCGGCGTCCGGATCGACACGCCATGATCGAGCGCGACGCGATCATGAAGCTGATCCCGCACAGCGGCAGCATGTGTGTCATCGATCGCGCACTGAGCTGGGACGGCGACGAGATCCGCTGTGAGTCCGCCAATCACGGCGATGTGCACCATCCGTTGCGGCGCGGTGGAATCTTGTCGGCCGTGCACCTCATCGAATATGGCGCCCAGGCAGCTGCGCTCCACAGCGTACTGGCGGCATCCGCTCCCACCCATATCGTCGCGACGGGCTTCCTCGCCTCGGTGCGCGCCTGTGATCTGCACGTGGAGCGTATCGACAACCTGCCCGGAACGCTGCAGATTGGTGCGAGCCGCGAGATCCGGAGCAGCGAGGCGCTCATGTACCGGTTCGAGATCTCGCACCAGGAGCGGTCGCTCTGCAGCGGCCGGCTCCTGATCAGGCTTGCGCCCGGAGGCTGACACTCCGATACTCCGCGCCATTGAACCGCGCCCACAGCGGTCCGCACCGGGGAACACCAATGACAAGAATACCCGTGCTTCTGTGCCTGCTTTGCGTGCCCTTCACCGTATCGGCACAGGCCACCTCGAACCCGCCGCCCGCTGCGAAGCTGGCGGGCCACCTGCACTACGAGTTGCTGCCCTTGCAGATGGGCGCCCCGTACGCCGGGCAGGAAGCCAACGAGAAAGCCAAGGCCAGCATCCAGCAACACCTCAACGAGGACATCGCGCCACTCCTCGACACCTGGACCAAGGCGGCCAAGGCGGACGATCCGGACACGACATTGCAGATCGCGCCCGAGATCCAGAGCATCAAGTTCATCAGCGGCGGCAAGCGTTTCTGGGTCGGTCCGCTGGCCGGATCCTCGTCCGTGGTGCTCAAGGTGACGCTGCGCGAGCAACCGTCCGGCACCGTGATCGGCGAGCCCGAATTCTTTCAGCGCGCCTCGGCGCAGAGCGGCGCATGGACCATGGGCGGCCAGGACAACGACATGCTCCGCCGCATCGTGGTGGTCCTCAAGAGCTATCTCGAAGGCAACTACAGCGAGGCTGTCGGCGGCGCCACCGGCCGCGAGAAGTAGCTTGCTTGACACGGTCCCAGCCCCTCCCTACTCTGCCGCCCCACTGTCAGGTGCACGGGAAGCCGGTGCGTCGCGCGAGCGACAATCCCGGCGCTGCCCCCGCAACGGTGATCGAGTGATGACGGCATCCTGACGCCACTGCGCTGCGAGGATCTCCTCAACGCGTGGGAAGGCGATGCCGCAGGCTGAGACTTCAGCCGACTCGTAAGCCCGGAGACCGGCCTGACAGCCGCACACCAGCTTCGCGGCGGGCGATGGCACTGGGCTAATACCCCACTCTCCCTTCCGCGACTGGACCATCGTCTCGAACACCATGCGGGAGTGCATGGGGGAGTCAGTCCGTGTTGCTTCATCGCCCGATTCTTGCGGCGCTTCTCGCCGCCACCACGTCCGTTGCTCTTGCCGCCGAGACCACCGAGCCACTCGGCGAAACCATCGTCACCGCCACGCGCACCGAGACGCCGCTGAGCGACGTGCTCGCACCGGTGATCCTCATCAACCGCGACGACCTGGCGCGCTCGCTCGCGCCGGACGTGTCGGGACTGCTGCAGTTTCACGCCGGCATCGACATCGCGCGCAACGGCGGGCCCGGCCAGACCACTTCGATCTTCATTCGCGGCACCGACAGCAACCATGCGACGGTGCTGGTGGATGGCGTGCGCATCAATCCGGGGACGATCGGTGGCGCCCAGATCCAGAACGTGTCGCCGGATGTGGTGGATCGCATCGAGATCGTGAAGGGGCCGCGCTCGACGCTCTACGGGACCGATGCGATCGGCGGCGTGATCAACATCATCACGCGCAAGTACGACACGAGCGGCTTCGATGCGAGCGTCGGCTACGGGCGCTACGACACGCGCCAGGCGAGCTTCAGCGGCGGCTTCGGGAGCGACACGGGCGAGATCGGTTTCACGGGCAGCTGGTTCGACACCGAGGGTTTTCCGGCGCAGACGCCGAGCGATGTCGACAGCGGCTTCGAGAACAAGTCCTTCTCGATGCGCGGACGCACTTCCGTGGGCAGCGCCGAGCTCGGTGCCCGGGTGTGGTATTCGAGCGGGACCACGGACTATCTCGACTTCTTCCTCACGCCGGTGAGCCAGGACTTCGAGACCGGGAGCGCCGCCGCCGATGTCGCGTTCGGCAGTGGCGCGTGGAAATCGCGGCTGACGTTGAGCCGCATCGAGGATGACATCGAGCAGAACCAGTCGACCGACTTCGCGCGCACGCGCCGCAATGCGCTCGACTGGCAGAACGATCTGCAACTCGGCTCGAACCAGCTGGTCACGGCGGGCGTGCTCCTGACCGATGAGGACACGGATGCGATCGTGTTCGGCAGCGGGTTCGATGAGAGCACGCGCGTCAACATGGGCTACGTGCAGGACCGGCTCGGCTTCGGCCCGCACAACCTGCTGCTCGCGGTGGCGTACACGGATCACGAGACCTTCGGCGGAAAAACCACCTGGAACGCCGAATACGGCTACGACTTCGCGACGCGCACGCGGCTCATCCTCTCGGCCGGGACCGCCTTTCGCGCGCCGGACAGTACCGACCGTTTCGGCTTCGGCGGCAACCCCGACCTCGACCCCGAGACCTCACGCAACTATGAGATCGGCGTGCACCAGCCGCTAGGCGCGAATCAGCTCGTGACGCTGAGCGCATTCCGCAACGACATCGACGACCTGATCGAGTTCGTGGTCACCGACCCCGTCACCTTCGACGGCCAGAACCAGAACATCGATCGCGTGCGCATCGACGGCATCGAGCTCGCGTACCAGCTACGCGCGGCGGATTGGAGCCTGCGCGCAGAAGCGATCGCGCAGGATCCGCGCGATCGCGATACCGACGAGCTGCTCCTGCGACGCGTGAAGCACAGCGGCACCGTGTCGGTGGTCAAGGCGTTCGGCCTGCACGAGCTCGGGCTCGATGTGCTCTTCGCCGGTGCGCGCGAGGACTTTGGCGGTGTGCGGCTCGACCCCTACACCCTGCTCAACCTCTACGGCCGCATCGCGCTCACGCCGGCGTGGACCGTGCAGCTGCGTCTCGAGAATGCGCTCGATGAGCACTACGAGCTCGCGAACACCTACAATACGGCCGGCCGGAGTCTGTTCGTCGCGACGCGCTACGATTTCCGGTGAGGCAAGCCCGCATGGGTCATCGGCTCAGCAAGATCTACACGCGCACCGGGGATGATGGCACGACGGGTCTCGGCGACGGCAGCCGCACGCTCAAGGACTCAGCGCGCGTCGAGGCCTACGGCAGTGTCGATGAACTCAACAGCGCGCTCGGCGTCGTGCTCGCGAGCAGGCGGGTGCCGAAGCCGGTGCACGCCTGTCTCATCGAGGTGCAGCACGACCTGTTCGATCTCGGCGGCGAGCTCTGTATCCCCGGACATCGTGCGGTCACCGATGCGCAGGTCACGCGCCTCGAGCACGAGCTCGATGCCTTCAACGACAAGCTGCCGCGACTCAAGGAGTTCATTCTGCCGGGCGGCGGCCCCGCGGCCGCCGCCTGTCATCTCGCGCGCGCCATCTGCCGACGCGCCGAGCGGCGCTGCTGGATGCTGGCGCACGCCGAGAGCGTGGCGCCCGAAGTGATGCGCTATCTCAACCGCCTTTCGGACCTCTTGTTCGTGATCGCGCGGGTGCTGGCGCGCCACGAGCGCGGCGCCGAAGTGCTCTGGGATCGCAGTCGCCTGGGCACCGCGAAGAAATCATCGCGCCCGAAGCGGCGCTAGAAACTGCGAGTTTCGAGACACCGAGGTCGCAGCATGACAGCGTGGGCCTGGCTGATCCCGGCGCTCTCGAGCGCCTTGCTCATTGGTGCAGCGACGGTGGGTGTCGGTTCAGTCCTCGCCATCCTCTGCGCGGCCGGCCTCATCGGTGCGGTGATTGCAGCGGTTCACCACGCGGAGGTTGTCGCACACCGCGTCGGTGAACCCTTCGGCACGCTGGTGCTCGCGGTGGCCGTGACCGTGATCGAGGCTTCGCTGATCCTGTCCATGATGTTCGCGGGCGGTGCCGACGCCGCAGTCATTCCGCGCGACACGATCTACGCGGCGATCATGCTCATCTGCAACGGTGTAGTCGGCACGTGCATCGTGGTCGGCGGTCTCGCGCACCACGAGCAGACTTTCCGCGTCGAGGGGTCGAGCGCAGGACTCGCCGCTCTCATGGCGTTGGCGTCACTTTCGCTGGTGCTGCCATCGTTCACGACGACCGCATCCGTCGGCACCTACAGCACCTCGCAGCTCTGGTTCGCCGCGGTAACCTCGGCGGTGTTGTGGGCGGTATTTGTTTTTGTCCAGACCGTGCGCCATCGGGATTATTTTCTTCCCGTCGAGGGATCGAGTTCCGGGGAACACGCCGCGCCGCCGACGGCGCGCGAAGCCTGGCTGAGTTTCGGCTTGCTCCTGGTCTGCCTCGTGGCGGTGGTGGGGCTGGCCAAGCTGCTGTCACCCTCGATCGAGCGCGCACTCATTGCGGCGGGCGCGCCCAACGCGGTACTCGGGATCGTAATCGCGATGCTGGTGTTGCTGCCGGAGACGTGGGCCGCGGTTCGCGCCGCGCGGGCGAACCGACTTCAGACCAGCATGAATCTTGCGATTGGATCGGCGCTCGCGTGCATCGGACTCACCATACCCGTGGTCGCGCTGGCCGCGATCGCATTCGGGTTCCCCCTGGTACTCGGCCTCGAACCCAAGGACCTGGTCCTGCTGGCCGCCACATTCCTGATCAGCGCAGTGACTCTCGGCTCCGGGCGCACTCACATCATGCAGGGAGCGGTACACCTGGTCTTGTTCGCGGTGTTTCTGTTCCTCGCGTTCGTGCCTTAGTCGCGCGGGCCATGAATGTCTTCACGAGCCCGCGAAGCCGGCAACCCGTTGAACCACCCAGAACATGGCGAAGACGAGGGTTGCCTCGAGCCGGGACTCTCAACATCACATCGAAGGTTTCCGCGTCTCTCTGCCGAAGCTCGAGATACGCCGGGCGAAAGACATCGGCCGATACCGGGGCGACGGCTGTCAACGCGAGTGTCGCGAGCAACCAGGAGCGCAGGCGCAGGAGTCGGCGTCCTGCGGTGTGTACCCGATCGGTGAGGTCCAGGCGTGCTCCTTGTCCCGAGCAGCGTCTACAAGCCGAGTGACGCCAGCAGGTGCAGGACCAGCGGCACTTCCGCCAGCCCGCAAATGAGCAGGACCAGCGCCGCCGCAATGCACAGGTTGGCGGCGCGCCGGGCTTCGTCACCGCGCAGCACGCGCCGTACGCGCAGATGGCGCGAGCCGGGCGGCGGATAGACGCCACTGCGCCGGATGCGCCAGCCGAAGTGGCCGATCCAGATCGCCACACCCACGACAGAAGCACTCAGGATCCACACCAGCGTGCGAAACAGTTCTGTCGCGCGATGCAGGTCGTCGCGGGTCGGGCTGTGCGAGTTGTCGGTCAGCGTGCGGATCTGCACGGCCAGCCAGATAAGCACCGAAAACGCCGCCAGCACGCCGAGCACGATCACGACCATGAGGAGCCGCCGCGCGATCGGTGCCGGATGCGGCCGCCGCCGCTCGAGGCCGAGCGGCTGTGTATCGAGGTGCGTGGGGCCGCGGGCGCCCGCGGGTAGGGAACGCTCGGTCATGGCTGCGTCGCGGCGCCCGACAGGTGCTGGCGCGCCTCGGTCAGCAGCTTGCAGACCTGTTCCGTGCCCGCCACGACGCGCGGGGTGGCACGGGCAATCCGATCGGCACTGACGAAATAGAGGTTGTGGTAGCGCACGGCGTCGAGGTGCGGCCAGCGGCGCCACTGCGCCAGCGGGTCGTCGTCGCGCGCGCTGTCGCTGCCCGCGATGATGACCTGCGGATTGCGCTCCAGCACCGCTTCGACGCTCACCGGTGGTGCCAGCTGCTTGAGGCCGGCGAAGATGTTGCGACCACCGCAGACGTTGAGGATGTCGCTGATCAAGTGCTCTCCGTTGACGGTGAAAAGGGGTGCCGCCTGGATCTGAAAGAACACCGATACGGGCGCATCCTGCTGATGCCGGCGGCGCAGTTCTGCGACCGCCGTCGTAAATTTCTCAGCCGCCGCGCCGGCCTGCGTTTCCGTGCCAGCCAGGGCCCCAATACGGCGCAGCGCCGCCGCAATATCCTCCAGCCGGGCCGTGCCGATGCGCTCCACGTGCAAACCCAGTTGTTGCAATTTGGCGATGACCGGTTCCGGCGTGCCCGTCTGCCACACCAGCACCAGGTCCGGATGCAGTGCGAGCACGCGTTCGTAATCGACCTGGAAGGCATCGCCGATGCGGGGCAGTGCACGCGCCTCAGCCGGGTAGTCGCTGTAGGCATCGGCACCCACCATGCGATCCCCGGCGCCGGCGCTGTATACGAGCTCGGTGAGATTGGGCGCGAGGCTCACGATGCGCTGTGCAGGGTGCGCGGCCGGGGCAGCGGGCCCGGCCAGCGAGCCGCGCAGCGCGACACCCAGCATGAAAGCGCCAGCCCACAGCGGCCTGCGCCACGAGCGGCGCATCAGCGCACCCAGCCGATCAGCACCAGTGCGGCGACGAACACCAGCCAGATCAGGAGCGCGCGGTTGACCAGGCTCATGCAGGCACGGACGTCGCGCGCCTCGGGCAATGCCTGCAGATCAGCGTCGTCCTCATCTTCCACCGCCGCCCGTCCGACGCTGCCGAGCAACTCATCGTTGGCGTCGAAGAACGGCACCATGCGTCGCATGACGTCCTTCCAGGCGGTGGTGGCGCGGCCGAAATTCCCGGCGAGTGCGTAGCCGAGTGCCAGCAGGCGCGCCGGCGCCCACGAGAGCACGCCGTGGATCACCTGCAAGGCGCGCACGAACTCGGGCACTTCCGCGGAGGCGTCGGCGCGCCCGCGATACTCGAACACCGCGCGCCGGCGCATCAGGTCACTGACGCGAAACAACCATGCGCCGGCCGGGCCGAGTGCCATGAACCAGAACAAGACGCCGAACGCGCGATTGTTGGCCTGCACGAAGATCGCGTCCTCGAGCGTGCTCGGTGCGCCGGCGGTGCGTTGCGCGGCGTCGTGCTCGGTGATCTCGCGCGCCACGCGCGCCGCGGTGTCGCGGTCGCCGCTCCCGAGCGCATCGAGGTACTCGTCGACTTCCGTCTTCAGGTCGCGCGGCCCGAGCGAGAACACCAGCACCAGCGCGCCGAAGCCGACGAACAGGATGCCGAGCAGCACCTCGCGGAATACCCACGCCACGAGCGCGATGGGCAGCACCGGCAGCAGCACCAGCACGATGGTCATGATGAACACGCTGCTGCCATGCAGGTTACGGAAGTACTTGAGCGCCCACTCGAGGTAGCCGTCGAACCAGCGCGGCTCGCGCAGGTGCAGGAGCTCGGTCGCGGCGCGCTCGAGCATCAGGCCGATCAGCAGGGCGAGGAGGGTCACGCGCGCCTCTTCAGTAACCCGGGCTCGAGCTCTGCCCGAGCGCGATGAGGGTCTTGAGCCGCGGCCAGTCGAAGCTCGGGCCCGGGTCGGTCTTGCGGCCCGGCGCGATGTCGCTGTGACCGGTGAGGCGCGACGGATCGAGCTCGCGATAGCTTGCGCACAGCGTGCAGATCACGCCGGCGAGCGTCACATACTGCGCGTCTTCGTATGCGGTCGCGTCCGTGCCTTCGAGCTCGATGCCGATGGAAAAGTCGTTGCAGGCGCTGCGCCCTTCATAACTCGAGGCGCCCGCATGCCAGGCGCGATCGCGAAACGACACGTACTGGGTGATCGCGGCCTTGCGATCGATCAGCAGGTGTGACGAGACGCGCTGGCCGGCGATCTGCGCGAAGTACGGATGCGCCTCGGCTGGCAGCGAGTTGGTGAACAGGCGATCGATCCACGGACCGCCGAATTCGCCGGGCGGCAGGCTGATGCCGTGGATGACGATGAGATCGGCGAGCACGCCCGCGGGCCGCGCGTCGCAATTCGGTGACAGCACCCGGCGCGCGGTGCGCAGCCATCCGGTGGCGACATCCACCGCCGAATCTGTAGTCCCGGGTTCGCTGCGCTTGCGCCTGATCATCCGGTTCTGCACGACCCTCGACCCAATTGGGAGCGGATCATGCCAGAAACGCCGCCCGGCCCGCTCATCGCGTCGCGCCGCGCAGTGGAATAGTGAGACCGGCTACTCCAGAATGCCCCTGGCCGGCCCGACCATGACTCATCCACCCGTCGACAGCTCCAGTCTCGCGCGCCGCGACCTCGCGGTCGTCTGGCACCCGTGCAGCCAGATGCGCGACCACGAGTCGCTCCTGCCCATGATCCCGATCCGCCGCGGCTCGGGCGCCTGGCTCGAGGATCACGACGGACGGCGCTATCTCGACGCGATCAGTTCGTGGTGGGTGAACCTGTTCGGCCACGCCAACCCATTCATCAATGCGCGCGTCACGCAGCAACTGCAGGCGCTCGAGCACACGCTGCTTGCGGGATTTACCCACCAGCCGGCCGTCGAGCTCGCCGAGCGGCTGACGCAGCTCGCGCCCGCGGGGCTCACGCGCTGCTTCTACGCGGACAACGGATCCGCCGCGGTCGAAGTCGCGGTCAAGATGAGTTTCCACTACTGGCGCAATCTCGGCCGCACCGCCAAGCGCCGCTTCATCACGCTCGGCAACAGTTATCACGGCGAAACGCTGGGCGCGCTGGCGGTGGGCAACGTCGAGCTCTACAAGTCGATTTACCAGCCGCTGCTGATGGACGTGATCACCGTCCCCTCGCCCGACTGTTTCGAGCGCGAGCCCGGCGAAACCTGGGAAGCGCATTCGCGGCGCAAGTTCGCGGCGCTGGACGAGGCGCTCGCGCGCCACGCCGACGAAGTCGCGGCGGTGATCGTCGAGCCGCTGGTGCAATGCGCGGGCAACATGCGCATGTATCACCCGGTGTATCTCGAGCTGTTGCGCGCAGCTTGCGACAAGTACGACGTGCTGCTGATCGCCGACGAGATCGCCGTCGGCTTCGGCCGCACCGGGACGCTCTTCGCCTGCGAGCAGGCGCGCATTCGCCCGGACCTCATGTGCCTGTCGAAGGGACTCACCGGCGGCTACCTGCCGCTCTCGGTCGTGCTCGCCACCGAACCGATCTACCAGGCGTTCTACGACGAGTACACGAAGCTCACCGCGTTCCTGCACTCGCACAGTTACACCGGCAATCCCCTCGCCTGCTCGGCGGCGCTGGCCACGCTCGAGCTCTTCGCTCGCGATGACGTCATCCGTGCCAATCATCACCGCTCGCAGCTCATGGGCGGCCTGGCACGCGATCTCACTGATCACGCGCACGTCGCCGAGGTGCGCCAGCACGGCATGATCGTCGCGATCGAGCTGGTGCGCGACCGCAAGCGCCGCGAGGCATACGACTGGCGCGAGCGGCGCGGGCTCGGCGTGTACCGGCACGCGCTCGAGCGCGGCGTGCTGCTGCGTCCGCTCGGCAGTGTCGTGTACTTCATGCCGCCCTACGTGATCAGCGACGAGGAGATCCGCCTCATGGTCGATGTCGCCCGCGAGGGCATCGAGCTCGCCACGTGCGCGTGACCCGTATTCACTTCGACCGGCCGCTCAGCGCCGGCGCCATCGTCAGCCTGAGCGAGTCGGCCGCGGCGCACGTGAGCCGGGTGCTGCGCCTCGGCCCCGGCGATGAGCTGACGCTGTTCGACGGCCAGGGCGGTGAGTACCCGGCGAAGATCGTGGACGCGCGCGGCATCGTGGTGCGAGTGCAGGCGGGCGAGTGCCGGAGCGTGGAGCGCGAGTCTCCACTGCATCTCGCCCTGGTGCAGGGCATCTCGCGCGGTGAGCGCATGGACTGGGTGGTGCAGAAGGCCACCGAGCTCGGCGCGGCGGAGATCATCCCGGTGCTCACCGAGCGCAGCGTCGTCAAGCTCAACGCCAGCCAGGCGGAGCGCAAGCGCGAGCACTGGCTCGGCATCGCGATCGCCGCCTGCGAGCAATGCGGGCGCAATCGTCTCCCGAGCATCCGCGCACCGGCGGAGTTCACGACCTGGCTGGCCACGGAGCCCGCGGCCGGGGTACGCATCCTGCTCGATGCGTCCGGGAACGACGCCCCGCCCGCACTGAAGCAGGCGGGTCGCGTGGCGCTGCTCATCGGCCCGGAAGGCGGACTGGCGAATGGCGAGCGGGCCGCGGCGCTCGCCGCGGGGTTTCAGTCGATGCGTCTCGGCCCGCGCATCCTGCGCACCGAAACGGCGGCCATCGCCGCACTCACGGCGCTGCAGTTGCTTGCCGGGGATCTGGCCGCGAGCGCCGGTTAGGCCGCGACCGAAGTCTCTTCGCTGATCATCTCTTCGAGGCGCTCGAGGTCGGGCACCAGCGGCGTCTCGTTGATCATGCGCACCTGGCAGAGAATCGGCGAGCGCTCGTTGAAGGTGCGGCTGGCATCGGCCTTGACCACGTCCGCATTCACGCGC
>DATFRO010000069.1:0-41545 GCA_035263105.1 Steroidobacteraceae bacterium | reverse complement strand
GACGGGGGCGGTGGAGTTGCCGGCGGGGACCGAGATGGTCATGCCGGGGGACAACATCAAGATGGTGGTGGAGTTGATCAGCCCGATTGCGATGGAAGAGGGCTTGCGGTTTGCGATCCGCGAGGGTGGCAAGACCGTCGGCGCCGGCGTCGTGTCGAAGATCCTTCAGTAACAGAGCGCGTGTCGAGAGCAGGACAAATTCATGGCTAACCAGAACATCCGTATCCGCTTGAAGGCCTTTGACCACAGGCTGATCGACAACTCGGCACGCGAAATCGTCGACACGGCCAAGCGCACGGGCGCCACGGTCCGTGGCCCGGTGCCGCTGCCCACCAAGATGGAGCGTTTTACGGTCCTGATCTCGCCGCACGCCGACAAGGACGCGCGCGACCAGTACGAGCTCAGGACCCACAAGCGACTGATGGACATCCTGAACCCCACGGACAAGACCGTGGACGCCCTCATGAAGCTGGAGCTGCCGGCGGGCGTGGACGTCCAGATCAAGCTGAACTGAGAAAAAAGGCCGGCGAAACCCCGACTTGGGGTTGATCGGCCGCAATGCACTGCATATAATTCGCGGCTCTTTTTGGCCCGCCCAGGCGCAAGACGCCCGGTGCGGAGCGAAATAGAACAGCAAGCGAACGTGTCCGCGGACGCGGAAACAGCCCGAGAGGCGGTTTCAGCGCCTTTTTTGCCGCCGGACCATCCGGATTAACCGAGCGCCAGCCAACCGCAGCGGGCGCCACTAGAGGAATGCAAATGAGCATCGGTCTGGTTGGCCGCAAGTGCGGCATGACCCGTGTGTTTACCGACGCCGGCGAAACCGTGCCGGTCACGGTCATCGAGGCGCTGCCGAACCGCGTTACGCAGGTGAAGAGCGCCGAATCCGATGGCTATCGCGCGCTGCAGGTCACCATCGGCACGCGCCGTCAGTCTCTGCTCAACAAACCCGCCGCCGGCCACTACGCGAAAGCCAATGTCGCCGCGGGCCGTGGCCTGTGGGAAATGCGCCTCTCGGAAAAGGAAGGCGCGGATCTCAAGGCCGGCGCCGAGCTCAAGGTCGACCAGTTCAAGGTCGGCCAGATCGTGGATGTCACCGGCACCACCATCGGCAAGGGCTTCGCCGGCGTCATGAAGCGCCACAACTTCGCGGGCGGTTATGCGAGCCACGGCGCATCGCTTGCGCATCGCGTGCCGGGCTCCATCGGCCAGCGCCAGACGCCGGGCCGCGTGTTCCCGGGCAAGCGCATGTCGGGTCACATGGGTGTGCGCCGTCGCACCGTCGAGAACCTGCGCGTGGTGCAGGTCGACGTGGAGCGCAACCTCCTGCTCGTCAGCGGCGCCGTCCCGGGTGCGGAGGGTGGCAACGTGATCGTCAAGCCGTCGGTGAAGGCGGCGGCGCAGGCGCGCAGAGTCCGCGTCGCGCCGGCGAAGAAGTAAGAGATGCCCATGAAGCTCAAACTCGTCAATGGCAGCGCCGGCAGCTCTGAAGTGCAGGTTTCCGACGCTACGTTCGGTCGCGACTTCAACGAGGCGCTGGTGCACCAGGTGGTGACCGCGTATCTCGCCGGTGAACGTGCCGGCACCAAGGCGCAGAAGACGCGCGCGGAAGTGCGCGGCGGCGGCAAGAAGCCATGGAGCCAGAAGGGCACCGGTCAGGCGCGCGCGGGCAGTATCCGCAGCCCCTTGTGGATCGGTGGCGGCAAGACGTTCGCGGCGCGCCCGCGTGACTTCCGCCAGAAACTGAATCGCAAGATGTATCGCGGCGCGATGCGCGCGATGTTGTCGGAGCTGGTGCGCCAGGAACGCCTGGTGGTCACGCCGTCGCTCGAGCTCGATGCACCGAAGACCAAGCTCCTGGTGCAGAAGCTCAAGTCGCTGGAGCTGCCGAACGTGCTGATCGTGATCGAGGCTTTCGACGAGCGCTTGCACCTCGCATCGCGGAACCTTCCAGGCGTCGACGTGGTGCCGGCAACGGCTGTCGATCCGGTGAGCCTCGCGCGTCACGAGAAGGTCCTGATGACGGTCGGCGCGCTCAAGATGCTCGAGGAGCGGCTCGCATGAAGACCACGCGCACCAGGGAACAGCTGACGAATCTCCTGCTGGCGCCGCACGTGTCGGAAAAGGCCGCGCGCGTCTCCGAGCAGGGCAACCAGTTCGTGTTCCGCGTCCGCAAGGACGCGACGCGCACGCACGTGAAGCAGGCGGTCGAGCTGATGTTCGACGTCAAGGTCGAATCCGTGCAGGTGCTGAACCAGCCAGGCAAGAAGCGCCGCTTCGGACAGATCCAGGGCCAGCGCTCCGGATACAAGAAGGCCTATGTGCGCCTGGCCGCGGGCCAGACGATCGACTTCACCGGGTCGAAGGCGTGAACCGGGGGACTTAAGCGATGGCACTGATCAAACTCAAACCGACTTCGCCCGGCACCCGGTTCGTGGTGAAGCTGGACCGTTCGCACCTGCACAAGGGCGAGCCGCATGCGGGCCTGGTCGCGCACAAGAACAAGACCGGCGCGCGCAACAACGTCGGTCGCATCACGACGCGCCACATTGGCGGTGGCACGCGCCAGAAGTACCGCCTCATCGACTTCAAGCGCGACAAGGACGGCATTCCGGGCACCGTCGAGCGGCTCGAATACGATCCGAACCGCACGGCGTATCTCGCGCTCGTGCTCTACAAGGACGGCGAGCGTCGCTACATCCTGGCGCCGAAGGGTGTCCAGGCGGGTGAGGAACTGCGCTCGGGCGCCGATTCGCCGATCAAGGCCGGGAATTCGATGGCGCTGCGCCACATCCCGGTCGGCTCGACGATTCACAACATCGAGTTGAAGCCGGGCAAGGGCGGGCAGCTCGCGCGCAGCGCCGGCAGCTCCGCGCAGTACACGGCACGCGAAGGCATCTATGCGTCGATCCGCCTGAAGTCCGGCGAGATCCGCAAGGTGCACGTCGATTGCCGCGCGACCATCGGCGAAGTCGGCAACGACGAGCACAACCTGCGCAGCTACGGCAAGGCGGGCGCGATCCGCTGGCGCGGCGTGCGCCCGACGGTGCGCGGCGCGGCCATGAACCCCGTCGATCACCCGCACGGTGGCGGCGAAGGCAAGTCCGGCCAGGGCAACCCGCACCCGGTGTCGCCGTGGGGCTGGCAGACCAAGGGCAAGAAGACGCGTCACAACAAGCGCACGAACAGCATGATCGTGCAGCGGCGCAAGTAGGAGCTTTCAAGTGCCACGTTCACTGAAGAAAGGACCGTTCGTCGATCTGCACCTCGCGGCGAAGGTGCGAGTTGCGGTCGCCAAGAACGACCGGCGTCCGATCAAGACCTGGTCGCGCCGCTCGATGATCGTGCCCGACATGGTCGGCCTGACGATCGCGGTTCACAACGGCCGCCAGCACGTGCCAGTGCTCGTGTCCGAGAACATGGTGGGACACAAGCTGGGCGAATTCGCGCCGACGCGCACCTTCAAGGTGCACTCGGGCGACAAGAAAGTCGTGACCGCGGAGGCATGACATGCAGGTCAAGGCCAAGCTGAAATATGCACGCATCAGCCCGCAGAAGTGCCGGCTGGTGGCGGACACGGTGCGCGGCAAGCCGGTCGGCGTGGCGCTGCAGACGCTGCGCTTCATGCCGAAGAAAGGTGCGCGCCTGGTGCGCAAGGTGCTCGAGTCGGCGATCGCGAACGCGGAGCACAACTCGGGCGCCGATATCGATGCGCTGAAGGTCGCGCGCATCGAGATCGATGCCGCGCCGATGTTCAAGCGGTTTCATGCGCGCGCCAAGGGCCGCGGCAACCGCATCCTGAAGCGCAACAGCCACATCCTGGTTGAAGTCGGCGACGGCAAGAAAGACTAGAGCGAGAAACTCATGGGTCAGAAAGTCAATCCGGTTGGCATCCGTCTCGGCATCACGCGGGACTGGGGCTCGAAGTGGTTCGCGGGCACGCGCGGCTTCCCGAGCCACGTGTACGCCGATCACCTGGTGCGCGAACTCCTGCACCGCAAGCTCACCGATGCCTCGGTGAGCCGCATCAACATCGAGCGCGCCGCCAAGAAGGCCAACATCACGATTCACACCGCGCGCCCCGGCATCGTGATCGGCAAGAAGGGCGAGGACATCGAGAAGCTGCGGGTCGAAGTCGCGAAGATGATGCGCATGCCGGTGCAGGACGTGCGCCTCAACATCGCCGAGATCCGCAAGCCCGAGCTCGATGCGAAGCTGGTCGCCGAGAGCATTGCGCAGCAGCTCGTGAAGCGCGTGATGTTCCGCCGCGCCATGAAGCGCGCGGTGACCAACACCATGAGAAGCGGCGCGCTCGGTATCAAGGTGCGCGTTTCCGGACGCTTGAACGGCGCGGAAATCGCGCGTACCGAGTGGTACCGCGAGGGGCGCATCCCGCTGCACACGTTCCGCGCGGACATCGACTACGGGTTGTCGGAAGCGAAGACCACCTACGGCGTGATCGGCGTGAAGGTGTGGATCTTCAAGGGCGAAGTGTTCGACAAGACCGAGGCGGAAGCACAACCGGCCGAGGGCGCCGAGAAGGCCGCGGAGAAGCCCGCGACCGAGGCGACGGCGAGCTGAGGATAGACGGCCATGATGCAACCGAAGCGGACCAAGTACCGCAAGCAGTTCAAGGGACGCAATCCCGGCTACGCACAACGCGGCAGCACGGTGGCGTTCGGCGAGTACGGCCTCAAGGCGACGAGCCGCGGCCGCATGACGGCGCGCGAGATCGAGGCGGCGCGTCGTGCCGTGTCGCGTTACGTGAAGCGCGGCGGCCAGATCTGGCTGCGCGTGTTCCCGGACGTGCCGGTGACGCAGAAGCCGCTCGAGGTGCGCATGGGCAGCGGCAAGGGCAACGTCGAGTACTGGGTGGCCCGTGTGCAGCCCGGCAAGGTGCTGATCGAGATGGAAGGCGTGACCGAGGATATCGCGCGCGAGGCGTTCCGCCTGGCGGCGGCGAAGCTTTCGGTCTCCACGATGTTCGTGCGACGGCAGGTGCGCTGATGAACGCGAAAGAATTGCGCGGCAAGCAGCCGGCGGAGCTGCGTGAAGAGCTGATGAAGCTGCGGCGTGAGCAGTTCAACCTGCGCATGGCCCGCGCCACCGGTCAGCCGCCGAAGAACGACCAGTGGACCAAGGTTCGCCGCAACATCGCGCGGCTCAAGTTCGTGCTCGCCGAGAAGCAGGCCGGCGCGGGGCAGACCGCGACCAAGGCCGCGGCGAAGAGGTAAAGGCTGATGACCGAGAACCAGGCGCAGGACACGCAGAAGGGCGAGCGCACGCTCACCGGGCGCGTGACCAGCAACAAGATGAGCAAGACCATCGCCGTGGAAGTCGAGCGGCTGGTGAAGCATCCGAAGTACGGCAAGTACGTGCGCCGGACCACCAGGCTCCTCGCGCACGACGAGAAGAGCGAGAGCCGCGAGGGCGACAAGGTCGCCATCGTGCAGTGCCGGCCGCTGTCGCGCCGCAAGTCGTGGCGGCTGGTGCGCGTCCTGGAACGCGCCGACGCACGTTGAGGAGCGAGCCATGATTCAGATGCGAACCATGCTCAATGCCGCCGACAACAGCGGCGCCCGCACGCTGATGTGCATCAAGGTGCTGGGCGGCACGCGCCGCCGTTACGCCACGGTGGGCGATGTGATCAAGGTGAGCATCAAGGATGCGATCCCGCGCGGCAAGGTGAAGAAGGGCGAGGTGTATGACGCGGTCGTGGTGCGCACGACACGCGGCGTGCGGCGGCCGGACGGCTCGCTGATCCGCTTCGACGGCAACGCGGCGGTGCTCCTCACCAACAAGCTGGAACCGATCGGCACGCGCATCTTCGGGCCGGTCACGCGCGAGCTGCGCACTGCGCAGTTCATGAAGATCATTTCGCTGGCGCCCGAAGTGTTGTAAGCGCCGGAACGAGAGAGCCGACATGCAGAAGATTCGCAAGGGTGACGATGTCGTTGTCATCGCGGGCCGCGACAAGGGCCGGCGTGGCGCCGTCATCAAGGTGCTCGACGACGGCCGCGTGCTGGTCGAGAACGTCAACATGGTGAAGAAGCACCAGCGCGGCAACCCGCAGAGCAAGACGCGCAACCAGGGCGGCATCATCGAGCGCGAGGCGCCGCTGCAGATTTCGAACGTGGCGCTGTGGAACCCGGCCGCCAAGAAGGGCGATCGCGTCGGCGTGCGCATGCTGGCCGACGGCAAGCGCGTGCGCTTCTTCAAGTCCAACAAGGAAGTCGTCGATACCTGAGGCAGATATGGCAGCAAGACTTCACACGCAGTATCGCGACAACATCGTGCCCGAGCTCCGCAAGACGCTCGAGCTCAAGAACACGATGCAAGTGCCGCGCATCACCAAGATCACGGTCAACATGGGCGTGGGCGAAGCCGTGGCCGACAAGAAGGTCATGGACCACGCGGTCGGCGATCTCACCAAGATCACCGGCCAGAAGCCGCTCGTCACCAAGGCGCGCAAGTCCGTCGCGTCCTTCAAGGTGCGCGGCGGTCAGCAGGTCGGCTGCAAGGTGACACTGCGCGGCGCGCGCATGTACGAGTTCCTGGACCGCCTGATCAACATCGCGATCCCGCGCATCCGCGACTTCCGCGGACTGTCGCCGCGTTCCTTCGACGGCCGCGGCAGCTACAGCCTGGGTGTGCGCGAACAGATCATTTTCCCGGAGATCGCCTACGACGCGATCGACCAGGTCCGGGGCATGGACATCACGATCACGACTACGGCGAAGGACAACAAGCAGGGCAAGGCCTTGCTCGAAGCCTTCAATTTTCCGTTCCGACGCTGAGGTTAAGCATGGCCAAGACCAACATGGTCGAGCGCGAGAAGCGGCGCGCCAAGACGGTGAAGAAATACGCGGCCAAGCGTGCCGCGCTCAAGGAGACGATTCGCGACCCGAAGACGGGCGCGGAAGAGCGCGCGGCTGCGCAGGCGAAGCTGCAGGCGCTGCCGCGCGATGCCAACCCGATCCGCAAGCGCAACCGCTGCCAGATCACGGGGCGCTCGCGTGGCGTGTATCGCAAGTTCGGCCTGTCGCGCACCAAGCTGCGCGAGGCGGCGATGCGCGGCGACATTCCGGGCCTGAGCAAGGCGAGCTGGTGAGGGGCAATCCATGAGCATGACCGACCCGATTGCCGATCTCCTCACGCGCATTCGCAACGGCCAGCGCGCCGGCAAGCCCGACGTGTCGCTGGCTTCGTCGAAGCTGAAGGTGGCCCTGGTCAAGGTGCTGAAGGACGAAGGGTACGTTGCGGACTTCGCCGTCGCGCGCGATGGCAACAAGTCGACGCTGAGCGTGCAGCTCAAGTACCACGACGGCCGGCCGGTGATCGACCGCCTGGAGCGCGTGAGCCGTCCGGGGCTGCGCATCTATCGCGGCCGCACGCAGCTGCCGAAGATTCTCGGCGGCATGGGCACGGTGATCGTGTCGACGCCGCAAGGTGTGATGACGGATGCGCAGGCGCGCGCTGCCGGCCAGGGCGGCGAAGTGCTGTGCATCGTTTCCTGATGCAGGTGTAGCCATGTCTCGTGTTGCCAGAAAACCCGTCGACCTGCCCCAGGGCGTGACCGCCACTGTGGCGGAGGCCTCGGTCGCCGTAAAAGGCGCGAAGGGGAGCCTGACGCTCGCCCTCAAGCCCGGCATCAAGGTCGAGCAGGAAGAGAAGAAGCTGGTGGTGAAGGTGGCGCAGCAGGATGCCGAGGGCATCAACGCCGTCGCCGGCGCAACCCGCGCGCATCTCGCCAACATGATCGCGGGCGTGACCAAGGGCTATGACCGCAAGCTCGAGCTCGTCGGCGTCGGCTATCGCGCCGCCGTGCAGGGCAAGACGCTGAATCTCACGCTCGGCTTCTCACACCCGGTCGCGTTTGCGATTCCCGAGGGCATCACGATCGAGACGCCGAGCCAGACCGAGATCCTGATCAAGGGCATCGACCGGCAGAAGGTCGGCCAGGTGGCCGCCGAGATCCGCGGGTTTCGTCCGCCGGAGCCCTACAAGGGCAAGGGCGTGCGCTACCACGGCGAGCAGATCACGTTGAAGGAAGCCAAGAAGAAGTGATGGGCTGAACATGAGCGACGGCAAGAAAGCACAGAGATTGCGCCGCGCGGTGCGTACCCGCGCCAAGATCCGCGAGCTGCGCGTGGCACGGCTGAGCGTGCATCGCACGCCGCAGCACATCTACGCACAGATCATCGCGGCCGATGGCGGGCACGTGCTCGCTTCTGCTTCGACAGTGCAGGAAGGCGTGCGCCAGGGCCTGAAGGGCACCGGCAACGTCGATGCGGCGAAGGCGGTGGGCAAGGCAATCGCCGAGCGCGCCAAGGCGGCGGGCATCGAGCAGGTCGCGTTCGACCGCTCCGGTTTCAAGTTCCACGGTCGCGTCAAGGCGCTTGCCGATGCCGCGCGTGAAAACGGTCTGAAATTCTAGGACAGGACTCAAAATGGCCAGAGTCGAAAAACCCGCAACCGGCGATGAACTGCTCGAGAAGCTCGTAGCCGTCAACCGCGTTGCCAAGGTCGTCAAGGGCGGGCGCCAGTTCGGTTTCACCGCGCTCACCGTGGTCGGCGACGGCTCGGGCCGCGTCGGCTTCGGTTATGGCAAGGCGCGCGAAGTACCGGTCGCCATCTCCAAGGCGATGCAGCAGGCGCGCAAGAACATGATCAATGTGAGCCTGCGCAACGACACGCTGCACTACGCGGTGAAGGGGGCGCACGGCACGACGCGCGTGTACATGCAGCCCGCCGCGGACGGCACCGGCGTGATCGCGGGCGGCGGCATGCGCGCGGTGTTCGAGTGCGCCGGCGTGCGCAACGTGCTCGCCAAGAGCTACGGCTCGCGCAACCCGATCAACGTGGTGCGCGCGACCATGAAGGCACTCGCGAGCGTGCGCTCGCCGGAAGACATCGCCGCCAAGCGCGGCAAGTCGGTCGAAGAGATTCTCGGAGCCGGCGCATGAGCGAGGCGAGCTCGTTGAAAGTGACATTGATCCGCAGCACCGCGGGGCAGTTGCGCAATATCGCCGCCTCGGTGCGTGGCCTCGGCCTGCGGCGCCTGCACCACACGGTGCTGGTCAAGGACACGCCGCAGAACCGCGGCATGATCGAAACGGCGAAGCACCTGGTGAAGGTTGACCGCCAGTAATCCGGCTAACGACAGATACGGAATGCAAGCGATGCGTCTCAACACAATCAAGCCAGCCCCGGGTGCCAAGCGCGCGCGGCTGCGCGTCGGTCGCGGCGCCTCGGCCGGACAGGGCAAGACCTGCGGTCGCGGTGTGAAGGGCCAGCGTGCCCGCAAGGGCGGCTACCACAAGGTGGGTTTCGAAGGCGGCCAGATGCCGCTGCAGCGCCGGCTCCCCAAGACCGGCTTCCGCTCGGCGATCAAGGCGACGCGCGCGGAAGTGCGCCTGAGCGACCTTGAAGCGCTGAAGGACGGCCTCATCGACCTCAAGGCGCTGATCGACGCGAAGATCGTCCCCGTTCATACCGAGCGCGCGAAGGTCATCCAGTCGGGCGAACTCAAGAAGGCAGTCACGCTCAAAGGCGTGGCCGCGACCAAGGGCGCGCGCGCGGCAATCGAGGCCGCCGGCGGCAAGATCGAGGACTGATTCAAAGCTTCCATGGCCAACCCCGTCACCAACAATCCGGCTGCAGCGTTCAGCGAAGCGACGCGTCTTACCGACATGCGTCGCCGGCTGCTGTTCCTGATCGGTGCGCTGATCGTGTACCGCATCGGGACCTTCATCCCGGTGCCCGGCATCGATCCGGCGGCGTTGGCGCGTTTCTTCGAGGACCAGGCGGGCACGATCCTCGGCGTCTTCAACATGTTCTCGGGCGGCGCGCTGCGCCGCTTCAGCATCTTCGCGATGAACGTGATGCCGTACATTTCGGCGTCGATCATCGTGCAGATGATGACGGTCGTGGTGCCGTCATTGACCGCACTCAAGAAAGAAGGCGAGTCCGGCCGGCGCAAGATCACGCAGTACACGCGCTACGGCACGGTGGCGCTCGCGCTGTTCCAGAGCTTCGGCGCGGCGGTGGCTCTGCAGAACGGCGGCATGGCGATCGCGCCCGGCCCGCAGTTCCTGTTCACGGCGACGGTCACCATGACCACGGGGACCATGTTCCTGATGTGGCTCGGCGAGCAGATCACCGAGCGCGGTGTCGGCAACGGTATTTCGATGATCATCATGGCGGGCATCGTCGCGGGCCTGCCGAATGCGATCGCCAATACGCTGCAGCAGGTGCAGTCGGGCGAAATGAATCCCGCGTTCGTGCTGGTGCTGCTGATCGTGATCATCGGCGTGACCACGTTCTGCGTGTTCGTGGAGCGTGCCCAGCGGCGCATCGCGGTCAATTACGCGAAACGCCAGGTGGGCCGGCGCATGTACGCGGGCCAGAGCAGCCACCTGCCGTTCAAGCTCAACATGTCGGGCGTGATCCCACCGATTTTTGCCTCCTCGTTGCTGCTGTTCCCGGCGACGATGGCGAGCTTCTTCGGCACCAGCGACTCGCCCTCCGCGGTGCAGAGCGTGCTGCAGCAGCTCTCGGCGACGCTCGGCTACGGCCAGCCCATCCACCTGGTGTTCTACGCGGCGCTGATCATCTTCTTCTGTTTCTTCTACACGGCGCTGGTGTTCAACGCGCGTGAGACGGCGGACAACCTCAAGAAGTCGGGTGCCTTCATTCCCGGTATTCGTCCGGGACAGCAGACCGCAGAGTACGTCGACAAGGTGCTCACGCGACTGACGATGTGGGGCGCGTTGTACGTGACCGCGGTGTGCGTGCTGCCCGAGATGCTCAATTCCTACGGCAGCGTGCCCTTCCAGTTCGGCGGCACGAGCCTGCTGATCGTGGTGGTGGTGGTGATGGACTTCATGGCGCAGCTGCAGGCGCACCTGATGTCGCACCAGTACGAAGGGCTGATGAAGAAAGCGAATTTGCGAGGTTACGGGCGCACCCCGTGACCTGAGAGTGGAGTAACGACATGAAGGTCAGGCCGTCAGTCAAGAAGATCTGCAAGAACTGCAAGGTCGTGCGCCGTCGCGGTGTGGTCTACATCATCTGCACCGACCCGCGCCACAAGCAAAGACAGGGTTGAGCGAGGACATATGGCACGTATCGCAGGCATCAACATCCCGATGAACAAGCACGTGGTCATCGGGCTGACGCACATCTATGGCGTGGGCAAGTCGCAGGCGATCAAGGCCGTTGCGGCAGCGGGCATCAAGCCCGAGACCAAGGTCAAGGACCTCACCGAGCCCGAGGTCGCGGCGCTGCGCTCGCAGATCGCGAAGCTCACGGTCGAGGGCGACCTGCGTCGTGAAGTGTCGATCAACATCAAGCGGCTGATGGATCTCGGCTGCTATCGCGGCATCCGGCACCGCAAGGGTCTGCCCGTGCGCGGCCAGCGCACGCGCACCAATGCTCGCACCCGCAAGGGTCCGCGCAAGGCCGCCATCAAGATGAATGCGCCGGTCGGCAAGGCATAAGAGGCTGTATGGCTGAGCAGAAACAGGAACAGAAGCAGGAACAGAAGCAGCAGCAGGGCGGCGCCGCAGCGGCGGCACCGGCCAAGCAGCGCAAGAAGGTGCGCAAGAACGTGCTCGAGGGCATCGCGCACGTGCACGCGTCCTTCAACAACACGATCATCACCATCACCGACCGGCAAGGGAACACGCTCTCCTGGGCGACTGCGGGTGGCTGCGGCTTCCGCGGCTCACGCAAGAGCACGCCGTTCGCCGCGCAGGTTGCGGCGGAGAAGGCGGGCACTGCGGCGCAGGAGCACGGTGTGAAGAATGTCGAAGTGCGGGTGATGGGCCCGGGGCCGGGTCGCGAGTCCGCGGTGCGTGCGCTCAATGCCTGCGGCCTCAAGATCACGCACATTGAAGATGTGACTCCCATTCCCCATAACGGTTGCCGCCCGCCCAAGAAGCGGCGCGTCTAAGCGAGGTCGTTCATGGCTCGTTACCTGGGTCCCAAGTGCAAGCTCTCGCGTCGCGAGGGCACGGACCTGTTCCTGAAGAGCGGCGTCAAGCCGCTCGAGTCGAAGTGCAAGCTCGAAGTGCCGCCGGGCGGCATCAAGGGCGAGCGCCGCACGCGCCTCTCGGACTACGGCCTGCAGCTGCGCGAGAAGCAGAAGCTGCGCCGCATGTACGGCGTGCTGGAGCGGCAGTTCGCGAATTACTACACGCGGGCTTCCGGTCGCCCGGGCGCGACCGGCGAGACGCTGCTGCAGCTGCTGGAAACGCGGCTCGACAACGTCGTCTACCGGATGGGTTTTGCGGCGACCCGTGCGGAAGCGCGCCAGCTGGTCAACCACAAGGCGATCGCCGTGAACGACAAGCTGGTGAACATTCCCTCCTACCAGTGCAAGGCGGGAGACACGGTCAGCCTGCGCGAGAAGGCGAAGAAGCAGCAACGCGTCGCCGCCGCGCTCGCGATCGCTTCCCAGGTCGGGTTCCCCGACTGGGTCGAGGTGGACGACAAGAAGATGTTTGGCGTTCTGAAGTCAGTGCCCGACCGTGACGAGATCCTCCCGGACATCAACGAGAGTCTCGTGGTCGAGTTGTATTCGAAGTAATCGTTCTAGTGGAAGGTGGACCCATGCAGGGATCTGTCGCCGAGTTTTTGAAGCCCAGAGTCGTCAAGGTGCAGCCGCTGACCGCGCGCCATGCGCGCGTCGTCATCGAGCCGTTCGAGCGTGGTTTCGGCCACACCCTCGGCAACGCGCTGCGCCGGGTGCTGTTGTCGTCGATGCCCGGTTCCGCGATCACGGAAGCCGACATCGATGGCGTGCTGCACGAGTACACGAGCATCGAGGGCGTGCAGGAGGATGTCGTGGACATTCTCCTCAACCTCAAGTCGATCGCATTGCGCATGCACTCGCGCGATATCGCGGAAGTGCGCCTGCACAAGAAGGGCCCGGGCCCCGTCACGGCGGGGGATATCAGCGCCGACCACGACGTCGAAGTGCTGAACCCGGACCTGGTGATCGCCAACCTCACCAAGGCCGGCGAACTCAACATGACGCTCAAGGTCGAGCGTGGCCGCGGCTATCGCCCGGCAGTGCAGCGCGCGGCGTTCGAGGAGCAGAGCCGCCCGATCGGGCGCCTGCAGCTCGATGCCTCGTTCTCGCCGGTGCGTCGCGTGACCTACACGGTCGAAGCCGCGCGCGTCGAACAGCGCACCGACCTCGACAAGCTGATCATCGACATCGAGACCAACGGCACGATCGATCCGGAGGAAGCGATCCGGCGCGCCGGCTCGATCCTCAAGGATCAGCTGTCGGTGTTCGTGGATCTGCAGGGCCAGGAAGACGCGGTCGCGAAGGCCTCTGAAGCGCAGTTCGATCCGATCCTGCTGCGTCCGGTGGACGAGCTCGAGCTCACGGTGCGCAGCGCGAACTGCCTCAAGGCCGAGAACATTCACTACATCGGCGACCTCGTGCAGCGCACGGAAGTGGAGCTGCTGCGTACGCCGAACCTGGGCAAGAAGTCGCTCACCGAGATCAAGGAAGTGCTGGAGAGCCATGGGCTCACCCTCGGCATGCGGCTCGAGAACTGGCCGCCCGCGGGCCTGAAGCGCGAAGAAGAACGCGAGACCGTCTGACATGCGACACCAACTCTCCGGCCGGCAGCTGAGCCGCAATAGCGCGCATCGCCATGCGCTGATGCGCAACATGGCGGCTGCGCTCCTGCGCCACGAAACGATCCGCACCACGCTGCCGAAAGCGAAGGAGCTGCGGCGCGTCGTCGAGCCGCTGATCACGCTCGGCAAGAGCGACAGCATGGCTTCGCGCCGGCGCGCGTTCGCCGAACTGCGCGACGAGCAGCTGGTCGAGAAGCTGTTCGCAGAGCTGGGGCCGCGCTACCAGGCGCGTCCGGGTGGCTACACGCGGATCCTGCGCATGCTGCCCCGTCCGGGCGATGCGGCGCCGATGGCGCTGATGCAGCTGGTCGATCAGCCGGAGAAGGCGGCTGCGCCGGCCGAAGAGGCCGAGAAGAAGCCGGAGAAGAAGGCGAAGAAGCCGGCGAAGGCCGAAGCTGCGCCAGCCGCAGCCGAGGAGAAGCCCAGGCGCAAGAGCAAGAAGGCTGCCGCCGAGGAAGAGGCGCAGGAGCCGGCACCGAAGAAGAAAGCGGCCAAGAAGAAGGCGACGGCAAAGCCCGCCAAAAAGAAGGCGAAGAAGTAGCACTTCGCGAGCCGCTTGAGTCTGTGAGGCCGGGCTTGCCCCGGCCTCTTTGTCTCGAGGCCTTGCCCGGTCGTGCAATAGCCGCGCTGCACGCTCTCCGTTAGTCTCATCGCACCGCCGGCACCCGTCGGCTTTCAATGCAGGCAGGGGAGAGACCGATGAGCTTCGTATCTGAATTCAAAGAATTCGCCATGAAGGGCAACGTCGTCGACATGGCGGTCGGCGTCATCATCGGAGCGGCTTTCGGCGCGATCGTATCTTCGCTGGTGGGCGACATCGTGATGCCGCCGCTCGGCATGGCGATCGGCGGGGTGAATTTCACCGACCTGGCGATCACTCTCGGCACCAACCCCGCGACGGGTCAGCCGGTGGTGGTGAAGTACGGCGCGTTCCTGCAGAAGGTGTTCGATTTCCTGATCATCGCGATGGTGCTGTTCCTCGCCATTCGCGGCATCAACGCGCTCAAGAAGCCCGCGGTGGCGGCAGCGCCCGCGACGCCGGCGGACGTCGTCCTGCTGACCGAGATTCGCGATCTGCTCGCGAAGCAGTCGCGCTGAGGGGTGCGAGCGCCGCGCGGCGGCTGATCGGCAGCTTCACCCTGGAAACGCCGCGAAGGCATCCCGGGTGAGATTCTCATGCCCACCCGCCGTGACGACGACATCGTCCTCGACGCGAATCCCGCCATAGGGGCGCAGCTGCTCGACGCGCTTCCAGTTGATTGCGCGCGCGTGACCGTCGTTGCGCGCCGCGTCGAGCAGCGAGTCGACGAAGTAGATCCCCGGTTCCACCGTGACCGCAAATCCCGGCTCGAGCCTGCGAGTGAGCCGCAGGTACGGATGGCCCGCCGGCGGCTCGATTCGTGCGCCCGAGGCGTCGCGCATGAAGCCGCCGACGTCGTGCACCTGCAGGCCGAGCAGATGTCCGATGCCGTGCGGGAAGAACACCGCGCTGAGCCCCGACTCGACCGCCGCATCCGGCGCGAGGGCGATCACCTCGGCATCCCGCAACACGCCGGCCATCGCGCGGTGCGCGAGCAGCTGCAGCTCGCGGTAGTCGAAGCCGGGTTTCACCGCGGCACACAATGCTTGCTGGGCGCGATCGATCGCGCCGATCAAGCTCGCGAAGTCTCCCGGCTGCGCCGCATGGGTTCGCGTGATGTCGCACGCGTAACCGTGGTACTGCGCGCCCGCATCGATGAGCAGTGAACGACGCTCGCCGGCCGGCGGCGCCTCGCGCTCCAGGAACTGGTAGTGCAGCACCGCGCCGTTGCGGTTGTACGCCACGATGTTGTTGTAGGGCATCTCCTCTTCGCGCTGCGCGCACGCCTGCAGGTAGGCCATGTGCGCGCCGTACTCCGACTCACCGTCGCGGAAGGCGCGCTCCGCGGCACGATGGCCGTGCACTGCCAGCGCCGACGCACGTCGCATGCACTCGATTTCGTATGGCGTCTTCGCCGCGCGCGCGTAGTGCAGCTGATCGAGCAGCGCCGGCGGATTGACCTGGCCGAATCCCCACGTCGTCATCGGCTCGCACAGCTCACCGACGAATACGCTGCGCGCAGGATCGGGCAGGTGCGCACGCGCATCCGGCAAGGCCGCGATCGGCCGCAGGTCGAAGTGCCCGACCCAGAAGCCCGTGGGTTTCGCCGGCGGCTTGTACCAGTAGTCCTCCGGCTGGTGAAACAGCAACGTCGGTTGCGAGCCCGGCGTGTGGACGATGAAGCAGTACGGGTTGTCGAGTATCGGCGCCCAGGCCTTGAAGTGCGGATTCGCCTTGAAGGGATACGACTGATCGTCGAGAAAGAGCATGGCGAGTGTGCCCGACGAGATCACGAGGTGATCGGCGCCTGCTGCCTGCAGCGCGCGCTCGCTCCGTCGTCCCATCTCTTGCAGATGCGCTGCGAAAAGCGCAGCCAACGATGCTTGCCGTGCCTGGATCGGTGATGCTGGTGGTGACATAACTGGTTGAATTACCTTGTATTTAGTGACTCATCGAGCGCGCTCGGTGACGCCGCTTCGCGATTGCTTGTTGCTCCAGGCTCGCGCGCTGATCACGACTCATGCAACCGGTCGCGCCAGGCGAAGCTCGCTGCGACTGCGCCGCTCCAGCATAGCCCCGTGACGTGCGCGACACGTTTCTTGACAATATCGCGCAGCGATTTTCACCGCGCTTCGCTGCGTCGCCAACTGACGACACAACGTCCGGCTTCCAGTTTCAAAACCCCGGTAAACACTCTAGAATGCGCCGCCGCGATAAGGTGAATTAACGAGACAAAACTAGTTTGCCTCTGTCGGCTGTTTCCTAAACCTTTCCAATCCTTTCGGGGTAACGAGATGAAGATCAAATCTGCTCTTAGCGCCCTCGCTGCGGCGCTTCTGCTGAGCGCTTGCGGTGGCGGTGGCGGCGCTGCAGACCAGGCTGCTGACTCTGCCAAGCCGGCTGCTGACGCTGCCGCGACGTCGGCTGGTCAGGCGGCTGATGCAGCTGGTCAGGCTGCTGGCGCGGCGGCTGATGCGGCGGGCCAGGCGGCCGATGCCGCTGCCCAGGCGCCTGCCGATGCGGCTGCTCAGCCTGCACAGCCGGAGACTCCTCCGCAGCAGTAATTGCTGATGCAATTTCGGACAGCCCGGGCAGACTCAAACTGCCCGGGCCGGTTCGAGGTGCCGGAGTCTTTCCTCTAGTCGCGCTCCGGCTCAATCGAGGGTCATGTGGCGGTCAGTATCCGTGATGCTCAGGGGTCGCCCGAAGACCGCAAGTGGATACAGAGCGTCTACCGCGACTACTTGAATGACCTGGCGATGCTCAATACCGGGATCTTCCCGGTGTTGGGCGAATTCGGCCACCGCGAACCGGATCTGCTCGCCCGCTGGTTCGCCGACGATCGTGCACACCCCCTGTTGATTCTGAAGTCCGAAACCCCGGCGGGATTCGCGCTCGTGGTGCGCCCACCGAAGATACCCAGTGCAACGCCACCGATCGACTACCGCATGTCGGAATTCTTCGTGCTGGCGAAGTACCGGCGCCTCGGCATCGGTCGCGATGCGGCGCAGCTCATCCTCAACCGTTTCGCCGGCCAGTGGGAAGTCACCGAGTACCTGCGCAACGCGGGTGCAGTGGGTTTCTGGCGCAGCGTGATCGGCGCGTACACTCGCGGCCAGTACACCGAGCGCATCATCAACGGCGAGGTGCGCCAGCTGTTCCGCTCGGCGACCGGTGGTGCGTTGCGCGAAGGAGTGAAGCGCTGATGGCGGTGCGAACCCTGATTCTCGGCGCGCTCGTGGTCGCGGGCACGGCGGCGGCCCAGTCGCCCGCGGACATCGCGAAGTGCACAGCGATCGCGACGGACGCGGAGCGCCTCGCCTGTTACGACCGGTTGTTCGCGCGCAGCGCGGAGCCGGCCAAGTCCGCGCCGAATGCTTCCACCAAGGTGGCCGACACCACGACACCGGCGACTGCCGCAGGCACGAACGGCGCCGGCGCGGCCGGCGCGACGACCGCGGCAACGACCGCCGCGGCCAAGCACGACGACTTCGGATTCGACGGTCGGCCGCCCCCGGGACAAAAGGAACAGCAGCCGGCCGGCCCGGACCAGATGGACGCGCGGATCGCCAATGTCGCGACACAGGCGCGCGGCGAGCACGTGCTGACACTCGACAATGGCCAGGTGTGGCAGCAGAAGGAGCCCGACTGGCACCTCGCCTTCAACGTGGGGGATGAGGTCACCATCAAGCGCGGCACGATGAAGTCCTACCGGCTGCAGCTGAAGGGCAACAACCGCGCGACCGCCGTGACGCGGATCCGCTAACCAGCAGCTCAAGGAGCCTGATCATGACCAAGGCGCGCACCGCTTCGCTCGATACCCAGGGCGTGATCGCCACACTCAACCGTATCCTCGAGCTCGAGCTCGCGGGCGTGGTGCGCTACCTGCACTACAGCTTCATGATCTTCGGCCATCACCGCATACCGATCACGGCGTGGCTGCGCAGCCAGTCGACCGAGTCCATGGCGCATGCGGTGCTCGCCGGCGAGCATGTCACGGCGCTGGGCGGGCACCCCTCGCTCAAGATCGGGGAGCTCCTCGAGACTCACAAGCACAGCGTGGACGACATTCTCAAGGAAGCGATGGCGCACGAAGAGGTCGGGCTCGGCGAATACCGCAAGCTCCTCGAAATGGTGGCGGGCGAGAGCATCATGCTCGAGGAATTTGCGCGCGCGCAGATTGCCGCGGAAGAGCAGCACCTCGCCGAGATCCGCAAGATGATGAGACGCAGCGCCTGATGCGCGGCGCCGCTCGCGCGCGCGTGCTGCACGCGCCATAAGAAGAATAAGGAACGGCTTATGACAAGCGTCCGGCCTTATGTCCGGTCACGCTTTTTTTGAGTACCGCATCACTCCCCGTTGGACTGTGAACTGCATTCCACGCGCAGACCACTCGTCCGCGTGCTGAAACCGGTCATCGGCTCGGTTTGAGCGCAGCGGCGCGCGCAGCGATAACGCGCGCCATGCGTACTCGCACTCATCGCAGCCCCTCCAGGCCCGGCAGGCGCCGGCACCTCGGCTTCACGCTGATGGAGCTCATGGTCGTGCTGGCCATCGCCAGCGTGGTCCTCGGCCTCGCGGTGCCGAACTTCCGCACCTTCATGCGCAACAGTCGGCTGGTCAGCGCTGCCAATGACCTGCTGGGCTCGATCAGCCTGGCCCGGACGGAGGCGATCAAGCGCCAGCTCCCGGTCGCCGTCTGCGCGACCGCGGATCCCAATGCCACGCCCCCGGTTTGCAGCGGCGCCTGGACGCAGGGCGCCTCGTCCGCCTGGGTCGTCTGGGTCGACGCGGACAACGACTGGGTGCCCGACAACAACGTCAACGAGCCGGTGTTGCAGCGTCATGTCGCGCTCGACAACACCATCACGGTTCGCAGCGACAACAACGGCCGCATCAAGTACCAGCTGACCGGCTTCTCGTCGCCGCCGAGCGGCGGCATCACGCCGACCGCCAACGTGGCCATCTGCGACCTGCGCGGCACCGCCATGACCTTCAACGGCCTTTCGGCCGCTCGCGCCGTGCGCGTTTCCGCGACCGGCCGCCCGCGCGTCTCCAACAGCAAGGCTGAAGTCGACGCCACGCTCGCCGCCATCGGCGTGGCGTGCCCATAGGAGTCAACCCGATGCGAATTCGTCCGATGCACTCGTGCATACACCGCAGCCGCGGCTTCAGCATGGTCGAAGCCATGGTGGCGCTGCTGGTGCTGTCAGTCGGCATGCTGGGTATCGCAGGACTCTACGTCACCAGCCTGCGCGCCAGCGGCAGTGCGCTGCTGCGTACCCAGGCGGTCAATCTCGCGGCCGACATGGCGGATCGCATCCGCGCCAATCCGACGGCCACTGTCTCTTATGCCGGTGCGGGCGCGAACAACAACTGTGTCGGCGGCGGCGCGGACTGCACTCCGACGGCGCTCGCAGCCGACGATCTGTTCTGGTGGCAGGCACAACTGCGCGCCGCACTGCCCGACGACGGTGATGTGAATACGCCGCAAGGCTCCATCGCGGTTGTCGCCGGCGCCGCCGGTGCGCCTTCGGCCTACCAGATCACCGTCACCTGGGTGGAGCCGGGTTGGAAAGCCGGCGATCCGCTGCCGCGCTACGACCTGAGAATGCAGATATGAAATCCAGTCACTCACACACTCCGCGACGCCTCGCCGCGCGCCAGCTCGGTCTCAGCATGATCGAGCTGCTGGTGGCCCTCGCCATCGGCTCGATCCTGATCGCCGGCGCCGTGTTCGTGTACATGCAGAGCCGCAACTCCTACGCCGTCAACGACAGCGTGTCGCGCTTGCAGGAGACCGCGCGCTTCGCGATGAGCGTCATCGAGCCCGATGTGCGCATGGGCGGCAATTGGGGCCTCTTGAACGATCCGGAGCTCGTCACCGGTCGTGCGGCGCAGACGGCCGGTGCCGTGCTTCCCGGCAACGCCAACAAGTGCGGCACCAACTTCGCGGTCGACCTGTTCACGACCATCGAAGGCACGAATGCGGGCTACACCTTCGGCGTCGCGCGTCAGCCGGCCTGCAACCCGAACGGAGCGGGCGCACAAGCGAACACCGACACGCTGATCGTGCGGCGTGCGACCGGCAACCCGGTCGCGGCCACTGCGGGTCGCGTCCAGGTCTGGTCGACGCGCACCAGCGGCGGCCTCTTCACCAACGGTGCCGCGCCGGCCGCGGCCGTGCCGCCGGGCGGCCAGGTGAACGACGTCATCGTCAACGCCTATTACATCTCGCGCGATTCCGATGGACGCCCCGGCGTTCCGTCGCTCCGTCGCAAGAGCCTGGTGGCCGGACCCGACTTCCAGGACCAGGAGATCGTGAGCGGCGTGGAAGACCTGCAGGTGCAGTTCGGCATCGACCCGACGGGCTCGGCCGGTATCGCCACCCGTTACGTCAACCCGGGCGCCGCGTTGCCGGTCGGCACGCAGATCGTGGCGGTGCGCCTGTGGATCATGACGCGCGCCGATGCCACTGAAGTCGGCTACCGCGACACGACCAACTACCAGTACGCGAATCGCAATTTCACGCCGAACGACGCCTTTCGGCGCGTTCTCTTCACTCGCACGATCCAGTTGCGCAACCGGATCCGCATCTAGCGGCAGCGGAAAGACATCATGAAACTCAACTCAGCACTTCATCGTCGGCAGCGCGGCGCTGCGCTCGTGGTCGGGATGATCCTGCTCATGGTCCTCACGGTCCTGGCGATCTCGGGCATGAGCACGGCGACCACCGAGCTGGTGATGGCCGGCAACGAGCAATACCAGGAGAACGCCTTTCAGTCGGCCGAGTACGGCATCGAGCAGGCGTTGCTCACCGGTGTGTTCAGCACCAGCGTCGCCAACGAGGCGGTGGGTAATACCCCCGTGCCCGGCAGCACGAAGGAGTACTACAACACCAGCATCACGCCGCAGCCCGGCGTGAACACCGAGCTGCCGCTCATGTGGGGCGGCAACAACGCCAGCAAGTTCACCTCGTATCACTTCCAGATCCAGAGTCAGGGCACCTCGGCGCGCAATGCGACGACCACGCACACGCAGGGCCTGTTCATCGTTGCGCTGAAGAACGGTGAATCGCCTCCGCCGCTCGCCGGCGCCCCCACGGCGCTGACCCCGTAACGGCACGAACAGCAGACATGTTTGGAGAGACAGTCATGTGGACCCGCAGCATCACCCTCACAGCGCTCATCGGCGCGGCCCTGCTCACCGGGCAGGCGTTCGCTGAGAAGGCCGCTCCCCAGAGCGCCATCGAGGCGAGCACCGCGAATGTGACCCTGCCGCGCACCGACGGCGGCTCGCTGCTCGCGCGCGGCTGCGTCGGCTGCGACCCGGTCCTGGTGCAGCTCGGCGCCGGCAGCCGGTTTTTCGTCGGCAAGCAGGAAGTATCGCTCGCCGAGCTCAACGCGTTCCTCGCGGACGGTGTCACGCGCGGACTGACCATCATGTATGACCAGAAGACACGCGCGGTCACGCGCATCGTGATCCATGCGGACCTGCCGAAGGGCACGCGCAAGTAAGCGGCCCCGTCACCAGAGTCTGAACAGAGGTTGCAACTTATGAGTTCCTTAAAGCATCGCAGTCGGGCTCTCCTGATCGGTACGGTGCTCGCATTCGCGTGCGGCGCTCCGGCGCTGGCCGATGACACCGAGATCTTTCTCGGCCAGAACAACTCCGGCGTGAAGCCCAACATCCTGTTCATTCTCGACACCTCGGGAAGCATGGACACCGACGTGGTGACCGAGAACGCGCCGTACGATCCGGCCGTCACCTACGGCGGCAGCTGCCGCTCGGACCGGACGTACTGGGTGCGCGACGACGGCACGCCGATCCTGCCGCCGACCTGCGAGGCCGCGACCTGGTTCAACGCCACCAACATGAAGTGCAAGACCGCGAAGGACGCGTTCCTGGTTGCCGGCTTCTACTCGGCGACGCGCGCCGCGCAGTTCTCGACCACCAACAGCCGCTGGGAGCAGATCCGCAGCACCGTCACCAATCTCGACGTCGAGTGCCGCGCCGATGCGGGCATCGATGGCGACGGCGTCAACCTGACGCGCCTGTGGGCGCGCGACAGCTCCGCGAAGTGGACGTCGAACTCGAACAACCAGATCACCTGGAATGCGAACAACACCAATCGCAACTACATCTTCTATTCGTACAACTACCTCAACTGGTACAACAACCCGTCGACCTTCACTTCCAAGAGCCGCCTCGAGACGGTGCAGGAAGTGGCGAGCAACCTGTTGACGAACCTGACGGGCGTGAACGTCGGTCTCATGCGCTACAGCAACAATAACAACAACGGTTGCGACGACGGGACCTCGGCCGAAGGCGGCATGGTGACGTTCGCGGTGTCGGATATCGACGCGGGCACGAACCGCACCAACGTGATCAACACCGTCAAGAGCTACAACGCCTCGGGCTGCACGCCGCTGTCCGAAACGCTGTACGAAGCCAACCAGTACTTCCGCGGCCAGGTTTGGGATTACGGCAAGAACGCGATGTCGAAGCCCGGCACGAGCTCGCCCAGCGTGGCGGCCTCGCGCCTCGCCGACGGCAAGACCTACAAGACACCGATGCAGTACTCGTGTCAGAAGAACTACATCGTGTACCTGACGGACGGTGAGCCGACCGCGGACACCAGCGCCGATGCCAAGATCGAAGGCCTGCCCGACTTCAAGACCGTGGTCGGCGCGAGCTGCGACGGTACCGGCGACGGACACTGCCTGGATGACCTGGCGCAGTACATGTACAAGGAAGACCTGCAGCCCAACATGCCGGGCAACCAGAACGTCACGTCCTACTGGATCGGATTCGGTCCGGACGTCACGGGCAGCAAGCTCCTGCAGACCACGGCCACCCGCGGCGGCGGCCAGTTCTACAACGCTGACAACACGGTCGGCCTCACCGCGGTGCTCAGCAGCATCGTGACCGAGATCCTGCGCACCAATACCACCTTCACCGCGCCCTCGGTGTCGGTGAACGCGTTCAACCGCACGCAGACGTTGAGCGATCTCTACGTCTCGGTGTTCCGCCCCGATCGCACCTATCGCTGGCCGGGCAACGTGAAGAAGTACCGCGTAACGAACGGGGATATCGTCGATGCGGACGGCAAGAAGGCGGTCGATCCCAACACCGGCTTCTTCACCGACACGGCGCGCAGCTACTGGTCGGCGAGCCCCGACGGCGCGGACGTGGCGGCCGGCGGTGCCGCGCACCGCGAGCCGATCCCGACCAAGCGCAACCTCTATACGAACATCGAGGCCGGCAACAACAACCTGTGGACCGGCAACGACGTGATCTCGGTGACCAATCCGCTCATCACTGACGCCGTGCTCGGCGTCGGTGTGGCCGGCCAGCCGACTCACGATGACCTGATCAACTGGGCGCTCGGCCAGGACGTGCAGGACGCGGATCTCGACTCGGATACGACCGAGCCGCGCCAGGACATGGGCGATCCGCTGCACGCCAAGCCGGCGGTCGTGATCTACGGCGGCAGTGCGGGATCACCCAACATCGACGACGCCGTGATCTACACGCCGACCAACGACGGCTACCTGCACGCGTTCGACGCGGTGACCGGCAACGAGCTCTGGGCCTACATCCCGTTCGACCAGCTCGACGACATCCGCGGGATCTACAAGAACACCACGGTGAACACCAAGCACTACGCGCTGGACGCCGAAGTGCGCGTGCTCAAGTACGACGTCAACCAGAACGGCATCGTCGAGCCGGCGCAGGGCGACAAGGTGTTCCTGTTCTTCGGCCAGGGCCGCGGCGGCAGCAATTACTACGCGCTCGACGTCACGGTCAAGGACCAGCCGAAGATGCTCTGGACGCTCGGACCCGCGCAGCTCCCGGGCATCGGCCAGACCTGGTCGGCGCCCATCGTCACGCGCGTCAACGTCCAGGGCGTGACCCAGAACTCGCAGAAGCTGGTGCTGGTGTTCGCGGGTGGCTACGACGACACGCAGGACACCTACACGCAGAACACCGATACGATCGGCAACAGCATCTACATGGTTGACCTGCTGACGGGCTCGCTCCTGTGGCGCGGCTCGCAGACGGCCGGCAACCAGACCTTCGCCAAGATGCAGTATTCGATTCCGTCGAACCTCGCCTTGCTGGACCTGGATGGCGACACTTTCGCCGACCGGATCTACGTGGGCGACACCGGCGGGCAGCTGTGGCGCTTCGATATCAACAACGGCAACGCGCAGAACGCCCTGCTGGCGGGTGGCGTGATCGCCGACCTCGGCGCTGCGCAGATGACGGCGCCGCAGCCGATGGCTTCCACGCGCCGCTTCTACAGCGCGCCGGACGTGGCACTGATCCATCGCCGCGGCCGGCCGACGTTCTTCAACGTGGCGCTCGGCTCGGGTTATCGCGGCCATCCGCTGAACAACCAGGTGCAGGATCGGTTCTACTCGATCCGCGACTACAACGCGCTCAACAAGTTCGCCACCCAGGCGCTGTTCGATGCGGCCATGACCGCCTACGGCGTGACCACGGACACGAACGTGGACAACATCACGGACCAGGTGTCACCGACCATCGCGGACAACTCGCGCGGCTGGAAGCTGGAGCTGCGCCTGCCGGGCGGCTACGTGGGTGAGAAGGTGCTGGCGGAGTCGCGCACCTTCAACAACAAGATCTTCTTCCCGACGTACATCCCAAGCTCGGCGGCGGCCGCGGACCCGTGCGCGCCGATCGGCGGCAGCAACCGCGCCTACATCGTCGACGTGATCGACGGCTCACCGGTGATCGACCAGGATGGCACCACCACCGACAGCAACGGCGATGGCATCCCGGATCTCACGCTGGCGGACCGCTACTCGGTGCTGCGCCAGGGTGGCATCGCGCCGGAAATCGCGTTCCTCTTCCCGGGCCGCGACCCGAACAATCCCAACAACCCGCCGATTGATCCGAACAATCCGCCGAACCCGAATGCTCCGGAGCAGAGCATGCAGGGTCAGGATCCGGTAGTCTGTCTGTCGGGTGCCGAGGTCCTGAACGCCTGCGTCGGATTCAACGCGCGCATCAAGACCTTCTGGCGGGAGTCCGACGCGAATTGATGAAGTTGCAGGTTGATGGTTACGTGAGCGGCAGCGCCTCGCCAGGCGCTGCCGCTTTGTCACGAGGGAGCCAGACATGAAGCGCAAGATGCTGGGCGTAACATTGATCGAGCTGATGATCGTCATCATCGTGCTCGCGATACTTGCGTCCATCGCGGTGCCGTCGTATCGCCGGTACCTGATACGCGCGCAGCGCACCGAGGGCACGGGCGCGCTGCTGCAGATCCAGCAGGCGCAGGAGAAATTCTTCCTGCAGAACAACCGCTATGCCGGCGCCGCCGAGCTCACGCCGGCGCCCCCGGGCGGCCTGGGCCTGCCGGCAATCACGCCCAACCGTCGCTACGACATCGTGATCGCGAGCCCGGCGCCCGGAACGACTTTCACGGCGACGGCGACCCCGCGAGCGGGCGGCGGCCAGACCGATGACTCGCACTGCCAGACTTTCGGCATCAACGAGCAGGGTGTGCGTACGTCGGGGCCCGATCCGATCGCGACTTGCTGGAAGTAACAGCTCAGCCGCTGCTCGCCAGCCGCCGTTGCGCGCGAGTGGGAGCGCTCGCTTCCAGCGAGCGGCGCAGATAGCTTCCCGTGTATGAGCCCGCCTGGCGGGCCACTTCCTCCGGCGTGCCGGCTACGACCAGCTGGCCGCCACCATCGCCACCCTCCGGTCCCAAGTCCACGATCCAGTCGGCCGTCTTGATCACGTCGAGGTTGTGCTCGATCACGATGATGGTGTTGCCCTCGTCGCGCAGGCGCTCGAGCACGCGCAGGAGCTGCGCGATGTCGTGGAAGTGCAGCCCGGTGGTCGGCTCATCGAGGATATAGAGAGTGCGCCCGGTGGCGCGCTTGGAGAGCTCGCGCGCGAGTTTCACCCGCTGCGCTTCACCGCCTGACAGGGTGGTCGCGTTCTGTCCCAGACGCACGTAGGAGAGGCCCACGTCGAGGAGCGTCTCGAGCTTGCTCGCGACCGCCGGCACATTCTGAAAGAAGCGTCGCGCGTCCTCCACCGTCATATCGAGGACTTCGTGGATGTTGCTGCCCTTGTAGCGGATCTCGAGCGTCTCGCGGTTGTAGCGCCGGCCCTTGCACACGTCGCACGGCACATAGACGTCGGGCAGGAAGTGCATCTCCACCTTGATGACGCCATCACCCTGGCAGGCCTCGCAGCGCCCGCCCTTGACGTTGAAACTGAAGCGGCCGGCTTCGTAACCGCGCGCACGCGCCTCGGGCACGGCGGCGAACAGCTCGCGGATCGGCGTGAAGAGTCCGGTGTACGTGGCGGGATTGGAGCGCGGTGTGCGGCCGATCGGACTCTGATCGATATCGATCACGCGATCGATGTGCTCGAGCCCTTCGATGCGCTCGCACGGGGCGGCATCGTAGGTGGCATCGTTGAGCCGGGTTGCCACGTGCCGATACAGCGTGTCATTGACCAGCGTCGACTTGCCCGACCCGGAGACACCGGTGACGCACGTCATCAATCCGATCGGAAAGTCGGCCGTGAGGTGCTTGAGGTTGTTACCGCTCGCGCCCACCACGCGCAGCACCCGGCCGTCACTCACGATGCGCCGCGTCGGCACCTCGATGCGCAGTCGTCCCGCGAGGTACTGCCCGGTGATGGAATGCGGGTCGTTCTCGATGTCGCGTGGCGTACCGCGGGCAACGACCTCTCCGCCATGCACACCGGCGCCGGGGCCGAGGTCGAGCACGTAATCGGCGCTGCGAATCGCTTCCTCGTCGTGTTCGACGACGATGACCGTGTTGCCGAGATCACGCAGTCTTACCAGGGTGTCGAGCAGGCGCTGGTTGTCGCGCTGATGCAGACCGATCGAAGGTTCGTCCAGGATGTACATGACGCCGACCAGGCCCGATCCCACCTGGCTCGCGAGCCGGATGCGCTGCGCTTCGCCGCCCGACAGCGTCTCGGCGCTGCGTTCCAGCGTCAGGTAGTCGAGCCCCACGTTCGCGAGGAACCGCAGGCGATCGGCGATCTCCTTGACGATCTTCTCCGCGACTGCGCCGCGCCATCCTTCGAGCGTCATGCCGGTGAAAAGGCCGAGCGCAGCGCCCACGGAAAGCCGTGTCACGTGCGGCAGGCTCATGCCATTGACGTGCACGTGCCGCGCAGCGCGATTGAGGCGGGTGCCTGCGCATTCGGGGCAGGGACGATTGCTCAGGTATTTCGCGAGCTCCTCGCGCACCGTGATCGACTCGGTCTCCTGGTAGCGCCGCTCGAGGTTTGGAATGATGCCTTCGAAGCGATGCCGGCGGCGCACGGTGCCGCCCTGGCCATTGAGGTAGCGGAACTCGATCTGCTCCTCGCCGCTGCCGTACAACAGGACCTGGCGGATCTTCTCGTCGAGCTCGTCCCACGGCGTCTCGATATCGAAGTGGAAATGCCGCGCGAGAGCCTGGATGAGCTGAAAGTAGTACGCGTTGCGCCGGTCCCAGCCGCGCACCGCGCCGCCGGCGAGGCTCAGGTGCGGATGCACGACGACTCGCTGCGGATCGAAGAACTGCTTGACGCCCAATCCGTCGCAGGTGGAGCAGGCCCCCACCGGGTTGTTGAAGGAGAACAGCCGCGGCTCGAGCTCGGACAGGCTGTAGCCGCAGATCGAGCAGGCCATGCGGTCCGAGAACACCAGCTCTTCGCGGCCCGGCTCGTCCATCCAGGCGATGCGTGTCACACCATCGCCCACGTTGAGCGCGGTCTCGAACGACTCGGCGAGGCGCTGCGCCAGGTCCTCGCGCACCTTGAAGCGATCGATCACGACCTCGATGCTGTGCTTGCGGCGTGAGTCGAGTTTTGGCGGATCGTCGAGCTCCGCGACCTTGCCGTCGATGCGCGCGCGCACGAAGCCCTGGCCGCGCAGCTCCTCGATGATCTCGAGATGTTCACCCTTGCGCTCGGTGACCACCGGAGCGAGGAGGAGCAGGGCGGTTCCCGCCGGAATGCGCAGCACCTGGTCCACCATCTGGCTGACCGTCTGCGCGGCGAGCTCCTGCCCGTGATCCGGGCAGTGCGGGATGCCGGCGCGCGCGTAGAGCAGGCGCAGGTAATCGTAGATTTCGGTGACCGTGCCGACCGTGGACCGCGGGTTGTGAGAGGCCGACTTCTGCTCGATCGCGATCGCGGGCGACAGCCCTTCGATCGTGTCGACATCCGGCTTTTCCATCATCGACAGGAACTGGCGCGCGTAGGCCGACAGCGACTCCACGTAACGGCGCTGGCCCTCCGCGTAGATGGTGTCGAAGGCGAGCGACGACTTGCCCGACCCGGAGAGCCCCGTGAACACGATCAGCCGGTCGCGGGGCAGATCGATGTCGAGGTTCTTCAGGTTGTGGGTGCGCGCGCCGCGGATGCGGATGACGGACATCGGAAACCGCAATGAAAATTGCCAGCCAAGTACTATACGCGCGGCGTCAAGTTCGGTGCAAAACCCTGCATGCTCAGGAATTGAGGGCGGCCGGGCCCGTTTCTCGGGATTTCCGCAACGGTTGCTGATGCATCCCCGCAGGCCGACGCATAGAATACCCGCCCTTCGTGGGCTGCTTGGCTACGACTCCGGTCGCTCCCAAGCGGCAGCTCCCACGCTCTGCCCAATCTGCTGGAGGCTCCCATGGCACGCGGCGTCAACAAGGTCATCCTGATCGGACATCTCGGTGCCGACCCTGAAACGAAATCGATGCCGAGCGGCACTTCGGTGGCGAACCTGCGCATCGCGACCACCGAGTCGTTCAAGGACAAGCAGACCAACGAGTGGCAGGAGCGGACCGAATGGCACCGTGTCGCCCTGTTTGCGCGCCTGGCCGAAGTGGCCGGCGAGTATCTGCGCAAGGGCTCACAGGTCTACATCGAGGGCCGGCTGCGAACCCGCAAGTGGCAGGACAAGCAGGGCAACGACCGCTATTCCACCGAGATCATCGCCGACGAGATGCAGATGCTGGGCGGCCGCGGTGGCGGCGCAGGCGCAGGCGCAGGTGCAGGTGCAGGCGCCGAGCCGAGACCGGCGCGCAGCGGAGCGCCCGAACCCGCTGCGGGCGGCGGCGGCGAGCGCGAAGCGGAGTTCGACGACGACATTCCGTTCTGAGCGCGGGCAGCAAGAAACTCCAAGCGCCCGCGCCCCGTTTCGCCGCAGATTCACCGGGCAACCGTTTCCTCGAGAATCAAGGAGTCGTAGATGCGTGCACTGCTGGCTTCCCTTCTGCTCGTCGTCACCTCGGGTGCGACGGCCGCGCCCGACACCGCGATCTACGACCAGGCGGTTGCACACGCCGGGCGCAGTGACAAGGATCTGCAGCGCGATGCGCGCGAGCGGCCCACGGAGGTCCTGGCCTTCTTCGGCTTGAAGCCGGGCATGCACGTCGCCGACATCTTTGCGGGCGGCGGCTACTACAGCGAGCTCATCAGCTATGTCGTCGGTACGACGGGCGAAGTGCTGATGGTCAACAACGTGCCCTACGAGGACTACGACAAGGACAACATCAAGGCGCGCTTCAGCCAGGAGGGACGGCTCCCGAACGTCAAGCGCATGGTGGTCGAGAGCTGCGACCTGCAGCTGGGCACGGCAACGCTGGATGCCGCAACCATCGTGATGTCGTATCACGACCTGTTCTACGCCGATCCGCTGGGCGGGTGGCCGAAGATCGACGAAGCGCACTTCCTCGACCAGATCTACAAGGCGCTCAAGCCGGGCGGCGTCTTCTTGATCGTGGACCACGCGGCCAAGCCCGGGACGGGGTCGAGCGTGGCCAAGGAATTACACCGGATCGACGAGGATTTCGCGATCAAGGACATCACGAGCCACGGTTTCGTCTACGCGGGGCACTACGACAAGCTGCGCAATCCGGATGACGATCGCAGCAAGGTCGTGTTCGACAAAACGATCCGCGGCAAGACGGATCGCTTCGTGCACCTGTATCGCAAGCCCGCCGCTTAGCGCCGCGCGGCCTCGCCCGCGCTCAGCCGCGCCGTCCGATGTCGTGCACGTGAACGCGCGTCTCCGGGCGCGGCGCGGCGGGATTATTCGCACAGCCATCGCATCCTGAAGCACGCCCTGCGCGCCGTCGGCTCCAGGCTTCCGGCAGCACGCGCTCGAGCCAACCATCCACCTTCTGGCGCCAAGTGCGCGGCATCAGTACGTACGCCGCATAAAGTGTGCTCGCGATGACCGCGAGCGCAACCACGATGACTTGCATCCAGTGTGGCATCAGGCCCCCAACGCATGGGAGATGTGGAAGGTCAGGCCGGCGGCCAGGTAGGCGAGCAGGAACATATACCCGGCCATGATCAACGGGTAGCGCCACGAGTTGGTTTCGCGCTTCACGACCGCAAGCGTCGACAGGCACTGCGGCGCGAACACGTACCACGCGAGGAGCGCGAGCGCCGTGGCGAGGCCCCACTCCGAGGAGATCATGGGAATGAGATCGCCCGCGATGTCCTGCTTCGCGGCTGAGAGCGCGTAGACGGTGCCCAGCGCTCCCACGGCGACTTCGCGTGCCGCGAGCCCGACGACCAGCGCGATGCAGATTTTCCAGTTGAAGCCGATCGGCCCGAAGATCACTGCGAGCCCGGCGCCCAGCCGGCCGGCGAGGCTGTATTCGATCGCCGGGCCCGTGGCGCCCGGCGGCGGCGCGGGAAACGTGCTCAGGAACCACAGCAACACCATCAGCGACAGGATGATCGTGCCGACGCGCGTCAGGAAGATCTCGACGCGTTGCCACAGGCCGATACGCAGACTCCTGAGACTCGGCCAGTGATACGCCGGCAGTTCCATCTGCAGGGTCTGCACGGAGTGACGCGAGCGCACGACCTTCAGGAGCCACGCCACCAGCATTGCACCGGCGACCCCGGCGACGTAGAGCACGAACAGCACCAGTCCCTGCAACTGGAACACCTTGCCCACGGTCAGCGCCGGGATGAACGCGGCAATCAGCAGCGCGTAGACCGGCAGGCGCGCAGAGCACGTCATGAGCGGCGCGACCATGATGGTCACGAGCCGATCCCTGGCGCTCGGAATGGTCCGCGTCGCCATGATTCCCGGGATCGCGCACGCAAAGCTCGACAGCAGCGGAATGAACGAGCGGCCGGAGAGGCCGACGCCGCCCATCAGGCGATCGAGCAGGAACGCCGCGCGCGGCAGGTAACCGGAGTCCTCGAGCAGCAGGATGAAGAAGAACAGGATGATGATCTGCGGCAGGAACACGAGCACGCTGCCGACACCCGCGATCACACCGTCGACCAACAGGCTCCGCAGCGGCCCGGCGGGAAGCGCGGCCGCGAGCCACGCTCCGACGTGACTCACGCCCGCCTGGATCGCATCCATGACCGGCTTCGCCCAGCTGAAGACCGCCTGGAAGATCAGGAACAGCACGCCCGCGAGGATCACCAGGCCCAGCACGGGGTGCAGCAGCACGCGATCGATTCGATCGCTGAAGGTCATCGACGCGTCGCGCTCGGCGCCGATGGCGCGCAGGATCCGTTGCACCTCGCGATGGTCGGCGAGCGTGTTGGATGGTCCCGCGTCGGCCGCCGGCGGCACGAGTGGTGGCAGCGTCTGCACTTCGTGCTCTACGCGCTGCGCGAGTGTGCGGCTCCCGTCCGCGCGGACCGCCACGGTTTCCACCACCGGCACTCCCAGTTCGCGGGCGAGTGCGGCGGAATCGACGTTGAGGCCGCGCCGGCGCGCGAGGTCCACCATGTTGAGCGCGACGATCAGCGGCCGGCCGAGTCGCTTCAGGCCCAGCACCAGGCGCAGGTGCTGGCGCAGGTTGGTCGCATCGACGACCGCGACCAGCAGATCGGGCACGGGTTCGCCCGCGCGCCGGCCGAACAGGACGTCGCAGACCACCTGTTCGTCCATGCTCTGGGGATTGAGACTATAGGAGCCCGGAAGATCGAGCACGCGAATGGTTCGGCCATTCGCGGTGTGCAGCGTGCCTTCCTTGCGCTCGACGGTGACTCCGGCGTAGTTCGCGATCTTCTGCCGGCTGCCGGTCAGCAGGTTGAAGAGCGCCGTCTTGCCGCAGTTCGGATTGCCGACAAGCGCGACGAGCGGACTCGTCGACGCGGCGGCGTGCGAGGTCATGGGGCTGGATCCGCCTCCGGGTGCGTCGCGTCGATGCGGATGCAATCGGCTTCGTGCCGACGCAGGGCGAAGGTGGAGGTACCGACACGCACCGCGATGGGCTCGCCGCCAAACGGCCCGCGGGCGACGACGCGCAGGCGTTCGCCGACGAAGAAACCGAGCTCGGAGAGCCGCTCGCCGAGCGCCATACCGCCGGAATGGCGGGGTGCGTCCACTGCCGCGACGTAGCCGACCTCATCGACGGCCAGTTCGGTCAATCGCAGCGGCACGTTGTGAGGTCGTTTCTTCATGGAAGCCTGGGGCAGCGGAGCAACGAAATACTACTGTAAATGCGAATCACTCTCAAAAACATTTTAGCCGTCTGGGAAGTGCGTTCGGGCCTTATGTGAACTTCAGGCGGCTGCCGATGAGGCACTTCGCGCGGGGCTCTGAGGGAAGGGCCCCAGGGGCCTCGGAGGAGCCTCAAGCGCCTGATTTTCAGTGGATTCCGACTCTCCCCCAGGGTCAGGCCGAGGCCGTCGCCTGCTTCAATTATTCACACTAAACCGCTAACCTCTCCGGCCCTTTCCCAGCGAGCGCTCGATGCCCGGCCGGCTCTTCGTCAAGACCTTTGGTTGCCAGATGAATGAGTACGACTCTGCCCGCATGGCAGACGTCCTGCGCGAAGCCGAAGGCCTGGAGCTCACGGACGATCCGTCCGGCGCCGATGTTCTCCTCGTCAACACCTGCTCCGTGCGCGAGAAGGCGCAGGAGAAAGTGTTCTCGCTCCTCGGCGAATGGCGGCGGCTCAAGGAGCGCCACCCACACATGATCATTGGCGTCGGCGGTTGCGTCGCGAGCCAGGAAGGCGAGGGCATCACAGCACGGGCGAACTGCGTCGACCTCGTTTTCGGACCGCAGACGCTGCATCGGCTGCCCGAGATGATTCGCCAGGTGCGCAGCCACGGCCGCGCCGTGGTCGATGTGAGCTTTCCGGAGATCGAGAAATTCGACCGGCTGCCCGAGCCGCGCGCCGCCGGCGCGACGGCTTACGTGTCGGTGATGGAGGGCTGCAGCAAGTACTGCACGTTCTGCGTCGTTCCGTACACGCGCGGCGAGGAGATGAGCCGTCCCTTCGACCAGGTCATGGATGAAGTCGGTGCGCTCGCCGACCAGGGTGTGCGTGAGGTGACGCTGCTCGGACAGAACGTCAACGGCTACGCGGGTGCCATGCGCGACGGCAGCAGCGCCGACCTCGCTACGCTGGTTCACTACATCGCGCAGCTCCCAGGCATCGAGCGCATCCGCTTCACGACCTCGCACCCGGCGGAATTCAACGACAGCCTGATCGAGGCGTATGCCAGCGTTCCCAAGCTCGCCGCGCACCTGCACCTGCCGGTGCAGAGCGGCTCCGATCGCATCCTCGCGCAGATGAAGCGCGGCTATACCGCGCTCGAGTACAAGCAGCGCATCCGCAAATTGCGCGCAGCGCGCCCGGACATTTGCGTGTCGTCCGACTTCATCATCGGCTTTCCCGGCGAGACCGGGCACGATTTCGCCGCGACCCTCCGTCTCGTCGAGGAGGTCGGGTTCGATCAGTCCTTCAGCTTCCTCTACAGCCGTCGACCGGGGACTCCCGCCGCCTCCCTTCCCGATGATGTGACGGCGGAAGAAAAGCATCAGCGGCTCGAGCTCCTGCAGGAACGTCTCAACAGCAACGCGCGCGCGATCAGCGAGCGGATGGTCGGCAGCGTGCAGCGCGTGCTGGTGGAGCGGCCGGCGAAGAAGAATCCGCGCCAGCTGGCCGGTCGCACGGAGAACAATCGCTGGGTCAACTTCGAGGGGCCCGCGCACCTCATCGACCAGTTCGCGGACGTGCACATCACCGAAGCGTTGAAAAACAGCCTGCGTGGCCGACTCGTCGACACGCGCCAGCCGGCGGCCGGCGTGCCGCTGCGTGCCTCAGGCTAGGAAGGGCCTTGGCCTCACCGATCGCCACGCGCGATTTCGAGCTCGAACCGGCGGACAACGGCAGGCTCGCCGACCTGTGCGGCCCGCTGGATGAACACCTGCGCCAGATCGAGCAGACGCTCGGCGTCGATATCAGCCGGCGCGGCAATCATTTTCACATCACGGGCGGCTCGGCTGCGGCAGCCAATGCCGAGCAGATCCTGCGGCAGCTGTTCGCAGTCACGCAGCAGGGCGAGGTCACGCCGGAGCGGGTCCACCTTTCGTTGCGTGAAACCGGCATGAGCGATGCGGCCCCGGCGGTGGCGCCGGCCGAAGACGAGCTCATGGTGCGCACCCACCGCGGCGGCATCCATGCGCGCGGTCCCAACCAGCAGCAGTACCTCTCGAACATCCGCCGCTTCGATCTCACGTTCGGCATCGGTCCCGCGGGCACCGGCAAGACCTATCTCGCGGTCGCGTGCGCGGTCGAAGCGCTGCAATCGGATCGCGTGCGGCGCATCGTGCTGGTGCGACCCGCCGTCGAGGCCGGCGAACGACTCGGCTTCCTGCCGGGCGACATGGCGCAGAAGGTCGACCCGTACCTGCGCCCGATGTACGACGCGCTCTACGAGATGCTCGGCTTCGACCGCGTGGCGCGCCTCGTCGAGCGCGCGGTGATCGAAGTCGCACCGCTCGCATTCATGCGCGGGCGCTCGCTCAACGATGCCTTCGTGATCCTCGATGAAGCGCAGAACACCACCATCGAGCAGATGAAGATGTTCCTGACGCGAATCGGCTTCGGCTCCAAGGCGGTGGTGACCGGCGACATCACCCAGACCGACCTGCCCGCGGGCCGCGCCTCCGGGCTCAAGAACGTCATCGACGTGTTGAGCGGTGTGGAAGGCGTCGCCTTCACCTACTTCACCGCGCGCGATGTGGTGCGCCATCCGCTGGTGCAGCGAATTGTGCAGGCCTACGAGGACCGCAAGGAATGACCGCGACGTCGTACGCGGCGCGAGCCCACCGGCCGCGCGGAACCGAGTTGAGGTTTCGCGGCGAGCGCGCCGTGGGTGGCCCGTCGCTGGAGGTGGACGTGCAGTACGCCACGCGCAAGCCCTGGGTGCCCTCGAGCGTGCGCATCTCGTTCTGGGCATTCGAGGCGCTCGGGCGCAAGCGCGGCCGGTGGGATCTCGCGGTGCGCGTGGTCGGCGCGGCGGAGAGCCGCCGGCTCAATCGACGCTATCGACGCAAGGACCGGCCGACCAATGTGCTGTCGTTTCCGGCTTCGGTGGCGCGGGCGGACGGTTCGCGGCCGCTCGGAGACCTCGTGGTCTGCGCGCCCGTCGTCGCCCGGGAGGCGCGCGAGCAGGCGAAGACGCTGGCGCAGCATTGGGCGCACATGATTGTGCACGGAACGCTGCACCTGCTCGGGTATGATCACGAGCGGCCTCGGGACGCGCGCCGGATGGAGCGTTTCGAAACCGGAGTGCTGCGCACGCTGGGCTACCCGAACCCCTATGAGTGACGATCCCCACAGTACGACCGGTCGATGGTTGCGACGCCTGACGCAGGGCAAGGCCGCCGAACCGCGTGACCGCGAGCAGCTGATCGGGGAGCTGCGCGAGTCGAGCGAGCGCGGCATCATCGATGCCGATGCGCTGTCGATGATCGAGGGCGTGCTCGGCGTCGCGGATACGCAGGTGCGCGACATCATGGTGCCGCGCTCGCAGATGGTGAGCATCGAGCGCGACGATCCGCCGGAAGCGATCCTGCCGGCGGTGGTCGAGTCGGGCCACTCACGCTTCCCGGTGATCGGCGAGGACCGCGATCGCGTGGTCGGGATCCTCCTCGCCAAGGACCTGCTCAAGTATTTCGCCGAGGCCGGCGAGCGGCCCGAGTTCGACATCAAGGAATTCCTGCGCCCCGCCGTGGTCGTGCCCGAGAGCAAGCGCCTCAACGTGCTGCTCAAGGAATTTCGCGGCAGCCACAATCACATGGCGATCGTGGTGGACGAATACGGTGGTGTGTCGGGGCTCGTGACCATCGAGGACGTCATCGAGCAGATCGTGGGCGAGATCGACGATGAATACGACGTCGAGGACGACCAACCGATCCGCCGTGAGGGTCCGCGCCAGTTCGTCGTGCGCGCGCTGACGCGGATCGATGAGCTCAACGAGTATCTCGGCACGCGGCTCGCCGACGACGAATTCGACACCATCGGCGGACTGATCACGCATCACCTCGGCCGCCTGCCGCGACGGGGCGAAATCGTCAACGTGGATGGCATCGAGTTTCGCGTGGTGCGCGTCGATCGGCGGCGCATCGACACGCTGCGGGTCACGACGCCGCGCGATATTCCCGTTCGCGTGGATGAATGAGGCTCCCGCCGTTCGTTGAGCGCTGGGCCGCGCCGCTCAGCTTTGTGCTGGGTTGCGCACTGTCGCTCGCGTTCGCTCCCTACGAGTTGTTCCCGCTGGCGGTCCTGTGCCCGGCACTGCTCTTCCTGCTGTGGCAGGACGCGACCCCGCGCCGCGCCGCGTGGCTCGCGTTCTGGTTCGGTCTCGGCACCTTCCTCGCCGGGACCTATTGGCTCTACACCAGTGTGCACACCTTCGGGCAGGCGCCGATCTGGGTCGCGTTCATTCTCATGCTGGGGCTGGTCGCGATCATGGGGCTCTACCATTCGCTGGTCGGGTATTGCGCGCTGCGCTGGCTGCCGCGCCATGCATTGTGGCGCTGGATGATCGGCGTGCCGGCGCTGTGGCTGCTGATGGAGTGGCTGCGCGGCTGGGTGTTGAGCGGCTTCCCGTGGCTCGCGCTCGGCTACAGCCAGATCGACTCGTGGCTCGCCGGCTATGCGCCGGTGGGCGGCGTCTACTTGATCAGCCTGCTGGTGCTGATCTCGGCCGGAGCGCTCGTCGTACTGCTGCGCGGCTCGACGCCGGAGCGTGCGGTCGCGGCCGCGTTCCTCGTCGTGGCCTGGGGTGCGGGCGCTGCGCTCGGGCGCGTTGACTGGGCGAGCCCGGTGCGCGCGCCAATCAGCGTCAGCCTGGTGCAGGGCGCGATCTCGCAGGACCTCAAGTGGCAGGCCGAGAATCACGACGCGACGCTCGTGTTGTATCGCGAGCTCACCGAGAAAGCGTTCGGCAGCCAGATCATCGTCTGGCCCGAAGCCGCGCTCCCGGCGCTCGAGCACGAGCTGAAGGATTACCTCGCGTCGCTCTACCGGGACGCGCAGGCGCACGGTTCCGATCTCATCCTCGGCATCCTGCGCTACGACTTCGCCAAGGATCAGTATCGCAACTCCATCGTCGCGGTGAATGGCGGCCTCACCTGGTACGACAAGCGGCGGCTCGTGCCCTTCGGCGAGTTCTTTCCCGTGCCACCGTTCGTGCGCAAGTGGATGCGCCTGATGAGCCTGCCGTACGTGGACATGACGCCCGGCGATCCCGAGCAACCGCCATTGGTAGCCGCTGGCGAGAAACTCGGCGCCACGATCTGTTACGAGGACGCCTACGGGAATCAGCAGCTCGCCGTGCTCAAGGAAGCGACGCTCCTGGTCAACGTGAGCAACGACGCGTGGTTCGGCGATTCGACGGCGCCGCATCAGCACCTCGAGATCGCTCGCATGCGCGCACGCGAGGCGAGCCGCTACATGCTGCGCGCGACCAACAACGGCATCACCGTCTTCATCGGGCCGCGCGGCGAGATTCTCGACCAGCTGCCGCAGTTCCAGCCGGGGATTCTCAAGGCGACGGTGCAGCCGAGAACCGGGCTCACGCCGTACGCGAGGGTCGGTAACACACCCGTCGTGGCATTCTGCGTCCTGGCTCTTGCGTTGCTCCTGCTCATCGAGCGACGGCGCCCCCATGGCTAGCGAGACCTGGCCTGGATTTGCGGTCGTCGGCGCCGGCGCGGTCGGCTGCTACTACGGCGGCATGCTGGCGCACGCCGGCGCGCCGGTCACGCTCATCGGTCGCGCGCAGCACGTCGATGCGATCAATCGCGACGGGCTTTTCCTCGACGGCATCCGCGTCAAGGAACGCATCAAGGTCGCCGCGTCGACAGAGCTCGCGGCTGTGAAGGGCGCGCAAGTCGTTCTGGTCTGCGTCAAGACCACCGATACCGAGGAGACGGCGCGACAGCTGGTACCGTTGCTGCGCGAAGCACGCGTGATCAGCCTGCAGAACGGCGTCGACAACGTCGAGCGCATGCGCACGGCCGCGGGACTGGAGGCCATCGCAGCAGCGGTGTACGTCGCGGCGGAGATGACGGGGCCCGGTCACGTGCGCCAGACCAGCCGCGGAGACCTGGTGATTGGTGCGGCTTCGGGACTCGCGGACCCTGCGACAGCGGAGGCGCTGGCGGGGCTCGCGGCGCTTTTCAATCGTGCCGACATTCCCTGCAAGGTGACCCAGGACATCCGCACGGCGCTCTGGGCCAAGCTCGTCCTCAATTGCACCTACAACGCCATCTCGGCCCTCGCGCGTGCGCGCTACGGCCGGATCGTGCGCGATCCCGAGATGCGAACGCTCCTCACGCGTGTCGTGGAGGAGACCGTCGCGGTGGCTCGCGCGGCAGGCGTGCAGCTCGATGTGGCCGAGCAGGTCGCGGCAGGCATCAAGCTCGGCGACGTGATGCCCGAAGCGCTCTCCTCGACGGCGCAGGACATCGCGCGCGGCAAGCACACCGAGATCGATTCGCTGAACGGCTACGTGGTGCGCCTGGGCGAAAAACTCGGCGTGGCGACGCCGATCAATTACACACTTTACAAACTGGTGAAGCTGCTCGAAGAAGCCGCATAATCCGCCCCCTTGGCGCTGCCGTCCCGGAGTACACCGTCCATGCCCTCGCACTCTGTCGTCAGGTTGTCGACGTTCGCGGTCTGTGCGTTGAGTACGCTGCTGGCCACCAGCGGCGCTCAAGCCAAGACGCAGAAGCCACCGCTCCACGGTCAACACTGGGTGGCGATCACCGGCAAGCCCCTCGCGGCCACAGCGGGTGCCATCACGTTCCAGAAAGGCGGCAATGCCGTCGATGCCGCGTGCGCGATGATCGCTGCCACCGCGACCATGTGGGACGTGTTGAGCTGGGGAGGGGAGACGCAGGCTCTTATCTACAACCCGAATACCGGCAAGGTGATCGGCGTCAACGCGCTCGGCGTCGCGCCGACCGGAGCCACCGCGGAATTCTTCCGCTCCAAAGGCATGAAAGTTCCGCCGGACTCCGGCCCGCTCTCGGCGGTCACGCCCGGCACGCCCGGCGGAATCATGACGATGCTCGCCGAGTACGGCACGCTGAGCCTCGAGGAAGTGCTCGCTCCAGCCATTGCACTCGCCGACGGCTACCCGATCGAGCGCGAGACGGCGGACTCCATCGAGCGTAACAAAGCGCGCCTCAAGGAGTGGCCGGAATCGAAGCGTACGCTCCTCGTGCATCTCGGCCAGCAACGCGAAGCGCCGGAAGCGGGCGAGATCTTCCGCCAGCCGGATCTCGCGGCGACGCTGCGGAAGTTGGTGGAAGCCGAACACAAGGCGCGTGCAGCCGGCAAGGACCGCAAGGCCGCGATCATGGCCGCCTACGAGCGCTTCTACAAAGGCGACATCGCGCAGGAATTTGTGCGCGGCGTGAAGGACGTCGGCGGCCTCATCACGATGCAGGACCTCGCCAACTGGAAGGTGCATCTCGAAGAGCCGGTGCACGTCAATTACAAGGGCATCGAGGTGTACAAGCTCACCACCTGGGTGCAGGGCCCGGTGATGCTGCAGGCCCTCAACATTCTCGAGAACTTCGATCTCAAGACGATGGGCTACAACAGCACGCGCTACATCCAGACGCTCTACCAGACGATGAATCTCGCGTACGCCGATCGCGACTTCTACTACGGCGATCCGTACTTCCCGCCGGCCGAGCCGATCCAGGGGCTGCTGTCGAAGGATTACGCGCGCGACCGCGCGAAGCTCGTCGGCTACGAGCGCAACAACCCGGACATCCGGCCCGGCGATCCGTATCCGTACCAGGGCGGCAAGAACCCGTACGTGTCCTTGCTCGAGAGCTGGCACAGCAAGATGCCCGAGCCCAATCTCAAGGCGCAGGCGGAATTCGATCGTCACTTCCGCCTCGGCACGACGAGCGTCGAGGCCGCGGACGACAAGGGCTGGGTGGTTTCAGTGACGCCGAGCGGCGGCTGGTTGCCGGCGGTGATCGCGGGCAAGACCGGAGTCGGCATGAGCCAGCGCATGCAGAGCTTCGTGCTCGATGCGTCCGACAACCCGTTCAACGTCGTGGAACCGGGCAAGCGGCCGCGCGCGACGCTCACGCCGACGCTCGCGCTCAAGGACGGGAAGCCCTTCCTCGCGATGGCGGTGCAGGGCGGCGACACGCAGGATCAGAACCTGCTGCAGTTCTTCCTCAACGTGGTCGAGTTCGGCATGACGGTGCAGGAAGCGACCGAGGCCGCGAACATCACGAGCTACCAGATGCGCGATTCGTTCGGCGAGCACGAGTCGATGCCGGGGCGTCTCACGCTCAACGACAACACGCCGCCCTGGGTCCGCACCGACCTGCAGCGCATGGGCTACAAGCTCGAGTTCGAGGAGCGCACCTCCGGCCCGATCAACGCCGTCTTCTTCGATCGCGCCCACGGCACGCTGTGGGGCGGCTCGAGCAATCACGGCGAGGACTACGGCATCGCCTGGTGAGGCGCGGACGTCGAGGAGCGCTCGCCCGAGAGCCGTCGCAGCCCGGTATAGATGAGCCACAGCGCCGGCAGCAGCAACAAGTGATAGGTGGCGTTGTGATCGAAGCGCGCGGGGTCGAGCGCAACGCCGCGCTGCTGTGCGATCGCCGCGATCACCGAAACACCCAGGCCCGCGAGCACCAGCATTGACCCCGCGACGCGCGCATTGCGCAGCAGCCCCACGATGCAGAGCACTGTGCCGGCGACCGTCGCGAGCAAGCTGATCAGGAAGCGCGGATCGATCCAGCTCAGCACGGCGTAGACGACGAGCAGCATCGCAATGGCGAGCGTCGCGAGCTTGACGCGCGTCGCGCTGAGCAATTCGAGACCGATCAGCGCGAGCCCGGCCGCGGTCACGCCGGTGAACAGCATCGAGAACCACCAGACGATCGCTTGCGCAAAGTCCTGGCGCGCGCTGAAGAAGGCGTGCCAGAGGCCGCCGGCGAAGGCTGCGAGCGCGAAGCCGGCAAAGAGGATC
>DATFRO010000068.1:0-3240 GCA_035263105.1 Steroidobacteraceae bacterium | reverse complement strand
GGCTTTCCGCACTCGCAGGCGCTCAGGATCGTGATCAGGCATGGGGCTTCTCGCGATTATGGTGCGACGCATCCCGTTGAGCAATGGGATTCGACCGGCACCGCGTGAGAGCGCACGCCATGGCGCGCGGCGCAGCGGGCGGAGTGGGAGGCCCTGAAGAGGGCACCGAGCGGTGTGTGAGCTACGCCGAACGCGCTCGACCGTCCTGTCTCGCCTCGTTCCACAGCATGAAGCACTGGCCGTGAAGCTCCAAGCCATCGTGGATCGACATGGCGAGTTGCGTACGCCTAATGGGAACGCCGCAGGCCGAGCACCTTCCCCCGCTGCCCGGTTTCCCGGTGAACACTGGTCCGCCGTCGCGCGGAAGACTGCCATCTCGCAACTTCAGGAGGACGAGAAGCATTGCCGATGTCGCCCTCATCTCGATCTGGCGTTCAAGCAGCCGTCGCATCTGTGCCGCACGCGCTCGAACCTCCGGCAGGACAGAGGTGCTTCTCACACGCTCGGGCGCCGTCGGGGCTGGAGGCGGCAGACGGCGCTTCGAGATCAAGCGGCGAGCGCTTACCAAAGCCTTCCGGCTGCTCGCGAGCGTATGCGCGGACTGCTGAAGCACCTCGTTGCTCGCGGCGAGGCGCGCGAGGTGTATACGCTCTAGCAGGCTGCGGAAGAATGCGGTGAGCAGCGCATTGTCTGGGCTCGGCGACCCGGCATTGGCGTGCCGGCCACACGGCGATCGCGTCGTGCGGCGTGGCGGACGGGCTCGCATCGAAGCCAGCTCATATCGCCTGGCTCGCGAGATTGCGCATCCGGACCAAGTTGTACACGGCCAGCCCAAAGGTAAACATCCAGCTCACCCGCGCCACCCCGCGATGGCGGGTCTTGCGCAACAAGCCAATCTGTTTGAGCCAGCCGAAGATCTCTTCGATGCGCTTACGCTGCCGTTGGCTCACCCGGTAGCCGCCGTGCCGCGTGGTGCGGCCATCGATCGCACTCGAACGCTTCGTGGTGTGCTGGGCCACATGCGGGGTTACCGCGAGGCCCCGGAGGCCGTCCACGAAATCCCGCGTGTCATAGCTCTTGTCGGCGCCGAGCGTGGCGCCGGTCGGCAACTGCGTGGCCATCGCCAAGGCCTGCTCCCGCTCGGCGAAGCCCGTCGCCGGCGTCAAGCTGCCATCGACCGCCAAGCCATGGCGATTCTCCATGAGGACGTGGCCCTGGTAGTACAGCTTGGCCTCGTGGCTGTCGCCCTTGCGAAAGAGCCGCGCCTCGGGATCCGTCGTGGAGGCGTGCGTGGCATTACTGCGGCGTTCGCCGTGAAAATTCACGGTCGGATTGCCCGGATCATCCGGTGGGGTCGGCGGCGCGCCCGTGGGCTTGAAGCTCTTGAGACTGGCCCAGGCCTCGATCAGCGTGCCGTCCACCGTGAAGTGCTCGTCCGACAGCAGCCCCCGCTCGCGCGCCTGAGCCACCACGCGGTCGAAGAAGGCCCGCGCGATCTCGCCATCCAAAAGGCGCTGGCGATTCTTGGTGAAGACCGTCGCGTCCCAGATGCGGCCGTCGGCCTTCAGCCCCACGAACCAGCGGAACAGCAGGTTGTAGTCGAGCTGCTCCATCAACAGCCGCTCGCTCCGGACGCTGTAGAGAATCTGCAGCAGCAACGCCCGCAACAGCTGCTCGGGCGGAATCGACGGCCGGCCCACGCGGGAATAGAGTTGATTGAACTGCGGCGACAGTTCGACCAGGATCGCATCGACCATCGCCCGCATCGGGCGCAGCGGGTGGTCCGCCGGCACGCGTTGCTCCAGCGGAATGTAGCTCCACACGTCGGCTTGCCCGTCCTCGTCGCCTCGCATGCGCGCCTCCTCGAGAAGAGCTACGCGCATCGTAGTCCAACTCTCATGCTGCCCCGCCATCCAATGTCGGGTTTTTCAGCAGCCTGCTAGTCTCGTGAGTCTGAGATCCGTCGACAAAATCGCTCGACGCTGGCGAGGATCTCATCGGCGGTCTTGGTCCAGCGAAACGGGCGTGGCTGTTCGTTGGTGACCGCAATGTATTCGGTGATCGCGGCCTCGAGCGCGCGCGTGCTGCGGTGGACGCCACGCCGGATCTGCTTCTCGGTGAGCGTGGCAAACCAGCGCTCCACGAGATTGATCCACGAGGCCCCAGTGGGCGTGAAGTGCAGGTGAAAGCGCGGCCGCTTGCCCAGCCAGCGCCGGATGAGCGGGGTCTTGTGGGTGGCGTAGTTGTCGAGGATCAGGTGGATGTCGAGACCCGGGGGCACGGCCTCATCGATCGCATCGAGGAACTTCCGAAACTCCACGGCGCGATGGCGGCGATGACAGCGACCGATGACCGTCCCCGTCTTGACATTCAACGCCGCGAAGAGCGACGTCGTGCCATGGCGGGCGTAGTCGTGGGTGCGGCGTTCCGCTTGGCCCGGGCGCATCGGCAGCAAGGGCTGGGTGCGATCCAGGGCCTGAATTTGCGACTTCTCATCGGCGCACAGCACCAGCGCGCGATCCGGCGGATCCAGGTAGAGGCCGACGATATCACGCACCTTCTCGACGAAGAGCGGATCCTTCGAGAGCTTGAAGGCCTCGGTCCGATGCGGCTGCAGGCCGAAGGCGCGCCAGATGCGACTGACCGTGCTTTGGCTCAACCCGCAGCGCGCCGCCATCGCCCGCGTGCTCCAGTGGGTCGCCTCGCGCGGTTTCGCCTCCAGCGTGAGCGTCACCATCTGCTCCACTTGCGCGTCGCTGATGCGGCGCGGCGTACCGGGACGCGGCTCATCCAGCAAGCCATCGAGGCGTCCCGTCAGAAACCGACTCCGCCACTTGCCGACGGTCTGTTTGGTCAGCCGCAGCTCGCGCGCGACCCGCGTATTGGTGCCGCCGCTCGCGCACGCCAACACGACTCGCGCTCGCTGCGCCAACGCTTGCGCGGTCGTCGGCCGACGCGCCCAGCGTTCCAACGTGTCGCGTTCCTCGTCGGTGAGCGTCAGCATCGGGATAGGACGACCGATGGCCATGAGCGTTCTCCTTTCTATCGCGAGAACGCTCGATGCGTACACGTTGTTCCATCGTTTTCAGACTCACGAGACTAGCTGCTTGACTGTGCAAGGCGTTGTACGCCGTCCTCCAGTTCGACCCCACTCCGCTGCCGCCCGAGGTGGAGTTGTGAGTTGAGAAGAGCGGCCAACCTTTACTAGGCTGAGATTAGCCGCCCCCGTATCCCATGAGG
>DATFRO010000067.1:0-36996 GCA_035263105.1 Steroidobacteraceae bacterium | reverse complement strand
GTGTTGAAGCGGAACGGGAAGAACTCCTCCAGGCGGTCGGCCCAGTTCTCCTCCTTGCCGGTCTGCGACTCCGTTTCGTCCTCGGAAGTGATCAGGTTGAGATTCGGCTGGTGAAACACGCCCTCGGCGACGACCGAGCCGTGCAGAAGGCTGCGCCACTCGACGGAGAAGTCGACGCGGTCACCGCTGAAGAAGGGCGTGGAATGCGTCGCACCGCGCTTGACGATGCGAATGTCGTGCACGCGGTAGGCGCCGCGCCATAGCGCCAGGTCAACGTCCGCGACGTGACCGTCGTAGGCCTTGAGGCCGTGCAGCCTCTTGTTCACCTCGTCGCGCACGAGCGAGGGCAACGCGGCGCGGATGGCGATCAGGATGAGCGCAACGATCATCAGTACCCAGAGGATCTTGTATCGACGCAGCATCCGACCTTGAGGACGCCGGGGAGAAGGTTGCATCGCGCGCTTGAGCAACGCCCATGGGCTTGCATGCGCATGCTGGCGGCCATGAGCGGCGTCAGCCATGCGCGCTTTACGGCAGGAGGCCGACCGCGTCAGGCGCCTTGCGAGGTGTGACGCGGTGGGAGAGCCTCAAGTCTTGAGGCTCCTGACCGTGTAGCTCATGCGGTAGTAGTTCGCGTGACCAATCACGGCCCGTGCCTGCGGCATGGGCAACGCCGGTGAGCCCGCCAGGGCTCGCAGCAATCGCCGCAGGAGTGGTTCCTTGCGCAATACACGAGATCGGCTGTCCATGGCGCCCCCAGGCTGGAGTTCGTCCTCGGTGTGCGTGCAATCGGCGGACCCGATCGTCGACGAAACTGTAGTGGCCACACCTTGACTGCTTCTGTCAGCCGCCAGCGGCTAGCCCGCGTCAGTTGGTTCCTACGGCGCCGCCTCAACTGGCGCAGAACTTTCCGGTGTCGTGTCATCTCCGATCGAAGTAGGCAGGTCGACGACGCGGTGAAGGAGCCTTGTTCCAGGAACACCTCTTGACGGCCCGGGAACCGGACACCGGCCGGGTGCACGTAGTGATCGACACGCCCGCAGGCAGTCACAACAAGTACAAGTACGACCTGCAGCGGCGCATCTTTCGCGTGAGCCGCACGCTGCCGGACGGCTTGGTGTTCCCGCACGACTTCGGTTGGATCCCGCAGACCCGCGCCGCGGACGGGGATCCGCTCGACATCCTGGTGCTGAGCGCGGCGCCGACGTTCCCGGGGTGCCTGGTCACTGCGCGCCTTCTCGGCGTGCTGCATGCCTACCAGCTGGAGGGCAAGCAGCGCGTGAGAAACGACCGTCTCATCGGCGTGGCGGAGACACCGGTCAACGTGTCGGAACTCAAGGGTCTGCGCTCTCTCGAGCCGCTGCAGCTGCGCTCAATCGAGCGCTTCTTCGAGTCGTACAACGAGCTCATGGGCCGGAAGTTTCGCGTCACCGGCCGCGGCAACCAGCGCGCGGCCGAAGCGCAGCTCGAGCAGGCGATGACCGCGTTCGCAGAGATGCCGCGCTGAACGGCGGTACGCCTCTTGCTTGTTTCCTTTCCTCACCATTTGCATATCGAATTCCGAGAGGCGCAACGCACGCATTGGCTTACAACGATCCCTGCGAAGCGGATCAGGAAGGCCGGGCGCGCGTGCATTCCGTTCAACAGGCGCTGTGGATTGTGCAAGGGCGGGCGTCGTTGAGCGCGGACGTAACCAGCACATCAGGAGGAGGGCGGAAATGGGCAGGCAGGCAGGAACCGACGGCGAGCCGGATCACCGCGAGCCGTATGAAGACAGCTACGGGATAGCGGGGCCGGGTGACGAGGGCGAGGAAGAGGAAGAGGGCGAAGAGGACGAATACATCGAAATCGAAATCGTCGACGACTACATCGAGGATCCCGAAGAATCGTAGACACGGCGGCCAGGACGCCGTCGCGCTCCTGAAGGCCGATGCGGCGCTTTGCGCCCGCGCGTCCGAGCACTCAAGCGCGCTTGGCGTGTGAAGCGCGCCCCTGGCGGCGCGTGCGCGCACGTTGCGGGCCGCGCCGTTTCTGCTCGAGGCTCTTCTGCAGCAGCGCCATGAGGTCTACGACCTTGCCGGCTCCTTCCTCGGGCTCCGCACCCTTCTCCGGGGCGGTCAGCGTCTTCGATTCGCCGGCCTTGACCTTCTGCTTGATGCGCTTCATCAGGTCGTCGTGATAGGTGTCGCGATATCTTGCCGGCTGCCATGGAGCTGACATTTCGTCGATCAGCCTGAGGGCCGCCTGCAATTCCCTGCCGTTCGCGGCACGCGCCGGCGATTTGGGCACACCTTCCAGCCTGGGCTCCGGCAGGATCTCCTGCTCGAAACGCATCGTGTTCAGGACCAGGACACCGTTCTCCGGCGAGAGCGTCGCGAGGTGCTCGCGGCTGCGGAGCACGAAGGACGCCACGGCGAGCTTGCCCGACTTCGCCAGCGCGTCGCGGAACAGGGTGTACACCTTCTCGCCGTGGCCTTCAGGCGTCAGGTAGTACGGCGTATCGAAGTAGACGGGCGCGATGGCGGTGCGCTCGACGAACGCATGGATGTCGATAGTGCGCGAGGCCTTGACGTTCGCACGCCGGAAGTCCTCCTCCGTCAGGACTACGTAGTCCCCTTTGCGGTACTCGTAGCCCTTGACGACATCGCGCCACTCGACGGTCTTGCCGGTCTTCTTGCTGCAGCGCTTGTAGCCGACCGGTGAGAAGTCGCGCTTGTCGAGCATGTCGAGCTCGAGCTCGTGGGCGCGCGCGGCGCTGTGCAGGCTCACCGGGATGTAGACGAGGCTGAAGCTGATCGCGCCTTTCCAGATTGCGCGCGGCATCGAGTGCTCCTTGAGGTCTTCAGGAATCGAGTGGGTACACGAGCGGTGCAAGGAGCAGGCCAGCGCGCCTGAACATGAGTGCGGCGGCGAATGCTGCGCGCATCGACAAGTGTAGGAGTGCACCGACGATTCCACGCGGCCAACCACCATTGTTCGCACAGCGCGCCGCGCGCACGCTGTAATCGCAGCGGTTGCACTACTGTCCTTACGGATAGATCAGAGTGACCAACGCTGGGGGTCGCGAAAGCGGCCCCTATTTTTTTGTGCGCGCCCTTCAGGGTTTGCGCGGCAGGGCGCGCGGCGCTATCGCGATGCAGTTGAGGGTGTAGCGCAGATTGACCGTGACGGCGCCAGTGTAATGACCGGCCGCAAGCCGCGGATCGACGTCGACCCTGCCATAAAGTGAATACACACGTGTCGTCGTGCGCTGATCGGGCGCGAGCTGCAGCGTGTCGCTGATGGCTTGCGTGTTGTCCGAGCCATCGCCCCAGGACTGGGTCTGTGCCGGGTCGAGATACAGCGTGTAGTGCGCCTGGCCGGTCGCGCCCAACATGAAGCGTTCGGTTCGTGCCGGCAGCCCCTCCAGCTGCAGCAGAATCTCGATTGGTCTTTGCAGAGTGACCGAACGCGGCCGGATCTCGGTGGTCCGGCTGCACGTCACGGTGAGCGTGAACACGCTGAGCTGAGCAGCGACGGCCTCGCTCGGCGTGACGCTGCCGAAAGAAACGGCAGGCACGATGATGTCGCACGTCGCGGGCGTCGGCGGGCAGGCGAACTGCTGCTGCCCCTGCGCCAACGCGGGCAGCATCAGCGCCACGATGCTCAGCGTCACTCGCACGTCAGTGGTCCCAGGGTGCTCGCCGAGGTGAAGTCCTCGGGCACATGAATCGCGACCTTGCAGGAGTAGGGTCCCGCGGACACGTGCAGCGTCTGCGTGGCGCCGCGTGCCAGGCCGGAGACGAAGGCGCGCCCGTCGCTTCCGATGTAGAACGTCTGGGTGTTCCCCTCGAGCAAGCCTTGCGCACCCGCCGGCACGGGCGTGCCGTCGTGCTGGACCAGCACGAGGGTGGCCGACAACTCGCGGCGGATGTCCATGCGGTAGAAGGAGCCCATGCCGTATGGCAGCTTCAGGAGCGCTCGATTGTCCTCGAATACGCCTTCGGCGGGGATATCGTCGGGCTCGAAGGACACTGAATTCGACAGGAACGGTGTGAGGTGCGGCACTACCGCCTCGCCATTGCGGTCCGTGCGCGCGACGAGCTGGTTGTTGGAGTAGACGTCGACATCGGGGAAGTCGGCGACCTTGAGGATCGCAAAGCTCGAGTCCAGGTAGCGTGACAACTTGAGCGCGCCTCCCGCCACGGCCACGCCGCCGCGTGCGTACACGCTCTGCGACTCGAAATCCTGTGTCTCCTGCGCTTCCACGCCGAACAGCCCCGCCGAGTTCTGGTACTCCGCGCGCAGCAGCCAGCGTTGCTCGCCGTCGGTGCCACCGAACAGGGCATCGTATCCCGCGCTGTCGCTTTCGAGCAGGTTGCGGCCGTACTGCGCCGACCAGGTATCGCTGCCGGTCTGACGGATGTGCTCCGCGGTCATCGAGAGATAGTCGCGTGACCCCAAGGGCATCGAGACGAAAGCGGACGCGGCCGTCTGCCGGTCGGCATCGACGTCGATGCGCGAGACGCCGAAGGTCAGCGAAACGTTCCGGAACAACGAGAGGTTCGCGACAATCGAGGCGATGATCACTTCGCCTTGCGTGTCGATCGTGCGCGTGGCCTGCGCACCCAGCGACCAGCGGGCGGTGGATGACCAGGAAATGAACGCCCGATCCCGGTCGTGAAGGCGCGCAATGCCGGGTTCCACGCTGACATCGATGAAATTGTCCGAACGCCGCTCGACGCTCGCGCCCATCTGCAGCCGGCGGCCGTGGCGGGAAAAACCGATCACGGTGATGTGCCCCGTGCCCTCGTCGGGTGAGGAGCTGGCGCCGCCGCCGAGCGTGACAACGCCGAAGAGCGGCACGGCGAACTGGATCGCTCCACCGAGCGCTTCCGCAGCATCGAGCAGCTCCGCGTGTGCGCTCAGGGTGACACGGTCCGTCACACCGTACCGATGCGTTCCCAGCGCGACGAAGTCATCGTACTCATTGCTCTTCACGCCATACTCGTCGCGCAGCCATCCCGCCTCGTACGAGAAATCGGAGAGGCCCTTACGCAGCAACTCTTCCTCGCCGATGAACGGCACCACTTGCACCGTCTCGCGACCCAGCAGGTCGCGCGTCACGATGCGAACGTCGGCAACGCCGGAGGGCACGGGCAGATCGGTGATCGAATAAGGTCCCGGTGCGACTGCGGCGCTATAGGTGCGCGCGTTGTTGACGAGGATGTCGATGGTGGAGGGCACCACAGCCGTTCCCTGCACCAGCGGCGTCGGGTACGTGATCATCAGCGGGCGGTTGGCGAAATTGCGCGCGAACTGTACGCCAGCCATCCTGACCGATGGGGTGACGGTGCTCGAGCGCGAGAGCGTGTCGCCGATCACCCAGGAGGTGACGCTGTTTTCGTCGTCGTAGCGCCAGGCCGTGTCGAGCCGGGTGGTCGTGTGACCGCGCTCTTCGGTCAGTGCGCTGCTGGTGAGCAACCCGTAGCGCCCGAAGAGGCCGCCCTCCCAGGTCGACTCCACCGACGTGTCGCCATCGGTGCGATCGGCGCGGATGTCGTAGTTGAGAAACCCACCGCTTGAACGCGTGACGGCGAGCGTGTCCTCGCGCACTGCTTCGAGGTCTTGCGGGCGAAACGCGCGGGGGTCGAACTCGATCTCGGCGGCGAGCCGCGCCATGTCGATCGTGACCTCGGCGCCGAGCGCTTCCAGGCACAGCCACGTCGCGTCCTTGATCTTGTAGACCGTGGCCTCGAGCGGCGAGATGCCCCAGGCGATCACGTCTTCCGTGCGAGCGAAGTGGGGTCCTGACGGCGGCGCCACGAGAATGGACGTGGGTTCGTAGGCGCGACTGTTGACCACGACCTCGAGCGGCAGGACCTCGGCGTCCTGTGCCGCGCGGGCCCCGCGTTCACACGCGACGCCCATCGCCTCGGCATGCGCGGACGGGCGCTCCACCGACTCTTGCGCCGCGCTGGGGCGCGCCAACAGCAACAGTTGGCAAGCCGCCAGTGCAACGTGCGCGGGTCGTCGGCTCAGCGGGCGTTGGCCTTGAAGGTGCCCCGATCAGTGCGCACCGACACATCGAGCGGGCCCGCGGAAGCGTTGCGCAACTGGAAGTCCCAGGTGCGACTGGTTCCGGCCAGCAGGTAGTCGCCGGGCGTGACTTTCAGGAGCGGCGTGTCTCCCTGCGCCACGGTCAGTTCCTCGGCCTTCAGGTTGGCGACGCCGGCGTTGTGCGCCTCGATGCGAATGCCCGTCGCCGTCCGTTGCGGCGTGAGCTCGAGCTTGCCCTCCGGCGCGCGACCGCTCTCCGGCAACACGAACGCCGGAACCCCGACCGAAAGGGCCGTCGTCACGACGGACCCGGCAGCGAGCTGCGGGGCGGGCACGACCTCGTTGATGAACACGCGATACGAGTGTTCCTTCGCATCCGGTGTGCGGTTGAGGGACACGCGGATGACCTGCGCGGCGTTCTGCTCCAGGTGGAACGTGCTGGGGACCACTAGCAGTTCATCGGTCGGCTTATAGGTGTCGATCCCATTGTCCTGGCTCCACGACACGGCACGCACTTCGAACGTGCGCGCGACGGTGTCGTTGGTGATGGTGAGCGAGGCGGTCTTGCTCTTGCCGAGCTCGACGCGCACCGGAACGATGGAAAAGGCATCGGCCAGCAGCAGTCCCGGCGCGGCGGCGAGCAGCAACGTGGCGATCATGCGTTTCATGAGAGTTCCCTCCTCAGAACAGCACGTTCACGGTGATGGTGTCGATGTACGTGCCCGGTGAAACCAGCTGCCCCGCGGGAACACTGCCGTAGACCGGGTAGGACTGTTGCGTACCCGTGCCATTTCCCTGCAGGGTGTTCGAGCCCACCGTATCGCCCCACACTTCGTTCGAATTGCGCGAGGAGGTGCGATACAACTGGTAGTTGAGGGTACTGGAGCCGAACGTCATCTTGCGGGTGTCGATCGACGCACCGGCACTGGTGCCGGCGTTCAGCGCGATGTTGTACTGAACGTTCGGCGAGCAGGTGACCTTCAGCTCGCTCTGGGCGTCGTTGCGGGTTGCCGCATTGGGCGAGTAGTTGCCGAAGTTGAGGTCGTTTGCGCTCACCTGGCAGGACGCCTGAACATTGGTGGTGACCTTGAACGTGGTGGTCGGGGATTGGGCAACGGTTGCGAGGGGAACGATGAGTGCCGCGGTGAGGGCGGCCCGGAGCAGACCGAAGGACGTATCCATGTGCGTACCTCCAACGCGCCAGAGGACGTAGGGCCGCCCGGATGTTAGACCCCTGTAGACGCGCGGGCAGTTGTACCTTGGTGCATGCGGCCGCGATCACCGCACTGGTGGCCGGCATCGCGGTGCCCCGGAGTTTCGCGGCCGAGACGCACACCACCCAGCGGGTCATGACGGTCAGCGTCGATGTGCGCAAGACCTGCTCGATCAGCGCCAACGACATCAATTTCGGCAACTACAACCCCAACGCCGGGGGCGCGCAGCTGGCCGAAGCCCTGGTCCATATTCACTGCAGCAATGGAGTCAGTTACGAGGTCTCGATGGACGCAGGGCGGGGGCCCGGTGCGACCACGGCCGCACGCAAGATGACCTCAGGTGCAAACACGCTGGGTTACGGCCTGTACCATGACCCCGGCCGTCAGCAGGTCTGGGGGGATACGCTCGGTGTCGACACGCTCCGCGGCCTGGGTCTGGGTCCGCCGTTCGACGTCACGGTTTACGGCAAGATCGAGCCGCGCCAGAGTGTCCCGGCCGGTACTTATGCCGACGTGATTACGGTCAGGATCCTCTTCTAAGATGCGACCGGGCACGCCCGCGAGCGTCACTCAGATACCGGCATACCACTCGTAACCGCGGTCTTCCCAGTAGCCGCCGTTGCCGCCGCGGATTGTAGCGAAGCTCTCCACGGCCTCGATGCGCATGAGGTACTTCGCCATCTTGTAACCAAGCTGGCGTTCGATGCGCACGCGCAGCGGGGCGCCATTCTTGATCGGCAGGATCTCGTCGTTCAGCTCGTATGCCAGGATCGTCTGCGGGTGCAGGGCGTCTTCCAGGTCGATGCTCTCGTAGTACTTTTCCGGCTCTCCCCACATCGGGTCCGCGCAATGAAAGACCACGTAGCGCGCTTCGGGCTGCAACCGGACGAGCTCCAGGACGTGACTGAGCTGCACCCCGGTCCATTTGCCGATCGCGCTCCATCCCTCGACGCAATCGTGGCGCGTGATCTGCGTGCGACTCGGCATGGCGCGCAGCTCAGCGAGAGTGAACTCGGCGGGAGCTTGCACCAGCCCATCGACCCGGAGCTTCCAGTCCTGAAAGCCGCGCGCCGCCAGGGCCTGGTATTCGCTGTCCTCCGGGTTCGCGGTTCCATTACTGCGGAAGTGCGGCGACAAGTCGGCCTCGGTGAACTCCTGGGCCATCGAGCGTCGCGACGTCACGAGATGCTGCGCGACGCGGCTCAGGTGCTCGCCGATGCCGAGGACCTTCGGAAACCAGGAACTGTTCGAAAGCGCATCGCAGCCCGCGAGCAGCGCGGCGCCCGCACCGGTGAGCGCGTGTCGCAGGAAGTATCGACGCGAGCGCTTGCTGGGCTTCATGACGGCTCTCCGGAGCTGATCTTGTAGCGCCCCGTGATCATCGAGCGCAGGTTGTTCCAGAATCCCGTGACGAAGACCTGGAACACGTGGATCAGGACGAACAGCACCACGGTCCAGGCAGCGATGAAATGCAGGGTGCGCGCCGACTGGCGCCCACCGAGGACATCCACCCACCCCGGCCAAACCGAATTGAGCCACGGCGACATGGCCCAGCCGGTCAGCAGGATCAGCGGGAAGAGTCCGAAGATCAGGAGCAGGTAGGCAAGCTTCTGCAGCACGTTGTAGCGCCTCGCCTCTTCGCCGTGCGGGTGACGCAGGCGCAGGTGATCCTTGAACGAATGCCAGAGGCCGCGCCAATCCTCGCGCGTCGGCTTCAGATCCCGTTGGACGTGACGGCTCGCGAGGCTGTGCGCGAGATACACGATGCCATTGATCACGAACAGCCACGCGAAGAAGAGGTGCCAACGTCGCCCCATCGCGAGCCACGTCCCGCTGGGAACGATCATCCAGGACGGGAACTTGTCCGGCACTTCGATCAGGGAGCGCGCGCCCGTTTCGGACTGCCTGCCCCACGGGAACCCTCCCTTGACCTCAAGGAGGGCGGGCTTGCCCGAGTAGGAGGTGTCGCCCCAGTAGAGCGCGGGGTGTTCGTTGAAGATCTGCAGCCCGCTCATCAGCAACGCCGTCAGGGCGATGACGTTGATCCAGTGCGTGATGCGCACCAGCAGGCTGTGACGGCGGTAGAGGTAGGTCTGTGCCATAGGATCGAGCGTGGCGTTCGGCATGGATTATCGTCATTGACCGGCGGTCGACCAACTTTGTTACGCCTGCCTGGCGTTGATTTCTACTGGAGGGCCTTTCCGGACACCGTTGCTGGTACATTCTCGAACCAGCGCCCCCGTAGCTCAGTGGATAGAGCGACCGCCTCCTAAGCGGTAGGTCGTCGGTTCAACTCCGGCCGGGGGCGCCATGGGGTCAATGAAGAACAAACACATTCAACTTGATCCGCTCAAGCTTCGGAAGCAGGCAAGTCCGAAGCCGATTTCGACTGACGATCACGAACGCCTCACCGAGTTGTTTGCGAAGGTCAGCAGGAGCCAGGAGCGCTCGATGAGCGGCGAGGCGCTGCGCGAGTACATCGGCGAGATCGAGAAAGTCGCGCGGGGCATCTTCGCTGCGCAGGGGGAAGATCCCGATCCGGTCGTGCAGCGGTGTGCCGAGATCGTCAGGGAACACGAAGGCCCGAAGCTGGAGGACGTTTCCGAAGACGCGCTCAGCAGGTACATGCAAGCGCTGGGAACCGGCATTTCACGGCCCCCGCGCACCGGGACAGCCGCCGAATCCCTCTATGGCGCGGCGCGTGTGCTCCTCAGGATCAACGTTCTCAAGTTCACCATGAGCAACCCGACCCCCAATCCCTGGCTGCTCGCCGAGGAATGCATGAGCGTGGAAGCGGCCTTCCAGCAATTGATCGCGGCGGGCGCATTCAACAGCGAAGTGCGTACCCGGACGCCGCGCGCGACCAAGGAGCTGAAGGCTCGCGAACGCCAGGACAAGATGCGCCAATGGATCGATGCAAACGGCACGTTCCCCACCAATGACAAGGCGACGCGAACCGTGCTCGGCTATGAGCATCCGCAGACGGAGGCCGCACGCAGGCTCTTCAGTCGTGACCTTACTGCGGTACACGCAACTCACAAGGCGCGCGAATAGCGCCACCAACGAGCGCGCACCAGAGCGCCGGGAACGCCAGTTTGAACTACAAGGCCTGTTTCGCCGCTCTGCTCAGTGCGGTCCTCGTCCTCTCCACCGCCTGCTCGACGATCAGCAAGTCGATGCCGGCCGCACAGAAATCCCAGCAGCAGGCCGACCAGCTGCAGCAGACGCAGCTCAGGGTGATGCGTTTCGCCGACGAATACGCGGGACGAGTGCGCGAGGCGGCGAGCAAATACCAGGCGACCCGGACCACGCCTGAGGAACGACTGACTGCACAGGCCTGGAAGGTGCAGCAGGCCGAGTCCGCTTACACGATCGCGAGCGGACCCAACTCCGTCGCCAACGCGCTCGACATGGTCGTGCTCGCGACCTTGAGCCGCATGGTGATGGAGGACGTGTGGCTCAACGCGTCCGACGGCGAACGCGCGCGCCCGGTGGTCGAAGTGCATCGCGGCCTGGAAGAGCAGGCCTGGAAACTCGTCAACGGCCTGCTCACGGAGTCGCAGAGCGCGCAGCTCAAGGAAGTCATCGATGAGTGGCGCAAGCAGAACCCGGACGTGCACTTCGTCGCCTACATTCACTTCAATGACTTTGCGAAGTCCGTGGGCGGGGCTCATGCGGGCGAGGATCGATCCTCGGGCAATCTCTTCTCGATGCTCGGGCTCGACCCCTTCACCAGTCTCGACCCGGCGGTGCGTGAGATCGCCCAGACTCGCGAGCTCGCCGAGCGGGCGATCTACTACATGCAGCGCACCCCGGGGCTGCTCGACATGCAGGTCGAAAAGCTGACCTACGCGCTCGCCGTGATGCCGGAGACCAAGTCGCTCATTGCCAGTGCCGATCGCGCCTCACTGGTCGGCAGCGCCGCGGACCGTCTCTCGAGCGAACTCCCCGATATTCTCGCGAACGAGCGCCAGGCGCTCATCGCGCAATTGATGCAGGAGCTCGATAAGCACCGCGAAAGCGTGAGCTCGATGAGCCAGGAACTGCGCTCGACGCTCGAGGCCGGCACGCAGACGGCCAACGCGCTGCACCAGACCCTCGAGACGCTCGAGCGCATCACCGCCCGCTACCCGCCCCGCGAACCGAAGGCCGGGGAGGCGAGCGCGGCCCGCCCGTTCGACATCCGCGACTACACCGAGATGGTCCGCGAGTTGAGTGTGACGACACGAGACCTCAACACGCTCGCCGCGAGCCTCGACAGCACACTGCCCGCGGTGCACGCGGCAACGCAGGATGCCGCCGGTGCGCTCCAGCAAGTGATGAATCGCTTCTTCTGGCAATTGCTGGCGCTGATCGCGGCGGCGGCCGTGATCATCACGCTCGCGGCGCTCGGCTATCGCGCGGTCGTCACGCGAATGCAGCGCCGGACGCAGTAGGCACAGGTAGGGTTGCGGCGATCGCAGGGCTCGGGGGGGGCCGTCTGCGCCGGATATTCCAGGTGGCTCGTCGATCTTAGGGCCCGGCGGCGGCTCGCAGTTCGTCACGAGCCATGTGCGCGCCTGACGCCAGCCACACGGTCAGCAACCGGACCTGGGTGTCGTCGAGACGCTTGCCGAATGCCGGCATGGTGCCGTTCCGGCCATTGGAAATGGACGCGATGATGTCTCGGCGCGTGCCGCCGTAAGTCCAGATCTGATCGTCGAGCGCCGGCGCGCCGACCGCCGGATTGCCGCTGCCATCCGCCTGGTGACAGGCCACACAGTACTGCTGAAACAGCGTCGCGCCTGAAGTATTCGCGGTTGCCTTGCCGTCGGCGAGCGCCTCGACATAGTCCGCCAGTTGCCGCACCCCGTGCTCATTGACGACACCGAGCCAGGCCGGCATGGCGGCTTCGCGGCCGAGACGGATGGTCTGGGCGATCTGTTCTTCGCTCCCGCCCCATTGCCACGACTTGTCCGTGAGATCCGGGAAGTGATCGGCCTGCCCCGCGGCATTGTGTCCGTGGCACGACGTGCAGTTGTTGTTGAAGACGCGTTGCGCAGAGCGCATCGCGTTGGCGTCGGCCGCGAGCGTCGCACTCGGCTCCTCGAGGATATGGCGGCGCTCGCCGCCGAATTTCGCGTCGTAGTTCGCGAAACGGTCGGCGATCTGGCTCTCCTGCGACCAGCGCAGGGCTCCCCGGTAAGTGCCGAGCGCCGGATACAGGATCACGTAGATCACGGAAAGGGACATGAGGCCGAGGATGAACCAGAACCACCAGATGGGCGCCGGCTTCGCGCCCTCGCGCAGCGTCTCGTCCCACACTTCGTGTTCGTTGCCGTCGCCGCCGGGCCGATAGAGATCGATCACGAGCCAGACGAGCGCGAAGAAGGACGTGACCGTGAGAACCACGATCCAGCCGCCCCAGAAGCTCGACGGCAGGTCAGCCATGCGGCGCCTCGTCCTCGAGCGGAATACGCGCAGCCGCGTCCATGTGTCGACGGTTCGAGCGCAGTGAGACCCAGACCACCACGACGATCATGAAGAGCGAAACGATCATGTCGCCGATGAAGATGACCCAGGTCATGGCATTGCTGCTCCGGCGCTGGCGCGTCCCAGGGATTGCAGATAGGCGATCAGTGCGTCGAGCTCGGTGCGGCCCGCGAGTGCCGCCGGCGCCTCGTCGATTTCCTTGGCGGAGTAGGGATGACCGAGCGTTGCAAGCGCGCGCATGCGCGCCTGGATGCTGCCGCTGCTGTCCGCGGGTTCATCCGCAAGCCTGGCGTAGGCCGGCATGATCGAGCGCGGCTCGACCGAGCGCGGATCGATGAGGTGCAGCTTCTGCCAGGTGTCGCTGTACTTGCCGCCGATGCGCGCCAGGTCCGGACCGGTGCGCTTGGAGCCCCAGAGAAATGGCCGGTCGTACGCAAACTCTTCCGCGCGCGAGTACGGTCCGTAGCGCTTCACTTCGGCGAGCAGCGGGCGGATCTGCTGCGTATGACAAGTGCTGCAAGATTCGCGGATATAGATGTCTCGCCCCTCGAGCTCGAGCGCCGAATACGGCTTGAGGCCTGGCGCCGCGTGCGCGTGCTGGGTGGCGATGGGCAGGAGCTGCACCATGCCGCCGATCGAGGACACGACGAGAATGCCAAAGATCAGCAGTCCCGTGTTGCGTTCGAGGCGTCGATGGAGTTCCAGCCACCTCATGCGGTGACTCCCGCGGGCACCGTGGCGGTGACGGTGCGGCGCTTGGCGAAGGTCTGCGTGAGGTTCCAGAACATCAGGATCGCGCCGTAGAGGAAGATCAGGCCGGCGAAGAAGCGCAGCAGGTAGTAGGGATGCATCGCCGCCATCACGTCGTTGAAGCTGAAACGCACCTCGCCGAGGTTGTCGAGCGACAGCCACAGCACGCCCTGCGAGATGCCGGCGCCCCACATCGAGAGCACGTAGAGCAACACGCCGGCGAGCGCCAGCCAGAAATGGCGGTTGGCGAGCTGCGCGCTGTAGAGCGGCGCACCGGCGAGGCGCGGTACCAGGTAGTAGAACGTGCCGAACGTGATCAGCGCATTCCAGCCCAGCGCACCGGAGTGCACGTGTCCGATGGTCCACTCGGTGAAGTGGCTGAAGACGTTGACGCTGCGGATCGCGAGCATCGGGCCTTCAAATGTCGCCAGCCCGTAGAACGCGAGCGCCAGCACGATGAACTTGAGCGCGGGGTCGGTCTTGAGCTTTTGCGCCGCGCCGCTCACCGTCATGATGCCGTTCACCATCGTCGCCCATGATGGGGCCAGCAGGATCAGGCTCATCGCCATGCCGAGCGATTGCACCCACCCCGGGATCGCGTGGTAGTGCAGATGGTGTGGCCCGGCCCAGATGTAGGTGTAGACGAAGGCCCAGAACGCGACGATCGACAGCCGGTAGCTCCAGATTGGCTGCTCGGCCTGCTTCGGCAGGAAGTAATAGAGCATGCCGAGGAAGCCGCCGGTCAGCAGGAACCCGACCGCATTGTGGCCGTACCACCACTGCACGACCGCATCCTGCGCGCCCGCGAAGAGCGAATAGGACTTGCCGAGCGTCACGGGCAGCTCGAGGCTGTTCACGATGTGGAGCATGGCCACGACGATGATCAGCGCGCCGTAGAACCAGTTCGAGATGTAGATCGCCTCGACGCGCCGGCGCGCGATCGTGCCGAAGAACACCACGCCGAACGACACCCACGCGACGGCGATCGCGATGTCGAACGGCCATTCAAGCTCGGCGTATTCCTTGCCTGCGTTCCAGCCCGCGAGGATCGAGATGCCACCCAGCAGGATGGTGGCCTGCCACGCCCAGAAGATCGCCCACGCCAGCTTCGGGGCGAACAGGCGCACGTGAGACGTCCGCTGCACCGTGTAGAACGCCGTTCCGATCAGCGCCGAGATGCCGAAGCCGAACAGCACGAGCGTCGTGTGGAGCGTGCGCAGCCGTCCAAACGAAAGTGCTGCCGCGCCGAGGTCGATCTTCGGCCACACGAGTTCGGCCGCCACATACACGCCGGCCGCCATGCCCAGCAGTGCCCAGCCGATCGATGCGAAGGTGAATGCCGTAACGACGCGGTCCTCGTAATGCATCGCCGGGGTGATCGGATTCATCGTCAGGCTCCGATTCGGGGTCCGAGGCCGCTGCCCCACAGCGCCACCGTGATGCCGAACAGGCTCACGAGCGCGACCATCAGGTAGGCGATGAGCGCGGAAGCCATCAGCATGCCGCGATTGGGTCCGGTCTCGAGGACCACGGGCAGGCCCTTGTAGAGGAGGAACATCGACCAGATGAGTGCCGGCACCAGCACCAGCACATTGATGAAGGCGTTCGGGTAGAGATGAATGATGCTGCCGACCGCCAACGGCGCACCCACGATCGCCAGCAGGGCGAAGCAACGCCCGAGCGACTGATTCGCGTCATACGTCGAAGCCATCCACCGCGCGACGATTCCTGCCGTCACGAATCCAAACAGCAAGACCGCGTAATAGATGACGCAGATCGCGAGGACGCTGCGGGGCGCCAGGAAGACCGGCTCGACCCCGAGGCGCCAGCCGAATTGGCGCGTGCCAATGTAGGCGAAGAGGGGCGGCAGCAGCCCCAGCCAGAGCGCAAATCGGAAGAAGACGCGCGGAGCAGTGGGCGACTCCTGGGCGACCGCCCGGAAGACCGCCGTGGGCGAGAACAGGATCTTGCCGATGTCCAGGATCGAGAATCGCGCAGGCATGTCGGCCGGGCCCCCCCCTAGCGTGCGCTTCGTCCAGCCCCTCAGACGCCCGCCAGCTCTTACGGCACGCGAGTCGTCACCTGAAGGCTAATGTAGCAACGCTACGTCCGGATCGGCCACTGCGAAAAACCGAAATCCCGGCGTCCCTGCTGAACAATCGGCTGGCCGGTCAGCGCCCGGATTCGTGATCCCAGGTCACCAGACAATTGCACGCGGCCCGATTTATCGCTCGGCCGTGCGAAGGCATGCTCGTTCGCGACAGAGTTGAAGTGCGAAGGGATTCGGATCGTGAATCCCTCCTCGCACAACTCAAAGGAGTGCAAAGTGAGCTGGCGAACCCTGACTTCCCGATTCCTGCAGACGGACATCCTGTACCTGCCGCCCTCGGCCAAGACAGTTTCCCGGGAGGAGACCGAAGCGCTCGAGGCCAAGCGCATCAAGCGCCTGCGCGAGCTCGGCCAGTGGCGGCCGTCGAGCGGCTGGCAGATCGAGCCGCGGATCTGAACGGCTGAGCCCGTCGCTAGGCGATGGGCAGCGGCGCGCGGTTGGTCCCGGCTGCCGGGACGCGCTGCCAGATCATCCGGGCGACGATCAGGCCGCCGACACCCGCCGCCAGGTGCTTGAGCGTGTGGCCGCTGATGAACCCGGTGAGCTCATAGATACCCCGGTCGAAGCTCTCAAAGATCTTGGCCGCGAGGTAGACGACGAAGACCCAGTAGATCGCCGTGGCGTGTGAATAGCGCGACCGATACAGCGCGGCGATGAAAACCAGCACCAGCACCGACCAGGCCTGCAGCACGGCGTAAGGGATGACGTTGCCTGCGCCCGCCCGCTCGGTCATTCGCCAATAGAACACCGAAGCGACACCCACCAACACCAGGGGCGCGAGCAGCCTCAATCCCGCCCGCACGCTCACCCGATCGGTCACCTGGGCGCAGATGAGCGCCATGAACGCGACGGCCATCGGCAGGCGATCCCAGAACAGGCGCTGGTTGTCCGGAGCCAGATGGTAGTAGGTCGAGCCGATCGCAGTAAGCGTGACGCCGACGAAGAAGATCGCGTAGGGCCACCGTTCTTGCGCTGAGACGAAGCGCGCTCGATACACCGCGTAGAGACCGAGCACTCCGCCCAGCAGGAACAGGGCATTCGAAGCCACGTCGAAAAAATTCGGAATCCCGAAGCACGCCCGCCGGTCGGCAAAGTCGTGATACGCGAGGGGCTGAGGTGTCGCGGGCAAGAGCACCGCACCCAATACGCACAGCACGCTGAAGGCCACGATCAGCCGGACGCGAGAGCGAGGCGTCATGCTCCAGGTCAGCCGCGCTGCTCGAGGTACGCGGCCGTGATGGGAAAGGGTTCCAGACCGTGGCCGCTCACCGGCGCTCCTGGGGTTCTATTTCTTCTTCAGGTCCTCGTCGCGCAGGTTGAAGAGTCGCTTGCGATCTTCATCGGTCATCTGCTGCGCCGAGTTGATCCACTCCTGGCCGATGCTGGCGCCCTTCTTCACGGCTGGTCGGGCGCCGACCGTCTCGAACCAGCGCTTCACGTGCGGGAAATCGTTGAGGTCCTGGCCCTGCCAGTCGTAGCGGAACACCCACGGCCAGCACGCGATGTCGGCGATCGAGTACTCGCCCGCGAGGTAGTCGTGCTTCGCGAGCTGCTTGTCCATCACCGTGTAGAGTCGCGCCACCTCTTCGCGAAAGCGGCGCATCGGGTACTCGATCTTCTCCGGCGCGTAGCGCAGGAAGTGATGCGCCTGGCCGGCCATCGGCCCGAGACCGCCGATCTGCCAGTAGACCCACTGCAGCACCTGGTACTTGCCGTGCGTGTCGGCCGGCAGGAGCTTGCCCGTCTTCTCGCCGAGGTACTGCAGGATCGCGCCGGACTCGAACAGGCGGACCGGTCCGCCCGGGCCGTCGTGATCGACGATGGCGGGCATCTTGTTGTTGGGGCTCAACGCCTCGAACTCGGGCTTGAACTGGTCGCCCTTGTTGATGTTCACCGGGATTGCACGATATTCGAGACCGCATTCCTCCAGCATGATCGTGATCTTCTTGCCGTTGCCGGTCGGCCAGATGTACGCGTCGATCAAGTGTCTTCCCCTGCGGATGGTCCGTGGCGTGTGAGCATCCTCAGCATACCGCACTCATGCCGCGTTCCAACCCGCCCGCGAAACGGGGGCGCGCCGCCTCAAGTAGAATGCCGCCGATGAGCAGACTGGAACAGAAAATCCGCTCCCGCGCCTTCGTGGTGACGAGCGAGCTGACGCCTCCCAAGGGCATCGACCTCACGGAACTGCTCGTCAAGGCCGAGATGCTCAAGCCCTGGGTCGACGCCCTGAACCTCACCGAGTCGCCTCGCGCTCGCATGGCGATCGAACCCAAGGCGGTCGCGCACCGGCTCATCGACCAGGACATCGAGCCGATCCTGCAGGTGACGGCGCGCGACCGGAACCGCATCGCGATCCAGGCGGATCTGCTCGGCGCCGCGACGCTCGGCATCGAAAACGTGGTGTTCATGAGCGGCGACTCGCCGAGCGGTGGCGATCATCCGGACGCGAAACCGGTCTTCGATCTAAATGCCACCGAAATGTTGAACATGGCGCGCGCGCTCGCGGGTGGGCACGACATGTCCGGCAATGCGCTCAAGGGCGCGCCCCGGCTATTCCTCGGCGCCGTCACGAATCCCGGCGCGACGGAGTTTGCGCGCGAGGTCGAGAACACGCGCCGCAAGATCGATGCCGGTGCGAAGTTCCTGCAGACGCAGGCGCTCTACGAACGCTCAACGCTCGAGCGCTTCCTCGATGCGCTCAAGCCGGACGGTGTGGCGATCCTCGCCGGCATCATCCCGCTCAAGTCGGCGAAGATGGCGCACTGGCTCAACGACAAGGTGCCGGGCGTCCGCGTCCCGGATGGCTTGATCGAGCAGATGCACCGCGCGGCGGACTCCGGCACGGAAGTCGACAACGGCGTCGACATTGCCGCGCGTGTCATTCGCGACGTGCGTCCGCTGTGCGCGGGCGTTCACGTCATGGGACTCGGTTGGGAAGACCACATTCCCGCCATCCTGGAAGCGAGCGGCGTGCGCGCCTAGCGCGTCTCAGTCGGAATGCGCTGACACTCCTGCCGCGTTCGCGTCGCGTTCGACGATCGCGCGTTCCTGTGCCTTGCGCTCGGCTTCCAGCACGCGCCGCTTGCGCTCGATGCCCCAGTGATAGCCGCCGAGGCCGCCATCGCTCTGCACGACGCGATGACAGGGCACGACCAGCGCCGTCGGATTGGCGCCGCACGCCTGCGCGACCGCGCGCGTCGCTTGCGGGCGTCCGATGCTGCGTGCGACCTCGGCGTAGCTGCGCGTGCGGCCCGCCGGAATCTTGCGCAGCGCGCGCCACACCTGTTGCTGGAAGGCTGTGCCGCGAATGTCCAGCGGCAGGCTGAGGTGCGGGGCGCGTCCTTCGGCGAGCGCCACGACGCCGCGCACCCAATCCGCATGCTCGCGATCGCTGCGCTCGATGGTCGCGCCGCTGAACTCCTTGCGCAGCACTGCTTCCAGGGCCTCGTCGTCATCGCCGAGCTGCACAGCGCAGATGCCCTTCGCGGTGGCGGCGACCAGCACGCGTCCGAGGGCACTCGGGACGATGGAAAAGCGAATCTGCTCGCCGCGTCCACGATCCTTGTAACGCCGTGGCGTCATGCCGATGGCGCGCGCCGCGCGCTCGTAGACGCGGCTCGAGGAGCTGAATCCCGAGGCATAGATGGCGTCGGTCACCGACGCACCGTCCTGCAAAGCGAGCTTGAGCTGGTCCATGCGCACTGCCTCCGCGTAGGCGAGGGGAGAGATGCCGACGTACTGCTTGAACACGCGTTGCAGGTGCGCCGGCGAAAAGGAGAAGCGCTTGCCGAGACGCGTGAGCGTCAGTGACTCGTCGTGGGCGCTGCGAATGTAGTGACAGATGCTCAGCACGCGCTCGGCGAGCGGGTTGCGCAGGTGGCTGCGATCCGGCTGGCAGCGCTTGCAGGCGCGAAACCCCGCCTGGCGCGCGAGCTCGGGCGCCGCGAAGAACTGCACGTTCTTCCGCAGCGGCTTGCGCGCCGGGCACGAGGGCCGGCAGTAGATCCCGGTGGTGCGTACCGCGAACACGAACTGGCCGTCGAACGAGGTGTCCCGCTCGAGGCACGCGCGCCACAGCGCTTCGGCCTTGGCGTCCGGGGACCTGGGGTGTGCGGCAACTGTGTTCATGGCGCGTACGGTAAGAGAGGCACCGGGTGGATTCCATCCGGATCGTGCGCAGACATTCGTCGATGGAATTTACAGTGGCTGAGCCTCGATCGGGGTGGGCGTTTTCCAAGCCCTTGATCGGGGGGCCGGGCCCGCATGTGGTCCCAAGCTTGCATCGTCTTCGCAAGAGCGAATCTGGATCCAGGACTCGGAACAACAATGAAAGGAAGGAAGCGGGGCGCTGAGGGGGGCTCAGTGGCGTCCGCACTTGTCTTAAAGCAACTGCTGGGCACACGCCTGCCCAGCCCCGGTGTGCCCGAGGATCGCCGTCGGGCGACCGATCGTCGCAACGTGACTCTGTGGTCGATGATCTATGGCGGGTTCCGGCCGCGCCGGCGCGCCACGCGCCGGGCGCTGGATCATCACCTGCCCATCGTCGACTGGCATGAATCGCATCTGCTCGCCATCGCCATCTGCATCCTGCTGCTGTCGTTCGCCGACGCGTTTCTGACGCTGAATCTCCTCATGCGCGGCGCCGAGGAAGCGAATCCGTTCATGGCGGCGCTCTTCTACCACAATGTGGCGGTCTTCACGGCCGTGAAGATGGCACTCACGGGTGGCGGGGTGCTGCTGCTGGTAGCGCTGTCGCGCATGCGGCTCTTCGGTCGCATCAAGGTGGTGCAGGCGCTGTACGCGACTCTCGTCATCTACGTCGTGCTGGTGTTCTACGAACTGAGAATGTTCAGCGCGCTCACCTGAGCGCTCGGCACCCGCGCACCCTTGCTTTCTCCGGAACCCGCGCCCAATTCCGACAGTGGGCGCGCGCGGTAGCGGCGCCTTTTTCAAGGACGGTCCGTTCGGCTACACTACCGCGCCCTGAAGTCTTCCCAGGCCATTGATTTTCAAGCAATGACAGACTCTCTGCGCGAGCAAAACGCGAGCACTCCGCTCTACGGCGGCAACGCTTCGTTCGTCGAGACGCTGTACGAGAGCTTCCTTGCCGATCCGGACTCAGTGCCGGCCGAATGGCGCGAGTACTTCACGCGCATCGGCGCCGGCGCCGAGGGCGAGATCGCTCACCGTCCGATCATCGCGGAATTGCGCGCGCGGGCGAGCGCGCCACGCGCTGCCGCGGACAGCCACGAAGCGAGCGCCAAGCAGGGCGCGGTCTCCCGCCTCATCCAGGTGTATGCGCATCGCGGTCACCTGATCGCGAACCTCGATCCGCTCGCCCTTGCGCAACGGCAGGTGCCGCGTGTGCTCGAGCTCGAGTACTTCGGCCTGTCGCAGGCGGATCTCGACTCGGAGTTCTTCACCGGCAACCGCACCGGCGCGATCCCACGCTTCATGAAGCTGGGAGCCATCCTCGCGCAGTTGCGCCACATCTATTGCGACACGATCGGCGCGGAGTTCGCGCACGTGTCGGATTCGGACGAGCGCCTGTGGCTGCAGGATCGCTTCCAGGACGGGCGCGTTCTGCACCGCTTCACCGCGCAGGAGAAGCGCAACATCCTCTGGCAGCTGACGGCCGCCGAGGGTCTCGAGCGCTACCTGCACACCAAGTACGTCGGGCAGAAGCGCTTCTCGCTGGAAGGCGGCGACAGCCTGATCCCGCTGCTCGATGACCTGATCCAGCAGGGAGGCCTGGGCGGTGTCGAGGAGTCGGTGCTCGGCATGGCGCACCGCGGGCGGCTCAATGTGCTCGTCAACCTCCTCGGCAAGTCTCCCGCGATCCTGTTCTCCGAGTTCGAGGGCCACGCCGAGGTCGATTCGAGCCAGGGCTCGGGCGATGTGAAATATCACAAGGGCTTCTCGGCGGATCTCAAGACGCCGGGCGGCAATGTGCACGTCGCGCTCGCCTTCAATCCATCGCACCTGGAAGTGGTCGATCCTGTGGTGGAAGGCTCGGTGCGCGCTCGCCAGGAACGGCGCGGCGATCGCGACGGCGACAAGATCCTGCCGGTGCTGATGCACGGCGATGCGGCCTTCGCCGGACAAGGCGTGGTGATGGAAACGCTGCAGCTCTCACAGGCGCGCGGCTTCTACACCGGCGGCACCATCCACATCATCATCAACAACCAGATCGGCTTCACCACCAGCGACCCGCGCGATTGTCGCTCGACGCACTACCCGAGCGACGTCGCGAAGATGATCGAGGCGCCGATCTTCCACGTGAACGCGGACGACCCCGAAGCGGTGGTGTTCGTCACGCGCCTGGCGCTCGAATACCGCATGCGCTTTCACAAGGACATCGTGATCGACCTGGTCTGCTACCGGCGCCACGGCCACAACGAGGCGGACGAACCGGCCGCGACGCAGCCGATGATGTACCAGTCGATCCGCAAGCACCCCTCGACGCGCAAGATCTACGCGGACCGCCTGATCGCCGAAGGCCTGCTGACCGAAGAGCAGGCGGCCGGGATCGTGGAGCAGTACCGGCGCGGCCTGGATGAGGGCAAGCCGCAGGCGCGCGCCTCGCTCGGGCTCATCGGCAACAAGTACACCGTCGACTGGACGCGCTATCTCGATACCGACTGGCACGAAGCGGTACGCACCGCAGTCGATCTGCCGACGTTGCGCGCGCTCGGCAAGAAGCTGACGACCCTGCCGGAGGGCTTCACGCTGCATCCGCGCGTCGCGCAGGCGATCGCCAACCGCGAGAAGATGCTCGCGGGCGAACTGCCGCTCGACTGGGGCTGCGCCGAGACGCTGGCGTACGCGACGCTCCTCAATGACGGCGCGCCGGTGCGGCTCGTCGGCCAGGACAGCGCGCGCGGCACGTTTTTCCACCGGCACGCGGTCCTGCACGATCAGCGCACGGGGCAGACCTTCACGCCGCTCGAGCGCATCGCGGAGCGCAAGACGCGCTTTGCGGTGATCGATTCCGTGCTCTCCGAGGAAGCGGTGATGGGTTTCGAGTACGGCTACTCGACGACCGATCCCACCACCCTCGATATCTGGGAAGGGCAGTTCGGCGATTTCGCCAACGGCGCGCAGGTCATCATCGACCAGTTCATCAGCTCGGGCGAAGCCAAGTGGGGCCGCGTCTGCGGTCTCGCGCTCTTCCTGCCGCACGGCTACGAGGGCCAGGGCCCGGAACACTCTTCGGCGCGGCTCGAGCGTTTCCTGCAGCTTTGCGCCGAGAACAACATGCAGGTGTGCGTACCGTCGACGCCGGCGCAGATGTTCCACATGTTGCGGCGGCAGATCGTGCGCTCGTTCCGCAAGCCGCTCATCGTGATGACGCCGAAGAGCCTGCTGCGCCACAAGCAGTCGGTGTCCGCACTCGAGGAGCTGTCGGCGGGACGCTTCATGAACATCATCGACGATTCCACCGAGCGCAACGCCGCGCAGGTGAAGCGCGTGGTGTTCTGCAGTGGCAAGGTCTACTTCGACCTGCTGGAGGCGCGCAGCCGGCTCGAGCTGGGAGCGATCCCGCTGGTGCGCATCGAGCAGCTCTATCCGTTCCCCGCCGAGGAATACGCCGCGATCATGCAGCGTTACCCGAATGCGCTGGAAGTCGTCTGGTGCCAGGAAGAGCCGCAGAACCAGGGCGCCTGGTACCAGATCCGTCATCGCCTGCAGGGTCCGCTGAACCCGCGCCAGGTGCTGCTCTATGCGGGGCGCGCGCCCGCCGCGGCGCCGGCGACCGGCATCCACGACGTGCACGAGCAGCAGCAACAGGCGCTGGTCGAGGCGGCCCTGCGCGCCACGGCGACGGAAGACACCGGCCGTGAGACCGCGCGCCTCAAGACCATCGCGATCAGGAAGAGCTCATGACCATCGAAGTGCGAGTGCCGCAACTCCCCGAATCGGTGGCGGATGCCACGCTCGTCGCCTGGCACAAGAAACCGGGCGATCCCGTGCAGCGCGATGAGAATCTCGTCGACCTCGAGACCGACAAGGTGGTGCTCGAAGTTCCGGCCCCGACCGCCGGCGTGATCAAGGAGCTCAAGGTCGACAACGGCGCTACCGTCACCAGCGGGCAAGTGCTGGCGACTCTCGAGGAGGGTGCCGTCGTTGCCACCAAGGCCCCTGCGGCCTCCGCCGAAGCCGCGCCCGCGAAAGCCGAACCGCCTGCGGCCAAGGCGAATGCTCAGCCGGCCGCCGGCGCAGCACGAGCCACAGGAGAACCCGCGCGAGCGAAAGATGATGGCTCCTCTTCGAAGCTCAGCCCCTCGGTGCGGCGCATGGTCGAGGAGAACAGGCTGAACCCGACGCAAATCGCGGGCTCGGGCAAGGACGGGCGGATCACCAAATCGGACATCGTGAACTACCTCGGCACCAAGCCGGGCGCTGCGCAAGCCCGCCAGCCCTCACCCGCAGTCACGCGAGCGCCGGCCTCATCCGGGCGCGGCGAGAAGCGCGTGCCGATGACGCGCCTGCGCTCGCGCATCGCCGAGCGGATGGTGCAGGCCCAGTCGACGCAGGCGCTGCTCACCTCCTTCAACGAAGTGGATCTCAAGGCGGTGCAGGAACTGCGCGCGCGCTACAAGGATCGCTTCGAGAAGGAGCAGGGCGTGCGCCTGGGGTTCATGTCGTTCTTCGTCAAGGCTTCGATCGAAGCGCTCAAGCGCTTCCCGGTGGTCAACGCTTCGGTCGAAGGCGCCGACATCGTCTATCACGAGTACTACGACATCGGCGTCGCCGTGTCGACCGATCGCGGCCTGATGGTGCCGGTGCTGCGCGATGCGGACCTGATGAGCTTCGCGCAGATCGAGAGCGCCATCGGCGAGTACGCGAAGAAGGCGCGCGAGGGCACGATCCGGCTCGAAGACCTGACCGGCGGCACCTTCAGCATCACCAACGGCGGCGTGTTCGGCTCGCTGATGTCGACGCCCATCGTCAACTCGCCGCAGAGCGCGATTCTCGGCATGCACAAGATCCAGGATCGCCCGATGGTGGTCGACGGCCAGGTCGTGGTGCGGCCGATGATGTATGTCGCGCTCACCTACGATCACCGCATCATCGACGGGCGCGAGGCGGTGCAATTCCTGGTGACCGTGAAGGAATGTCTCGAAGACCCCGCACGCATGCTGGTCGGTATCTGAAACAGGAAGTGACATGGCGGACGCATTCGATGTCATCGTGATCGGCGCTGGCCCCGCGGGCTATCCCGCGGCGATTCGTGCCGGGCAGAACAAGCTCAAGGTGGCCTGCATCGACGAGTGGAAGAATCCCGACGGCGCCTATGCTTTCGGCGGCACCTGCCTCAACGCGGGGTGCATTCCCTCCAAGGCCCTCCTCGAGTCGACCGAGCTCTACCACCGTGCGCAGGGTGAGTTCGCGGTGCACGGTATCCGCATCGGCAACCTCGGGTTCGATTTGGCGGCCATGCAGAAGCGCAAGGCCGGCATCGTAAAGGCGAGCACCTCCGGCATCACCGCACTCTTCAAGTCCGCGGGCGTCACCGGGCTCCAGGGACACGGCAAGCTCCTGCCCAATCGCCGCGTGCAATACACCGCGGCCGATGGCACGCAGCGCGAACTCGAGGCGAAGCATGTCGTGCTGGCGTCGGGATCGATCCCGACCGAGCTCCAGGCCGCGCCGTTCACCGGAGACCAGATCGTCGACTCCTGGGGCGCGCTCGAATTCACCTCGGTGCCGAAGCGGCTCGGCGTGATTGGTGCCGGCGTCATCGGGCTCGAGCTCGGCAGCGTCTGGCGCCGGCTGGGGAGCGAAGTCGTGATGCTCGAAGCCTTGCCGGATTTCCTGCCGATCGCGGATCAGCAGCTCGCCAAGGAAGCCCTGCGCAACTTCAAGAAGCTCGGCCTCGACATTCGCCTCGGCGCCAAGGTGTCGGGTGCGACGATCGCGGGCAGCACCATCACCGTGCGCTTCGCCGACGCCAAGGGCGAGCAATCGATCGAAGTCGACAAGCTCGTGATCGCGATCGGCCGACGGCCATACACCGCAGAGTTGCTCGCGCCGGGTACGGGTGTGGAGCTCGATCAGCGCGGCTTCATCCAGGTCGATCATGAGTGCCGAACCAGCGCCGAAGGCGTCTGGGCGGTAGGTGACGTGGTGCGTGGGCCAATGCTCGCGCATAAGGGCAAGGAAGAGGGTGTGATGGTCGCCGACCTCATCGCCGGCAAGTTCTCCGAGGTGAACTACAAGACCATTCCCTCGGTGATCTACACCGCGCCGGAAATCGCCTGGGTCGGCCAGACCGAGGAACAGGTCAAGCAGAGCGGACGCGCGTACAAGACCGGCACGTTCCCCTTCATGGCGAGCGGCCGTGCGCGGGCGATGGAAGCGACCGCGGGGTTCGCCAAGATCGTCTCGGCCACGAACGATGACGAGATTCTCGGCGTGCACATCATCGGCCCGATGGCGGGCGAGCTCATCGCCGAGGCGGTGCTCGCGATGGAGTACTCGGCGAGCACCGAGGACCTGCAGCGCACGATCCATGCCCACCCGACGCTGAGCGAAGCTGTCCACGAAGCGGCGCTCGCCGCGGACAAGCGCGCGATCGACTTCCCCAATCGCTGAGGCTGCGGCGTGCGAGCCGTCGTCTTCGAGGAGTTCGGCCAGCCGCTGCGCGTGCAGCAGGTCGCGGATCCCACGCCGCCCACTGCCGGCGTCGTCATCAAGGTGCAAGCGACCGGGCTCTGCCGCAGTGATTGGCACGGCTGGATGGGCCACGATCCGGACATCCGCCGCCTGCCCCACGTTCCCGGACACGAGCTCGCCGGTGTCGTGTCCGCCGTCGGCGCCGCAGTCTCGCGCTGGAAGGTGGGCGATCGCGTGACCGTGCCCTTCGTCTGCGGCTGCGGTCGCTGCGCGCAATGCGCATCCGGCAATCCGCAGGTGTGCCCGAACCAGTTCCAGCCGGGCTTCACGGCCTGGGGATCATTCGCCGAATTCGTCGCGATCGACTATGCGGACGCGAATCTCGTCGCGCTGCCCGGGTGGCTCGGTGATCCGACCGCGGCGAGCCTCGGGTGTCGCTTCGCGACCTCCTATCGGGCGATCGTAGACCGCGGCCGCGTGCAAGCCGGCGAGTGGGTCGCGGTGCACGGCTGCGGCGGCGTCGGGCTGTCGGCGATCATGATTGCGCGGGCGCTCGGGGCGAACGTGGTGGGCATCGATATCGCCGCCGACAAGCTGGCGCTCGCCCGCGAGGTCGGCGCCAGCGCAACGATCGATGCGCGGCAAGTCGAGGACGTGCCGGTCGCGGTACGCGACATCACCGGCGGTGGCGCACATCTCTCGATCGATGCGCTTGGCTCCGCGACGACATGCAGCAATTCGGTGCTCTGCCTGCGACGTCGCGGCCGGCACGTGCAGGTCGGACTCCTGCCGGAGGGCGCGCTGATACCGATGGGCCGCGTCATCGCGCATGAGCTCGACATCGTGGGAAGTCACGGCATCCAGGCCGCGCGCTACACAGCGATGCTGGCAATGATCGAAAGCGGCAAACTCGCGCCGCAGAAGCTCATCAGTCGGCACATCACGCTCGCCGAAGTGCCGGCTGCGCTCGCTGGCATGGGGAATTTTGCCGGGCTCGGCCTCACGATCATCGCCCCGGGTGCGTCCTAGTCCGCAAGCTTGAACTGCACGCGGGTCTTCAGCCGCTGTGCGTAGTCGCTGCCGCTCGGGCTCGGCTGGTACTTCCACTTGCCGACCGCGGCGAGTGCGGCGCGATCGAATTGCCGCCGCGGCTGCGCGTCGTCGACGCGCGCATCGATCACTTCACCGGCCGCGTTGACCGCAAAGCTCACGTCGACCCAGCCCTCGAGCCCCTTGGCGAGCGCGTCCTGCGGATAGGTCGGTGCGGCGTATTTCACACGCGTCGGTGGGGGCTGTTCCGGAACGCTTGGCGCCTGGGCCGCGCGCAAGGCAGCTTCGCTGGTCGCGAGATCGGCGCCGGTGTAGCCGATCGCGCGCGCTTCGATCAGGAGCCGCGTCGCATTGTCGTACTGGCGCGAGGCGGTCGCGCCTTGCGCGCGAGCGACGAGCTTGGCGCCGAGCGCCTGTGCGGCGCGGTCGGTGCCGGGGAACGCCGGGTCGAGCTGCGTCAGCCGATCCAGGTAGTAGCGGGCACTGTCCTGGGCCGGTTCCAGCAGGCGGTTTTCGTCGGTGCGCTTCACCACCAGCGCCAGCAGGTCGCTGCGCGCCTTGACGTCGACACCGGCATTGACGCGCTGGTTGAGCTCGTCGAGCTTCGCCTGCCCGACATCGAGGTCCTGCGCCTGCGCAATCCAGTTGCGTGCCACGTCGAAGCGCTGCGCCTTGATGGCCGTATCCGCCGAAGCGACCACGCGATCGCCCAGGTCGCGCAGTCCCTGCTGAACCGCGACGTTCTGCGGATCGACACGTTGCGCGCTGCGCAGGTAGAACTTGGCGCTGTCATCGGGGGGCGAGGTGAAACGGTTCTGCGCCACGCGCTGGCGGGCGAGGTCGAGCCATTGCGCGACCTGCTGCTCGCGCGCGCGCGAATCGATCGCCTGCTGCGCGGAGTTCACCTCGGTCGACTTCGGCGTCTCCACCTGCTGGGCCTGCTGCAGCAGTTCCTTCGCCTGCTGCAGGTTCCCCGCCGTCGCCGATTGTCGCGCCTGCAGGACCAGCAACTCCTGCCGATCCTTCGCCAGCTGCGCGTCGAGGAACTTGAGCCGCCGGTGCTCGGGGCGGACCTGGCGCGCGTGGGCGAGCGCGAGCGTGGCGGCGTCCAGGTCTTCCTGCACCAGGGCGGTCTCCGCCTGCGAAATGAAATTGTCGGCAATCTGATCGATGCCCGTCCGCGCGGCGGCGTTCTGCGGATCGAGGCGCAGCACCTCCGTATAGAGCTCGAAGGCGCTGCCGGGCGCGGGCTCGAGCACGTGGCCCGTGCGAGCGGCAGCCTGCGCCGCGGCGAGCGTCGACGCGATGGCGAGCGCGCGGCGGTCGGGTTCCGGTGGCCGATGCGTGTAATACCACCACCCACCACCGATGGCCGCGAGCACCACGAGCGCAGCGCCCGCGATCGCGGCGATGCGACCGATGTTGCGCGGCGCGCGCCGCTCGGGCACGGCGCGATGCTCGCTGAGATGCGCCTGCGCCGCGGCCGCGATCTCCGCGGCCGAGCCCGCTGTTGCAGCCGAGGCCGGGCGCAATTCGAAATGCGTTTCCGCGTGTCGATGCGCACGGGCGGAAGCGTGCTGCCGCGTCGCAGATTCCACGGCAAGACGCGCCAGCCCCGGTGTGACCGGCTTCAACAGGAAGCGATGGATGGCGCCGGTCGCCAGGAGCCCCATCAGGGCGTTGCCCTGTTCACGATTACCGACCGCGATCGTGACCAGTGCGTCCTCGCGCGCTCGCAGGTGTCCCGTGATCCGCCGCAGCGCCGACTCGGTGAGCGCGACGTCAGTGACCAGCACCGCACATTGCCCCGAGGCGGCGAGGTTCGCGGCATCTTCGAGCTTGGCGGCGAGATGCACCGGATGCCGGCCGTGCACCGCGGTGCGGATCGCCTCGTACAGGTCCACGTCCGTCGTCAGGACCGTGATCGGCTCGTCGGTGCTCGGCGCATCGGCATGGACGTGCTCGGGCTCGTGATCCGATTCGAGCACGATGTGTTCGCCGGTTTCACCCGCACCCACCTGCGCGGCGCGCGCCGCGGCATCGAGCACTTCCTTGAGCTGCTCGGCCGTGCACGGGCGCTTCAGGACGTAAAAGAGCTCGGCAGCCGCGAGCTCCGCCTCGATGGCGCGACGCTCGACCGCGTTGAGCATGAGTACGCGCGCCGTGCCGGGCGAGCGCCGGCGCGCCTCGGTCAGGAGCTCAAGCCCGGAACCGGTGAACAGGGTCTGACCCGTCACCAGCACGCGCACCGGAAAGCGCGTGAGGGCCGCGACCGCGTCGTTGGCGCTCACCGTCAGGTAGAACTCGAACTGCTTGCGCAGCGGCGCGACCAGTGTGCGCAGCCCCTCGAGGTCGTGATCGACGACGACGATTTCGGGCGCGCGGGTGTTCATGCCGTGCGGCCCGCTAGACCGTGCGCCTCACGCGCACGACGTTGGGCAGCGTGCTCATGCGCGCCAGCACCCGGCTCAGTTCCTCGAGACCGTGTACGCCGATGCGCAGCGCCATGTGCGCGGTCCCTTCGCGGCTGTTGGTGACGGTCGTCATGTTCTCGATGCTGATCTTCTCATCCGCCAGCACGGCGCTGACGTCACGCACCAGTCCGCGCCGGTCGAGCGCATCGAGCGCGATATCGGCCGAGAACAGCTGGTCGCGCCGCTCGCCCCACGCGACCTGGATGATGCGCTCGGGCTGGCGCGCCTTGAGCCGCAGCAGGCTCGCACAGCTGCTGCGATGAATGCTCACGCCGCGCCCGAGCGTGATGTAGCCCGCGATCGGCTCCGGTGGCACCGGTCGGCAGCAGCGTGCGATGTTGGACAGCAGGTTCCCGACGCGCTCGACCATCACGCCACTCGAGCCGACGCCAGTCGGCGTCGGTCGTTGAATCACGCGCGGCGCTTCGACCGGGGGTTGCGTGCGACGCTGCACGGCTGCCGCGATCTGCGTGCTGTGCAGGTCGCCGGCGCCGATCGCCGCATAGAGAGCGTCGGCGTTGCGCAAGCCGAGCTCGCTGATCAGGTCGGGCAACGGGATGCCGCGCGCGCCCAGGCGCTCGAGCTCACGCTCGAGGATCTCGCGCCCTTCGGTACGGTTCTGGCTTTCATCGCGCTTGCGGAAGAACGCGCGCACCTTGGCGCGGCTGCGGGGCGAGGCGAGAAAGCCGCTGTGCGGGTTGAGCCAGTCGCGGCTCGGCTGCGGATTGCGGGTGGGGATGATCTCGACGATCTCGCCGTTCTGCAGCTGGTAGTCGAGCGGCACCATGCGGCCGTTCACCTTCGCGCCCCGGCAGCGATGCCCGAGGTCGGTGTGCACGTGGTACGCGAAATCGAGCGGCGTCGCCTGCTTCGGCAGGTCGATGACCTCGCCCTTGGGCGTGAGCACGTAGATCCGGTCCTCGAAGATCTCCGCGCGCACCCGGTCGAGAAAATCGCGCTCGGATTCGCTCCCTTCCTCCGGCTCGAGGAGCTGGCGCACCCAGCGGATCTTCGCCTCGTAGGCGGCGTCGCGCTGCCCGCCCTCCTTGTACTTCCAGTGCGCGGCGACGCCGAGCTCGGCGTGCTCGTGCATCTCGCGCGTGCGGATCTGCACTTCCACCGGCTCGTGTCCCGGCCCGAACACCGCCGTGTGGAGCGAGCGGTAGAAGTTGTCCTTGGGCGTCGCGATGTAGTCGTCGAACGCACCCGGGATGTAGGGCCACAAGCCGTGCACCACGCCGAGCGCGCCGTAGCAGTCGGCGATCGTGCCGACCAGGACACGCAGCGCCCGCACGTCGAGCACCTGCTCGAAGGTGAGCTGCTTGTGCTGCATCTTCTTCCAGATGCTGAAGATGTGTTTCGGCCGGCCGACGATCTCGGCGTCGATCCCGGCCCTGGCGAGCTCCGTCTGCAGCTGCTCGATCACTGCCGTGATGTAGCGCTCGCGATCGGCGCGGCGCTCCTTGAGCGCCGCGGCGATGCGCCGGTAGCTCTCCGGGTCGAGATAGCGGAATGACAGGTCCTCGAGCTCCCACTTGAGCTGCCAGACGCCTAGCCGGTTGGCGAGCGGCGCATGGATCTCGCGCGTCTCGAGTGCGAGCTGCCGTTGCGCGTCGGGCGCGAGCTCCTTCGCCTCGCGCAGTCGCAGGAGCTGATCCGCGAGCCGCAGGATGATGAGCCGCGGGTCGGTGACGATCGCGAGCAGCATCTTGCGCAACGTCTCGGCCTGCGTCGCGGAGAGCTTGTGCTCCGGGCGCCATTGCGCCGGCAGCCCGATGCCGCCGAGCTGGCGCAGCTCGCGCGCGAGGCGCACGGCCTCGGCGCCGAAGCGCTGGGCGGCGCTCGCTTCATCGATGAGCCGTGCGTCGAGGAGGGGGACCGCCAGAGCGGCGAGCACCACGTCGTCGTCGATGGCCAGTGTCGCGACGATGCGGGAGAGCGCGAGCGAGCGCTCGCGCACCGACTCCGCGCCATCTTCAGGCTCGAGCGCGCGCAGCTGCGCCTCGGCCGCGGTCACCGCGGCGGAGGCAGGACGCAAGGTGGAAGTCGTTGTTTCCACGATCGAATCAGGCGCCTTGGCGGTGTCCGGAAAAGGGATTTGCGGCTATGATACCCGCACTTTTCGCGCGGGCTTCAAGCACATGGCAGGTCATAGCAAATGGGCCAACATCCAGTATCGCAAGGGGGCCCAGGACAAGAAGCGCGGAAAGGTCTTCACCAAGATCATCCGTGAGATTACCGCCGCCGCGCGCGTCGGTGGTGGCGATCCCGCCTCCAATCCGCGCCTGCGCATGGTCATCGACAAGGCGCGGGCGGCGAGCATGCCGCGCGACAACATCGAACGCGCCATCAAGCGCGGCACCGGCGAGCTCGGCACCGACAACTTCCAGCAAGTGCACTACGAGGGCTACGGGCCGGGCGGAGTCGCCGTGATGGTCCAGTGCCTCACCGACAACCGCAATCGCACGGTCGCCGACGTGCGCCATGCCTTCACCCGTTATGGGGGGAATCTCGGTGCCGAGGGCTCCGTCGGGTACCTGTTCAACGAAGTCGGCATGTTGTGTTATCCGCCCGGGAGCAACGAGGATGCGGTCATGACGGCCGCGCTCGACGCCGGGGCCGAGGACGTGGTCACCAATGACGATGGCTCGATCGACGTGCTGACCGATCCTTCCGAGTACGAGAAGGTGCGCAATTCGATGAGCCAGGCGGGTCTCGCGCCGGGCGATGCCGAGATCACCATGCGGGCCGGAACCTCCACGCCACTGGCCGGAGAGCAGGCGGAGTCGATGGTGCGCCTGCTCGAAGCACTGGAAGACCTGGACGACGTGCAGCACGTCTACTCGAATGCAGACATACCGGACGAGATCCTGGCGCGCGTTTAAGCCGGGAGCGCTGTCGGACGGCGGCGATCCCGCTGCCGGTGCGACCGCGACGTCCGTGCGGGTGCTCGGCCTCGACCCGGGATCGCGCTGCACCGGCTTCGGCATCATCGACTTCAGCGCCGGTAACGCCGTGCACGTGACGAGCGGCGCAATCCGTATCACCGGTGAGTCCTTCCCCGAGCGGCTGCAGGAGATCTTCGCGCGCGTCCGGGAGCTGGTGATCGAGTTCCACCCGGCCGAGGTCGCCATCGAGCGCGTGTTCGTCAACAAGAACGCGGACAGCGCGCTGAAGCTCGGGCAGGCGCGGGGCGCCGCGCTCTGCGGCGCGTTCAGCGGCATGGTGCGCGTGTTCGAGTATTCCCCGCGCGAGATCAAGATGGCAGTCGTGGGGAGCGGCGGGGCCGAGAAGACCCAGGTGCAGCACATGGTGAAGGCGCTGCTGCACGTGGAGAGTCGCCTGACCGCCGATGCCGCCGATGCGCTCGCCGTCGCGCTGTGCCACGTGCATGGGCGGCGCCTCCGGCACCTGCTGCGCGCTCCATGATCGGATACCTCCGCGGCCGTCTCCTCGCCAAGCATCCGCCGGCCTTGACTGTCGACGTCAACGGCGTCGGCTACGAGCTCGAGGCCCCGATGTCGACCTTCTACGACCTGCCGGCGGCCGGCCAGGAGGTGCAGCTCTTCACGCATCTCGTCGTGCGCGAGGACGCGCAGGTGCTGTATGGTTTTGCCACCGACGCGGAGCGTCGGCTGTTCAGGGCGCTGCTGAAGGTATCGGGTGTGGGACCCAAGATTGCGCTCGGCATTCTTTCCGGCATCAGCGTCGAGGGGTTCGCGCGCTGCGTCGAAGCCCAGGATGCCGCGAGCCTGGTGCGCATCCCGGGCATCGGCCGCAAGACCGCCGAGCGCCTGCTGATCGACATGCGCGATCGGCTGCAGAGCCTCGCGACGGTGGGCGAGGTGGCCCGCTCAGCGGACACCGGGCAGGGTGCGGCGCATTCGGAGGCGTTCAGCGCGCTGGTTTCGCTCGGCTACAAGCCGGCTGAGGTCACCCGGCTCCTCAAGGCCGCGGACGGCGGCGACGGATCGACCGAGGATCTCATACGGCGGGCGCTGCAAGCCGCGGTGAGGGACTGACTTGAGCGAAGAACGTGTCATCGGACCGCAGGAGACGGGCGAAGACGAGGCCGCTGAGCGTGCCGTACGTCCGCGCGTGCTCGCCGATTACGTCGGCCAGTCGGCGGTCAAGGCGCAGATGGAGATCTTCATCACCGCGGCACGCAATCGTGGCGATGCGCTCGATCACGTGCTGATCTTCGGCCCGCCGGGCCTCGGCAAGACCACGCTCGCGCACATCGTGGCCAACGAGCTCGGCGTCAACCTGCGCCAGACCTCCGGGCCGGTGCTCGAGCGCGCGGGCGATCTCGCTGCGCTCCTCACCAACCTGCAGCCGCGCGATGTCCTGTTCGTCGACGAGATCCACCGGCTGAGCCCGGTGGTGGAAGAGATCCTGTATCCGGCGATGGAGGACTTTCAGCTCGACATCATGATCGGCGAGGGACCCGCCGCGCGCTCGATCAAGCTCAACCTGCCGCCCTTTACGCTGATCGGCGCGACCACCCGGGCCGGCCTCCTGACCTCGCCGTTGCGCGATCGCTTCGGGATCGTGCAGCGGCTCGAGTTCTACACCGTCGATGAGATCGAGCACATCGTGACGCGCTCCGCGAGGATTCTCGGCTTGCACATCGATGCTCCCGGCGCACGGCGCATCGCGACGCGCTCGCGCGGCACGCCGCGCATCGCCAATCGCCTGCTGCGCCGGGTGCGTGACTTTGCCGAAGTGAAAGCGCAGGGGCGCATCACCGAGCAGGTGGCGACCGCGGCGCTCGACCTGCTCGAAGTCGACCCGCAAGGCTTCGATGCGCTCGATCGCAAGCTCCTGCTGACGATCATCGAGAAGTTCGATGGCGGCCCGGTCGGCGTCGACAGCCTGGCTGCGGCGGTCGGCGAAGAGCGCGACACGATCGAGGATGTGATCGAGCCGTTCCTGATCCAGCAGGGCTTCATGATGCGCACGGCGCGCGGGCGCATGGCGACGCGCGTCGCGTATCTGCACTTTGGTCTCAAGGTGCCGGACTCCGATCGCGGCGGGAATCTGCCGCTGTTCGGTGAGGGCAGGCAGTGAAGAAGAGAGGCCCGAGGCTTGCTTCAGGTTTGCCGTGGCTCGTCTACCCATGAGCACCTTCACCTTCCCCGTGCGTGTCTACTGGGAAGACACCGACGCGGGCGGCATCGTCTACTACGCCAACTATCTCAAGTTCATGGAGCGGGCGCGCACGGAACTGCTGCGCAGTTTCGGAATCCATCAGAACCAGCTGGCGCAGGAACAGGGCGTGATGTTCGCGATCGTCTCGGTCAACATCGACTACCTGCTGCCCGCGCGGCTCGACGACCTGCTGCAGATCACCTGCACGATCATGGCGGAGGGCCGGGCGAGTTTCGCCTTCTCACAGGATGTGTATCGCGAGCGGGTGGGTGGCGAACTGCTCACGCGGGCGCGTACGCGCGCGGCCTGCCTGGATTGCGCGACGCTGCGACCGCGACGCTTGCCGGAAAGCCTGCTGCAGGCGTTAGCCCGGCACGAGGGGTGAGGAATGCCGTCTGATCTTTCCGTCATCAAGCTGGTACTCGATGCGAGTTTCGTCGTGCAGCTGGTGCTCGCGCTGCTGTTCGGCGCCTCGATCGCCTCCTGGGCGGTGATCCTGCGCAAGCGCTCGCTGATCCGCCGCGCACGCTCGGAGGCGGACGGTTTCGAAGGCAACTTCTGGTCGGGCGGCGATCTCTCGATGCTGTACCGCTCGATCGAATCGCGTGAAGGCAGCACCAGCGGGATGGAGAGCATCTTCGAATCCGGCTTTCGTGAATTCGGACGCTTGCGCCAGCAAAGCGGCGTCGCCCCGGCGCAGCTCCTCGAGGGCGCGCAGCGCGCGATGCGCGTCGCGCAGATGCGCGAAGTGGACCGGCTCGAGCACAACCTTGCGATGCTCGCGACCATCGGCTCGACCAGCCCGTACGTCGGGCTCTTCGGCACGGTGTGGGGCATCATGAATTCCTTCCACTCGCTCGGGAACGTGCAGCAGGCAACGCTCGCGATGGTCGCCCCGGGCATCGCCGAGGCGCTAATCGCCACCGCCATGGGACTGTTCGCGGCGATCCCCGCGGTCATCGCCTACAACCGTTACGCGGACCAGGTGAGCCGTCTCGAGCTGCGCTACGACACTTTCATGGAAGAGTTCGCCACCATTCTGCAGCGGCACGCGGCCGCGCGGGCGGTCTGATGCCGAGCCCGAAGCGCAATCGCGGCCGCAGGCTCATGGGCGAGATCAACGTCGTGCCGTATATCGACGTGATGCTGGTGCTCCTCATCATCTTCATGATCACGGCGCCGCTCCTCACCCAGGGCATCAAGGTCGATCTCCCGGATGCGGGCGCGGAGCCGCTCGATCCCGACATGCTCAAGCAGCACCAGCCGCTGGTCCTGAGCGTCGACAAGAAAGGGCAGCTCTATCTCAACATCGGGCGCGACAAGGACCGTCCCTTGGACAGCGCGACGGTGGAGGCGCGTGCCGCGGCAGTGCTGCGGCGGGACGCGCAGACACCGGTGCTGGTGAAAGCGGACGAGGCGGTTCCCTACGGGCGGGTCGTGACGGCGATGGTGCTACTGCAGAAGGCGGGCGCGAAGAAAGTGGGCTTCATCACCGATCCGGAGAAGCTGCCAGAGGATCGGCGGAACGAACGGTAGCCATGGCAGGATTCGCGCGCGAACACGCCCTTTCGCTCACCCTGTCGATCCTGCTGCACGCACTCGTCATCGGGTTGCTGGCCTACGGCTTCGTCACGCTGCGCTCGCGACCGACGCCGCAGCCGGCCGCGCAGCCGGCGATCGATGCCACGGTGGTCGACGAGCGGCGCATCCAGCAGGAGGCGAAGCGGCTGGAGGACGAGGAGAAGGAGCGCCAGCGACAGGCCGAAGAGGAGCGTCAGCAGGCCGAGCAGGCGCGCAAGGATCGCGAGGAAGAGCAGCAGAAGCTCGAAGAGCTGAAGCAGCAGCGCGAAACGGAGGAGAAGCTCGCGCAGGAACGCCAGCAGGAGGAGGAGGAGGCGAAGCGCAAGGCCGATGAGGCGAAGAAGCAGCAGCAGGCGAAAGCCGCGGCCGACAAGAAACGCAAGGATCTCGAGGCCAAGCAGCGCAAGGACAGCGAGGCCGAGCTCAAGCGCCGGCTCGCCGAGGAGGAGCGGCGCAACGCGGCCGAGAACTCGGGCCAGCTGGCGCAGTACGTGGCACAGATCCAGGCCCGCATCCAGCGCGCCTGGATTCG